>DATJIF010000168.1:0-30129 GCA_035493475.1 Actinospica sp.
CGACGTGCCGGTCCGGCCCGTCGCCGAACCGTCACCGCTTCCGACCCAGCCCGATCCGCACCCCCGGCCCCACCTCCGCCTACGCTCGGAGAACGTTTGCACGATGCCTCCGCCGGTGGATTACTGTGGATGCGTGACCAGCACCCTCCCGGCGGCGACGCAGCCGCATTCGAACTACGGCCTCAGCGGGGTGACCAGCAGCGACGCCGCGCTGCGGCGCTTCCTGCTCGGCCTGCCCGGGGTGGACAAGGTGGGCCTGGAGGCCCGCTCCGCCCGGCTCGGCACCCGGTCGATCAAGACCACGGCCAAGGCCGCGGGCATCGACCTGGCGATCCGCATGATCGACCTGACCACGCTGGAGGGCGCCGACACCGCTGGCAAGGTCCGATCGCTGTGCGCGAAGGCCCGGCGCCCGGATCCGGGCGACCCGGCCTGCCCCTCCACCGCCGCGGTATGCGTGTACCCGGACATGGTCGCCGTGGCCAAGGAGGAGCTGAAGGGCACCGGGATCCACGTGGCGTCCGTCGCCACCGCGTTCCCCTCCGGCCGCTCCTCGCTCAAGGTCAAGCTGGCGGACACCCGGTTCGCCGTCGAGGCGGGCGCGGACGAGGTCGACATGGTGATCGACCGCGGGGCGTTCCTGTCCGGGCGCTTCCAGGACGTCTTCGACGAGATCACGGCCGTGAAGGGCGCGTGCGGGGACGCGCACCTGAAGGTGATCCTGGAGACCGGCGAGCTGGCCACCTACGACAACGTGCGCCGGGCCTCCTGGCTGGCGATGCTGGCCGGGGCCGACTTCATCAAGACCTCCACCGGCAAGGTGAGCCCGGCGGCGACGCTGCCGGTCACGCTGCTGATGCTGGAGGCGGTGCGCGACTACACCGGGCAGACCGGCCGCAAGGTCGGGATGAAGCCCGCGGGCGGCATCCGCACCAGCAAGGACGCGCTCAAGTACCTGGTGACGGTGAACGAGACGCTGGGCGACGGCTGGCTCTCGCCGGACTGGTTCCGCTTCGGCGCGTCGTCCCTCCTGAACGATCTGCTGATGCAGCGCCAGAAGCTGGCCACGGGGCGCTACTCCGGCCCGGACTACGTGACCGTCGACTGACTTGGAGGGCGAGAGAGAATTGGGCATCTTCGACTACGCGCCCGCGCCCGAGTCGCGCGCGATCGTGGACATCAAGCCGAGCTATGAGCTGTTCATCGGCGGCGAGTTCGTCCCGGCGACCGGCGGGGCCTTCAAGAGCGTGAATCCGGCGACCGGCGAGGCGCTCGCCGAGATCGCCGAGGCCTCCGCGCCGGACGTGGACCGCGCGGTGGCGGCGGCGCGCCAGGCCTACGAGAGCGTCTGGTCGCGCACGCCGGGCACGGAGCGGGCCAAGTACCTGTTCCGGATCGCGCGGATCATCCAGGAGCGCGCCCGCGAGCTGGCCGTGCTGGAGTCGATCGACAATGGCAAGCCGATCCGGGAGACCAGGGACGTGGACGTGCCGCTGGTCGCCGCGCACTTCTTCCACTACGCCGGCTGGGCGGACAAGCTCGAGTTCGCCGGCTACGGGCCGAACCCGCGTGCGCTCGGCGTCGCGGCGCAGGTGATCCCGTGGAACTTCCCGCTGCTGATGCTGGCGTGGAAGATCGCGCCCGCCCTGGCCTGCGGCAACACGGTGGTGCTCAAGCCCGCCGAGACGACGCCGCTGACCGCGCTGCTGTTCGCGGAGATCTGCCAGCAGGCGGAGCTGCCCGCCGGCGTGGTCAACATCGTGACCGGCGCGGGTGAGACGGGCGCGGCGCTGGTCGCGCACCCGGGCGTGGACAAGGTCGCGTTCACCGGCTCGACGGCCGTGGGCCGGCAGATCGCGCGCACCGTGGCGGGCAGCGACAAGAAGCTGACGCTGGAGCTCGGCGGCAAGGCGGCGAACATCGTGTTCGACGACGCCCCCATCGACCAGGCCGTCGAGGGGATCATCGACTCGATCTTCTTCAACCAGGGGCAGGTCTGCTGCGCGGGCTCCCGGCTGCTGGTGCAGGAGTCGATCCAGGACGAGCTGCTCGACGCGCTGCGCCGCCGGATGGGCACGCTGCGCCTCGGCGACCCGCTGGACAAGAACACGGACATCGGCGCGATCAACTCGGCCGAGCAGCTGGCCCGGATCACGGAGCTGACCGCGGCGGGCGAGGCGGAGGGCGCGGAGCGCTGGTCGCCGCCGTGCGAGCTGCCGGTCAACGGCTTCTGGTTCGCGCCGACGATCTTCACGAACGTCTCGGCCACGCACCGGATCGCGCGCGAGGAGATCTTCGGGCCGGTGCTGTCCGTGCTCACCTTCCGCACGCCCGACGAGGCGATCGCGAAGGCCAACAACACGCCGTACGGCCTGTCCGCGGGCGTGTGGACGGAGAAGGGCTCGCGGATCCTGAGCATGGCGAGGCGGCTGCGCGCGGGGGTGGTGTGGGCCAACACCTTCAACAAGTTCGACCCGACCTCGCCGTTCGGCGGGTACAAGGAGTCCGGTTACGGCCGCGAGGGCGGCCTGCACGGTCTGGAGGCCTACCTCGATGTCTGAGAAGACCACGGCTGAGAAGACCGCGAAGAAGGCTCGCGCCGCCGCGCCGGAGGCGGCCGCGAGCGTCGCGAGCCCGGCGGGCCCGAAGGCCGCCTCCCCGGCCTCGCCGGTGCGCCTCGACGTACGCAAGACCTACAAGCTGTACATCGGCGGCGCGTTCCCGCGCTCGGAGAGCGGACGGAGTTACCAGGTGACCGCACCGGACGGCACCTTCCTGGCGAACGCCGCGCTCGCCTCGCGCAAGGACGCGCGCGACGCGGTCGGCAAGGCGCGCGGCGTGTTCTCCGGCTGGTCCGGGGCGACCGCGTACCTCAGGGGCCAGATCCTCTACCGGATCGCCGAGATGCTGGAGGGGCGGCGCGCGCAGTTCGCCGCCGAGGTGGGCTCGGTGGAGGGGCTCTCGGAGGCGAAGGCCGCGGCGCAGGTGGACGCGGCGATCGACCGCTGGGTCTGGTACGCGGGCTGGACCGACAAGATCGGCCAGATCCGGTCGGCGGCGAACCCGGTGGCCGGTCCGTTCTGGAACGTCTCCTCGCCCGAGCCGACCGGCGTGGTGGCGCTGTTCGCCCCCGAGCGGCCCGCACTGCTCGGCCTCGTGTCGGTGCTCGCCCCGGCGATCGCGGCGGGCAACACGGCGGTGCTGGTCGCGCCGGACTCCGCCGCGCTGCCCGCGGTCACCCTCGCCGAGGTGCTGGCCACCTCCGACCTGCCCGGCGGCGTCGTGAACATCCTGACGGGCAGCTCGGCCGAGCTGGGCAAGCCGCTGGCCGAGCACATGGACGTGGACGCGCTGGACCTGGCCGGGATCGCGGACGCCGGGTTCGCGACCTCGCTTGAGCAGATGGCGGCGGAGAACCTGAAGCGGGTGCTGCGCCCGAGCTCCGCGCCCGCGGACTGGTCCGAGGCGCCGGGCACCGCGCGGCTGACGGCGTTCCTGGAGACGAAGACGGTCTGGCATCCGGTCGGCGCCTGACGACGGGTGCGCGGATACGGCGCGGCCCCGTTCCCGAGTCCTGGGAACGGGGCCGCGCCGTGCCACGTCGGTTGCCGGGGACCTGCTGCATCAGGCCGCCGAGTGATGTGCAGTCCTCCATCAGACACCGAAGCACCTATCCGGCCGACCTGGCGCCGGAGAGGTGCTTTGACGAGAACTCTTGCCTCGGACGGTTATCGGAACGACGAGTGGTGACTGGCCCGGCGCACCAACGGACCACCGCTCGCCGGCGGCCGCGGATGTGCCGCGGACCGGCGGCGGCTACTGCCAGTTGCCGACCCCGAACGGGCCCTGGCCCTCGTTCTCCTGCTGCGTCGGCTGCTGCTGGGTCTGCTGCGTCGGCTGCTGCTGCGGCGCGCCGGCTCCGCCCGGGCCCGGCTGCCAGGGCTGCGGATTCGGGGCGTACTCCTGCATGGTCGGCGGGACCGGCGGCATCATCTGCGTCTGCTGCTGCGCCTGCTGCGGGCCGGGCTGGCCGGGCTGCTGCGGGCGCATCGACGGCGGCACCGAGTAGGACCCGGTCGCGGACTGCTGCGCCTGCAGGGTCTGCGACTGGGCCGGCGCCGGCTGCTGCGGCGGCAGGTAGGCGGTCTGCTCGTTGGCGTTGCCCGGCGTCCAGGAGAAGCCGGCCGGCTGCTGGCCCTGCGGGGCCTGGCCCGGCTGCTGCTGCGGTACCTGCGGCCCGCCCCAGTTCGCGCCGGGAGCCTGGGCCGGAGCCGGGTTGGCCGGCCTGACGGGGGCGTGCGTCTGCCAGGTCAGCCAGGCGTACCAGGCGGCCATGCCGATCGCGGCCGCGCCGCCCGCGCCGGCGAGGAAGAAGGCGAACTTGTCGGTGCCGGACACGTCGGCGCCGAAGCTCGCGAAGAACGCCACCACGCCGAAGACCGCGGCCACCGCGGCGGTGCCGAGCCCGACCATCGTGACCAGGCGGGCCCTGGCCAGCGCCGGGTCCATGTGGTTGGCCAGGTAGACGGCGATCGCGATCGCCAGCGCCACCGGGAAGTTGAGCAGATTCCCCATCTGCCCGGCGGCGGTGTCGGAGAAGCTCCCGCCGCTGGTGAACAGCAGTTCGATCACCGAGGCCAGGACGCTGAGCGCCGCGTACGCCGAGGCACCGAGCGCCGCGGGCTCGCGCAGCTTCTTGATCGCATCTGTCATGAGAACGTGACTTTCCCTGGGTTTCATCGGATGAGCGGTGCGCGTCGGCGCAGAGCCTATCGAGCGGGTCGAGGGGCTCGCCAGGCCGGATGTCCAGGGACTGAGGAAACTCCGCGCAAAATGACAGCGCGTCAGGCCGCGGCTGCGACCGGTTCCAGCCACTCGGAGTTGGCGGTGACGTACATGGCGAGCGGGCGCAGCGACGGGTCCTCGCGCAGCTTACGCAGGGCCCGCCAGAGCGCGGACTTGACCGTGCCGACGGAGACGCCCATGCGCTCGGCGATCTCGGTGTCGGTGTACGAGCCGTAATAGCGCAGCGAGAGCGCCTCGCGGTCCCGCGCGGAGAGCCGGCCGAGCGCGCGGGCCACCGCGACCCGCATCTCGACCTGGGTCATCGACTCGCCGTCGTACGGGCGCTCGGGCAGCTCGTCGGTCGGGTACTCCTCCACCCGGCGCTTGCGCCACTGCGAGATCTGGTGGTTCGTCATGGTCCGGCGCAGGTACGAGCCGACCACGGCCTTGTCCTCGATCCGGTGCCAGGCCTGGTAGGTCTTGAGCAGGCCTTCCTGCAGCAGGTCCTCGGCCTCGGTGCGGTCGCCGGCCACCTGGTGCGCGGTACGCAGCAGCGAGGAGCGCCGTTCCGCGACGTACGCGGCGAAATCGCCGGGAATCGTGGCCGAAGCGTTATCAACTGCCGGGGAACCGTTCGCGGGGCGGGCCGCGTCAACTTTTTCGGCGGGGACAGGAGGTGCCTGAGTCGGGAAGCTCATGGCTACCACCTTTGTCCCCGCTCTTCATCGCGCAGTCCGATTCACGTCACAGCTTTGCCACAGGGCCTTCGGGGTGGCGTACGTTACCCACTGGGGGTGAAATGCCCGGTACGCGACGTGATCTACTTCCCCCGAACGGACACGGCGCGAGACCGTGCGGCTACCACCCGTCGCGACAGTCTGTCCGGATTGCGAATTTAAGCTTCGACTACCGCGTCCAGGCTTTTCATCGGTAAAAATGGGTAGGTGCCTAGTCTCCTGCTCGTCGAAGACGACCCCTCCATCCGGATGGCGATCGAACTCGCGCTGACCCGCCAGGGTCACCGCGTGACCGCCGCCGCCACCGGCGAGGAGGGTCTGGAGCTCTGGCAGAGCCAGCGGCCCGAGCTGGTCGTGCTCGACGTCATGCTGCCCGGCCTCGACGGCTTCGAGGTCTGCCGCCGGATCCGGCGCACCGACCAGGTCCCCATCATCCTGCTGACGGCCCGCAGCGACGACATAGACGTGGTCGTCGGCCTCGAGTCCGGCGCCGACGACTACGTGGTCAAGCCGGTCCAGCCGCGCGTCCTGGACGCGCGCATCCGGGCGGTGCTGCGGCGGCACGGCGGGGCCGTCCCCGATCAGGCCGACGTCGCGGTCTTCGGCGACCTGGCCGTGGACCGCTCGGCGATGATCGTCTCCCGCAACGGCTCGCCGATCTCGCTCACCCCGACCGAGCTCAAGCTGCTGGTCGAGCTCTCCCGGCGGCCGGGCCAGGCCCTGTCCAGGCAGCAGCTGCTGCGGCTGGTCTGGGACCACGACTACCTCGGCGACTCCCGGCTGGTGGACGCGTGCGTCCAGCGGCTGCGCGCCAAGGTGGAGCTCGTCCCCGGGGATCCGCAGCTGATCCGCACGGTCCGCGGCATCGGCTACCGGTTGGACCCGCCGCGATGAGGACATTCACGTCCCGCCGGACGGGGGCGGCGTGAGCAGACGCGAAAGACGAGAGCTGCGCCGGCAGGCGGCGGACGCGCGCATCGAACGGCGCGGCGTCGGCTGGTGGCGGCGCGGCCTGCACCGGCGCGGCTGGCGGCTCGGCGGCATCCGGCCGCGGCTGTTCGCCGGTTTCGCCGCGGTGGCCGTGATCACCGCCGTCATCATCACCAGCGCGTCGTACTACCTGACCCGCACGGTGATGCTGGACAAGGCGCAGCAGACCGCCGTGAGCAACCTGACCGACGACTTCAACGCGTACGGCGACCAGCTGCAGGCCGGCGGGACTGCGGCCAGCAAGCAGTTCGAGGAGGCGACCATCGCCAACTCGCTGCACCAGGTCGCCGACACCATCGCGAAGAACGGCGACGCGGTCGTCATCATCAGCCCGACCGTCGGCACGATCTCCAGCAACTCCAACCTCGACGACGTGCCCGCCGACTTCAAGCGGGCCGCGGGCGGCTCGATGGTGCAGGAGCGCACGACGATCGGCGGCACCACGTACATCCTGACCGGCGCGACGCTGCAGCCCTCCGGCGTGCAGATGTACACCTTCACCGACCTCAGCCAGGAGCAGCACGTCCTGGACAACCTGGTGCTGATCGGCGCGTTCTCCACGCTGCTCGCCCTGGTCGGCGCGACGTTCGTGGCCTTCTTCGCGAGCCGCAACATCCTGCTTCCGATCCGGCGGCTCGGCATGGCCGCGCGCCGGCTCGGCCGCGGCGAACTGGACGTGCGGCTCGAGGTCAACGGCTCGGACGAGCTCGCGGACGTGTCGCGCACCTTCAACGAGACCGCCCGCGCGCTCGCGTTCTCCATGGAGGAGCTGCGCGCGATGGACGCGGCCTCCCGCCGGTTCGTCGCGGACGTCTCGCACGAGCTGCGCACGCCGCTGACCGCGATGACCGCCGTCACCGAGGTGCTGGAGGACGTCGAGGACGCCGACCCGACCACCGTCTCCGCCGCGCACCTGATCGCGAACGAGACCAAGCGGCTCGCGCGGCTGGTCGAGGACCTGATGGAGATCTCCCGGATGGACGCGGGCACGGCGGGCATGCGGGTCGAGGACGTGAACCTGCCGGAGCTGATCGAGGCCTCGATCGAGGCCCGCGGCTGGGGCGGCAAGGTGCGGGTGCGCGCGCCGCGGATGCTGCCGGTGCGGGTGGACGCGCGGCGGATCGACGTGGTGCTGGCGAACCTGTGCGGCAACGCGCTCAAGCACGGCGGCGAGCCGGTCGAGCTGACCGTGCACGAGTACCCGGACGAGCTGCTGATCGAGGTCGCGGACAACGGCCCCGGCATCCCGCAGGACGCGCTGCCGCACATCTTCGAGCGCTTCTACAAGGCGGACAAGGCGCGCGGCCGCAGCGAGGGCAGCGGCCTCGGCCTCGCGATCGCCTGGGAGAACGCCCGGCTGCACAACGGCGACCTCTCGGCACGGAACCGACCGGAAGGCGGAGCCGTCTTCACTTTCAGACTGCCTCGGCACCACGGTTCGCCCGAGACGGATCTCGACCAGGACGGCCTGGGCGCGGCGGAGCGGCTGCTCTCGGCGACCGGCCACGACACCCGCCAGCGCGACCACTGGGAGGCGAGGACACGGTGACCGCGACCACGCGCAGGCCCGCGCAGCGGCGCGGGGCGGGGGTGGCCGCGGCCGTGGCCGGAGTGGTCGGGGCGATCGGCCTGGCCGGCTGCGGGATCCAGTCCTCCTCGATGAAGGTGGTCGGCGCGGCGCCCTCGCTGCAGGCGGCCAACGACGTGTCCGGCACCGGGAATCCGGGCGGCAGCGGCCAGAACCAGTACCAGCTCTACTTCTTCCACGACAAGAAGCTCACCCCGGTCGTGCGCTACACGAACGAGCCGGTGACCCAGGAGCTGGTCTTCGCCGCGCTGATCAAGGGGCCGAACACCACCGACATCGCGGACGGCTACACCTCGATGATCCCGGCGAACCTCTCGGTCGTCTCGTACACCGCGCGCGACCAGCAGTGGAACTACCAGTACTCGATGTCGCTGGGCCAGGCCGCGAAGGCCGAGATCGTCTGCACGATCCAGGCCGACCTGAACGCCCCGGCCGTGGGCACCTGGAGCGGCACCGGCGATCCGATCTGGAACGGCTGCTTCGACTTCTCGGACGAGTACGGCGCGCCCGCGTACCTGTCGAACCTCGGTTCCGCCTCGGCGTCGGCGACCGGGCAGGCGGCCGGGTCCGGCGGATCCAACTGAGCCCGTCCGGCTTCCCGGGATGCGGCGGCTGACGGCCGGTCGGTTCCCGTAGTCTGGCGCCATGACCGACGAGACTGCCCCTGCCCCCATCGCGCTGACCGAGGACGTGCTCCGGCGCGTCCCGAAGGTGGCGCTGCACGACCACCTCGACGGCGGACTGCGTCCGGCCACGGTGATCGAGCTGGCCCACGCCGCCGGGTACACCGGCCTGCCGACCACCGACGCCGCCGAACTCGGCGTCTGGTTCCGCGACGCCGCCGACTCGGGTTCGCTGCCGCGCTACCTGGAGACCTTCGACCACACCGTCGCCGTGATGCAGACCGCGCACGCGCTGCGCCGGGTGGCCGCGGAGGCGGTCGAGGACCTCGCGGCCGACGGCGTCGTCTACGCGGAGCTGCGGTACGCGCCGGAGCAGCACCTGCGCGACGGGCTGACGCTGGACCAGGTCGTCGAGGCGGTCAACGAGGGCTGCCGGGAGGGCGAGGACCGGGCGATCGCGGCCGGGAACCCGATCCAGGTCGGCACGCTGGTGACCGCGATGCGGCAGAACACCGAGCCGGGCCACAGCCTGAAGATCGCCGAGCTCGCCGTGCGGCACCGCGACTCCGGCGTCGCCGGCTTCGACATCGCGGGCCCGGAACTCGGCTTCGGCCCCGACCTGCACGCCGACGCCTTCGCCTACCTGCGCGAGCAGTTCCTCCGCTTCACCATCCACGCGGGCGAGGCGGACGGCCCCACCTCGATCGCCAAGGCCGTGCAGCTCGGCACCCAGCGCCTGGGCCACGGCGTGCGCATCATCGAGGACATCGAGTTCACCGAGGACGGCGACGCCGACCTCGGCCGCCTCGCCTCCTTCGTCCGCGACACCCGCATCGCCCTCGAGGTCTGCCCGTCCTCCAACCTGCAGACCGGTATCGCGGGCAAGATCGCCGACCACCCGGTGCAGAAGCTCTACGAACTCGGCTTCACCATCACCATCAGCTGCGACAACCGCCTGATGAGCGGCACCTCCACCACCCGCGAGCTCGCCCTGCTGGTCGAGGCCTTCGACTGGGACCTCGCGGACCTGGAACTGGTCGCCCTCAACGGCATCGAGGCCGGCTTCCTCACCCAGGACCGCCGCGACGAGCTCTCGGACCTGATCATCGACCGCTTCCAGGACCTCCGGGACTGACGGCGGCACCGTTGCGCGCAGTCGTGGCGGCCGGGTTCAGCCCAGGCCGCCGCGGCAGCGCAGCGAACGCAGGGCACGGGCCTCCTGGCTGCGGACCGTGCTCTGCGACACGCACAGCATCCGGGAGACCGTGCGCACGTCGAGGTCGCACAGGTAGCGCAGCACCAGCACGTCCCGCTGCCGCACCCCGAGACCGGCGAGCGCCGAATCGAGGCTGACGCGCTGCTCGACCGCACCCGAGGTGTCGGCGGCGGCCGCATCGCGGCCCGGCGGAAAGCCGTCGAGCCGCTCGTGCCGCCAGCGGGAGTGCCGCCGGGCGTCCACGAACCGGCTGTGCAGCACGGCCGCCACGTACGCCGCGGGCCTGCCGCGATCGTCGAAGTCGGCCCAGCGCCGGCTCAGCACGAGCAGCGTCTCCTGGGCCAGGTCCTCGGCCTCGTGATGGCAGCCGCACAGCCGCCTGGCCCGCGCGTGCAGGGTCGGCCAGACCCTCTGCGCGAACGATTCGAACCCTGTTGCGGCATGGCTGCGCCCCGTCGCTGCTGACATCGGTCCCCACCCCTCAGCTGACTGCTCTGCACCGAGTGTGTGAACAGCGGCGGCGCCGCGTCAACCGATAAACTGAAATCTCATCGGTTTCTCATGCAGCATCCGAGCAGTCAGACCTCGTATAAGGGTTATGAGCTCGAGCGAAAGCGAAGCCCACCCCGACCACGACCCGCACCAGCCACTCACCCCACGCGAGCGCGAGGTCTTCGACCTGCTCCTCGACGCGCTGAGCAACCGGCAGATCGCCCGGCGGCTCGGCGTCACCGAGGAGACCGCCAAGTTCCACGTCTCCAACATTCTCCGCAAGTCGCAGATGACTTCGAGGGCTGAGCTGCTGGCCGAGGCGGCGCGCAACGCATCGCGATCAGCACAGGAGGCGACTCGACATGCAGCACGATGACACGCCGCGCGACCCGGCGGACCAGATCCGGCGGCGGCTCGCGGACTTCCCCGGCCCGGTAGCCCTCGCGGACCGGCCCGACGGGGACTGGCGGGCGCTCTGGGGCGCGGAGTCCACGGACGGCGGCCCGCACAAGGCCCATGTCCGGTACGTCCGGGAGACTCCGGGGGCACGGGAGCTCGCGCTCTCGATCCACACCGTGCGGCCGGATCCCGTGCCCGCGCCCGTGATCGGCACCGTCGAAAGCCTGCTGACCGTTCTCCTCGAACTGCGCCGCACCACCGGCCGCCGGGAGCCGGACGACGTGGCGGCGGCCGCACGCGAGGAGGCGGCGGCGCCGGAGCGGCCCTGGGTGGTCCTCGTCGACGACGTCGAGTTCACCGGCCGCCGCAAGGACTTCCCCGACGTGTCGGTCCTCGAAATCCGGTGGCACGACGGGATGCGGATCCTGTGCGGCGGCGCCGCGGAGGTCGTCGACGGCCTGCGGCTGCGCGCCGTGCCCGGGATTCCCGCGGACGGGCTCGGCTGACCACCTCCCCGAACGGGGAGTATCACCGGTGCGGAACATCCACCTAGGATCTCACATCAGTACTCTTCCACTCGCATAGGGGGAACGACATGCACAGGAAGCTGATGATGACCAGGATCGCGGCCGCCGCGACGGCGGTCCTGATTCCGATCGGGGTGGCCGGATCCGCGCACGCGGCCTCGCACCAGGCCGCGTCGCACGTGTCCGGGACGGCGGCGGCCAAGCCGGTGCTGGTGAAGCGGGTCACCGTCGCCATGGAGGTGACCGGCGTCGACGCGGCCGTCGCGAAGGCGCACGGCTACGAGGTCGTCACCCTGGCCGACGGCAGGCAGGAGGCCGTCGCCGCGTCCAAGGCCGTGTCGCCGAACGACACGATCGAGGGCGACTGCGGCGACGCGTACCTCAACTACTACGCGGTCGGGAACAAGGAGGCCTACGTCGACTCCGGCTTCAGCCTCAACCAGCCCGCCGTCTACTACTACTGGGACGTCGCGGTGAAGGACTCCGCGGGCACCGGCACCAAGCTCTTCTACGGCACGCTGGCCGACGACTACACGTGGGCCGACGAGTGGCTGACGACGCACTCGGTGACCGGTTCCTCGACGGCGACCGTGACCGACGGCTGGGTGCTGCTGTACAACGGGAACTACTGCACCGCTCTGGACCCGTCGAGCACCACCACGCTCTACTAGTCCGCCTGATCCGCGGGTCCGGTGTTCTCCGGGTGCGCACCGCGCTCCGGGGGGCACCGGGCCCCGCGAAGAAGAACCGGGGGAATCGTTGATCGAGGCCGTCAACCTCACCAAGGCCTATCGGGGCACCCGCGCGATCGACGGCGTCGGATTCACCGCGCCCGCCGGACGGATCACCGGCCTGGTCGGACCGAACGGCGCCGGGAAGTCGACCGTGATGCGCCTGCTGCTCGGCCTGGAGCGTCCAGACGACGGCAGGGCCCTGATCAACGGCAGGCCCTTCACGGAGTCGGCGAACCCGGCCCGCGAGGTCGGCGCGCTGCTCGACGCCGCGTGGGCGCACCCCGGACGCAGCGCGCAGTCCCATCTGCGCATGCTGGCACTGGCCGGCGGACTGCCCAGGCGGCGCGTGGACGAAGTACTCGAACTCGTCGAACTCCAGGCCGTGAGACGCGGCCGCGCGGGCACCTACTCGCTCGGCATGCTGCAACGGCTCGGCATCGCCACGGCACTGCTCGGCGAACCCCGGGTACTGATCCTGGACGAGCCGACGAACGGCCTCGACCCCACCGGCATCCGCTGGCTCAGAGACGTGCTGCGCGGGCTGCGCGACGACGGCGTGACCGTGCTGATCTCCTCCCACCTGCTGTCCGAACTCCAGCAGATCGCGGACCGCGTCGTCCTGCTGGACCGCGGCCGGCTCCTCGTCGAGGACGATCTCGGCCCCCTGCTCGCCCGGCACGCCGTCCAGGGCTTCCGCGTCCTGGTACGCCGCAGGCCCCGCCTCCTCGCCCTCCTCCGCGGCGCGGGCGCCGAGGTGACCGACGCACCGGACAACGGGTCGGGCGACGGGTCGGGCAGCGGCTCGGGCGCGGTCCTGGTGACCGGAATCGGCATCGAACGGCTGAGCGATCTCCTGGCCGAGAACGACCTGCGACCGCACGAGCTCACGCCTATCGCCCTCAGCCTCGACGACGTCTACGCCACCCTGCTAGGACTCCGCGATGAGTGACATCAGCCCTCCGGCCGTCTGGCGATCCGAGATGGTCAAGCTCACCTCCCTACGCTCCACGACCACGCTCGCCTGCGCGACCAACGCCGCGTCCGTCCTCGTCTCAGGCCTCGTAAGCCGCGCCCACAGCAGCCGGCCGAACGCGAGCGACTCCAGCACCGACCCGGTCGTGGGATCCCTGAGCGGCATCGTCCTCGCCGAACTCCTCATCGCGATCCTCGGGGCGCTGGCCGCGACGAGCGACTACTCCTCGAACACCGTCCGCCTCTCGCTGATCGCGTCCCCGCGCCGCACCCGCCTGCTCACCGCCAAGCTGGGCGCCTGCGCCACGCTGATCGGCGCGGTGGCACTGGCGGCCGTCGCCGGCTCCATCCTCGTCAGCCAGTGGTTCCTCCACGGCACGGACGCCGCCCTGACCACGTCCACCCCCCACCTGCCGCGCGCCCTCCTCGGCGCCGTCACATACCTACTCGGCTGGGGCCTGGCCGGTTTCGGCACCGGCCTGGCCGTCCGCCGCACAGCACCCGCAGTGGGCATCGTCGTGATCCTCCTGTGGATCCTCCCCGCCGTCCTGTCCGCCTACGACCTGACCCTCGCCAACTACGTGGCCCCCTCCGCCACCGGCCAGGAACTGCTCACCACCACCGCACCGACCCCCGGCGAGCCCTCACTCCTGGTCGCCGCCC
The DNA here is from genome assembly GCA_035493475.1 of Actinospica sp. Lineage (GTDB taxonomy): Bacteria > Actinomycetota > Actinomycetes > Streptomycetales > Catenulisporaceae > Actinospica. The sequence continues at coordinate 13,727 of DATJIF010000168.1, forward strand.
TCAGCTTCACCTGCTTCGTGGCCCTCTGCCTCGCCGCCGGCCGCCAGTCCTTCCAGCGCGACACGTAGCGCGAGTCGGACGACCGCCCTACACCAACCCCACCGAGTCCAGCAGCCGCATCAGATTGCGCTTGCGGCGTTGGTCTTTCCTGAAGGCGGCGAGGTAGGTGGCGAAGGCGTCGAGGGTGCCCAGTTGGGCGTGGCAGGCGCGGATGGCTTGGAGGAGTTCCACTTCGCGGCGGTAGGCCTCTTCGCCGGATTGGGGGCGCAGGGGGGCCAGGGCCTCCTGGTAGACGTCGAGGGCTTCGGCGGGCTTGTCGGCGCGGATGAGGGCGGCGAGTTTGAGGCGTTGGGGTTCGCTGCCGGCCTTGCGGGCGAGTTCCCAGGCGGAGTCATAGTCGCCTTCGAGGACGAGGATGTCGATCAGGACGGGGCCCATGCCGAACTGGGCCTTCGGGCTCTGCTTCGCCAGATCCTCGTGCAGCAGGGCCATGGCGCTGTCGCGTTCGTCGGGCCAGAGGGCGCAGCGTTCGGCGGTCTCGCGCAGGAGTTCGTAGTGGGAGACGGTCATCTCGGCGCGGAACCTGTTGCGGCGCAGGGCCAGCAGGTCGTCCATCCGGCCCGCCTGGCCGTACCGGAGGGCGACGAACTCGACGAGGTCGGTGCCGATGAAGCCGGTGGCGTCGCGCAGGCCTGACTCGGCCCACCGCAGTGCCTCGTCCGCGCGGTCGGCGGCCTCGAGTTCCTGGGCGATGCGCAGGTGCTGGTAGCCGCGCGAATCGAGGTCGCGGGAGAGGAACTCGACGAACGCGTCGAGGTCGCCGCTGGCCCGCACCAACTGCTCCATCAACTGCTTCTCGCGCCAGCCCTTGGGGTTGCGCTCGTAGGCCGCGCGGTACGCGTCGCAGACCAATTCCACGCCGGGCTCGCCGAGCAGTTCGGCGTAGTCGTTGACGTCGTAGGCGAACTCGAACTCGTGCGGCACGGCGAGGTTGTGCTCGGCGATGTGCCGCGCGAGCTCGGTCGGGTCGGGGTCGGCCTCCCTCGCGGCACGCAGGTGTATCGGCAGCAGCAGGGCCATGGCGTGCGCGATGGTGCCGTCGGAGTCGGAGTTCTCGGCGTCCTCTATGGCCGCACGGGTGTCGCTGAGCGCCTCGCGGATGATGTCGACGGCCTCGTCCGCGTGCCCCTTGTCGATGAGCACGACGATGGCCTCGGCGACCTCGCGCACGTTCCTGGCGTAGTCGAACGCGTCCTCGTACTCGATCGGCTCGCGCAGGCCGCCGCGGCCGAGCAGCTGGCGGGCGAGCTTGCGGACCTGGTCCACGTCCTGGCTGGCCTGCGCGGCACGCAGCTCGAAGCGCCGTCGCAGGCCGCGATCACCGCGGATCAGGGCACGCAACTCCTCGCGCAGTTCGTCGGCGTTGAGCGCGTCGATCCAGGATTCGAGGTCGGAGCGGCCGGGCTGCGCGACCACCGCGGAGGCGGCGGCGCGCTGGTCCGACGCGAGCGCCGCGAGGCCGACGGCCACGCAGTGCTTGCAGAAGTTGCCCTCCTGGCTCCACGGACACGAGCACTGCCCCTCCAGCTTCGCGCGCTCGCGCCAGATGGTGACGTCGTACTCGTAGGTGCCGGTGACGATGGCGTTGATCTCAGCGCCCTCGAACTCGAGCTCCTCGACCGCCTCGACGTAGTCGAGTCCACGTTCGAAACTCCGCGGCCCGGCCGTCTGGAGCAGCTCGTCCTCGGTAAACACCAACGCCATGCGTTCGATACTACTTGTCAGCCAACGCGATCAAACACGAGTTGACGAGCTACATACTCGCCATTGTCCGCGTCGATGTCCCAAGCGCCGTCGAGTGCTTCGATGGCGGTGGCGAAACGATCAGTGGTGTCGGTGTGCAGGGTCAGCAACGGCTGCCCGGCCACGACGGCGTCACCCGGCTTGGCGTGCATCTCGACACCCGCGCCCGCCTGCACCGGATCCTCCTTGCGCGCACGGCCCGCGCCGAGCCGCCATGCCGCGACGCCGACTTGGAGCGCGTCCAGCCGGGTCAGGGTTCCGCTGCTTCCGGCCGTGATCACGTGTCGGTCGGTGGCGACGGGGAGCACGGCGTCGGGGTCGCCGCCCTGCGCCTCGATCATCCGGCGCCAGGCGTCCATCGCCTTGCCGTTGCGCAGATTCTCGGCCGGGTCCACGTCGCTGATCCCGGCGTTGGCGAGCATCTCGCGGGCGAGCGCGACGGTCAGTTCGACGACGTCCGCCGGGCCGCCGCCGGACAGCACCTCGACGGACTCGCGGACTTCCAGCGCGTTGCCGGCGGTGAGACCGAGCGGCGTGTCCATGTCGGTGAGCAAGGCCACCGTGCGCACGCCGTGGTCCTTGCCGAGCGAGACCATCGTCTCGGCGAGTTCCCGGGCGCGCGTCAGGTCCTTCATGAACGCGCCGCTGCCGACCTTCACGTCGAGCACGAGCGCGCCGGTGCCCTCGGCGATCTTCTTCGACATGATCGACGAGGCGATGAGCGGAATCGACTCCACGGTGCCGGTCACGTCGCGCAGGGCGTAGAGCTTCTTGTCGGCGGGGGCGAGGTTGTCCCCGGCGGCGCAGACCACGGCCCCGGCCTCGCCGAGCACCTCCAGCATCTCCTTGTCGGACAGCCGCGCGCGCCAGCCGGGGATGGACTCCAGCTTGTCGAGCGTGCCGCCGGTGTGGCCGAGGCCGCGGCCGGACAGCTGCGGCACGGCGGCGCCGCAGGACGCGACCAGCGGGGCCAGCGGCAGCGTGATCTTGTCGCCGACCCCGCCGGTCGAGTGCTTGTCCGTGGTCGGCCGGTCCAGGCTGGAGAAGTCCATCCGGATGCCGGTGCGGATCATCGCGTCGGTCCACCGGGAGATCTCCCGCCGGGTCATGCCGTTGAGCAGGATCGCCATGGCCAGGGCCGACATCTGCTCGTCCGCGACGACCCCGGCCGTGTACGCGGGGATCAGCCAGTCGATCTGCTCGTCCGTCAGTTCCCGGGACTCGCGCTTGGCGATGACGATGTCGATGACGTCCACGATGGTTCTCTCTAGGGGAGGTGCTGCGGCCCGAAGGCCTGCGGCAGGACTTCCGTCATGGGCTTGATGCCGAGCGGGGTGTCGACGAGCAGCGCGTCGCCGCCGAACTCGTAGAGCAGCTGGCGGCAGCGCCCGCACGGCATCAGGCAGTTGCCGTCGCCGTCCACGCAGGCGAACGCGACCAGGCGGCCGCCGCCGGTCATGGCCAGCTGCGAGACGAGCGAGCACTCGGCGCACAGGGTCACCCCGTACGACGCGTTCTCCACGTTGCAGCCGGACACGACCCGGCCGTCGTCCACGAGAGCCGCCGCGCCCACCGGGAACTTCGAGTACGGCGAGTACGAGTGCGCCATCGCGTCCCGGGCCGTGTCGCGCAGCGTGGGCCAGTCGATCTCCGGCTCTGTCACGGTCAGCCCTTCTTGAACGGCTTGTTCTCGGCGGCCGGCGGACGGACCCGGCCGCCCAGGATCGCCACCAGGAAGATGGTCACCAGGTACGGCGCCATCTGCAGGAACGCGCCGGGGATCGGCGTGCCGAGCGGGGAGAGCGCGGTGTTGATGACCAGCGCGAAGCCGAACATCACCGACGCGGCGAACGCGCCCACCGGCGACCAGCGGCCGACGATCAGGGCCGCGATCGCGATGTAGCCGCGGCCGGTGGACATGTCCTTGCCGAACTGGCCGGTGTTGCCGATCGTCAGCCACACGCCGCCGAGGCCGGAGAGCAGGCCGGCGAAGAACATGTTGCGGTAGCGCAGCCCCAGCACCTTGATGCCGACCGTGTCCGCGGCCAGCGGGTGCTCGCCGACCGAGCGGGTGCGCAGGCCCCAGCGGGTGCGGTAGAGCATGAACCACAGCAGCGGCACGAGGATGTAGGCCGCGTAGAAGATGATGTTCTGGTTGAACAGCGGGCCGATCACGCCGATCGAGGCGAGCCCGGGGATGCGCAGCGGGCTGAAGATCGGCGGGGTGTTGTACTCGGCGCCGTTGAGCGCCATCAGCCGGTCGTAGAAGAAGCCGGTCAGTCCGGACGCCAGCACGTTGATGACGACGCCGAGCACGACCTGCTCGATCATGTACCGGTTGGCGAACAGCGCGAGCAGCGAGCTCATCGCGGCACCGGCGGCCATACCGGCGACCAGGCCGACCCAGACCGAGCCGGTCATCGAGGCGGTGAGCGCGGCGGTGAAGGCGCCGGAGAGGAACTGGCCCTCGACGGCGATGTTGACGACGCCGGAGCGCTCGGAGATCAGCGCGCTCATCGAGCCGAGCACGAGCGGCACCGTGGCGATCGCGGTCTGCTCCAGGATGCTCGGCACGTTCAGGCCGATCGAGGAGCCGGAGGCGGCCCAGATCAGGAACGCCAGCACCATGCACACGATGTAGAGCACGGCGAGCCAGCGCAGCGCGGCCTTGCCCAGCGGGGCGAAGATGCGCGTCAGGCCGCACGCCAGCGCGATCACGCTCAGCGTCAGCGCGGTGGCCTGCGCGGGCACCGAGACCTGGCTCTGGCCGTGCGTCAGGGAGAACCCGAAGATGGTGTCCGCGCCCGAGGAGGTGCGCGAGCCGAGGGCGAAGGCCCACAGCCCGAAGGCGCCGACCACGGCCTGTGAGAGGCCGCCGATGAACTTCGACCGGTCCGCCGCGGGGGCGGCGATCTCGGCGTGCGGGGTGACGGTGGCGGTGGTCACGAGGCGGCTCCCGGGACGGCGGCGCCGCGCGAGCGGAGCCGGAAGATCTCCTTGATCAGCTGCGGGGCGGAGACGAAGATGACGATCAGCGCCTCGATGACGGAGATGATGTCGGTCGAGATCCCGTCGTTCGCCTGCATGACGGAGGCGCCCGCCTGGAACGCGCCGTACAGCACCGCGGCCCAGACCACGCCCCACGGCTTGGTGCGGCCGAGCAGCGCGACCGTGATCGCGTTGAAGCCGAGGCCCGCGTCGACGTTCGGGCTCAGCGAGTTGTTGTTCGGGTTGTTCAGGCCCAGCACCTGAGTCACGCCGATCATGCCCATCAGACCGCCGGAGATGACCATCGCCCAGATCTGCGCGCGGCTGACGCTGATTCCGTTGGTGCGCGCGGCGTCCGGGTTCAGGCCCACGGCGCGGATCTCGAAGCCGAGCTTGGAGCGGTTGAAGAACCAGCCGATGATCACGGTCGCGGCGAGCGCGAGCAGCAGGCCGATGTCGGTGTTGAGCGAGGGCCCGAACAGGTGCGGCAGGATCGACTTGTCCGCGGCCGGCTTCGAGATGGACTGGCCGGCCTTGGTCGGGTCGTGGAACGCCGACGTGGTCAGCAGGTAGTTCGTCAGGAAGAACAGCAGCACGTAGTTGAGCATGATCGTGACGACCACCTCGTGCGCGCCGCGCTTGGCCTTGAGCCAGCCGACCAGGCCGCCGAGCAGCACGCCGCCGAGGATGCCCGCGGCGATCGCGACCACCAGCTGCAGGAATCCGGGGATCCCGGTCCACTGGAAGGCCACGTACGTGGTGAGGATCGCGCCGCCGATCGTCATGCCCTGGCCGCCGATGTTGAACATGCCGCCGCGGAAGGCGACCGTCACCGCGAGGCCGCCGAAGATCAGCGGGGTCGCGTCCTCGAGGGTGTTGGTGATCGGGCCGAAGAACTGCGAGGGCGTGCCGCGGACGGTGGAGGGGTCGAAGATCGAGCCCTTGAACAGGTCCGTGTAGCCGTGCGCCACGTCGTGCCAGGCCGTGTTCAGGAAGTCGGACGGCCGGGAGGTGAAGTAGCCGAGCTGCCGCATCGCGACCGGGTCGGAGACGATGATCAGGATCGCGCCGACCAGCAGGGCCAGCACGATCGCGAGCAGCGTCACCAGCGGCGTGCTGTCCGCGGTGAACAGGTCGCGCACGATCCGGCCGAGCCGCGAGGGCTCCTGGTCGGCCTGCTTGTCCGTCACCTGGGGGGTCTCGGTGCTCACTGGTCCTCCCCGACGTTCATCTGGGGCTCCTCCGCCGCCGGGGCGGCCGGTTCCGTCGTCGTGTCCTGCTGCTGCCCGTCTCCGGTGATCCCGGCCATCAGCAGGCCGATCCGTTCGCGCGGGGTGTCCGGGGTGACGGTGTCCACGATCTTGCCGCGGTACATCACGGCGACCTTGTCGGCCAGCGCAAGCACCTCGTCGAGCTCGGTCGAGACCACCACGACCGGGCGGCCGAGGGTGCGCTCGGCGACGATGCGCTTGTGGATGAACTCCATCGCGCCCACGTCCACGCCGCGGGTCGGCTGCGAGGCCACCAGCAGGCGCAGCGGGCGGGAGAGCTCGCGCGCGACGACCACCTTCTGCTGGTTGCCGCCGGAGAGCTTGCCGGCCGGGTGCTTCGGGTCGGTCGGGCGGATGTCGAACTCCTCGATCCGCGCGACGGCGTTCTTCTGCACGGCGCCGAGGTCGATGGACAGCCGCTTGCCGAATTCGCCGGAGTTGTAGAGGTCGAGCACGAGGTTCTCGGCGACGGTGAACTCGCCGACCACGCCGTCGTGCCCGCGGTCCTCCGGGATGAAGCCGACGCCGGAGTCGAGCACCTGCCGCGGGCTGCGGCCGAGCAGTTCGGCGCCGTCCAGCTGGATGGAGCCGGACTCGGCGGGGATCAGGCCGAGCATGGCCTCGGCGAGTTCCGACTGCCCGTTGCCCTGCACGCCCGCGATGCCGAGGATCTCGCCGCCGCGCACGGTGAAGGACACGTCGTCCACCGCGGCGTTGCCGTTCACATCGCGCACGGTCAGGCCGCTGACCACGAGGCTGTCCGCGCCGGGCTCGGCGGGCGGCTTGTCCACCACGAGCTGCACGGCGCGGCCGACCATCATCGCGGCGAGCTCGGACTCGCTCATCGCGGGGTCGGCGCTGCCGACGACCTGGCCGCGCCGGATCACGGTGATCCGGTCGGCGATCGCCTTGACCTCCTTGAGCTTGTGCGTGATGAAGACGATGGACTTGCCCGCCTTGCGCAGCGAGTCCATGACCTTGAACAGGTCCTCGATCTCCTGCGGGGTGAGCACGGCGGTCGGCTCGTCCAGGATCAGCGTCTGCGCGTCCCGGACCAGCGCCTTGACGATCTCCACGCGCTGCTGCACGCCGACCGGCAGGTCCTCGATCCGGGCGTCCGGGTCCACCGGCAGGCCGAAGCGCTCGGAGATCTCCTTGACCTGCTTGCGGGCGCGCCGGTGGTCCAGGATGGCGAGCGGGCCCTTGGCCGCGCCGAGCGGCGCCTCGTCGCCGAGGATAACGTTTTCCGCGACGGTGAAGACCGGGACGAGCATGAAGTGCTGGTGCACCATGCCGATGCCGGCCGCGATCGCGTCGCGCGGCCCGTTGATTTCCCGGGACTCGCCGTCCACCAGGATCTCGCCCTCGTCGGGCTGGTAGAGCCCGTAGAGCACGTTCATCAGGGTGGACTTGCCCGCGCCGTTCTCGCCGAGGAGGCAGTGGATCTCCCCGGGCTCCACGGTCAGGTCGATGTGGTCGTTGGCGACCAGCGACCCGAACCGCTTGGTGATGGAGCGTAGTTCCAGCCGCACCGCTTCACCTGTCTTCAGTCGAACTTCATCGGTCTCGACGCCGTCACAGCGTCACTGGGTTTCAAGTCACCGTGGACAACACTCGAACAGAGCCCCGCCGGGTGCGCAAGGCTTCTGCGCACCCGGCGAGAGACTGATCGGCCGTCTCGATCAGGAGGTCGGCTGGTTGGTCGAGGTGATCTTGATGGTGCCGCTGATGATGTCGGCCTTCACCGTGTCCAGCTCGGTCTGCAGCGTGGCCGGCACCTTCGAGGAGAAGTCGTGGAACGGCGCGAGGCCGGTTCCGCCGTTGGCCAGCGTGCCGATGAACGCGGTGGAGCTGAACTTGCCGTCGTACGCGTCGGTCACCGAGGTCTTCACCGCGGTCGCGATGCCCTTGGTCACCGAGGTCATGATGACCGAGGCGTAGGAGGAGTTCGAGTAGAAGCCGTCGTCGTCGACCCAGATCGCGTTCAGCGAGCCGTTGCTCGCCTTGGCCGCCTCGAGGGCGCCGATGCCGGTGCCGCCGGCGACCGGGAAGACGATGTCCGCGCCCTGGCTCTGGAAGGTCTGGGCGATGGACTTGCCGCCGGACTGGTCGCCGAAGGGGTTGGCCGAGGTGTCGAAGGTGCCCTGCTGGGTCTTCTCGTTCCAGCCGAGGACCTGGACCTTCGTGCCGTGCTTCTGGTTGTAGTACTGCACGCCCTCGTAGAAGCCGTCCATGTACACGGTCACGGTCGGGTACTTGGCGCCGCCGAAGGTGGCGACCTTGCCGGTCTTGGTCATGCCGGCCGCGAAGTAGCCGCCGAGGAAGGCGCCCTGCGCGGTGTTGAACTCCAGGCCCTGGATCTTCGAGCCGGAGGACGCGTTGTCCACGATCGCGTACTGCTGGCTCGGGTTCTTCTTGGAGGACGCGGTGGTGGCGTCGGCCATCGCGAAGCCGACCGTCACGATGATCTTGCAGCCCTTGCTGACCAGCGAGGAGATGTTGCTGGTGTAGTCGTTCTCCGTCTGGGACTGCACGTACGACACGCCGATCTTGCCGCCCGACGAGGAGGCCGCCTGCTGCATGCCGGCCCACGACTCGGCGTTGAAGGAGTGGTCGTCGATGCCGCCGGTGTCGGTCACCATGCACGCGCTGAACGACGAGGACGCCGAGGACGTCGACGTCGTCGAGACGGGAGCCGATCCACACGCCGCAGCCGCCAGGCCGACCGCGCTGAGCGCGGCGGCGAGCTTGAGTGACTTCTTCACCCTGATGCCTCCTGAGACGGGCCAACGTCCCCGCCCACCCGGGCGCTCGCACGACGTTGGGAAAGCTGAGAGAACGCGGTCAAGGCTGACCGACGCCTGAGAGAATAGATCCAACCCTGAACCGTTTTGTTACGAGTTCTCCAGAAGTAGGCGTAACGCAACTCTCCCGGTGGGAAGTCGAGATGAATCCGTGATGCACACTCGGCGACACCGGGACGAATCACCACAATCCGTGATCATTCGCTGACTTACGGTACCACCGGGGGCGGGTTTCGGCCTCGGCTGGGAAAACGTTACCAAGCGCGATCGCGGCCGGGTAGAGGCCTGCCGCGCGGAAAACGTTCGACCCGTTCCCCCGGATGGCGGAACGGGTCGAGGAATGCCTTTCCTGAGGGCGGATCAGATTCCCGTGATCAGCCGGGTGAAGAAGCGGACGCCGACCGAGATCGCCGACTCGTCCGCGAGGAAGCTCGGCTGGTGCAGGTCGCGCTGCACCGGGTCGCCCGGGGTGCGCACGCCGAGCCGGGCCATCGCGCCGGGGACCTGCCGCAGGTACCAGCTGAAGTCCTCGCCGCCGAGCGACTGCTCCACCGAGACCGGGCCGTCCGGACCGAGCGCCGCGGCGGCGGCGCGGCGCATCGCGTCGATCACGGCCACGTCGTTGACCACCGGAGGCACGCCGCGCACGTAGTCCAACTCGGTCTTCGCGCCGTAGACCGCAGCGATCGAGTCGACTAGCTCCAGCACCAGGTCCGGCGCCTCGGCCCAGGCGCGTTCGTCCATGCAGCGGACGGTGCCGTGCGCCTCGCCCGCCTGCGGGATGGCGTTGGCCGCCTGGCCCGCGTTGATGGCGCCCCAGACCAGGGACAGGCCGTGCCGCGGGTCCACCCGGCGGGAGAGGGCCGCGGGCAGCTCGGTGACCAGGTGCGCGAGGGTGTGCACCAGGTCCACGGTCAGCTGCGGGCGGGAGGTGTGCCCGCCGGGGCCGGTCAGCCGCACCGCGAGCTTGTCGCAGGCGGCCGTCAGCGGGCCGACGCGCAGGCCGATCCGCCCGGCGTCCACCTTGGGGTCGCAGTGCAGCGAGACGATCCGGCCGACGCCGTCCAGCGCGCCCGCGCCGATCATGTCCAGCGCGCCGCCGGGCATGACCTCCTCGGAGGGCTGGAAGATCAGCCGGGTGGGCGGCACCGGCAGCCCGAGCGCGGCGGCCTCGGCCAGCGCGAGCCCGGTGCCGAGCACCACGGTGGTGTGGATGTCGTGGCCGCAGGCGTGCGAGACGCCGTCGCTCACCGAGCGGAAGGCCAGGCCGGGGGCCTCCTGGATGGGGAGGGCGTCCAGGTCGGCGCGCAGCGCGATGCGGCCCGGGTACTCGCGGGCGGATCCGAGGGCCTCGTCGCCGTCGATGTCGCAGATCAGGCCGGTCCCGGAGGGCTGGACGCGGGGCTCAAGCCCGGCGGCGCGCAGCCGCTGGGCGACCACGCGGGTGGTGCGCTGCTCCTGCCTGGCCAGCTCCGGGTGGGCATGCAGGTCGCGGCGGAACTCGATGAGCTCGGCCACGCGCTGCACGCTCGGTTCGAGCGCGGCGGACGTCCCGGTGTGCACGGCGTCTTCGACGTGATTCGGGGCGGCGTGGTTCCTTGCCATTCCCCAACGGTAGTCCCGCCAATCCTTTCCAGGGCGCGTTTTTGCGTCCAGTTGACCCCCCTGGGGGCGATAAATGATCCGACCGGACTATGCCCCGCCCCGCTTACGCCACCGCATCACCCCCTGGCGTGCGCCGAGTGCGCCGTCTCGCTCACGCGTGGTATTCGCCGTTCCCGGGAATGGGCTATCGGTAATACTTCCGCTAATGCAGAAGGGCGAGCACCGATGTCGCAATCCCCGGAGCCGCGGGCGGCCGCCTGCGGCTGTGCCAACCGCGGGTGCAGCTGCAACCCCTGCCGCTGCAATCCCTGTGGCTGCGGCGGCCACAAGCAGGACGTTCGCGTCGAGCGGGCCGGCGAGCACGCCGAACGCTAGCGTTTGATCGCCGAGAGTGATTCCTTAAAAGTTCCGACCACCACGAAGATCCATCCAGTTCCGTCCCACGCAGCCGACCTCCATACGCCGTAAGAACGAACGATCGAACTGAGTTACGGGCCGTTCCACTCGTTCGGCGTAGAGTGGCCGGGGATATGACGGGCAGTCATATCCCCGTGCCGCCGTTGTCTTTGCTCGCCGCGAAGTTTTTCGCAGCCGTCGCGATCGGCGCGGGCGCGATGCCGCCGGGACTGCCCGCCCCGCCGGCGCTGCTGATCGGCACCTCCCCGTCCTCCCCGCTCGCCGCCGCGGGCTTCGCGGGCATGCCGCAGTTCGGCGCGCTCGTCTGGCAGAAGCCGGACGGTTCGCCGGGCGCCAAGCTGTGCTCCGCGGTGGCCGTGGACAGCGCGGGCGGCGACCTGATCGCCACCGCCGCGCACTGCCTCGGCGGCGTCGTCTCCCGGATCGCCGCGCCGATGACGGTGGCCTACATCCCGGGCGCCGACAACGGATCCGCGCCGTACGGGGTCTGGTATCCGACCCGGATCATCCGGCCGCAGCAGTGGATGAACGGTGTGAAGAACCCTGACTTCGACCTCGCCTTCGTGACCGTCGCAAGGCCCGGCGATCCACGTCCGCTCGCCGCGGTGACCGGCTCGGAGCACTTCGGCGCGATCCCGGCCGCGGGCACCCTCGCCGTGCAGATCGGCTACCCGTACCAGAGCCCGGATCCGGTCGCCTGCCGCACGCCGGTCCGCTTCCTGTCCCCCACCCAGCTGGAACTGGACTGCGCGGACTTCTCCGGCGGCTCCAGCGGCGGCCCGGTGCTCACGAACGTGGATCCCGGCACCGGAGTCGGCACTCTCGTCGGCGTGATGGGCGGTTACGAGCACGGCGGCGAACGATCCGACGTGACCTACGCGTCGGCCTTCACGCCGGCGATTCAGCAGCTGTACCAACAGGCATCGCAGTACTAGCACGCGCGGCCTCGGCCAACGCCGCCTCAACCCTGCTGTTGCTGGTCAGCCGCGCCGCCACGAAGCCCATCACGACCAGCACCCCGGCGCCCGCGATGAAGGGCGCCCTGAGCCCGGCCACGTGCGCGAACCAGCCGCCGAGCAGCGCGCCGAGCGGGGCGGCGCTGAGCGCGGTCAGCCGGGTCGCCGCGGCCACCCGGCCCATCAGCTCGTCCGGCACGATCGACTGGCGCACCGACCAGCCCAGCGTCATCGTCACGGCCATCGCCGCGCCGAGCACCACGAACGCGGCCCCGGCGACCAGGAAGTCCGGCGCGAGCCCGACCGTGAGCAGGCCCGCCGCCTCGACGAACCCGGTCAGCGTCAGCGCGCCGCCGGTCCCGAGCCGTCGGCCGAGCCGGCCCGACACGAACGTCCCGGCCAGCGCGCCGACCGCGTTCGTGACCAGGAACGTGCCGAACCCGGCCGGACTCAGGTGCAGCGTGACCCGGGCGTAGAGCGGCAGCACCGCCTCGCAGGCGCAGAACGCGAGGTTTCCCACTGCCGGGCGCACCGCGAGGCCGACCAGCAGCTTGTCGTGCAGCATGTACGACGCCCCCTCGCGCGCCGCCGCGATGATCGAGCCCTTCGACTCGGTCTCCCGCTTCGGCCGGGCCGGCAGCGTACGGATCATCAACGAGCTGAACAGGAACGAGACCGCGTCCGCGAGGAACGGGACCGTGCGGCTGATCGTGAACAGCAGGCTCCCGATCGGCAGTCCGATGAAGCCGTCCGCGGCGCGCTGCGAGCCCTGCAGCCGCGAGTTGGCCGCCTGGAGCAGCTCCGGGTCACGGTCCATCAGCTCGGGTATGAACGCCGACGACGCGGTGTCGAACAGCATGCCGCCGACGCCGAGCAGGAACCCGAGCGCGATCAGCAGGCCGATGTCGGCGAACCCGCCCGCGATCGCGATCGTCGCCACGACCAGCAGCACGCAGCGGCACAGGTCCGTGACCACCATCGTGCGGCGCCGGTCCCAGCGGTCCACGAGCGCGCCGCCGATCAGGCCGAACAGCAGCCAGGGCAGCAGCGTCACGGCCGTCATCACGCCGAAGATCACCGGATTCCGGGTCAGCGTGAGCGCGAGCAGCGGCAGCGCCGTGCCGTAGACCCCGTCGCCGAGCGAGGAGACCGTGGCGGCCAGCCAGACGCGGTGGAACGCCCCCGGCAGCTTCGGCCGGTCCTTCTTCGTCACTTGTCCCCCTTGTAGTCTTTCGGCCGGAACAGCGCCGTGAACAGGTCGGCGGCCGGCTGCTCCGGGTCGTGCATCGCCTTGAGCTCGGCGTGCAGCGCGACCACCTTCTCGACGGCCAGCGCGAAGTTCTCCGGGCTCAGCCGCAGGTGCTTGAGCCGCTCGTCCCGCTCCCCGTCGGCGGGCGCCGCCTCGACGTCGGCCAGCGCGTGCCGCATCAGGATGTCCGGCTGCCCGTCCCCCGCCTTGGGCAGGCCGATCACCTTGCCGGACGAGCCGTAGTAGAGCTCTGTCACGCCGCGCACCTTGCGGGTCTCCACGACCGTGATGAGCCCCGCCTTGACCAGCACCTTGACGTGGTAGTTCGAGCTGCCCTTGGCGATCCCGAGCCGCTCGGCGATCTGCGTCACGGTGGCCGGCCCGTCCCGCAGCACGCGCAGCACGCGGTGCCGGGCCAGGCTGCCGATCGCGTGCAGCTGCTGGTCGGTATCGAGTTCGAGGATGTCTTCCGCGGGGATTCCGGGTGCTGCGTCGTCGGTCATGAGCCAATGGTCAACATATCTTGACCATTCGTCAAGGGGGAATGCGAAAGGCCCGCCGGACCGAGCGGTCCGACGGGCCTTCGCGGAGTCGCGGCTAGAACGCGTCGCGGGGCACGTACGTCCCCCACACCTCGCGCAGCGCGTGCGAGACCTCCCCGACCGTGGCGCGGGCCTTGAGCGCCTCCTTCATCGGGTACAGCACGTTCTCGCTGCCCGCCGCGGCGCGCTTCACGTCGTCCAGCGCGCGGGCCACGTCGTCCTTCGAGCGCTCGGCACGCAGCTTCGCGAGCCGCTCGGCCTGCTGCTCGCCGATCGTCGGGTCCACCCGCAGCGGCTCGTATGGCTCCTCCGCGTCGAGGGTGAACCGGTTCACGCCGACCACGGTGCGCTCGCCGCCGTCGATCTCCTGCGCGATCTGGTAGGCCGAACGCTCGATCTCCGACTTCTGGAAGCCCTGCTCGATCGCCGCGACCGCGCCGCCGAGGTCCTCGATCCGGCCGAGCAGGAGATTGATCTCCTCCTCGAGCGCGTCGGTCATCGCCTCGACCACGTACGAGCCGGCGAAGGGGTCGACGGTCTTCGTCACGTCCGTCTCGTAGGCGATGATCTGCTGCGTGCGCAGGGCCAGGCGCGCGGCCTTCTCGGTCGGCAGCGCGATGGCCTCGTCGAAGGAGTTCGTGTGCAGCGACTGCGTGCCGCCGAGCACCGCGCCGAGACCCTGCAGCGCCACCCGGATCAGGTTCACCTCGGGCTGCTGGGCCGTCAGCTGCACGCCCGCCGTCTGCGTGTGGAAGCGCAGCATCTGCGACTTCGGGTTCTTCGCGCCGAGCTCGTCGCGCATGACGCGGGCCCAGATCCGGCGCGCCGCGCGGAACTTCGCGACCTCCTCCAGCAGCGTCGTGCGCGCGACGAAGAAGAACGACAGCCGCGGCGCGAACTCGTCCACGTCCAGGCCGGACTCGACCGCCGCACGCACGTACGCGATGCCGTCGGCGAGGGTGAACGCGACCTCCTGCGCGGGCGAGGCACCGGCCTCGGCCATGTGGTAGCCGGAGATCGAGATCGTGTTCCACTTCGGGATCTCGCGCTGGCAGTACGCGAACACGTCGGAGACCAGCCGCAGCGAGGGCGCCGGCGGGAAGATGTACGTGCCGCGGGCGATGTACTCCTTGAGGATGTCGTTCTGGATGGTGCCGGTCAGCTGATGGCCCGCCACCCCCTGCTCCTCGCCGACCAGCTGGTAGAGCAGCAGCAGAACCGACGCGGGGGCGTTGATCGTCATCGAGGTGGAGACCTTGTCCAGCGGGATCCCGCCGAACAGCGTGCGCATGTCCTCGATCGAGTCGATGGCCACGCCGACCTTGCCGACCTCGCCCTGCGCGATCGGCTCGTCCGAGTCGTAGCCCATCTGGGTGGGCAGGTCGAAGGCGACCGAAAGGCCCGTCGAGCCGTTCGCGATCAGCTGCTTGTAGCGCGCGTTCGACTCGGTGGCGGTGCCGAAGCCCGCGTACTGCCGCATGGTCCACGGCCGGCCGGTGTACATGCTCGGATACACGCCGCGGGTGAACGGGTACCGGCCGGGCTCGCCCAGCTTGGCGTCCGGGTCCCAGCCCTCGAGCGCCGCGGGCCCGTACACGGGCTCGATCGGGAGCCCGGACTCGTTCATGGCAGACGTCATCGTGTACCCCATCCAGCTCAACAGGTAGGCGCGCGTCGCCTCCGCTTCCGGAGCCTACCGAGCGCCCGCCGAGGTGGCCATCCCCGCGGCCGCCGCTCCGTCAGGTCCGGCCGCCCCGCTCACACGTTAGGCCGCAATCAGGCCGTGCCAAGGCCCGACTGTCGTGCGAATCACACACCCACGAGATCCACTAGTGATGGTAATTGTCCTAGATTGTCCGATGCGAGTTCGCTCACAAACCCCCTCCGATGGTCATTGGATCACCCTTGGCTGTGGTTACTCTGACGCCGACGAGGACGCGACGACCTATGGAAGGCGGCGACGGGTAGCCCATGGCCACTACAACGTCTGGCGCGGGGACGAGTTCCCGGTCCGGGAAGAAGGGCACGCTCTATCGCGGCCGCGAGGGCATGTGGAGCTGGGTGGCGCACCGCATCACCGGCGTCCTGATCTTCTTCTTCCTCTTCGCGCACGTGCTCGACGCCTCGCTGCTGCGCGTCTCGCAGGGCGACTACAACTCCGTCATCAACAGCTACAAGAACCCGGTCGTCAACTTCCTCGAGCTGGGGCTGACCGCCGCGATCGTCTTCCACGCCTTCAACGGCCTGCGGATCATCGCCGTGGACTTCTGGTCGAAGGGCCCCCGCCTGCAGAAGAAGCTGCTCTGGTGGGTCGTCGGCACCTGGCTGGTGCTGATGCTCGGGGTCTTCTACCCGATCATCGCCCACTCGCTGCACCGGATCTTCGGCTACTAGGAACTGGAGCGAGCTGAGATGACGACCACGACCACCCCGGCGATCGACGCCCCGCGCTCCCCCAAGGAGCCGCACAAGCTGCGCTCGCGCCGCACCTCGCGGGCCGGACGAACGAACTTCGAGCTGTACAGCTGGCTGTTCATGCGCTTCTCCGGGCTGCTGCTGACCTTCCTGGTGCTCGGCCACCTGTTCATCATGCTGGTGCTCGACGGCGGCGTCGAGAAGATCGACTTCGCCTTCGTGGCCGGCCGCTGGGCCTCGCCGTTCTGGCAGATCTGGGACCTGCTCACGCTCTGGCTGGCCACGCTGCACGGCACCAACGGCCTGCGCACGGTCATCAACGACTACGCGGAGAAGGACGGCACCCGCTTCAC
>DATJIF010000169.1:0-52129 GCA_035493475.1 Actinospica sp.
CGCGATCCCGGCGAAGTACGACCTGAGCTCGCTGCGGCTGCTCGGCTCGGTCGGCGAGCCGATCAACCCGGAGGCCTGGATCTGGTACCGGGAGAACATCGGCGGCGGCCGCTGCCCGATCGTGGACACCTGGTGGCAGACGGAGACCGGCGCGATCATGATCTCGCCGCTGCCCGGCGCGACCGCGACCAAGCCGGGGTCCGCCATGACGCCGCTGCCGGGCATCTCGGCGAACGTGGTGGAGAAGGACGGGACCGTGGTGCCGAACGGCGGCGGCGGCTTCCTGGTGCTGGACCAGCCGTGGCCCTCGATGCTGCGCGGCGTGTGGGGCGACCCGCAGCGCTACCGCGACACCTACTGGTCCCGCTTCGCCGAGCAGGGCTACTACTTCGCGGGCGACGGCGCGAAGAAGGACGCGGACGGCGACCTGTGGCTGCTCGGCCGGGTCGACGACATCATGCTGGTGTCCGGGCACAACATCTCCACCACCGAGGTCGAGTCCGCGCTGGTCTCGCACCCGAAGGTGGCCGAGGCCGCGGTCGTCGGCGCCAAGGACGAGATCACCGGGCAGCGCATCGTCGCCTTCGTCATCCTGCGCGGCGGCCACGCCGAGGAGGAGGAACTGAACGAGGCGCTCAAGGCGCACGTGTCCAAGGAACTCGGCCCGATCGCGAAGCCGAAGCAGATCCAGTTCGTCTCCGAGCTGCCGAAGACCCGCTCCGGCAAGATCATGCGGCGCCTGCTCAAGGACGTCGCCGAGGACCGCGCGGTCGGCGACACCACGACCCTCGCCGACTCCACGGTGATGGACCTGATCAAGGACAAGCTGCCGCACGCCAACGAGGACTGATCCGCTGTCAGTTCAGCCGCCCCGCCGTGATTCTTCGCGGCGGGGCTCGCTGTTTCTAGAAGCCGGTCGAGAGCCAGGGCGCGAGGTCGGAGGCGAACGCCCGGGACGCGGCGCGCGCGGCTCCGGTCGTGAGCTCGGTGACCTGGTTCGCGAGGGCCAGGGAACGCAGCGTGATGCCGCCGAGGTAGACCGAGGCGAGTTCGCGCACGTCAATGGCCAGGTCAGCGGCGGAATCGGTGCGCGTGCAGGTCGCGCCCTTCTCGTCGCCGACCAGCCGCCAGCGTCCCGCGTTCCAGGGGCAGAACGCGTCGGTGACCTCGAAGACCACGTCGATCGGCGCGGCGTACGTGCGGGCGCTGAGGGCCCGGTCGACGTCGACGAGGCGCAGGTAGACGCCGTCGTGCAGGGCCGGCTTCGCGTAGCGGGAGGATTCGAGCATCGCGAACAGCGGGTCGTCCGTGGGGATGCCGTCGACGACGGTGGAGGAGGTCAGGTCCACGTTGAGGAGCATCTGCCAGAGCGCGGCGTACGCGGCCATGTCGTCGCCGTACACGTAGCTGACCAGCACCTCGCCGTTGCTGCCGGACCCGCTCTTCGTCCGGTACGTCGCGTAGCCGACCGTCTCGCCGTCGCGTTCCGCCAGCACGAGGCGCAGCTTCGACTTGTCGTCGCGGATCTGGTCGAGGTCGGCGGCATCGAACTCGAACCAGATGTCGGGGCGGCTGACCATGCCCGGCCGCAGCAGCGCGCCGTGCGCGTACTTCTGCTGGCAGATCGAGATGGCCGACTTCGGATCGACGAGGCGCAGCGTGACGTCGTCCACGCCGTCCGGCAGCCGCAGCGCGTTGTGGGCGCGGGGAACGGTGAGCGAGACGTCCTGCGTGGGACGTCCGTAACCGAAGCGTCCGTAGATCGCCGGGTGGCTGGCCGTCAGGCCCGCGATGGCCTCGGCGCCGCGCTCGTGCAGATCGTGCAGCTGATGCCGCATCATCTTCGTCAGGCCGCCGCGACGCCGGTGCGTCGGCAGCATGCTGACCCAGGTGACTCCGGCCAGTGGGACCAGCCGGGCGTCCGGGACCGTGAGCTGCATCGTGAAGATCGACGCGCCGCCGACCTGCGTGTCCCCGTCGAAGATGCCGATGCTGCGGTCCACCTCCAGGAACCGCCGCTGCCACGCGATCAGTTCCGGGCTGTACGGCTCCTCGAGGAACGCGATGTTGTCCACATGGATCAGACGGTCCATGTCGGCGTCGCGCAGCGGGCGCACGGTGAGTTCAGAGGCTGCCATGGCTCCTGCCTAACACGCCGGACCGGGGCGGCGCGAGCGGATTTCCGGCTTGTGTCGCTTCATCGATTTGTCGACAAAGAGACTTAGCGACATGGTGGCGTGAGCGGCTACCCGGTCGGCCTAATACGGGAGTGCCGAGGCCGCCGGGCGGGTACTCGCGGCGGCGAGCGCACCGAGTCCATCGCCCCAGGAACGCCGGGAGGATCCCATGTCGGTCGAGACCGAACAGAAGCTGAGCACCCTGGTCTCCAGCGCGGCCCAGGACGTGTCCGCCCTGGTCCGCGGGGAGATCGCGCTGGCCAAGGCCGAGGTGCGCCAGGACGTGAGGCAGGCCGCGACCGGCGGCGGGCTGTTCGGGGCGGCGGCCGTGCTCGGAGTCTTCGGGCTGATCATGCTGTGCTTCGCGGCCGCCTACGGGCTGCACGCCACCGGGCTCGGCCTGGCCTGGTGCTGGCTCATCGTGGCCGGGGCCTTCCTGCTGGTCGCCGGGCTGTGTGCGCTGGTCGGCCTGGCCCGGTTCAAGCGGATCAGGGGCGCCGAGGCGACGAAGCGGTCCACCAGCCGAACTCTGCGAGTACTGCGCCGAGTGGACGGGTGACGTTCCAGAACCCTGCACGGCTTGAACACCGGGATGTGCCATGCTGACGAGCATGGCTTCCGATCTGACCCCGGTGTACGCGGACGGGCCGTGGACACACCGGGACGTCCCCGCGAACGGCGCGCGCTTCCACGTCGCCGAACTCGGGGACGGACCCCTCGCGCTGTTCCTGCACGGGTTCCCGCAGTTCTGGTGGACCTGGCGCGAGCAACTCACCGCCTTCGCGGAGGCCGGATACCGCGCCGTGGCCATGGACCTGCGCGGCATCGGGGGCAGCGACAAGCCGCCGCGCGGCTACGACCCGCTGACCGCGACGATGGACGTGACCGGCGTGATCCGGGCGCTCGGGGAGTCGAACGCGGTGCTGATCGGGCACGGCTGGGGCGCCGGCCTCGCCTGGACGGCCGCCACGATGCGGCCGAAGGCGGTGCGCCGCCTGGTCATCGTCGGCGCCGCGCACCCGCGGCAGATGCGCACCTCGCTGCTCACCAGCCCCGGGCAGATCGCGGCGAGCAAGCACATCTTCGCGGCGCAGCGTCCGCTACAGGCCGAGCACGGGCTCACCAAGGACGACGGCGCGGCCGTGGCGAAGATGCTGGACAGCTGGTCCGGGCCGGGCTGGCCGGAGCCGGACGTGGCCCGGCGGTACCGCGACGCGATCCAGATCCCCGGCGTCGCGCACAGTTCGATGGAGTACTTCCGCTGGCAGATGCGTTCGCTGATGCGCCCGGACGGGCTGCGCTACCACCAGCGGATGAAGACGCTGACGGAGGTGCCGACGCTGCACCTGCACGGCGCGCTGGACAACGTCGTGCTCGACTCGACCGCGCGCGGTTCCGGCGGCTACGTGAACGCGCCGTACCGCTGGCGGCTGCTGGAGGGGCTCGGGCACTTCCCGCACGAGGAGGCGCCCAAGCTGTTCACGAACGAGGTGCTCGGCTGGCTCCAGGACGAGGAACCGGACCGCTGATCCCCTAGTGCGGGTGCTTTATGGCCATGAAGACCAGCACGAAGGCGCCGACCGCCATGACCGGGGTGAGGAACGCGGTCTCGAACTTGTTGCCGGTGCGCCGGATGATCGGGATCTCGAAGCGGGTCGGGATCGGCCAGAAGAGCGGGCAGCCCTCCTTGGTCAGGCAGTCGCCGGTCAGGTGGATCAGCGCGCCGAGGCCGACGGACACCGGCAGCCACACCGGATTCGCGGGCAGGAACTCGTAGGACGCGGCGGTGCCCGCGGCCGAGACCATCACCACGACGCCCCAGGACTCGATCCCCTTGCCCTGCGGGCACAGGTGCAGCGCGCGGACCGCGAGCGAGAACAGGACGTACATCATCGCGAGGACGAACCAGCGTCCCCAGTAGTGCGCCCCGGCCCAGGTTCCGGCCGTGACCAGCGCCACGAAGAAGAACGAGTGCGTCGCGTGCCGGTGCCCGCCGGAGATCTTCTCGACGAGGCGGCAGAACTGGTGCGAGACCGGGCCGAGGAAGTGCGCGATCGTGCCGTCGGGGTGGTCGAGGTCCGGCAGCAGCGCGGCGCCCGCGGTCGTGAACGTGCCGAGCACTATGTCGGCGACGGTCAGGTGCTGATGGCTCAGCACGTCCGTCCACCAGGTCACCGGGGCGGCGGCCGCGGCCGCTCCCCACGCCAGGGCTCCGCTGGTCGAATGCGAGTGGCCGAGCACCTCGCGTCCCCCTCCATATGGAAATGTGACTCGTGATCAGGGCGAACCTACACGGCGCAGCCCTTGGTGTCGACTGCCGACGTGAGGTCAGCCCCCTGCTGAGCGTCCTGCGAGACCTGACTGGCCGTCAAGGCGTAACCGGTCGTCGAGTCCTGCAACGACTTCGCGAACACGACCCCGTACACCTGGCCGGTCGGGCTCAGCAGCGGACCGCCGGAATTTCCCTGCAGCACGGTCGAGTACAGCGAGAAGATGTCGCGGGTGACGGTGTTCTGGTCGTAGATGTCCTGGCCCTGCGCATCCATCTCCTGCCGGATCCGCGCGGCCACGGCGCTGAACGGGCCGTCCTCCGGGAAGCCCGCGACCACCGAGTCGTCCTCCGCCTTGCCGCTGGTGTCGAACTTCAGCGACGGCGCCTCGAGGCCCGGGACGTAGAGCACGGCGATGTCGGTCTCGGCGTCGTAGAGCACGACCTTCGCGTGGTAGTAGTGGCCGACGCCGCCGATCTGCACGGTCGGGCTGGTCACGCCGCCGACCACGTGCGCGTTGGTCATCACGTGCTGCGGGGAGAAGACGAAGCCGGAGCCCTCGATCTGCTTGCCGCAGCTCGGCGCGTCGCCCACGATCTTCACGATGGAGGACTCGGCCGTCCGCACGCCCGCCTCGCCCAGCACGGCGGCGTCCGGCGCGGGCACGTTCGCGATCGTCTCCTGCGTGAACGGGCCGAAGACCTGCGGGAAGCCGCTGCGGCCGAGCACCGCGGAGAAGGAGCGGAACCAGGAGGCCGAGTCCTTCGGCAGCACCTTCTGGATCCCGGCCAGTATCCGCGACTCGTGCACCTGCGCGACGACCACCGGCATCGCCGAACTGGACAGCGCGAGCCCGAGGAACCACGTGACCAGCAGCACGGAGACGATCGAGACGACCGCGCCCGCGCCCTGGTCGAAGGCCTGGATCGGCCGCCAGGTCAGCTCGCTGCGCACCCGGCCGCCGATCGTGGTCGCAATGACCTGGCCGATCACGGCGAGCGCGAGCACCGCGCAGAGCGAGATTGTGGAGACCACCAGCGAGGACTGGAAGTGGCTCATCACCTGCGGCACCAGCCAGACGCCGACCAGCAGGCCGCCGACGAAGCCGACGAAGGACATCACGCCCACGACGAAGCCCTGGCGGTAGCCGGACACGGCGAAGCCGATGCAGATCAGGATGATGATCAGATCAAGCAGATCCACGGGTCCTCCGGAACTCGCGCACGTCGAGCGGGTAGTCGATCACCTCGGCCGGTTCCCAGGGCCGCTCCCAGCCGCCGAGCCGGAGCACGGCGTCCAGCACCCCGGCCGTGAAGCCCCAGACGAGCAGGTCGTCCACGACGAAGGCCGGGCCCATGTAGCCGGAGGGGTGCCGCAGCCGGAAGCGGCTGCCCGGGTCGACCAGCGCGGCCACCGGGACGCGGTGCACGGCGGCCACCTCGTCCGGGCTGGCCACGGCCGCGTCGTTGGGCGTGTGCCACCAGGCCAGCACCGGCGTGACCAGGAAGTCGCTGGGCGGCAGGTAGAGCTCGGGCAGCTCGCCGAAGACGCGCACGCCGGTCGGGTCGACCCCGGCCTCCTCCTTCGCCTCGCGCAGCGCGGCGCGGATCGGGCCCTCGTCCTCGGAACAGCCCTCGGCGAGCGGATCGATCCGTCCGCCCGGGAACGCCGCCTGGCCCGCGTGCGAGCGCAGCGTGGCGGAACGCTCGGTGATCAGCACGTCCGGGCCGTGCGCCGCGGAGTCGCCGAACAGGATCAGCACCGCGGACGGGTTCGCCACGCCGCCGAGCGAGGACGGGCGGCGCAGCGGCGGCCGGCCGAGATAGTGGTCGCCGGGCACGATCGCGGCGACCGCGTCGGCCAGCGGAACCAGCCAGTCGGGCAGGTCGCCGAAGTCGGTGTCGATGACGGGGCTCCCGTCGAAGGCGCCGTCGAAGTCCCCGCTGAAGGGATCGGGACTCTCGTCGGTCACGGCTGCGCCACCTCGGCCTTCGCCCGGCGCTGCGCCGCGGCCTGCTTCTTCTCCTCGGCCTGCCGCTTGCGGACCTCGGCCAGCGCGGCAGCCTCCCGCGCGGAGGCGGGCTTGAGCAGCGCCTCGGCCTTGACCGGGTCGAGCTCGCCGATGCCGTGCGAGGGGCAGAGCGCGGCCACCGGGCACGCGCCGCAGGCCGGACGGCGCGAGTGGCAGATCCGGCGGCCGTGGAAGATCAGCCGGTGCGAGAGCATCGTCCACTCGGCCTTCGGGAACAGCTCGCCGATCGCGTGCTCGACCTTGACCGGGTCCTCCAGCTCGGTCCAGCCGAAGCGGCGGACCAGGCGTCCGAAATGCGTGTCCACGGTCAGGCCCGGCACGTCGAAGGCGTTCCCGAGCACGACGTTCGCCGTCTTGCGGCCCACGCCCGGCAGCGTGACCAGGTCTTCGAGCCGTCCGGGCACCTCGCCGCCGAAGCGGTCGCACAGTTCGCGGCCCAGGCCCAGGATCGAGGTGGCCTTGTTCCGGTAGAACCCGGTCGGCCGAATCAGCTCCTCGAGTTCGATCCGCTCGGCGGACGCGTAGTCCTCGGCCGTCTTGTACCGCGCGAACAGGGCCGGGGTGACCTGGTTGACCCGCACGTCCGTGCACTGCGCGGACAGGATCACCGCCACGATCAGCTCCAGCGGGTTCGCGAAGTCCAGCTCGCAGTGCGCGTCCGGATACAGGTCCGCGAGCAGCCGGTTGATCTTCCGGGCGCGCCGCACCAGGGCCACACGGGACTCTGCTTGACCCGCGCGCGTTGACGGTGCCTGACCCGCGCGCGTTGACGGTTGCTGCCCGTCCCGATTCCGCACCGCCACGTCTCGCCTCGCCGACCCTTCCCTCGGACCGCTCCGGCCCCGCGTACGCCCGAACGCTCGGACTAGCCTACGGTCCCGATCCGTTGGGCGGCACCCGACTGTCCGAATAACGGTCCGAGCGGGCATTTAGCCACGAGTTCACGCTGCTGTTTCGCATCGTTTCGGCCTAGCAGATCAACCGACTAGGTGTTAGACGGTGTCGTAGGCCACACTGGTGGAAGCAACGACATAACACATTGGAAGCCGACGTCGAGTGTTCCAAGCACCGGCGATCGGCGACCTTGAGTGTCCGTGAGGACTGTTGGAGGGTTCGCCCGTGGACGACGTGCTTCGTCGGAGCCCGCTGTTCGCCGCGCTCGACGAGGAGGCCTCGGCCTCCCTGCTGAAGTCGATGACCGAGATCGTGCTGACGCGCGGGGACGCGCTGTTCCACGAGGGCGACCCGGGCGACCAGCTCTACGTCGTGGTCGAGGGCAAGATCAAGCTCGGCCGGACCTCGGGCGACGGCCGGGAGAACCTGACCGCGGTCATGGGCCCCGGCGAGATGTTCGGCGAGCTCTCGCTCTTCGACCCGGGCCCGCGCACCTCCACCGCCACCGCGCTGACCGGCACCAAGCTGCTCGCGCTCGGCCACGCCGAGCTGCAGCCCTGGCTCTCCGCCCGCCCCGAGGTGGCCCGCGCGCTGCTCAAGGCGATGGCCCGGCGGCTGCGCCGCACCAACGAGACGCTGGCCGACCTGGTCTTCTCCGACGTCCCCGGCCGGGTCGCGAAGGCGCTGCTGGACCTGTCCACCCGCTTCGGCCAGCCGGCCGGCGAGGAGCAGGAGGGCATCAAGGTCTCGCACGACCTGACCCAGGAGGAGCTGGCCCAGCTGGTCGGCGCCTCGCGCGAGACGGTGAACAAGGCCCTCGCCGACTTCGCCCAGCGCGGCTGGATCAAGCTCGAAGCAAGGGCCGTCGTGCTCCTCGACACCGTCCGGTTGGCTCGAAGGGCTCGCTAGCCGACTTCGCCCAGCGCGGCTGGATGCAGTCAATACTCCAGGCAAGGGCTGTGGTCCTGCTCGACACCGTCCGCCTCGCGCGCCGGGCCCGCTAGTCCCGCATTTTCATGCACTATTCCACATGATGTTTCACGTGGAACACTGCCGCTAGCTGAAGCGCACGGGGTCCAGGTAGTGCAGCTGGGCCCGTACGGAGAGCTCGGCCGCGGGCCAGACCGCTGGATCCACGTCCGCGTACACCCGCCGAACGACCTCCGCCGCCGACGTGTCGCCCGCCGCCAGGGCCTTCTCGACCTGCGCGAGCCGCTCCTTGCGATGCGCGATGTAGAACTCCAGCACGCCGAGCGCGTCCGCGACCACCGGACCGTGGCCCGGCAGCACCGTGTCGAACTCGTGCCGGGCCGCGCCGTCGCGCAGCAGGCCGAGCGAGTCCAGATAGTCCTGAAGCGTGCCGTCCGGGTGCGCGACCAGCGTCGTTCCCCGGCCGAGCACGGTGTCTCCGGTCAGCATCGCACGGTCCGCGGCCAGCAGGAACGAGAGGCTGTCGCCGGAGTGGCCAGGCGTGCCGACCACGCGCAGCTCCAGACCGCCCACGTCCACCACGTCGCCGTCCGCCAGACCCTCGTCGCCGAGCCGGTGCCGCGGATCGAGCGCGCGGACCGGGGCGCCGGTCAGTTCGGCGAAGCGGACCGCCGACTCCGAGTGGTCCGCGTGACCGTGCGTCAGCAGGATCTGCGCGACCCGCGCCCCCTGCTCCTCGACGGTCGCGAGGATCGCCGCCAGATGCCCCTCGTGCAGCGGCCCCGGATCCACCACCACAGCGGCGGTGGATCCGGGCTCGCGCAGCACCCACGTGTTCGTGCCCTCCAGGGTGTAGGGCGACGGATTGGGCGCAAGGACCAACGTCGAGCGCTGCGTCTGCGCCACTACTCGACTTCCACCGTGATCTCGACCTCGACCGGCGTGTCCAGCGGCAGCACGGCCACGCCCACGGCGGAGCGCACGTGCACGCCGGCGTCACCGAACACGGCGCCGAGCAGCTCGCTCGCGCCGTTCGCCACGCCCGGCTGGGCGGTGAAGGACGGGTCGGAGGCGACGAAGGCCACCACCTTGACCACGCGCTTGACCTTGGCCAGGTCGCCGACCTCGGCCTTGACCGCGGCGAGGGCGTTCAGCGCGCACAGCGCCGCCAGCTCCTTGGCCTGCTCCGGCTCGACCTCGGCGCCGACCTTGCCGGTCGCCGGAAGCTTGCCGTCCACGAAGGGCAGCTGCCCCGACGTGTAGACCAGCGAGCCGTTGCGCAGCGCCGGGACGTACGCCCCGGCGGGCTTGGCCACCTCGGGCAGCTGGTGCCCGAGCTCGGCCAGCCTCTCCTCGGGGTGCGCCATCAGGACTCCACCTCGCGCTTGAGGTAGGCCACCAGGTTCTCCGGGTTCGGGCCCGGCACGACCTGCACCAGCTCCCAGCCGTCCTGGCCCCAGTTGTCCAGGATCTGCTTGGTGGCGTGCACCAGCAGCGGGACCGTCGCGTATTCGAACTTCTTCGCCATGCCGCCTACCGTAACGCCTCGCGGTGCCGGGTCGCCCCTTGCACACTTGCTCGGGTTACGCTCGTTCGGTGACTACCGGAGACTCAGCAGCCGCCAAGGACTGGCCGGGCGTCCGCCTGCACGTGGTGACGGGCAAGGGCGGGACCGGGAAGACGACGGTGGCGGCCTCCCTCGCGCTCGCCCTGGCGAGCCGGTCGGCCACCCGGCGGCGCGCCAGCGGTCCGGCGCGCACACCTCGGGTGCTGCTGGTCGAGGTGGAGGGACGGCAGGGCCTGGCCCAGCTGTTCGACGCGGAACCGCTGCCCTACGAGGAACGGCGGATCGCGACCGTGCCGGGCGGCGGCGAGGTCTGGGCGCTGGCCATAGACCCGGAGCAGGCGCTGCTCGAGTACCTGGACATGTTCTACAAGCTGGGCGCCGCGGCCAAGGCGCTCAAGCGCTTCGGCGCCATCGACTTCGCCACGACGGTCGCCCCCGGCATCCGCGACGTGCTGCTCACCGGCAAGACCTGCGAGGCCGTGCGCCGCCGCGCGCGCGAGGAGGGGCGCACCTTCCACTACGACGCCGTGATCATGGACGCGCCGCCGACCGGCCGGATCACCCGGTTCCTGAACGTGAACTCGGAGGTCTCCGGGCTGGCCAGGATGGGCCCGATCCACAACCAGGCGGACGCGGTGATGCGGGTGCTCACCAGCGCGCAGACCGCCGTGCACTTCGTGACGCTGCTGGAGGAGATGCCGGTGCAGGAGACGCTGGACGGACTCTCCGAACTGCGCGACGCCGGGCTGCCGGTCGGCGGGATCATGGTCAACCAGGCCCGCGACATCGTGCTCACAGAGGACCAGCTCAAGCGCGCGGCCGGCGACGGCGTGGACCGCGCGGAGCTCGCCGCGGGTCTGCACGAGGTGGGCCTGGACCGTCCGGCGATCGTGGACGCGCTGTCCGCGCTGGCCACCGAGCACGCCCGGCGCGTGCTCATGGAGCAGGAGCAGCGCGAGTCCCTCGCCGACCGCGAGGCGCCCATCTACGAACTTCCGCTGCTGAACGACGGCGTGGACCGGGTCGGCCTGGACCGGCTCGCCGCCGCGCTGCGAAACCAGGGGGCCGCGTGATGAGCGACGTACTGCCGGATCTGGACCTCGACGCGCTGCTCGACGACCGGGCCACCCGGATCATCGTGTGCTGCGGCTCGGGCGGCGTCGGCAAGACGACCACCGCCGCGGCCTTCGCGCTGCGCGCCGCCGAGCGCGGCCGGGACGTCGTCGTGCTCACCATCGACCCGGCGCGCCGGCTCGCGCAGTCGCTGGGCCTGACCGAGCTGGACAACACCCCGCGCCCGGTCGAGGGGATCGACACGTCGGCCGGCGGCCGGCTGCACGCGATGATGCTCGACATGAAGCGCACCTTCGACGAGATCGTGCTCGAGCACGCCGACAAGGGCCGCGCCGAACAGATCCTGACGAACCCCTTCTACCAGTCCCTCTCCGCGAGCTTCGCCGGCACGCAGGAGTACATGGCGATGGAGAAGCTGGGCCAGCTGCACGCGCAGGGCGAGTGGGACCTGATCGTGGTCGACACCCCGCCGAGCCGGTCCGCGCTGGACTTCCTGGACGCGCCGAACCGGCTCGGCTCCTTCCTGGACGGCCGCTTCATCAAGATCCTCACCGCCCCGGCGAAGGTCGGCGGCTTCGGCGCCTTCAAGCTGCTGACCAGCGGATTCAGCATGGTCACCGGAGCGCTCGGCAAGCTGCTCGGCTCCGGTCTGCTCGCCGACGTGCAGTCGTTCGTCAACGCGCTGGACACCATGTTCGGCGGCTTCCGGGAACGCGCCGAGGCCACCTACCGGCTGCTGCAGGCGAAGGGCACCTCCTTCGTCGTGGTCGCCGTGCCGGAGGCGGACGCGCTGCGCGAGGCCTCCTTCTTCGCCCGGCGGCTGGCCGAGGAGAAGATGCCGCTGGCCGGCCTGGTGCTCAACCGGGTGCACCCGCGCCTGGCCGACCTGACCGCGGAGCGCTCGCTGGCCGCGGCCGAACAGCTCGACGTGCCGCAGCCGACCTCGGCCCAGTCCTTGGCCGGGGGTCTGCTGCGTCTGCACGCCGAACGGGTGGAGCTCAGCCGCCGCGAGACGCGCCACGCGGAGCGCTTCGCGGCCAGCCATCCGGGGATCAGCATGCTGCGTCTACCGGCGCAGGCCGAGGACGTGCACGACCTCGACGGGCTGCGCGCGGTCACGGAGGCGGCTCGAGCGGCGGCCTGAGCCCTCCGTGCGCGCGGTCGAATGCTGTGCTGCCGTGTCGTAGTGATCTGTGGGTGTGGGCAAGGGGAAAACTCGTGCCTGCTCCTGCTGTGGTGCTCGTCCGTCGTACTGATCGCGGAGCGCGGCGGGCTCGCGGTACCCGCCGGCGCCTGGCCGTCGCCGGCCTACGCGCTCAACCCCACGACGACCACCTGTACCGCCTGCTCCTGCTGCTCGAGGGCCTGCACCAACGCCGCGTCCGCGACGCCCACCCCCACCGACTCACGCCGGCCCGGCAGGTCCGACGGGGCCTCCGACGCGATCAACCCGGCGCCCGCGCGCTCGAGATAGGCGTCCCTGGCCTCCTCGAGCACCTGCCGCCAGGAGCGCACCTCGGGCCGCCGACGCAGCAGCGCACGCCGCTCGCGTTCGGTCATGCCGCCCCAGACGCCGTACTCCACCCGGTTGTCCAGGGCGTCCGCCAGACACTCCGTGCGCACGGGGCAGGTCGCGCACACCACCTTGGCCCGGTTCTGCGCCGCCCCCTGCACGAACAGCTCGTCCGGGTCCATCCCCCGGCAGCCCGCAGCTATGGTCCAATCCTCAACCCACGCCATTTCCGGTGCAGTCCTCTCCGCACTCGAGGCTCCCCACCGCGACCCTCACCCGCGTGACCGCCCCCGCGAGGTGAAGACACGGCATCCGCACTAGCCGCACACGCCGTACTCCTTGCCGACCGTCCGCCCTGACGCACGGTCACTTGCCGTGCGGCCGCCGAGACTGTCCGTCACGGAGCCGCTGCCCGGTACCGGGGGTCCGGGGTCATCCGGTTTCCCTCAGTAAGCACGACAGTACGGAAAGCCTTCACCGGGCGACAGTCCCCAGACTGGTCAATCTCTGATGGCCCGTCCGGACTATTTCCCCTGTCGCAAGTGGGTCACAGTGAGCCTTACTCCACCCCGCGGCGACCCCGGATCGGATATGGAAAAGTACTCTGTGGTGCATGGGTAAGTCAGAAGGCGATTATTCCGGTTTGGGCGGTATAGGCCGTCTTGCCGCACATCTCGGCACCTTCGTGGTGATCAGCGCCGTGGCCGGGCTGCTGCTGGCCGGGCTGGTCCTGCCGGTGTCCGCGACCGCCGGACTCGCGGCGAAGTCGGCCTCGGACCACTTCGAGGACCTGCCGAGCGACTTCCAGACCCCCACGCTGCCGCAGCGCAGCACGATCCTCGCCGCCGACGGCTCGGTCATCGCCACCACCTGGGACGACGACCTGCACGGCAACCGCGTCGTCGTGCCGTGGAGCCAGATCTCCTCGAACATGCCCAACGCGATCGTGTCCATCGAGGACCAGCGCTTCTACCAGCACGGCGGAATCGACCTGAAGGGCACGCTGCGCGCCCTGGTCAACGACTCCTCCGGCGGCTCGCTGCAGGGCGGCTCCTCAATAGCCCAGCAGTACATCAAGAACATGCTCGAGGTCGAGGCCGGGGACAACGCCGCGGCGCAGCAGGCCGCCACCGCCGACACCATCTCGCGCAAGATAACCGAGCTGAAGTACGCGATCGCCGTCGAGCAGCAGATGTCCAAGCAGGAACTGCTCGACCGCTACCTGAACATCGTGTACTTCGGCAACAACGCCTACGGGGTGGAGGCCGCGGCCGAGCGCTACTTCTCGACCACCTCCGCGAAGCTGTCCGTGCCGCAGGCCGCCCTGCTGGCCGCGATCGTCAACAGCCCCACCATGTACGACCCGTTCCAGCATCCGAAGGAAGCCCTCGCGCGGCGCAACATCGTGATCGCCGACATGGCCCTTCCCTCGCTGCACTACATCACCGCGCAGCAGGCCGCGGCGTTCGAGAAGACGCCGCTCGACCTGAAGCCGACCACTCCGCAGGACGGCTGCATCACCGCGAAGGGCTCCGCGGCCTTCTTCTGCAACTACGTCTACGAGACCTTCATGCAGGACTCCGCCTACGGATCCAGCACGGCCGCGCGCAAGGCCATGTGGGACGAGGGCGGCCTGACCATCACGACGACGATGGTGCCGAAGAACGAGACCTCGGCGGACTCCGCGATCAGCAAGCGCGTCTACGCCACGGACAAGGTCGGCTCGGCGCTGGTGGAGGTCACCCCCGGCACCGGTGCGATCGTCGCGATGGCCCAGTCGAAACCGATGGGCTCGGGCAAGGGCGAGACGTACATCAACCTCGCGTCCGACCTGTCCCACAACGGAACCTCGGGCTTCCAGGCCGGATCCTCGTTCAAGATCTTCGTCGGCCTCGCCGCGCTGGAGCAGGGCATCAGCCCCAGCATGCCGATCGACGCGCTGCACAAGATCGACGACTCTGGCGTGAACTTCGCGGCCTGCCCCAGCGGCGTGAACTCGACGGTGCCCTGGGGACCCAAGGGCACGTACACGCCGTCCAACGACGACAACACCAACGGCCCCGTCGACATGATCTACGGCTTCGCGAAGTCGGTGAACACCTACTTCCTGCGGCTCCAGGAGAAGACCGGCCTGTGCCAGCCGGCCACGATCGCCGCGTCCATGGGCGTGACGATCGACAACGACTCCGGCACCGGCAAGCCCCTGGAGCAGATCCCGTCGTTCACCCTCGGCACCAACGTCATCACCCCGGTGGCGATGGCCGAGGCCTACGCGACGCTGGCCTCCGGCGGCACGTACTGCAAGCCGTACGTCATCACCGGCGTCACCGACACGTCCGGCAAGCAGTACCCGGCGCAGACCAAGCAGTGCGCGCAGGTGCTCGACACGAACACGGTGAACGAGCTGACGTACATGCTGCAGGGCGTCGTCCAGTGGGGCACCGCGGCGGGCGCCGTGGACCTGGGCAGCCGTCAGGTCGCGGGCAAGACCGGCACCACCGACGGCGGCGTGGCCACCTGGTTCGACGGCTACACCCCGCAGTTGGCCACGGCCGTGTGGACCGGTTCCATCGAGTCCGCCAAGCCGATGACGCCCACCCGGATCGGCGGCACGTACTACTCCGGCCAGGTGTACGGCGCCTCGATCTCCGCGCCCATCTTCAACGCCGCCATGTCGGGCGCGCTCTCCGGCCTCCCCGAGGAGAGCTTCACCGCGCCGACCGGCTTCGACAACACCGGCGCCTCGCAGAACCAGGGCACCGGCGGCGCGACCGGCACCACCGGAACCGTCGGCACCACGACCGGCGGGACCACCGGGAACGGCAACGGAAACGGGAACGGAAACGGAAACGGCGGCCTGTTCGGCGGAATCTTCTAGCTGAGCGTGCAGATGGGTGTGGGGCCGGACGAAATCCCGTCCGGCCCCACACCCGTTTCCATCGTCTAACTCAGCTTGGCCTTCACCGCCGCGGCGACCCGCGACCCGTCCGCCCGACCGGCGATGCGCGGCGTCAGCACCTTCATGACCGCGCCCATCCCGCGCGGCCCCTCGGCACCGGTCTCCGCCACCGCCTCGTCCACCAGCGCCTGCAACTCCTCGTCGGACAGCTGCGCCGGCAGGTAGGCGGTGAGCACCTCGCCCTCCGCCTCCTCGCGCGCGGCCTGCTCGGCACGGCCCGCCCCCGCGAAGGCCTCCGCGGCCTCCTTGCGCTTCTTGACCTCGCGGCCGAGAACCTTGAGCACCTCCTCGTCGGAGAGCTCGCGGGCGCTCTTGCCGGCCACCTCCTCGGTGGTGATCGCGGCCAGCGCCATCCGGATCGTGGCCGAGCGCAGTTCGTCCCGCGCCTTCATCGCGGTCGTCAGGTCGCTGCGCAACTGGGCCTTGAGAGTCGTGGTCATGCCCCAAGGGTGTCATGAAACGGCTCCGGTCGGGTACGCGATATCCCCCGGGCGCCCGCGGCGGGGGATGGCCGGGCGCGGGATGGCTAGCATGGTCGAATGCGCAAGAGCATCGCGGTTCCGCTGGGAGTGGCGGCGGTGAGCCTGGCCGGACTGGGCTACGCCGCGGGGGTCGAGGTCAACCTGTACCGGGTACGCCGGTTCGAGCTGCCCGTGCTCGACCCGGGCAGCAGGCCGGTCAAGATCCTCCAGGTCTCGGACATCCACATGGTCCCCGGCCAGCGCCGGAAGCACACGTGGCTCAGGTCCCTGGCCGACCTGGAGCCCGACCTCGTCGTCAACACCGGCGACAACCTCTCCCACCCCGACGCCGTCGGCCCGGTCCTCGACGCCCTCGAGCCGCTGCTGCACGTCCCCGGCGTCTTCGTCTTCGGCTCGAACGACTACTACCAGGCGAAGAAGCTGAACCCGGCCAAGTACCTGCGCCGCGGCGACCTCTCCCACTCGCCCAAGCGCGAGCGCGTGCAGAACGACTGGCACGAACTCCAGGCCGGCCTGCAGAAGCACGGCTGGCTCCCCCTCAACAACGCCCGCGGCGCGGTGGAACTAGCGGGCGGATCCACCCCTGGCGCCCCCGCCGCCCCCCGCCGCCGCATCGCCTTCGTAGGCCTGGACGACCCCCACGTGAAGCGCGACCGCTACGAACTAGTCGCCGGCGGCCCCGACATCGACGCCGAGGTCACCATCGGCGTCACCCACGCCCCCTACCTCCGCACCCTGGACGCCATGGCCGCCGACGGCCTCCCCGTGATCCTGGCGGGCCACACCCACGGCGGCCAACTCTGCATCCCCTTCTACGGCGCCCTGGTCACCAACTGCGACCTGGACACTGGCCGCGTCAAGGGCCTGCACACCCACACCGCCCCCAACGCCCGCACCAGCTATCTGCACGTCTCCGCCGGTTGCGGCACCTCCCGCTTCGCCCCCGTCCGCTTCGCCTGCCCCCCCGAGGCCTCCCTCCTCACCCTCGTCCCCCGCCACTGACCAGCACTTTCCCCCAAACCCAAGCCCCTGCCCCCAAACGATTTCCGGTTCCGCCCAGCTCTCCGCTAAGCTTGCGGAGCACAACCGGGGTGTAGCGCAGCTTGGTAGCGCGCTTCGTTCGG
This sequence comes from Actinospica sp., assembly GCA_035493475.1. Taxonomy (GTDB): domain Bacteria; phylum Actinomycetota; class Actinomycetes; order Streptomycetales; family Catenulisporaceae; genus Actinospica. The sequence goes on from DATJIF010000169.1 coordinate 17,023, forward strand.
GACGAAGAGGCCGTGGGTTCGAATCCCGCCACCCCGACCGGTAAAGTAGCAGGTCAGAGGCCCTGTCCGAGAAATCGGATCAGGGCCTCTCTCCTTCTCCGTCCGCAAATCGTCCGTGTTTTTGACCGAACCGTGGCGAACGTTGGCGGAACCTTTACCTTCTGGCCTGCGGCATCGCGCGGCCTCACTTCGCCTCGAACACCGGCAACATATGGCCTGACCCCAAGGCCCACGGTTCGACTCTCATCCGGCCGACAGGGCCCTTGAACTGGACTTCCGTTCGATCGGCCCCTGCCCCAACGCGAAACAGCACTCTGTCTGGCAGACCCCTCTTATCGTTTGCGCGAGCCCGGCCAAAGCGTGTGTGATCCGCATCACGCCACGCCTCCAGGCGCGGCGCCGACGCCGGAAAACGCATGGAACGCAGCGTCACTCAGCTGTCACAGTGAACCCTGGCCGGGTGCCGTTGAACGCCAGGGCCCCGGATCGAGAAGGGAGCACGATCATGGAATGGGGCGAGCGTCCGGAGTGGCAGGACACGCCAGCGGCAGTGCGCGCCGAGGTTGAACTGATCCTCGGCGCGCCCGTCCTCACAGCGATCACGCCGCCAGGTGGACACAGCTCCCACCTCGCCGCCCGACTAGACGTTGCCGACGGGCGCCGAGTCTTCGTTAAATCAGCGCCGCTCTCCTCCGGATTCGCCGACACCAACCACGCCGAAGCAGCCATCACGCTCGCACTGCCCAAGCACGCCCCCGCACCCAGCCTGCTCGCCGCCGCCGAGACCGCAGGCTGGTTCACAGCCATCTACACCGACATCCCTGGAAGCCACCCAGATCTGAGCCCAGGGTCGCCCGACCTCAACGCCGTCTTCTCGGCCTTGGTGGATGTAGCCCAGTTGCCCGTCAGCGGCGCACTCAAGCGGGCTCTGCGCGGCACCGCCGCAGTCGAGATGGCCGGCTACCTGCACGGCTGGGAGGCACTGGAACAGAATCGGCCTACCGACCTCGACTCCTGGGCAGCTCGGCATATCGGTGACCTCGCAGCCTTGGAACGCGACCGATTCCGGGCGCTCGCAGGGGACTCGCTCCTGCACTCCGACACGCGCGCGGACAACATGCTCGCTGCTGACAGCCGAGTAGTCCTGATCGACTGGGCCCACGCCTTGACCGGAGCGGCATGGCTGGACATGGCGTGCCTGGCCCCCCAGATGGTCCTAGCCGGGTGGAAGCCAGCCGATGCATTCGCCGAAGTCTTCGTACAGCCCTTGCTCGCCGACTGCGACCGTGGGGACGTGCTTCGTTTCTGGACCGGTCTGACCGGATACTGGCAGCGCGCCAGCCGGCTGGACGCGCCGCCCAAAGCACCGGGACTGCGCCCGTACCAACGGGCCGCCGCGGATGCCGGTCTCTCGTTGCTGAAACTCATGATCGGCTAGCCAGTTCATCAACGAACCGAAGACGTCCAGGCCACGGTCTCACCAGCACCTATGGGCGATCTCCCAGACTGCTGACAGTGTGCGTCCGTAGACTCACCGTCTATGCAGAAGCCAAGCTTGATCGTGATCCGAGGCAACAGCGGGAGCGGCAAGAGCTCGACGGCGGTGGCCTTGCGACACGCAGGTGGCCGAGGTGTCGCGCTGGTCCAGCAGGATGTGATCCGCCGCGACCTTTTGCGGGAGCGTGATCGGCCGGGCGGCCTGAACGTCGAACTGATCGAACTTAACGTCCGGTTCTGCCTCGCGCATGACTATGACGTGATCCTGGAAGGGATCCTCTACGCGGACCGGTATGGCGAGATGATCCGCGGCCTGATCGAGGCGCACAACGGGCCGTGCTTCGCCTACTACTACGACCTTTCACTGGCTGAGACTCTTCGCCGACACGCCTCGAAGCCGAACGCCCACGAGTACGGCGAGAAGGAGATGGCGAAGTGGTACGTCGAACGTGATCTGCTCGGCGTCCCCGGCGAGCAGATCATCGGTCCGGACTGGTCACAGGACGAGACGGTCGCCCGTATCCTCGCCGAGGCGCTTCCGCCGCGAATGCGTCCGGGCAGTGACGTGCACACGCCGGGATCGACCTCAGCGGCAGTTCCTGTAGTGTCTGGTCGCGCACAGTTCCAGTGCAAGTGAGTGGCCCTGCCAGAAGCCGCGCCTTCGTGGACCCGTTGGCCAGCCCGTCCGTTCAGTACTGGGGGCCACCGGTGTAGCTAACGCTGTTCGTGTCCGGCGCGTAGGTTTTGCCGGTAGCCATGTCGTAGAGATAACGACCGTTGCTGCCATAGGCGAGGACCAGGTCATTGCCCAGGCTCACGGGACGCCCGCCCACCCGAAAGGTCACGTCCTTCCACAGGCTCAACTGCATTCGCGCTTGGCCGGCGGTCTCGTCCACGGTCGACTGCGTCGGGTGCGCCACTGCGTGAAGTCGGGCGCCGGAGTCTTGAGCCTCGTGGTACTGCCAGCCGCAGTATCCGACCCCGATCGCCACGAACGCGGCGACTGCGCCCCAGTAGAACCCGGCGATGCTCACGCGCCCTGCGCCGAGTTCAGCACGGGTGTGAAGTGCCCGGATCGCCAGCAGGCCGAGGCCGAGGAACACGGCGCCGGCGATCAGCGGCGTCCACGACGAGTTGAACCAGGCGTGGTAGGAGACCGCAGCGTATGGCACTCCGATGAACCCGGTGGCCGCCAGGAAGGCGTGCCCGGCGACCGGGGCGAACGAGTCCCAGATCACCAATCCGGCCCACAGCGCTATGGCCAGCGCCGCCGTGAACACGGTCGCCCTGCGGAAAACCGGGTCGTGTCCGCGGGCAGTTCGGGCTGGGATGCGCTGCTCTGTGGCCATCGGTACGTGTCTTTCCTGGTAGTCGGCTCCTAGCAACAGCGGTCCGGATTTCGACTTCGTCTTGGCCAACGCGGCTGCGCGTGAACTCCGTCCTGCGTGCTGCTTCGAAGCATCTTCAGGCAGTGTCCCACACGATCAGCGGCATCCTGCCTGATCAGCGGTTTCGGGGCCGCTGCCCGGCTGACGACCAGAGGTAAGCACATCCGGGCGGCCGGGCAAGGCCGGGGCCGCTGCGCGGTCGCGCTGCGCGCGAGCCCTGCCGTCGGCACGCCCGCCCGTGCTTGGCCTTCGGCCCGTCAGCTCGGGCGAAAGGCCCGGGACCGTCTTCCTTCCGGAGTCCCTGTTGAGCATCGTTGTCGATTCCCCGCCGTCCGTGCCTTCCGCCGCCGAGGCGCAGGACGCGCTCGTTCCCCTGGCTCTGCCCGATACGTACGGGAAGCTGGTCGTACACCAGGAGTTCGACCTGCACCGCGGGCGGGCGTACTTCACGATCGAAAAGGGCGCACGCGCCTCGGGCACGTTCACCGTCAGCCCGTACCAGTCGGGCCCGGAGCCCGTCCCGGCGAGCGTCGGGGTGTGGTACGGGCGCGGCGACGGCAGCACGGACAAGCTGGCGCGCACCGACCGGCCCTGGGTCAACGGCATCGAGCTGGTCGGCGGCACCCACTGGAGCAATCCGCAGGACTGGCAAACGTTCGATCCGGTCAGGAACGTCCACGCGCGTACCCCCGCCAAAGGTGAGTCCACGGTGCACGTCCCGGACCGCACGCAGCACCGGGCCGGCACGATCGTTCTCGCCCTGCTGGGCCAGTACATGACTCATCCGCTGCGCCCTGCGCTGCACCGGGCTTTCGCGGAGTACGTCGCCAGCCGGCGGCTGGAGGGCGTGGCCTTCAGCGCGAGTCACGTCCGCTCGCAGATCGCTGCGAAGCGGGAGGCGATCCGGGGTCTGGAGGACGAGCTCGACCGCTATGCACGGTTGGAGGTCGAGCTGCGGGAACTCGCGGACGGCTTCTCCCGGCGCGCCGACTCGGTCAGGGGTGCGGCGTGATGCGGGAGTACCAGCTTTCTCGGCCGTACTCGATGGGCTGGCACCCTGCGTCGTGGGTGCTGCGCATCTACGGCTCGTCGCCGCAGGTGCTGCGGGGGACCAAGACGTTCCTGACGCGGTGGCTGCGCGAGCGGCGCGGCAGGTTGCCGTTCACCGTCCACCTGATCGTGCGGGCCGATTTCGGCCCGCTGGGCGGGACCGACTACGTCCTGCTGCTCGACCGACCCGAAGACCACATCGCTGTCCTGGCCGGGCCGGACGGGGCCCCGGTCGAGATCGACCTGCGCCCGCGCCTGGACCCGGACGACGTCGCACTGCGCACCCGGCCGGCCAGCGGCGGGCGGGCCGGGCTGACGGTGCACTCGGTGCGCCGCCGGGTGGTCGGCTCCACCGTGTGGACCGAGGCCCACTGCTACCCGGTCGAGGACCGTTCCGACCTGGTCGTGTACCGCAGCAGCGACCGGCTGTGTACGTGGAGGCCGGCGGCGTACTGCTGGATCGAGTACGAGCAGTACCGGCGTACCGGCGAGCCGGCCGGCGAACTGCGCGGCGTGCACATCGACCATGGCGCCGAGGTGTTCCTGCGCAACGCGGTCCTGCTCCTGCTGCGCCGCCCATACGTTGCGCTCGACGGCACGGACGGGGACCTCGATGCGTAGCCGCGCGAATTCCGCGTGTCGGCCGCAGTGCCCGCGCGCTATCTCCAGCCTGCCGAACTGCCCTGGTCGGCGACCCAGCAGGCTTTCCATATTCTGCTCTTACTGCAAGGATTCCCTCGTGAACCAGTCTTCCGGGCACGCGCCCATTCCGTCGTCCGTCTACGCCCTAGCCGGTGTGTGGCTCGTCGTGTTCACCCTGGTGCTGCACGAGGTCGGTTTCGCCTGGAGTACCGGGATGCTCTCGGCGATCGGGCTGTGTGTGCTTTTCCTGGCCAGCTTCCTGGTGGTGCGCGCGGTTCACGGGGGCCGTTCTTCGCGCGAATAGAGTCGCGTTTTTGCCGCTGGTCGCCCCGAGGCTCGGTGCGATCATGAGCGCAGTTCGAGGCCAGGGTGTGTCGTCGACTGGCCGCGGGGTTATTGGTACTTTGCTGCTGGGCAGCTAGACGCGCTCGCACGTCTCGGTGTCAGGGGCGGGCTGTGCTCCCGCGCTGGCTCGATAGGAGGAGTGCGGCGTGACGAAGCTGATGTTGGGCGCCTGGACCATGCGATCCGGACTGCGCAGTCCTTCCCAGGCTCTGGTCAGCTCCCAAATCTGGTGCGAGATCTTCGCCTCCCCGTACATGCGCAGTTGCCCGCACGCCCGGCCGGCGAGTTCGAGCACCTGGAACGCGGCTTTGTGGTTGAGATTGCAGGAGAACCCGTGGTCGATGGAGTCGAGGACGTAGCCCAGCAATTCGTCTGCGGGCCATGAGCTGAAGCGGGCCTCGGCCACTGTAATCTTCCACGTGTCCTGTGCTCCTCGCCGGGCGGGCTTCACATTAAGCCCTTTGACGATCACGTCGGTAAGTACCGTGCACTCTTCGCGGGTCCAGTTGACGCCTACTCCGTGAACCCAGCGAATCCAGAGCCTCATGAATGCGTCGAACAGGCACGGGTCGGTAGACCATACGGGCGCTGGGGCGGTAGGCGTTGCCTGGGGTTTGATTCGCTTCGCTCCTCTGACCGGCGCGTACCGGCGTTCGAGATCGGCATAGCTGGTCCAGCCGGCATCCGGCGCTGGCCGGGGCGCGGGCGCGGGCGCGGGCGCGGGCGCGGCGGAGGCTACGACTCGGGGCCTGGCGGGAGCCGAGGGGGTCGGAAAGGAGGCCAGGTCCCCAAGCCACGCCACGACCGTGTTGAGACCGGCGGCGATCTGGCCCAGCTCGGCGTCGGCGCGGCGGCGCGCCCGGATCTCTCGATTGATCTCAACGTTTACCTGGTTCGGCGCCAAGTCGAGTTCCTGGCTCAGTTTCCAGGCGAAGTCGTTCAGGAGGTAGCGCGCCTCGCTGTCGGTGAGAGCGGCTTCCGCGCGGCAGACCCTGCCGTTGTCGGCGCTCGTCGCGCCCTGTGAGCCAGTCAGGTGTTCGCAGAGGCAACCCGGGCATTGGTCGTGGATCGATGCCGTCTCCTCTCCGAGGTGGGTGGGGGCCGGATCATCGACTGGGCGTTGGTGGCGTTGTCCGCCGCAAGCGCAGCAACGCTCGGACGCCTCATCCGCGTCGCGATATTGAATCACGCTTTTGCGTCGAACAGGCGTATCCGGTGACTCGCCGAAGCCTTCACGGATCCACTCAGCAGCTGCGGTTTCGTAGGCCCTGCCTAGGCGCGAGTGGAACTCATCGCTGTCGTCCGCCGTCACGGGATCCGCGCTCTTGCCGGGGCGCAGTGGCGGTGTTGTCTTCCACAGGAATTTCGGACCGGTGGACCAGTGCCGCGGAAACGGGCCTGAGATCAGTAGCGCCTGTCCAAGCAGATGCCTGGCCAGTGTGCTTTCCGCGGGGTGCTGCTCGGAGCAAGGCTGCTGGACGCCGCAGACGTCGCACCACAGCTCGACTTCGGCGGCAAAGCCGTCCCACCACCACGGCGGTTCGGCTTCTGCCGATTGTGCCTCGAACCAGAGCCGGAACCGGGGCAGGTAGAACGCCGGCGAGTAGATACGGTCGCCTGCGGAAAACTCCACAGGCTTGTACATCCACGGCACGCCCACCTGATCGAAGAGGAACGCCCACCGGGCGTGGAGCTCTGTATCGAACAACGTCGTGCGTACCGCATACACCATCGCCGCATCCATCCGTCCGCCGAACTTCTCGGTACTCGGCCCTCTCGGCAGGTCATCGTGCGCCAGCGCGGAACCGACCATCGGACACAGGGTGTTGACGGCCTGGAATGAGCCAAGGAACGTGCGACCGTCACTCTACCCGATTGGCCCGCTACTGATGGTGTCCGCGGGTCGGCAACTCTGCGAGCACGGCTCTGTCCTGCTGCTCGCCCTCATGCGGCGACGTAAGGAAAGGCCACCCAGCCCGCGAAGTACCTGCGATGACGATGCAGCCACCAACGCCGTCGCCGATGCAGTCTGCCGCCGCGCATATCAGTGATCAGCCATTCAGGTCGGAAACACGTCGGCCGGCGTCAGGTGCACTCCACTGCATGAACTGCGGTTTCGGGGCCGCTGCCCGGCTGACGACCAGAGGTAAGCACATCCGGGCGGCCGGGCAAGGCCGGGGCCGCTGCGCGGTCGCGCTGCGCGCGAGCCCTGCCTTCGGCGCGCCCGCCCGTGCTTGGCCTTCGGCCCGTCAGCTCGGGCGAAAGGCCCGGACCGCCTTCCATTCTGGAGTCCCCATGAGCACCGTTGTCGAGCTCTCCCCGCCCCTACACGCCGCCACATGCGACACGCCGCGCACGGGCCGCATTCCCAGCGTCCGTCGCGCTCCGCGTCTCAGTGAGCTGGACGCCGACCTGTTCGGTGACGTCGGCGGTCTGATCGATGACGTGCTCGATCGCTGCACGTGGGCCGAAGAGGAGATCGAAGCAGCCCAACGGCGCCACGGCGAACGCGACCGCGGCCCGCTGTGGAACAGCTTCCGCCTTCTCAAGCCGACACATGAGCGTGCGTGGCCGGAGCTGGTGTACCGCGCGCACTGCCGCGAACTGCTCGACCGCGTCGCCGCCGGCATCGACACGCGCCCGCCCACCGACGCCGAGAAGATCGCGGTCCTGTCCGCCGCGAGCCAGGCGGCGCCGCTCAACAGCGGAGCCGAAACGCTCTACCTGCGCATCGGTACCCGCCTGTTCCCGGACATCTTCGACGGCATCGGCGACGTCCTCGACGTCCCGGCGTACGAGAAGGTCCACGGCAGCCGCGCCGACGACTACGAAGCGCAGCTCACGCACAAGCTGGCCCAGCCGTGGCGCAAGATCGGTGCCACCGCCGAGGAGATCGATCAGCTGCTTATCGCGCCGCACAAGTAAGACGCTGCCCGCGGGCCCTGCCGTGGCGGCTCACCGAGCCGCCACGGCAGGGCCGGCCGGGTGGCTGAAGTCCTTGCGTGGCGCCGTAGCTGCTGGCGCGTCTGGGGCGAGTTCTTCAGTTGGCGGGGGTCTCCAGGAACGACCTGAGCGCTGCGTCGATCTCGCCGAAGCGACCGTGGCCGTCGTCGATCCCGAGGTAGCCGCACAGCGACTGCACGCCGCCGCGTACTGCGCTGGCGGCGATCACCACTGCGCTCACGACTGCCTCCCATGAGGTCGACCATGCTCCGTCCTGCTCGATCGCGTTGCCGGACAGGAACCACGGGCGGGCGTGCACGGCACCGGAGGCGAGCCGGTACGGCTCGGGAGCGTCGGGCGGCATCAGCAGCTTCGCCCGAGCGGTGACGTTGAGATTGACCGGTGCGCTGACGCCGTCGAGTTCAACCTTCGTCGGTGCCGTCATCGAGTTCAGCGTGAACCCGCCACGGATCAACTCCTCGATCCGAAACAGCCGCTCCTGCTGTGCCGACTGTCGGCCCGGATGCCATGCGGGCGCCGCCTTGGCAAGGTAGTCGACCTCCTGCAACCAGGTCGCGGCGATTCTGGCCAGCCGCTCGCAGACGCTGATCTCGGGCGCGGCGACGTAGCAAACGAACACCGCCGATTCCTGGATCGGGCGGGCCAGGGTCATCATCGACCACACCGGCGTGGGTCGGCGCCGCAGGTCTGCCTCCAGTGACCGCAGGTGGTCGTCGGCGCTGGCCCACGTCACGCTGGCGCCCGACATGCCCAGCGCGATCAGCTTGGACCGGACCTCCTGCTCCGGATGAGGCAGCCGGCGAGCAGCGGCCATGTCACGGAAGAACGGTCCGCCGCTGCCCTCTTCGAGGTCCGTGCGAAGGACGGCCAGCCGCCGCAGCTCGGCGACGCAGTCCGCCGCAGCCCTGGCAGATTCCTCGGAGATCGGCACGTGCTTGTCCATCAGCCCAGGTTAGGGCTGCGCCACATCCCGCTTCGAGCGATTTAGCCCGCTCGCTGCACATCGCCGGCTTGGGCACAAACGGCGTGCACCGCCGTCGCACCCTCCTGCCGCTGCCCGGAAGCGCGGTCGTCCCCCGGTCCCGCTGGGCTCTGCCGCCCTCGGTCTACCAGGGCGCTTAGGCGCGTCAAGGTCGTTCGTCCTCGCTGCGCTCGGGCGCTCCACCCTGACCCGCCCTCGCCAAGCCCTGGTGCACGACCCGGCGTCAGATACCCCGCTGCGGCCCCGGGCAGCGAGCACACCCCGGGGCCGGAGCCAGCCAGAAGGGATGCGGCGACATGAGCGCCTTCATCGTCACCAAGCAGCACATCGACGCCATGGTCACCGGCGGCCTGCCGCGCCGCGGGGACACCGGATGGATCCGGTGGGACGACCCGGTCGAGACCGGGCGGACCCACATCCTGAACCAGGACAGCGCCGACCGCGCCGGATCGCTGCTGTGGCAGGAGAACCGGATCTCGGTCAACCACCGGTACCACGACGGCGACGAGATCGACGTGATCTACACCTTCCAGCGGCAGGGACACAGCCCGGTCGTCGTCCTGAAGCTGATCGACTGCTACGAGTACCAGTCCTGCGAGCACCCGGCATGGAAGGAAAGCCAGGCCAAGCGCCTGTGCGACCAACTGCGCAAGCAGGTGATCTCCAAGCTGCCCGGCTACGACGAGGCGCCGTGGGGCTTCTGAGCACCCGCCGGGCCGGCCGCGCGGCTCACCGAGCTGCCGCGGCCGGCACTGCTCGATCCGCACCTACCCCAGCCCACGGACAGGACTCCGTATGACCTCCCCCGCAGATACCCCGACCGCCGCCCCGCTCGACCCCACGGCCAGCGCCGAGGACGCCGCCGACGCTCTCGCGTTCCACCTGGACTATCTCGACGCCAAGCTCACAGCCATCGGCGAAGACTTCGCCCGGGACATCTCGGTCGAGCACGCCCACGAACTGCACAGCGCGTGGGACGAGGTGCAGCAGGCACGCGGTGCGCTCGATCGGCTGCGGGCCCGACCGATCACCGATCCGCATCCGGCCCGATCCGCGGCCGTCGTCGACTTCGAGGAGTTCACCACACGCTGGGACCGCGCGACCGAGCCCATCAGTGCTCTGCTGTCAGATCAACTCGCCTACGCCGTCGCGCAGTGGGCCGCCGCCCGCACGCGGTACGAGTTGGCTTTCGTCGAGGCCGTGCGTCCGGCAACGCCAGGACACGCCCAGCGGGTCGAGCGTCTTGACGAGGCAGCGGTGCAGTTGGACCGTGCGCTCGCGACCCTGGACGAGGTCCGGTAGACACCGGCCGGGACGTAACCCCAGCACGCGGGCAGACCCCGTACTCGCTTCCAATGATCGGCTGGCGGAACGGCACATCGCTCTCGCGCTACACGCCGGCCGACCTCAGTCTGGACGCCGCAGTGGCCAGCATGGGTGCCGTCTCCTGGAGGTGGCCGAGATCGCGCGCGGCCTTGACCAGCATCGCGGCGATGTCGGGGTCCGGGCCGCGATTGATCAGCCGTGCTGCGGCCAACTCGGACACCAACGGACGCAGCAGTCCTGCCGCCTCCGCGCTGACCCTTTCCAGGTCTCCGATGGCTTTCACGATCTCGGACTTGACGTCTTCGAAGGCTCCGGTGACCAGGGCTTGCAGTCCCTCCTCCGTAACACCGCGCAGCCCTTGGAGCGCGGTGAGACCGTCGCCGTTCTCCTCCTTCCACTGCTGGAGCGTGGACGTCGGGAAATCCTGTGGCCGCACCCTGTCGACGACCTTGTGGTGCACCAAGCACAGCAAGACGAGATTAGGGAAGGCGTCGCGCTGTTCGTTGGTCATCGCGGCGTCGTAGCGGGGGCCGCCGGGTTTCGCGGCGCGTACGTGTGCGATCTCGAAGTTGTTGACCGGTGTGCCTTCGTCGAGGCGAACGAGCGGTTCGCTGCATTTAGGGAAGTAGCACGTTCCCTGGGACATCAGGACCAACCCGGTCACCACGCTGGATGGGTAGTTACGCATGCTCGCCATGGAATGCCTTGTCGCTCGGGCCGCCCATCGCGGCCGTCTGCATCCTTGATATCGCACAGCACTGACATGATCGTCCGCCTGGTCGAAGCCCTCCCGCTGCCCAAGTCTCCGGGGCAGGACACCCGCGTCAAGGGCGCTCGCTCTCGCTCGCGTCGCGGTCCTTCGGGTGCGGGGGGACGCCAGGCAAGCGAGCGGCCTTCGGCCGCCCCTTGACCCGGGCGACCTCTGGGCCCCGGACCCGGCTGGCAGCTATCGGGAGGGCCGGGGATTCATGGTCGGAGTGTGGGCGCCCCGGGCGTGCACGGCGCCGGATCCAATACTTCGTCAACCTACGATTTTCAGGTCACGAATACATTGCGAAAGCCTCTGACCTGCACTTATGGCTTGATATTGGCATCTTGGTGTGCCATAATCGGGATACCGGGCGGGGCTGACGGCCCCGGCTCGACCCCCTTGAATCCGGTGCGTGTGCGGCTGCCTCGATGAGCGGCGCGCAGCCCGGCCACCGTGGGCCGTCATCCTCTCTTCCCCTTTCGCGGCGCGACCGGTTTGTCCGGCGCCCGCACCTGTTCGCGCGCTGGCGGGGCGGCATCCCCGCAGTCGCGTGCCCCACACATCACTTTCACCAGCGAAGGACACTTTCCATGAGCATTGCCATGCCCGAGCACGATCAGGCCGCCCCGGACGCCGCCCTGGTCGCCGAGATCGACGCCATCGGCCAGGAGGCCGAGGACGGGGCCGGTTCGCCGTCCCCGCAGGAGCCGACCGAGACGCCGATGATCGAGCTGCGTCACCTGGTGCGCAACCCGAAGAACCCGCGCAGCCCGAAGCGGCGCAAGCCCCGCCCGGACCTGCTGACCAGCGTGAAGGACCGGGGTTTCGACACCCCGTTCGTGATCACCCGGACCGACCGGCCCGGCAAGTACATGATCATGGATGGTCATCTGCGGATGGACGTGGCCGAGCATCTGAAGCTTGAGAAGGTGCCCTACAGCTTCAAGGGGGCGCTGGCCGACGATCCGGCCGAGCAGTATCTGATCACCGTCACCACCTCCCAGCACAAGGAGCCGCTGACCCCGCTTCAGACCGCCAGCATGCTATTCGGCGCGGCCGAGGCGGGCGCGTCCAAGGAGCAGTTGGCCGCCGCGTACGGCAAGAAGCGCGGCCGGGTGGAGGAGGTGCTGAAGGTCGGCAAGCTGCCGAAGGCCACCCGCAGCGCGGCCGAGGCGTGCAGCTACGAGTGGGACATCGCCGAGCTGGCGGTGCTCGACGAGTTCGCCGACGACCAGGAGGCCACCGAGCGGCTGATGCAGGCCGCCGAGGCGAACCGGTTCAAGTTCCAGGTCGAGCGCGAACGGATCGAGCGCGAGGAGCGCGAGCAGCGCGCGGCGATCCGGGCCGAGCACGAGGCGGCGGGGGTCACGGTCCTGGACGAGGAGCCGGACGGCGCGGTGCGCGTGACGTACCTCCAGGACCGGACGGACGGCTCGTGCGTGACCGAGGAGGCGCACGCCGTCTGCCCCGGGCACGCAGCGGTGTTCGAGCGTTACGGGCGGGTGCGCGTGTCGTACTTCTGCCTGGACCCGGAGGCCAACGGGCACGAGGTCTACAGCCCGCGCGGCTCGGCCTCCACCCCCAAGGTGGTGGACAAAGCCGCCAAGCGGGCGGTGGTGCGCGGCAACAAGGACCACGCCGCCGCCCAGACGGTCCGCCAGACGTGGCTGCGCGGCCTGATCTCCGGCGCCGGGAGCCTGGAGAAGGACACGCTCGACAAGATCTCGCGCTTCGCCACCCTGGCGTCGCTCAACGCCCCGGACCCGGTGCGGAAGTTCACCAGCGCGATGAAGCGGGCCGAGCTCCAGGCCGATCTGCTCGGCATGGGCGCGAGCAAGCCCGAGGACTTCGAGCAGGCCGTCATCTCCGCGAGCCCCCGGCGCCTGATGATGCTCAACTTCGCCGTGGTGGCCGCCGCGTACGAGAAGGCCGTGACCAAGGACACCTGGCGCACCGACCAGGCGCAGTCCGCGTACGACTACAGCGGTTCCGACCGCAAGCACGCCCGGGTGTGGCTGAAGTTCTGCCGGGAGGTCGGGCACAACCTCGCCCCGATCGAGGCGGCGATCGTGGCCGATGAGACCTACACCCCGGCCGACCTTTCCGGCAGCCAGGCCGGGACGCTGACCGGCGCGCAGGACGGCAAGGACGAGAAGAAGGACGGCCAGGACGCGCAGGACGGCGCGGGCGGCGGGGACGAGTCGGCCAAGGACGAGGACGACCCCAGGGGCGAGGACGGGCGGGACGGAGGCGAGCCGGACGAGGACGAGGCGGACGGAAACGACCTCCGGGACGAGGACGAGCCGAACAGCCCGGCCGGTGCGCAGGTCGAGGAGTCCGAGGCCGCATAGCGGCCCGCGCCGGGCCCCCGCCCGTCCGGGGCCGCCCGGCGCTTTCTCCCTCGTTTCGTTCCGTGCCCGGCGCTGCGCGCCGGGCACGGCCCCGCCCTCCCCCTTTTCAAGGAAAGCTTCGTGTATCAGTTCTTCGAGATTCTTCCGGGCGACGGCCCGGCGCGGATGTACCGGCCCGCGCAGCCGATCGCGCTTCCGATCGTGGTGGCCCTGCTGGGCACCAGCCGTGTCGTGGTCACCGGCACCGACCGGCTCGGCCTGCTGCTGTGGATCGACGCCGACGCCCTGGCCGGCGGGCGCGAGCCGAACCCGCGAGCAAGCGCCGTGGCCCGCGCCGTCTTCCGCTCGCCGGCCGCCGCCGTGTGCGGCCCCCTAGTGATCACCGGCGGGAGCGCCGAAGAGCCCGCCGCCCTCGGCCAGGAAGAGGCCGACGAGGCGTACGCCTACCTGTTCGCCCTGGAGTCGGCCGGGGCGGCGGACGGCGGACGCCCATGACCGCGCCCGCGCTGCGGGTCGGCGCCGTCCCGCGTCAGACGAAATTCTCCTACGGCCTGGGCCTGAACTCGGCCGCCATCGCCCTGCGGTGGTTGGAGGAGCCCGAGAGCCGGGACGGGATCGACCTGGAGACCGTGACGCTCGTGGTCGCGATGACCGGGGACGAGTACGACGACACCCGCCGCATGACAGAAAGGCATTTACTCCCAAGACTGCGGGAGCACAACGTCCGGCTGGTCCAACTCTCGCGCGCGAGCCAGTCCGGCGGATACGTCGTGCTCGACGACTCGCGCAGCCCCCGCCGGATGATCATGCGCGGGCCGTGGAAGCTCTCGGACGAGTTCGCCGCCGCCGGAACCCTGCCCCAGCTCTCCTCGCATCTGTGCTCGATCCGTTCTAAGGCCGAGCCGCTGGACTGGTGGGCGGCCGACGAGTACGGCGACCAGCCGGTCAACCACGTCGTGGGCTACGCAGCCGAGGAGCGTAAGAGGGTTGCGAAGGACATGGAGCGCGCCTCCGCCCTGCGCTACCCTGTCTACCCTTTGGTTTCTTGGGGTTGGGATAGGGCGCGTTGCGACGCCTATGTCCAAGCCCTGACCGGTGAGCGGTGGCTGCGCTCGTGCTGCGGGGGGTGCTGTTTCGGGTTCAACCGGGCGAATCTGCCGGACCTGATCGCGCGCTGGCGGGCGGAGCCGGACGTGGGCGCCGAGGTGTTGTTCATGGAGCACACCGCCCTCGCGCTCAACGAGCGGATGCGGCTGTACGGCACGACCTCGGCGCACCAGCTGGTGCGCGAGCACGCGCTGACCGGCGCCCAGCAGCGCTACCGGGCACGGCTGGAGACCAGCCGTTTCGCCGTGTACGAGGTCCGCCGGGTGCTGCACGCGGGCAAGGACGGCCCGCACGTCAAGGGCCCGGTCTGGCGCTCGGTCAAGGGCCTGGCCAGCGGTTCGCGGGCCGCGATGACCGCCGAGCTGGCCGAGCGCGCCGCCGAGGCGGGCGGGCGCGTGGCGTTCGACGAGGACGGGATCGCCCGCGCACTGGTGCTGGCCCGGGGCCAGGCGTACCCGACCACGGAGAAGCTGTACGCCCTCGCGCCGGTCGGCGCGGTGGACAAGCAGCTGACGGCGTTCGACAAGCACTGGGCGCGGGTGAGCACGGTACGGGCGGAGCGCGGCGATGACCGGTGAGCAGGTGCGCGCGGCGCGGTGGCCGGCCCGGCTGCTGACCAACGGCAACCGGGACCTTCGCCGGGACGGGATCTGGACCTGGACGCTGCCCGCGCTGGCCGCGCGCCTGCCGGACGGCAGCACGGTACGAACATGTCCAGCCGCTGGTATCTGTGCCTTGGCATGCTATGCGAGGGAGGGCACGTACAAGATCCCCTCGGTGCGAGCGCGGCACCTGGTGAACCTGCGCTACACGATCGAGGACCTGGACGGCTGGCGCGACGCGATGATCCGGGAGCTGTCCCACCCCAGGTTCGCCACCGGTATACGGGTACGAATACACGATGGCGGAGATTTCTACAGTCCGTCCTACCTGGACGCCTGGCTGACCGTGATCGCCGCGAGCCCGCACGTCGGATTCTACACGTACACCAAGGAGGTGCGGCTGTTTCGGGACGTGGTCGAACCGGCGCCGCCGCCGAACCTGAAGTGGGTCTACTCGCTCGGCGGGAAGCAGGACGTCCTGCTCTCGCCCGGGGACCGGGTGGCCGACGTGTTCCCGAGCGAATCGGCGCTGGAACACTCGCCGTTCCATTCGCAAGCCGCCTCGGACCTGCTGGCCGTGGACGGCCCGGCGCCGGTCGGGATGGCCAGCAACAACATCCCCAAGCTCAGGCGACGCCAGGGCGATCGGACCTTCGGCCAGTGGCAGGCCGAGACGGAGCACCGCGCCTTCCCGTTCGACCCCGCCGCCTGATCAATCCCCTGTTTCACCCTTTTCTCAACGATTGGAGTACGTCATGCCCCTGCTTCCCCACACCGGCCTGCTCGTTCCGGACGACGCCCCGCGGGTGGTGGCCGTGAGCGAACTGGCCATGGCCCGGGGCCTGTGCTGGGTCGCGCACGTGCGGCTCGGCGATCGGCACCTGGGCACGATCGAGAACGCGGGCAACGGCCAGGAAAGCGAGTTCGTCCCCGGCGGGGAGGAGCCGGAGTTCACCGGCGAGGACTTCGCCGCCTTCGCCTCCAATTGTCGGCGCGACGGGCGGGCCCTGGACGCCGAGTCGGTGATGGAACTGCTGGTCGAGGAGTTCGAGTGCGCCGCGATCGTGCGCGACGTGCGGGGCCACACCGGCACCTACGCGAGGCAGGTCACCGCCGGGCGGATCACCGGCTGGGCCGAGGTCGACCACCGACCGCGCACCCACGCCGAACTCACGGCCCTGGCCCGCCAGCTCTCACCGCGCCCGACCCACGCCGTGGTGTCCGCCACCTGGCAGGTGTGGACCGGCGAACGGTGGCGCACCCTGCCGATCCCGGACTACGACTGACGCCGCCTGCGCACCCCGACAGATCAACCACCCGACACCCACCACAGCGAAGGAACCGTGTGACCGACCCGAACCCCGACTACGAGCAGCCCGAACCGACCGAAGGCCAGGCGCAGATCCTGCACGGCCTGCGGGCCGCGTGCACCAGCATGCTGATCCTGCCGCCGGACCAGCCCGCCCCGAACCTGCCGCCCGGCGCCCTGATCGCCTGGTACTCCGGGCTGATCAGCGCCGCGATCGACACCCTGGCCGCCAGGGCGGACCTGTACGCCCCCGGCGAGCAGTACCAGCCGGCCGCCGCGACCGGCTACAGCACCGGAGTGGGCATGCTCTTCTACGGCAATCCCCGTTTGGGCATGGCCTTCCGCCTGAACGTCTACAGCGCCTTGATCCACCCGCCGGGGCTGTCCACCTCACTCGACCCGGCGACCTCCGCGATCGTGCAGGCCGTGTCCGCCGCCGCCCGGATGCTGCTGGTGACCGGCACCACCGCGCCGCCGGGGCGGGTGGCCGCCGAGTTCCGCCAGGCGCGCACCAGCTTGATCGCCGCCGCGCGCTACGCCGACCAGGCGGCCAAGGCCCACCGGACCCCGGGACGCTCGGCGGGCTCGGCGCCGTGACGGGCGCAGGAGGAGGTACGGTGGCCGGCCGGCTCGCCCCGCGTACGGGGCGACAAGCCTTTGGCATAAGGACCGGCCGGCCGCCTGCCCGACCGCGTCCCACACACGCTCACCAGCGGCGTCGTTCGGCGATCGAAGCGCCATCGAGTCTACCGGCACCCCGCACCGCGCCCGCTCGCCGCGACTGCCGAGCCCGCCGTCCTGGAGGCGGCAGCGGGAGCACGACGTAGCCCCTCTCCGCAACACGCCATGACCGAGCCGTCTGCGGCCGGGAACGGCGGGTGAGACGAAGTCTCTCTGTGCGGCTTCCGCTCGGCCCGGCCGGCGGAAGGTGCGGGGCCCGGGGTGCGCGGCGTGAAGGCTCTTTTTCCGTGATCGCCCCGGCGAGGGCGCAGCTACCGGTGTGTTCCGGTCGGTGGTTCCTCGCCCAGCGGAGCCCACGGACCCGGCCCGGCGCAAAGGCCAAGCCGGCACGCCGGTCGCGCTGCGCGCGAGCCCCTGCCCCGGACCCAGCCCGCGGGCTATTCCCGTGGCCCGTCACCACGACCCAGCCGGATCCCCCGGCTGCGCCCCACCCCCGGGGCGGAATCTCACGGAAAAGAGCACGTCATGCCCCTGAACACCACCACGATCTCCGGCAACCTCACCAACGACCCGGAACTGCGCTTCACCCCCAGCGGCACCAGCGTCGCCAACTTCACCGTCGCCAGCACCGACCGCGTCTACGACCGGTCCACCAGCGAGTGGAAGGACGGCTCCACGCTGTTCATGAACTGCTTCGCCTGGAAGAACAGCGGGGCCGAGAACATCGCCGAGAGCCTGACCAAGGGCGCTGGCGTCATGGTCACCGGCAAGCTGCGCCAGCGCTCCTACACCACCAGGGACGGCGAGAAGCGCACCGTGATCGAACTCGAAGTCGAGGAGATCGGCCCGAGCCTGCGCAACGCCCAGGCAAAGCCGACCAAGAACCAGCGCGCGGGCGCGGAGTACGCCAACCAGGGCGCCGACTCCTGGGCCACCGCCGGGGCGTGACCCGCCGGGCCGCGCCGGACACCCGGCGCGGCCCCGGGCCCACCCCGCACCGACAACCCCCGTGGCCACCCTCACCACCGCGCTCGCCCGCGTCACGACCGCATCCCGGCTCCGCCTGGAACGGCTGTCCGCAGGGCTCTACGACCGGCACGCCGGCCGGTGCGCGACCTGCTGCGTCCTGAGCGACGAGTTCTGCCGCACCGGACACCGCCCTCACCACCTGGCCGTACGGCTGGAGACCGAGCGGATGTGGTGACCCACAGTCCAGATCCACGCACTAAGCCCCTTGAACTGCCCGTCCGGGCGGGCGGCATCCCGCCCGGACGGGCCCCACACACCTCACCAGCACAGGAGACCGACCGCCATGAACCAGCCCGCACTGCGCACCAGCGCGCAGCCACCCGTCCACATCCAGGTCATCGACCACAGCACCCTGCGACCGCAGATCCAGGCGCCCGCCCGGGACCTTCTCAAGGACGAAGTCGCGCACCTGCACCGCGTGCGGGCCGCAGTGGTCAGCCTGGAGCGCGCTGTTACCGAGGCCCTGGCCGACAAGGTCCCGGCCGAGAGCATCGATCAGACCACCCGCCCGGTCCTGGCCGGCCTGCGCACCGCACTGCACGCCCCGGGCCGCCCGAACAAGCCCGTGGATCTCGACGAGTACCAGCCCGACCTGTCCGACGGCTACCCGGACAACCTCGACCGCGCCGCGTGGGCCGCCGAGGCGTTGCGCACCTTCGGACTTCGCACCCGGCAGATCGGCCCGCACAACGGCGCCTGCGTGGACGGAGTCGAGGAGATGGCCGGAGACCTGATCTGTGACCTGATGCACCTGCTCGACGCCATCGGCGCCGACGCCGAACACACCGTCGAGCGAGGCGTTGGCTACCACGAAGACGAGGTCGACGAAGAAGGGCTCGACGAGGACGAGTACCTGCGCGAGCTGATCGGCGCCTGATGAACCCGGCCGCCCCCGGCCCCTCGGCCCCGCCCGGTGCGGGGCCGACCCGGGCCACCATCACCGCCATCACCCTGCTGATCTCCGGGATGTGCTTCGCGTTCTGCTTCGGCAACGCCCACCGGCTTTGCGTCAGTCTGGGCATCGAGGGCTGGATCGCGTGGCTGATCGGCCCGAGCGTCGATCTGAGCGTCATCGGGCTGCTGCTCGGCGTACGCCACCTGGCCTCCCTCGGCTACGACGGCGAGCAGCTGACCAAGCCGCGCCGCCTGCTGACCTTCTGCGGCCTGCTCACCCTCGCGCTGAACACCGCCGAGGCGATCACCCACGGGCAGTACGGCACCGCCGCCGTCGAGGCGATCGGCCCGATCCTGCTGATCTGCTGGGCCGACACCGGCCCATGGCTGCTGCGCCAGATCCACACCCGCCCCGCCGCCACCCACACCGACGCCGCAGCGTCGGCCGAGGTCGTCCGGCCGCAGCGGCAAGCCGCACCGGTCTCAGCCGAGTCGGACGCTTCCGCCGAGGACGAGCAGCCGGCCGACGCCGCCCAGCTCGACGCCGCGCCCGAGCAGGCCGCACCTGACGAGGCCCGCCCGGTATCCGGGCGACCTGAAGCGGAGCTGTGGGCCGGTGCGCTGCGCCTGGACGCCGCATACCGCGCCGCGCACGGTCGGGCGATCACCCGGGACGCGCTGCGCGAGGGACTGAACATCGGCACGAACAAGGCCACGGAGCTTAACCGGCGATTGCGCGAGCGCACCGCGCTCAGCGCCCGCCTGGCCGTTCAGGTTGATCCGGCGCACCCCGAGCAGCTGTGCGACGAAGCCGACCGCACCGCCGACCTCGTCGGGTCCGCTCCACGCGCTTGAACCGGTCTGGCCGGACGCCCTCCGGCCAGACCACCCCTTCTTCTCACGATCTCAGGAGCCTGCTTGTCTGCGAACCCAGCCCCGTTCAACCCGGCCGACGCGCTCGCCGAACACCTGGCCGAGCGTGTACGCGCTGGCGTGCGCGCCTTAACCACCGCGGCCGTCGCGCTCACCGGCGAGCCGCCGACCGGCGGCTACACCTCGGCGGTAGTCGAACTGCGCGCCCTGCTCGACGCCGTGACCGAGCAGGCGATCACCTACGACCTGTACGCCGGCCCCGGACTCACAGCGGTGGCCGTCTCGCTCGGCGTCACCGAGCGCACCGCACGTGCCCGCTACGCCACCGGTCCGCGCGACCTGCCGCTGCTGATCGCACTTGGGGAGGACTGAGCGACGGGCGCCGATGAGTAGGGCCGGCCTCACCGGCGCCCGCACCGACGAGGCCACCGCCACGCACATCCGCACCTAAGCTGGGCCCTGGCCCTCGCGCAGAACCGCCCCGACCAGCAGTCGACACACCCTCTCTCGCCCGCCTGACCACCTGAGCCGGACAACATAAGCCCGCCGCTTGATGCCGCCTAGCGTCTCGATCACCGAGGTAGAGCCGGCTCGGCTTGCGGCTCCCGCAGTTGCCGCAGGACCGACGTCCGCACGGTTTCCAGTGCTTCCAACAGCTCTGCGATCACTAGGTGAAACTGGTAGGCCGCCGTCCTGTTCTGCGCGACCACCGCCCGAGCTTCAGCCGACGAACGCAGCAGCGCGGCCTGCACCTCTGCGGCACGGTTCGTGGCCCGTGTCTGCCAGAACACGACCACGCCGCCGATGAGCCCTGAGCCCACCACGGCGCCGATCACCGACGCCCATACACCGATCCAAAACGCTGACATAGGCCCATGCTCTCCCGCGCCACTGACAACACCGTATCCGGGCAGCGCGGATGATCGCAGCGGCGAAGGCGGCAACGGCGCGAGGCGTAAGTACCATCGGCCCTCACCCGCGCAGGTGCGGCGGCACCAGCGCCACCGCGCCGGTTTCCGGGTTGACCGCCAATGGGTCCAGGCTCTCCGCCCGGTACTTGAACCACTGGCACACCGGGCCGTTGTTCTTCTCGCCGCCGTACTCGATGCGGATGATCAACCCGTCCTTCCTGATCTGCTTCCACTCCCGCAGCACGCCCAGCCTCCACCGCCCTCCGATCCGGGCCCTGACGATCGCGAAGTCGTGGCTGGCCGCACGCGCGTAGCTGTCCTTGGGCTGCGGCTCCAAGGACAGCTCCAGGTCCGGTGGGTGCGGACCGAACCGCAGAGAGTGCGACACACCGCCACCATATCGAACGACAGTTCGAGTAATGGATGTGCGCGGGCACAGCGGCCCGGCGCCTTCGCGGCCCACGGTGGATCAATCCCTCGCGCGCCGTGGGCGGCGCGGTGCCGGTTTCGCGCCGACCCGGGTCTACCAGGTCCGGCCGGCGCCCGTGCGGTCGTTCGGCCTCGCTGCGCTCGGGCGCTCCACCGCAACGCCGCCGGGCCGGCCCCGGTGGGCGACCGGCGTCGCAAACCACCGCGGCCCGCCCCGGGCCCCGTCGATCAGGAAACCTCCATGCCCCACACCATCCACGCCTTCCACCAGGCCGAACAGCACCTCCAGGAGCAGGCCGACGAGGTGATCGCGCTGGCCGCGCGCACCCTGGCCGCGATGTTCCCCGACGCCGCCTACATCTGGCTCGACGGAGACGAGCCCGGCGACAACGACACCGCCCTGCGCCTGCTGGCCACACTCGACGAGCACGGCGCCATCCAGCACCGGTTCACCGCCGACGAGCAGCTGCCGCAGCTTCCCGGCTCGTTCGACCTCGACTGGGAACACATCGACTACCGCGTCCCCGAGAGCATCCGCACCTACCTGATCTGCGCGGCCGACAGCGGCGCGGAGCTTTCCGACCTGCCCGACGCGCTATGCGCCCAGCACGGGCAGCACATGTGGATGCCCGTGCTCGACCTGCGCGCCGTGTGACCCGCCCCGGCCGGACCCTCGCCGGGGCCCGGCCTACCACGCTCTGCCCGCCGCCGATCCGCGGCGCCTTCCTTCCTGTGAACGGAGTCCCTTCTTCATGTCCACCGCCTCCCGCAATCCCGAGCTCGTCCCCGCACACCAGGCGCGCACGCGCGAGCAGCTGGCCGCCGCAATGCTGCGCGGCGAGCGCCCGGACTTCCTGCTGTTCTGGGGCCACCGCCCCGAGCCGGACGGCCGGGTCGCCACCAGCTGCCTGAGCCAGTGGTACCCGGCCGCCTTCACCGTCGAGGGCATCGGCTACCCGAGCGCCGAGCACTTCATGATGTGCGCCAAGGCGCGAGTCTTCCAGGACGCCGACGCCGAGGAGCAGATCCTTCAGGCCGCGAGCCCCGCCGAGGCCAAGCGGCTCGGCCGGCGCGTACGCGGCTTCAACGAGACCACCTGGTCCCGGCACCGCGAGAACGCGGTGTTCCTCGGCAACGTCGCGAAGTTCCACCAGAACCCGCAGCTGGGCGACTTTCTGGCCGCGACCGGGCCGCGCGTGCTGGCCGAAGCCAGCCCCTACGACCGGACCTGGGGCATCGGCCTGCGCGGGAGCGACCCGCGCGCCGCCGACCCCGCTGCGTGGCCGGGGCTGAACCTGCTCGGCTTCACTCTCATGCGCGTGCGCGACCACCTCGCGCGATAGGACCGCGTGCGGTGCGCTCCCTGGCGAATGTGCCAGGGAGCGCACCACGCATGCGGCTGGTTACGGGGCCGACCGCCTGTCCTGGCGATGCGGTCACGATCAGCGCGAAGTCATCGCTGCCGCAACTCTTCGCGCAGTTGCCGCCACGCCCTCACGACGCCAATGGCCTTAGTTAATAGTGCGCTGGTCTGCGTGAGCGCGAGGCTCGCAGCACCGAACACGGCCATAACCGACACAGAGACGGTGCCCCACCAGTTCACCGATTCCCCCGTGCGTCGTCGCCGTGGCGGCCGGCTCGCTTCGTGTCCGTCTGGCTTGGAAGGACTCGATTCAGCCAACCCTCCTCGGCACCCATGCTGGCCAGCACCGCTCGACGCTCCGACCGCTCGCCCACCTCGCTGCCCTTGAACCGGATCTTGAGGGACGTCGGCTGCGCGTCCGCGCCGAGAAAGAACGTGCAACTCGTCCCCCGGGGGTGTAGCTGCCTGCCGGCGGCGCACGTGCAGTCCTGCCTTCTGACGGTCAGCCCCATGCCCCAGACGGGGTCCGCCATCGCATCCAGCAGCACGCTGTGCGGCAGGGCCGCGTCGTACGACGATTCAAGTTCCAGTGACCACTCGCGGAGGCTGACCCAGATTTTCGTCGAGTACGCGGCGCTGTAGTGCTCGAACCAGCCGATCCGGCGTAGCAGCGCCGATCCGAGCGCGGCACGGTCGTGCTGCACCGTGCGGTCCGACTCGTACGCGGGATCTCGCTCGCATCGGGTGAGTGTTGGCTCGCTCCACAGCGGACGATAACCAAGCCAGCGCGGCATCTCGTCTTCGGCGAGCTGGCTTCGCCACTGGTCCAGCAGCATGGGCCAGTTGGTGTCCCTCTGCCCAGTACGACACGAGCGGATGTGCCGACGAGACCCAGCAACAGATCGGTCCTGCTCCGCGGCTTGGCGCGCAGCCCGAAGACGCCGTGCTTTTCGCCACCGCCGTCGACGGGCAGCAGTTGGTTCGCGGCGTATACCGTCATCGGCTCCGTCGTCCCGTCATCGAGCACGGTGTGCCCGCCCAGGTGAACTACCAGCTCCGATGGCGCGATGCGGACACCGGCGACTCCGGCCGGGTGCGCCCCCCAGGACGAACCGGAGGCAAGAGACTCCATCACCATGGATTCCAGCAGCGCCTGTGCGCCGAACGCCGTCGGCATGCGACGCGGCGCACCGCGGTCGAATAGGCGCCTCAGTGTCTCGTACGGCTCGTTCGTACATGCCTGCCGACGTCTGGCAGCGATCTTGTTCCGCGTACCCATGCTGACCACGACTCCCATCACGGACACCGCTACCCCTCAGCATCCGTAAACGGACCGGTCAGTGCACGTGGGTCGGATGGCGCATCAGATAGGGCGACGAGCCGGGCCCCTTCGACCCGGACGCTTACGCGGGGTAGCACCGCGCCCGGGAACGGCCGCTGATCCGGCCGCCGCCCATTTTGGCGCACCGCTGCGCCGACAGCAATGTGGATCACTGATACGCCGCAGCGGCGTCCCGGCACGGGCAGCCCGCCGCCGCATGCGTGCCGCCGGAATGCAGGACTGCTTCACAGCCGGAACCCGTTGAGCCCGAACCGGATGCCGACCGCCGCCGGAGAAAGAACGCCGATGGCGCCGCGGACGAGAGGTGTCCGGCCCGGCCGCGTGCCGAGCCCAGAAGAGCCGTCTCACCTGGCCGCGTTAAGCGCGGCCCTGGGTGGTGTCGCCCGAGGGGAATCACACCCGGCCGGCCCGCTCAAGGGCCAAGCCGCTATCGCGGTCGGCTGCGCCGAGCCCTTGCCCCGAACCGGGCCGGGCGCGATTGACCAGGGTCCGTCACCACCCGGCGGGCCGCGCGAGCGGCCCCGAACGAGACGGACCCGTTCCCATGGTCTACACGCACTACTGGGCTTATCAGCCCGACTCCCCGCAGTTCACTGCGATCTTTCCGCGCCTGGTCGCCGACAGCCGCGACATCCTCGCCCACTTGGCCGACCGCGGCGTGCCGCTGGCCGGGCCGACCGGCATCGGCGAGCCGCTGCTGAACGAGGCGATCATCGCCGTCAACGGCACCCGGCCGGAAACCGGCGAGAACTTCGTGCTCGCCCCCGGCTCCGGCTCCGGGATCGCCGCGCACACCGAGGACGGCGCGGCGTTCCGGATGGACTGGTGCCAGACCCGGCACCTGCCCTACGACCTGGCCGTCACCGCGATCCTGCTGCGCGCCGCCCACCTCGCCCCCCGGCACGTCTCCCTGGCCTCGGACGGATCCTGGCCCCTCGACTGGGACCACGCCCGCCAACTACTGACCGCACTGTTCGGCGCCGACGACCCTGGCAGCCGCCTGCGCCCACTGGCCGAGCTGGGCCGCGGGCCCGAGGCCCTGCACACCCGCGCCCTCGCGCACGCCGCCTGACCCCGCCCGACCGCGCGGGAGGCGGCCCGGCCGCCTTCCGCGCACTCCCCACCCTTCCCTCTCACCCTGGAGATTCGATGTCTGTTATCACCCTGACCCATACGCCCGCCGAAGGCACGCTCGCCGACGGCACCAGCCGCGGCGACACCGCCGGCCCGGTACTCAAGGCCAACCGCTTCCGCTTCAGCCGCACCCTGGGCCTGTGGTACCTGCCGCACTCACGCGACAAGTCCGCGAACGCCCGCCTGATCGAACACACCGCCGCCGCGCTGCGCGAGGCCGGCCACAGCGTCGAGATCACCATCGACAACGACGCCGTGCGTCCGTTCGCCGAGGCCGAGGCCGAGCGCGCCGAGCGGGCCGAGGAGCGCGCCGAGCGCTACGCCGGATACGCCGACAACGCCGCCACCCGCTCCGATGCCCGCGCCCGCGCCGGACACGGGATGCTCGACGTGATCCCGCTGGGCCAGCCGATCCTGATCGGGCACCACTCCGAGAAGCGGGACCGGGCCTACCGCAACCGCGCGCTGGGCCATCTGGAGAAGTCCTTCGAAGAGGCGGACAAGGCCGCGCGCTGGAGCGACAGGTCCACGGCCGTCACCTCCCACCAGCAGCGACGCGAGAGCACCGGCACGACGCTGCGGCGCATCGAGAAGCTGGAGGCCGACGAGCGGTACTGGGTGCGCACCCTGGAGACCGGACACAACTCCGGCGGCTGGAGCACCGAGACCCCCGAGAAGGTCGCGGAGATCAACCGGCGCCTGGCCGCGGTGCGCGAGCAACTGGAGCACTGGCGCGCGCGCATCGCCGAGAAGGAGAAGGCCGGAGTTAAGATCTGGTCGCGCGAGGACTTTAAGAAGGGCGACTTCGCCCGGATCGGCAACCACTGGAACGAGATCATCCGGGTCAACGCCAAGTCCCTGACCGTCCCGTACGTCAACAACTGGTCCCGGACGGTGCTGCGCCGCGACGACCCGACGTTCCTGTGGCCCTGGACCCGCCCCTACAACGAGGTCAGCGGGCGCCTGTCCCGCCAGGAGATGACCGACCTCGTCCACGAGGCCGCGCTCAATCAGCCGGCTGAGACCGACGCGGCGTAGCGGCCGGGGCGCCGCGCGGCGGGTTCCCGCCGCGCGGCAGCCCCTCGGCCGGTCGGAGGCCGGGCCCCGCGCGCCCGAGGCGAGCCCGTCGCGTCCATCCCCGGGCCGGCACGTGCGGGTGCGGTGCGCCGCTGGCGGTCTACCTGCCGCCTTCGGCCGGGTCAAGGCCGGGCCAGGGCCTTTTGCGGGCGGCCGGGGCCTTGACCCTGCCGGGCGCCGGCCGGTGGCGACCGCGACGTCACCGACCCCCCGATGAAAGGCCCTGCGATGTCCACCACCACTACCGACCTGCCCCGCTACCTGGGCTATGTGACTTTGCCCGGCTGGTGCCGCGCCGAGCTCTACGAGTACGACTCGCTGCGCGACGCCGCCCGGGACCTGGTCGACCGGGCCCGCTGCGCCTCCTACCACGACGTGCCGTACGCGGACCTGTACCGCGTGCACGGCGAGCAGGAGATGGTGGATTCGGCACGCGAGTTCGAGGGCATCGGCATCCCGTTCGACTACCCGGACTACCGCATCACGCTCGGCCCCCGCAACGGCACGCGGATCGAGCGTGCCTGACGGTGCCTTCCCGGCGCGGCTTGGGGATCGAGCCGCGCCGCCACTGTTCGAGCCCTGGCACGGACCGCCGGATGCGAAGGCGCGATAATCGGCGGATGCAGCAGTTCGAGCCGCCGGCGCCGCGTCCTTGCGACTCGTGCCCCTACCGCCGGGACGCTCCGTCCGGGGTGTGGGCCGAATCGGAGTACCGCAAGCTTGCGGAGTACGACCGGCCGACCGGTTTCCAGCCGCTGAAGGTGTTCCGCTGCCACCAGCTCGACCGGGACGCGCCGCACAGTCGCGTCTGCGCGGGCTGGGCGGGGTGCCACGATGGCGATGAGTTGGCTGCGCTGCGCATCGCGGTGCGCGACGGGACGATGACGGCCGAGGTCGCGACAGCGGTCAGGGACTACGTCTCGCCGATCGCCCTGTTCGCCTCGGGCGCGCAGGCCGCCGAACACGGCGTGGCGCAGCTCTCCCACCCGGGCCCGCAGGCGGTCGCGGCGATCACGAAGGTCAAGCGGGTGCGCAGCGACCTGCCCGATACGACGACAGGGTCCTAAGCCGCGAGAGCGCGTCGCGCGCGGATATCGGCGGCGCCCGTCTTGCTGCGGCGTCCTCGGCGCGCTGCGATGCCGCCCGGCGGCTCTGTGCCCGTCGTGCGGCAGGGGCCAGCGCAGCACACGCGCCGTCCCGGGCAAGGACGAGGCCGCTGGCGCGGTCGGCTTCGCCGATCCTGGCCCCGGGCCGGCGTGCCCGTGTGCTGATCGGCGGCCCGTCCCCACGACCCGGACCGGCCGCCGGTCCCGCACCCGCAGGAGCCTTCCCGATGTCCCTCCCCTTCCTCGTCCCCGGCACCGAGCGCGCGTGCACCGAGCCCGTCCCGGACGGCGCCGTGCGCCTGGACGCCCTGCACAACCTGTCCATGGCCGAGGGCAGGCCCGTGTGGCGCTACGAGCCGGGTCATCCGATGGCCGTCGTGTTCACCACCACCGTCGAGCCCGGCGACCTGGAGGACTCGACGCTGTGCGAGCAGGTGTTCATGCTGCTGGACGTCGGCCACGCCCCGGACGACGTCGAGCGGCCGGAGGAGCCCGACCCGCGGGCGCTGGCCTACCGCGAGCGTGGGAATCGGGGGCCGATGGTGGGTGACGCGGTCGCGGTGACCAGGGCCGGGGCCGAGACCGCCTACTACGCCGTAGCCTGGCGCGGCTTCGAGCAGATCGACCCGCCCTCGCTCGTGACCCGCTCCGGGATGGGCACCGTTGCGCTCACGTAGCCGACACCCGCGCAGCCGACGGCCCCGCGCACGGGGGGAAGCGCGGGGCCGAGGCGGCTCGATCCGCGCGGAGGGGGGAGGATGCGCGGAGAGCACAGCGCCACGGGGGGAAATGGCGCGAACATTCATCGTAAGACGGCTCGCCCGCCAATGCGCCCGTTTTTCCAGCAGACCACCGCCACGGCCCCGCCGAGCCGGTTCTTCGTGCTCACGGACGCCACTCCAGTTCGGCGCTGGTACCCCGGCACGGTGAGAGTGAAGGCGACGCTCGCGAACAGCAGCACGAACGCCACGGCCATCACGCCCTTGTCCAGCCGTAGGGCTCAAGCGGGATAGTCCAGATATCACCCTCAGCGCCGGGGCGGCGCCGACGTGGTCGCCCCGTTCGGCGAAGCACGGCCGGACTGCGCGCGTGAGCAGCACGGCCACGGCCAGGCCCACCGCGGTCGCCGCGCACTCGAACCAGGACCACCCCGTGGCCGCGTGCGATATCGAACCCGGTGAAGAAGGCGCGTATCAGGCTGGTTATCACCAAGAGGGCCAGCCCGGGTCGATCGAGAAGGCCGCGACTATTCACCGGCTGGATATCGGAATTGCCGCTGACCGGCGTCAACCGCCTCACCGGAGCAACGTCCGGCAGACTCCCGCCGGCCGGGCGGCGAGAGCGCCGTTCCCGTTACGCCGCGTGCGCGGGTGCCGTGCGCCGCCGCAGCAGCCTTCCGGCCGCGTGCGCCCACCGGCGGCGGGGCCGCGGGCCGGGCCAATCCTCGTCGAATTCCGGGAAGCCGTCGAAGTCGCGGGCGTTGTCCACCATGTGCAGCAGCGCGCTCGGACGCGGCGGGCGACCCCACCGGGTGCACGGATAAAGCACCATGCCGCGCCGGTGCAGCTCCGCCATCGCCTCCAGCTCCGCGTCCATCTCGCCCGCGCGCCGCTCGTCCCACAGGTGGTCCGCGTCCAGCTGGTACACCCAGGTCATCCCGGTCAGGTGCCGCACGTCGACCTCGTCGGCGGGCCTGTGGCGCAGCGCCGCGACCTGCTCTGTGCTTAGCGGCTCGACGCCGACGAACCCGCTCATGCGTGCAAGCAGGTGCTCGGCCACCGGCTCTCGCGCGATCACGGGCACGGCCTGCGCGAGGCGGTCCAGCCGCCCGGCTGCCGCCGCCGTCCACGGGACGTGCCGCTCCTCGGTGTCTATGTCCACCTTCCCCGCCTTTTCATCATTTCGACCGGCTATCACCTTCACACGGCGGAGTCCGTTTCGGCAAGCGGTTCATATCCATGCCGCACTGATGACAACTGCGCGGCGCCGGGTGGTGCGCCGGCCTGGTCGCCTCGGCGGTGGTCGCGGCCTCGGTGCCGGGGCCGTTGCCTCCCGGGCGGGTCACGCTGCGGGCGGGCTCGACAGGGTTGACCTGGGCAGCCGTGCCGTTCGGGGCGGGGGTATCGACCGGCTGGGCCGGTGCGGGGCCGCGCGGGCTGGTCGCATCGCGCCAGCCGGGCCGCGCGTGGTGACCCGATGGGCCGGTGCGCGCGGGGGCTGGAGTGCCGGGGTTCGGTCAGCGGCGGCCGGGTGGTAGGCCGCCCCGAGCGCCGGGGGCGCGAAAGCTGGTCGTCGGTCCGGGCCGGTCGGGTTCCGCAGGGCCGCGGCATCTACGGTCCTGCTGCCTCGCCGCCTTCCGCGTCCCCGGAGGTTGCCCGCCCGAGCAGGTCAGCACCCCCGGGCGGCGCGCGTCAAGGCCAAGCCGCTTCGCGGTCGGCTGCGCCGAGCCTTGCCCACCCGCCGCCCGGTCGAGCTTTGACCAGGTCTGCCAACCCCACGGGGGCCGCACCGGCGGCCCGAGACAGACAAGGACCACTGCGATGCCCGCGACCCTTCCCGTCACCCTGACCGGCACCGTCTCCGCCGACACGCGCTTTCGCGACATCCCCGGCGGCGGGGGCCTGGCCTACTTCACCCTGGCCACCGAGATGACCTCCTCCCCGGCCCCCGGCGCCCCCGCCGTCAAGCGCACCGTCCACATCGAGTGCACCGCCGCCCGCGGCTCCGTCGCCGACGTGATGTTCGACCAGCTCAAGCGCGGCACCCGGGTCACCGTCCAGGGCCGCCCGATCCTCAACCCCCCGCCCGCCTCCGGCCCGCGGCTGCGCCAGCTCAACACCCTCTACGTCGAGCCGCTGCCGCAGGCGTGACCCCGCCGCCGGGCCGCCGACCGGCGGCCCGGCACCCGGGCCCGCGCGCCCGACCGCGCGAGCCCCAGCCCCCGACCGTCCCGGCCGGGCCGAGCGGCCCGGCCTTCGTCCCGCAAAGGAGCCGCGACATGCACCGCGACGAGCACGACCCCGAACCCGTTGCCCGCGAGCTGGAGACCGGCCTGTTCATCCGGCGCGTCGAGCGCCACCAGGTCACGCACCTGATCGCGGAGATCAACGTGCGCCCCGTACACCTGGAGCCCGGGGAACGCCCGGACCTGACCTTCCACGCCTGCTGCCAGGACCAGATCGACCACCCGGTGAACGCGCTGGAACTGGAGGGATTCGATATCACCGCCCGCTACGACGGCAAGCACTTCTACGACGCCTGCCACGGCTACCGGCTGCTGCACTTCGTGATCGACACCTGCCGCGCGCAGGTCATGGCCCGCCGGATGCGCGAGATCGACGAGGCGTTCGCCGAGCAGGCCGCCGCCGGGCTGCCCGTGCCGGGCCGCCACGACTTTCCCGAGCTGGTCGTGCGCATCGGCGAGGTGATCGGGGCGCGGTTCGTCAAGCACCGGCTCGATCCGGACCCGGCCGCCCCCTCCGTCATGACCGACCTGCCGGGGCTGGCCGCCGCCTTCGCACGCTACACCCCGCGCGACCTGGCCACCGAGCCCATGCCCTTCTGATCCCCCCGCCGGTCTGGACCGCAGACACGGCGCAGTCCCCGGCGGCCGGGCCCGACGCCCGGCCGCTGCTCCCCTTCTTCCCACTACTAAGGAGCACACCCGTGAACACCACTGCCGACCAGCTCCCGCTCGCCGACCGGTTCGACGCGCTGCAACGAGACCTGAACACCCTCGGCTATCAGGTCTTCGGACTGCTCAGCCGAGCGCTGCGCGCGATGTACCCGGCCGCCGCGTACGTCACCGTCAGCGCCGACAGCGTCGATGAGGCCCGGTACCTCGAACTCGCCCTGAGCGCCGACGGCGCCGTGGTCTACGACTTCCGCGAGAACGACGACGGGCAGCTGCCCGAGCTGCCCGCACCGCTGGCCGCCGAGTTCGGCCGCCACTACGACCCGCGCGACCTGCGCGAGGTGCAGCTGCTGCTGAACGACGCCTGCGGCACCGGCGCGCAACTGCCCTACGTGCCCGAGCACATGAACCGCCACGCCGAAGGCGCCGTGCGCTGCCTGCTGCTCGACCCCGCGTAGCAGCACCCCGGCCGCGCGCGCCCGGCTGCTGGTTTCCGGGCGCGCGCAGCGCGGATCGGACGTTCAGCGGGTCGCCGAGAGGGCCGTCCCGGCAGCGGACGTGGTCGGGCCGGCTTCGCTGTCGCCCGCAGCTCAGCACACCGCCCGTCCCATCCGGTCAAGGCCGGGGCCGCTGCGCGGTCGCGCTGCGCGCGAGCCTGGACCGGGGCCGGGATCGGTGTACCGGCCCGGGGCGCGCCAGCGGGCCGAACAGCCCGACCTCCGCGACCTTCGGGACGGAAAACCCCATGACGATCCTGCTCGACGCCCCCCGCACCATCCCGGCACCGACCGCCCCCCGCATGTCCCCGCGCGTCCTGGTCGAGGCCGCCATGCTCGGACCCGACCCGGCCGTCCGCACCGCTCGTACCCATGTGGGCGCGGACCTGCTCGACGCGCTCGACCAGCCGATCACCCGCGAGCTGCTGATCTCCCGCTGCGCCGACGAGCCCGGCGCGCACCGTGTGCTCGGCGTCGCTCTCGCCCTCGGACGCGCTTCCCAGACTCCGGAGCAGCACCGGGTCGCGTATACCGTCGCCGCCTACGCCGCTCTCGCCCTCGCACGGCGCGAGCTGGGCATCGGCCTGCTGGACACCGCCCTGGAGGCGGACGACGTGCTCGACGACGAGGACCCGTTCGCGATCTCGCTGTGCCTGGCGATCTACCGCTGCGAAGCACGCCCCGCCCACTACGGCTACTTCGCCGCCCGCCTGGCCCTGCGCCTGCGTCACGCCTGACCCCAGCTCTCTCCCACCCGCGTGGGCCGCCGGGACCAGAGCCCGGCGGCCCCTTCCCCGTTTGGAGTACCTACACCCGTGAGCACCACCCGCCGCCCCTCGCGCAGGCGCGTCCTGGGCTTCCGCATCGGCATCGAGCGCCAGTACGAGATCACCCAGATCGTCGGCAACGCCGTCTACCTGGCCACCGCCGCCGACACCCTCGACCCCGAGGACGTCGGCCGTATCTTCAACCCCTCCTTCGGCGGCTACCACGCCTCCCATGACGCCCAGCAGTACGCCGACTTCCGCGTGGCCGGATACATCGGCGACGGCCGGGTCTACGGCACCCGCCACGAGTTCCACCCGACCACCGGCGTAGAACTCGCCCAGGTCGAGTCGATGGTGCGCGTGCTGCGCCGCATCGAGCGGGCCCAGCGCGAGCAGCAGGGAAGCGCGTACGTCGACGGCGCCGACTTCCCCCGCCACCTGTTCACCGTCGCTGCGGCGATCGGAGCCACGTTCTACGCCTACCGATCCCACGAGCGCGGGCCGCTGCTGCGCACCGACGCCGAGGGCATCACCCGCGTGCTCGCCGAGCTGCTGCCCGCGCGCCCACAGGAGTAGTCCGGCGCCGGGCAGGCGGTGGCGCGTCCTTCGGTCACCGCCTGCCTGCGTGCGCCGCGTCGCCGGTGGCTGCGGGCGGTCCGGCCGGGGGCCGGGGTACCCGGCGCATGGTCGGGCGCCGGTGTTCCTCGTGTCCCGCGACGATCTCGAATCCGGAGCGCCGGTAGAGGCCGTGGGCCAGGTGCTGGTTCATCGCCTCCAGCTCCAGCACCGCGCCGAAGCGGTCCGCCAGCCGCGATCCCTCCCGGCGCAGCCGCCGCCCGTTGCCGCGTCCCGGCGGCAGCGCCCAGTACTGCCCGGCCTCGAACCTGCTCCGACCCTCCCACGGCTCCACGGCGGTGATCAGCACTCCGGCGCGCCAGCCGTCCAGGACCCACACCCGACCGCGCACCGAGGCCGAGCCCGTGATCAGCGCCGCGTCCAGAGCGAGCAGCCCGGCGGGCAGCAGCACGTTGGCCGGCCAGCCGAGCAGCGCCGCCGACAGCGCCACGGCGGCCAGCGTGCCCGGCAGCAGCATGACGAGCGCGAGGTCCCAGGCGATCTGCCCGCGGGTGCTTCCGCGCAGCAGGCGGGGCCGGCGCAGCAACACGGCGGTCAACGCCAGGCAGAACCCGGGCCAGCCCACCAGCGCCCAGACGGCGCCGACGCGGGCCCACGGCAGGTGCGCGCGCACCGCGGCGATCAGGGCGCGCCGCTGTTCGCGCTGTTCGTCCCGTGTCATCCCCGCTCCCGTCAGCTCGGTCCGCTCGCAAGCTTGATCGGCGCCGTGCCCGGATGCCGAGTCGGCTACGCCGTCCGGGTGATGGCCCGGTCGGGAGCGCTGACCTGGAGAGCAGGTCGGGCGCGGCCTGGCCGCGCTGCGTGCGCCGGGTTTCGGGGCGGGAGGGGAGCCGGCGCCCGCGTGATCGCCCGAGGGCACCAGAAATCCCGCACCGGCCGCAACCCCCACGCTCCTGCGTCGCTCTTCGGGGGGTTGCCCCCGTCGCGGACCTCCGGTGGGCACAGCCCGTCCACGCCGGGACCACCGGCACCGCCCGCCCCGCGAAGTCCCGGGGCGCGAGAGACGGGAAGACCTCCGTGCCCGAAACCGACCCGCCCCAGGACCGTCCGGTCCTCGACATCGACACCCTGACCCGGTTGCTCGACGTCGAGTGTGAATACCAGGCCACCCGCGCCGACCTCGGCGACGCCGAGACCCGCCGCTACCGCGAGCTGTATGACGCCTACCTCGCCGTCGGCAAGGACTCCGGAGCCCTGTTGACCGCCGCGCCCCGCTCGATCACCCGCGCCTCCCTGGCCGCGGCCCTTCGCCGCCACGCCCCGGCGGCCGACTGGGAACAGCTCGAACTCCTCTACCCGTGACCTGCGGCCGGGGCCGGCGCCCCGGTCCCGCACATCCTTCGAAAGGCACTCCGCAATGATCGACACGCTGCCCGACACCCGCCACACCCGCCGCACCCTGCCCCATCTGATCACCGCCGCCGAGCACCTGCGCGCGGTGGACCAGCTCGCCCGCGAACTGATGCCCTGCGAGCACCTGCCGATCCTGCCGCCGACAGGGCAGAGCGTGACTTCCGTCGACGACCTGAACGTGGCGGTGCACCACCTCGCCTCCGCCCTGCGCTTCACCGCCGAGTGCACCTGCCGCCACGGCGCCAACCGGCAGCTGCGCGCGCAGTACGAGATCGCGGTGGACCTGTGGGGCCACGCCTACAGCGAGGCGGTCTACCGCTCCCGCTACTCCCGCCGCCTGGCCCGCCGCAGTCTCCCGCAGCACGCCGAGCGGCTGCGTCGCCACCGCGCCGCATTCGAGCAACTGGCCTTCGCCCACCGCACTTTCGCCGCCGACGCCGTCACCGACCTCGTGCGGCTGCTGGCCGCCGCCTGACCCCCGCACCGGGGCGGGCCGCCCAGGACGGCGGCCCGCCCCGGCCCTACCCGCACACTGAAGGAGCTCGTCATGTCCGCCGCCCCGACCTCCGCCGTCCTGATCGGTCAGGACGGCGCCGTCCGGCAGGTCGTCCTCGACCTGGCCCAGGACGCGCTGCCGTCCATCTGCGACCACCTCGCCTACGACAAGGTCGGCGTCGTCTACCTCACCGACCGCCTGGACCTGTACGTCCAGCAGGACGCCTTCCTGCGCCAACCGGTCAACGCCGCCGCCACCGACCTGGCCGCGGCCTTCGACCCCGACCGCCTGCTGTGCCACGGTCCCGCCCTGGTCGTCGGCGCCCGCCCCATGACCGGGCGCACCGTCGGGCTGACCGACGACCAGGTCCGCGCCGTCCTGACCCACCTTCCCGCCGAGGACCGCGCCACCGGCTAAGGCGCCAGCCGGACCCTGGTACCGGGCGGGAGAGCCGGTCGGGTCCGGCGGACTGGAGCTGCTGCCCCTGTGGAAGCCGAGCATGGACGCGCAGCCCGACGCCCTCTCGTCTCCCCGGCCCCGCGGCTCGCGCGGCGGTGACCACGCCGCGCGA
>DATJIF010000170.1:0-202871 GCA_035493475.1 Actinospica sp.
CTGGAGGCGGACGGGCACACCGTCTACTACCCCGCATCGCCCAGCAGCACCGGCGCCCCGCTCGGCGCCAACTGCGCGATCCCGCTCGGCGCCCCCGGCTCGACCACCACGATCACCATCCCGCAGATCGCCGGCGGCCGGATCTGGTTCTCCGTCGGCTCCCCCATCACCTTCCTGCTCAACCCCGGCCCCGGCCTGGTCGAGCCCTCCGTCAGCAACTCCTCCGACCCGAACATCAACATCCGCTGGGACTTCTGCGAGTTCACCTACAACGCCTCGCAGATCTACGCCAACATCAGCTACGTCGACTTCGTCTCCCTGCCGATCTCGCTCTCCCTGACCAACGCCTCCGGCCAGGTGCAGCACGTGAGCGGCATGTCGGCGAGCGGCCTCGACACGGTCTGCGCCAACCTCCAGGCGCAGCACGCCGCCGACGGCGCGGGCTGGGACCAGCTCGTGGTGACCTCCGGCGGGGCGAACCTGCGGGCGCTGAGCCCCAACAACGGGATCGTGCGCAACTCCTCGCTCTTCTCCGGCTACTTCCAGCCGTACGTGAACGAGGTCTGGTCGAAGTACGCGAGCCAGTCGCTGACCGTGGACACGCAGACCTCCACGTGGGGCAGCGTGACCGGCACGGTGTCCGGCGGCGACCTGAACTTCTCCGGCGTCAGCGGCTTCGCCCAGCCGTCCGCCGCCGACATCTTCAGCTGCAGCACCGGACCGTTCGCCGACACCTCCGGCGAGCGCGGCCCGCTCGTCGCCCGGATCAGCGCCGCGTTCAACCGCACCACGCTGCTGACCGACACCGACCAGCCGGACGGCGAGAACCCGGCGAACTACTATCAGAACTCGGTCACCAACCACTACGCGCGGATCGTGCACGCGGCCAACCTGGACGGCCGCGGCTACGCCTTCCCCTACGACGACGTGACGCCGAACGGGGGCGTGGACCAGTCCGGCTTCGTGTCCGACGGCAACCCGACGCTGCTGACGATCGCGGTCGGCGGCGGCACGGCCACCGCCGGATCGACCCCGTCCGCCTCGGCCTCCGCGACGGCCACCGGCGGCTCCTCCGGCAGCACGGTGAGCGCGTACTCGACGATCCAGGCCGCCTCGTACAGCGCGCACAACGGCACGCAGACCGAGACGACCACGGACACCGGCGGCGGCCAGGACGTCGGCTGGATCGCGAACGGCTGCTGGCTCGCCTACGACGACGTCGACTTCGGCTCGGCCGGCGCCGCCCAGTTCGTCGCGCGGGTCGCCTCCGGCGCGGCCGCCGGGATCAGCGGACTCGTCGAGGTGGCCGTCGACAGTCCCACGGCGAGCCCGGTCGGCAGCTTCGCCATCGCCAGCACCGGCGGCTGGCAGAGCTGGGAGACGGTGCCCGCGAACATCAGCACGGTGACCGGCAAGCACACCGTCTACCTGGTCTTTTCCAGCGGACAGGCCGCCGATTTCGTGAACATCCACTGGTTCACATTCGGGGCGGCCTAACGGGCGGGCGGAAAAGGGCCGATACTGTGCTCATGCTGCAATGGCTGCGTCAGCACGACCCCGCCCTGGCCGCGACGCGGCGGGCGGGGCGTACCGCCCTCGTGATGCCCGCGCTCTTCGCCCTGTGCACGCAGGTCGTGCACTCGGTGCCGATGGCGACGTTCGCGTCCTTCGGCGCCTTCGCGATGCTGCTCATGGTCGAGTACACCGGTCCGGTGGTGCAGCGGCTGCGCGCGCACCTCGGGCTCGGCGTCGCGTGGGCGCTGCTGATCTGCCTCGGCACGCTGGCGGCGCGGGTGACGTGGGTGGCCGTGGTCTGCACGGTCGCCATCGGGTTCACGGTGCTGTTCTCGGGCGTGGTCAGCTCGGTGCTCGCGAGCTCGGCCACGCCGCTGCTGCTGGCGTTCATCCTGCCGGTGACCAGCCCGGTCCCGCTCTCCCAGCTGCCGCCGCGGCTCGCCGGGGTCGGGCTCGCGACGGCCGCGGCGATGCTGGCGATCACGCTGCTGTGGCCGCGCTCGTCCACCGACCCGCTGAGCGCACCCGCCGCCCGGGTGTGCCGAGCCGTGGCCGCGCAGCTGCTCAACGACGCGTCGGTGCTGGCCCGGGACAAGAACGCGCCGAGTGTGAAGCAGTGCCGCATGACCGCGAACAAAGCGAACGACGCGGCGGTCGAACTGCGCCGGGCGTTCACCGCCACGCCGTACCGCCCGACCGGCCTGTCCACGGGCTCGCGCGCGCTCGTGCGGCTGGTTGACGAGCTGACGTGGCTGACCGCGATTCTCGCCGAGAGCGGCCTGCCGGTCGAGAAGGGCCCGAGCTGCGACCGCGAGGCGCACGTGGCACGCCGTGCCGCCGCGGAAGTCCTGAACTGCGCCGCCGACCTGCTCGAAAACCCGCACACCGACCCGGCACCGCTGCGCGCGGCATCGGCGACGCTGCGCGAGGCGATGGCGGCGATGGAGGACGGCGCGACTGTCCGGCTGCCGGTGGACCGCCCCGTGGACGGCACGGAGGAGGAGGTCCGCGAGTTCCTCAGCGTGCTCGACCACTCCTTCCGCGCCCAGGAACTAGGCTTCGCGACCCTGCAGATCGCCGAGAACGTCGAGCTCACAGCGGCGGCCGAGCAACGCGGCTGGTTCGCGAAGCTGCTCGGCCTAGAACCGGGCGGCACCGTACGCCAGCCGCTGACCGCCGCCTGGGAGCGCGGCCGCGCACACATCGAGTGGCACTCGGTCTGGCTGCACAACAGCCTGCGCGGCGCGGTCGGCCTCGGCATCGCCGTCGCGCTGGCGAATGTGACGAGCGTTCAGCACTCCTTCTGGGTACTGCTCGGCACCCTCTCAGTCCTGCGGTCGAACGCGCTGAACACCGGCCAGAACGCACTACGAGCCGTAGCCGGAACCATCGTCGGCTCGATCCTGGGCGCCGGACTCCTCGCACTCGTCGGCCACCATGGAAACGTCCTGTGGGTCCTGCTCCCGATCGCCATCCTGATCGCCGGAATCGCCCCCGCCGCCGTCTCCTTCGCCGCAGGCCAGGCCGCGTTCACCGTCACGCTCGTGATCCTGTTCAACATCGGCCAGAACCCCGACTGGCACATCGTGCTGCTGCGGATCCAAGACATCGCCCTAGGCTGCGGCGTGAGTCTCGTAGTAGCGCTCTTCTTCTGGCCCCGAGGCGCCACAGCAGCACTCGACAAGGCACTAGCCGAGGCCTACACCGACAGCGCCCGCTACCTGGCCGGAGCAGTCGAATTCGCCCTAGGCCGCTGCACCGCGCACCCGACCCCGCCCGGCGTGCCCCTCCAGGAGAACCGCCAAGCCGCCGCAGCAGCCCGCCGCCTCGACGACGCCTTCCGCAGCTACCTGGCCGAACGCGGCTCCAAGCCCGTCCCCCTCGCCGACATGACGACCCTCGTCACCGGCGTAGTAGGCCTGAGACTCGCCGCCGACTCCGTCCTAGCCCTCTGGCGCCAAGCCGAAGACACCCGCGACGAGCCCGACCGCACCCAAGCCCGCGCCGAACTCCTAGGCGCCGCCACCCGCGTCTCCGACTGGTACGCCGGCCTGGCCGACAGCCTCGCCCGCTACCTCCCCGCCCCTCCCCCACTGGAGCGCAACATCGAGGCAGAGGCCCGCCTGGTCGAGTCCGTCCGCCGCGACCTTGCCGACGAGAACGGCCAGGCCACCGCCACCGCCGTCCGCATCATCTGGACCGGCGACCACCTCGACGCCGCCCGCCGCCTCCAACCCTCCCTAGCCGCCGTCGCCACGGCGGGCGCGCGGGCCTAAACAATCTTGGTCAGGATCGCGTAAGCCAGCACGAGGACGATGACGATGCGGCAGACGTCGACGCTGCGGGGGGCGAGCATCAGGGTGCTGCCGCCTTCGGCGTCTTCGGGCTTGAGGGGGGCGATGTTGTTGAGGGTGGCCACGGCGTAGAAGCAGAGGCCTACGACGAAGATGAGGCCGATGGTCGGGTAGGTGATGGTCTGGTCGAGGATCATGCCGTCCATGCCGGCCATCGTGTACATGCCCGCGGTGGAGCCGTGGATGGTGGTGGGGGCCACGTTCGCGAGGAACATGTAGACGAGGACGGCGCAGCAGGCGGTGTGGGCCAGGAGTCTTGCGCGGGCGGTGCGGTCGCTCCAGGTGAGGTAGATGCGGACGGCGAAGTAGACGGCGCCGGCGATGAAGACGGCGGTCCATACGGAGCGCGGGAGGGTGTGTGCCCAGCCGGCGACGATGCCTGCTGCGGCAATGCCTACGGCGACGTGCAGGATGTCGGATTCGTAGTCGGTGGCGCGGCCCCAGGCGCGGCTGATCACCAGGCGCCAGACGGAGTAGCCCGCGACGAAGACCATCAGCATGCCGACGAGGTCGGTGAGCCAGGTGGGGGCGTTCATGCGGCGGCTCCTTCCTGGACGGATACCTCGGCGGGCACGGACGGCCAGAAGGCGATCGCGATGACGGCGAGCAGGGGGCCGGTGTCGGGGTCGGTGGCCATGCCCATGAACGGCATGCCGAAGCCCTCGGCGAAGACCCACAGCAGCGTGGCGAGCACGATCGCCAGCACGATGCCGCCGCGTACGGCGCGCCGCGACGGAAGCAGGACGCTGACGGCGACGAGCGCGAGCAGTACGGCGAGCGTGATGCTGATCTCCGCGCCGCGGCCCTCGGCCCATGAGGCGGCGTGGTTCAGCAGCCAGGCGTAGCCCTTCGGCGCGCCGTCGGTGTTGGCGGAGATGACGTCCGAGACGGCGTTGGGTTCGCGGTTGGCGGGCAGCAGCGACAGCACGGCGAGCAGGCCCCAGAGCGCGACCCAGACGATCCGCGCGGCGCGGGTGCCGACGAAGCGCACGGCCTCGCTGGTCACGCCGGGTCCGGAGCGGCGCGTGGGCCAGAGCAGCACGGCGAGCAGGCCGTACAGAATGGATGCGCCGGGCGCGCCGCCGAGCGGGCCGGCGGCGCTGGTGGTCATGCCGCCGAGGCCCTCGGCGAAGAACCACAGGAACGGCACCCAGCACAGGCAGGCGAGCAGGCCGAGCCGGGCCGTGGGCCGGTAGGCGATGGCCATGCCGATCGCGATCTCGACCAGCGCGAACAGCACCATCGTGCCGACGGGGTGGTCGGAGACGATGCGCTTGGCCCAGTCGAGCGGGTCGACGAGCCAGAACGGGGCGCCGTCCCCGGCCTCGCCGAGGGTCATCGGGGCGAAGTTCTTGGTGAACATGTACGGCTGCAGCTTGAGCATGCCGTCGAGCAGCCAGAGGCCGGCGAGCACGAGCTGCAGCCGCCTGCGCGCCGGGGACGGCGGAGCGGCGGGCCGATCCGGACTGACCGGGATCTGCCCTGAGCGGTCGGTCAACGCGGCGGAACGAGTCATAGTGCCGTCATCGTGACGTATTTCCCTGAGATTTTGCGAAGATCCCGGTTACTCCGTGGGCCGGGCCAGCAGCAGCGCGAACCGGTCGGCGCGGTCCGTCCACCAGCGGCTGACGGCGAACCCGCCGGCGGCGAGCTCCTCGGTCAGGCTCGTGCGGCGGAACTTGCAGGACAGTTCGGTGCGCACGTCCTCGTCGGCGGCGAAGTCGACGACGAGATCGAGCGCGCGGATCTTCACCGTCTGCTGCGTGCGCGAGCGCAGGTACATCTCGATCCGCTCGTCCTGCGCGTTCCAGATCGCCTGGTGGTCGAACTCTGCGACGTTGAAGTCGGCGTTGAGTTCGCGGTTGATGACCGTGAGCACGTTCTTGTTGAACGCGGCCGTGATGCCGAGGCCGTCGTTGTACGCGGGCACCAGCACCAGTTCGTCCTTGACCAGGTCGGCGCCGAGCAGCAGCGAGTCGTCCGGACGCAGCGCCCTGCGGAACGCCGCGTACAACTTCCCGCGCTGGGCCGGGTCGAAGTTGCCGATCGTGCTGCCGAGGAACGCGAGCATCCGCGGCGCCG
This sequence comes from Actinospica sp., assembly GCA_035493475.1. Taxonomy (GTDB): domain Bacteria; phylum Actinomycetota; class Actinomycetes; order Streptomycetales; family Catenulisporaceae; genus Actinospica. The sequence goes on from DATJIF010000170.1 coordinate 5,952, forward strand.
GGTCGTCCGCGGAGAGTACGAGGTCGTCCTCGAAGTCGGTGACGGTCGCCGCGACGCGCAGCTTCGGGTACTCGACGCACAGCGCCTCGCCCGCCGCGACGAGCGCGCTGCCGCTCACGTCCACCGGCACGTAGCGCTCCAGCGTCCCGGCGCCGAGCAGCGCGTCCAGCAGCAGCCGGGTCTTGCGGGACGAGCCGGAGCCGAGCTCGACGAGGGTGCGCGCGCCGCACGCGGCGGCGATCTCCTCCGCGTGGTCGGTGAGGATCTCGTGCTCGGCGCGGGTGAGGTAGTACTCGGGCAGCGCGGTGATCTGCTCGAACAGTTCGCTGCCGCGCTCGTCGTAGAACCATTTGGGGGACAGCGTGCGCGGCGGGGCGGCGAGCCCGTCGGTCACGTCGGCGCGCAGGCTGGCCTGGTAGTGGTCGGCCGGGAGCCGGTCGTCGAGCGTGAAGCGCGTGGGGTTGGAGCCGGTCACGATTTCTTCCTCACTTCTCCGCGGCGGCGTAGGACGCGCGCAGCGTTGTTGTTCGGACGATGCCGGCCCGGTTGGCCAGCAGCAGCGTGTGGTCGGGGACTTCGCGCCAGTCGGCGCCGGGCTCGTCGTCGGGTTCGGAGGCGACCAGGAAGGAGTCGAGGCCGTCGCGGTACCAGAGGGTGTCGCCGAAGCGGGTCGCGACGATCGTGGCGCCGTCGGTCAGCAGCAGGTTCAGCCGGGCCGTCGGGCGCGCCTCGGCGACCTGGCGCACGACCGCGGCGAGCGCCTGCTCGGGTGCGGCGCCGCGGCGCAGTTCACGATAGATCAGCAGCCACAGCAGCGCCGTGTCGCTGCGGGCCTGCAGGGACAGCAGCTCGGCAGGGGAGACGGCGCCGAAGAGCGCGGTAGGAAGATTGGGCCAGTCGGGGATGGCGCCGTTGTGGCTGAACAGGTAGCGGCCGTCCCGGAACGGCGCCGCGGCCTGCTCTTCCTGGCCGGTCCCGGCGGTGGCCGAGCGCACGGCGGCGATCACCGCGTGGCTGCGGATCGCGGCCGCCAGTTCGGGCAGGTTCGGGTCGGTCCAGATGGGCACGTTGCGGCGGTAGCGCGCGGGCTCTGCGCCGTCCTCGGGCGGGTACCAGCCGATGCCGAATCCGTCCGCGTTGACCACGCCGTGCTCCTGCAGCCGCGGCGCCCACGACTGTTCGTAGAGCGAGTGCGCGGGTGCGGTCACCAGCTGCGCGAGGCTGACCGGCGGCCCGAGGTAGGCGAGGTGACGGCACATCAGACGCCCTCGCCGGGGCGCGCGTCGCGGGCGGTGCGGAAGCCGCTGAAGATCTGCCGGCGGATCGGGAAGTCCCAGTTGCGGAACGTGCCGCGGCACACGACCTGGTCCACGCTGAACGCCCCGCCGCGCAGCACCTTGTAGTCGGGGCCGAAGAAGACCTCCGAGTACTCCTTGTACGGGAACGCGACGAAGCCCGGGTACGGCTCGAAGTCGCTGCTCGTCCACTCCCAGACGTCGCCGACCAGCTGCCGCGCGCCGAACGCCGACTGGCCCTCGGGATAGGCTCCGGCCGCCGCGGGCCGGAGGTGGCGCTGGCCGAGATTGGCGTGCTCGGGGCCGGGATCGGCGTCGCCCCAGGGGTAGCGGCGGGACCGGTCGGCGGACGGATCGTGCCGCGCGGCCTTCTCCCACTCCGCCTCGGTCGGCAGCCGGCGCCCGGCCCAGCGCGCGTACGCGTCGGCCTCGTACCAGCTCACGTGCACGACCGGCTCCCGCGACGGCACCGGCTCGACGACACCGAACCGGCGACGCAGCCAGCCGCCGGAAGCCCCGCCGTCACGCTGCCAGAACAGCGGGGATTCGAGCCCGGCGTGGCAGCGGTGCGCCCAACCGGTCTCCGTCCACCACTGCGCGTCCTGGTAGCCGCCGTCCGCCATGAACGCGAGGTACTGCTCGTTCGTGACGGGCGTCGTGTCGATGAAGAACGCTGACACCTCGACCAGGTGCGCGGGCCGCTCGTTGTCCAGCGCCCACGGATCAGTGCTCGTACCCATCGTGAACGGGCCGCCGGGAACGAGCACCTCGCGCGGCAGCCGGTCCGCGTCGGCGGGGGCGGGCGGCGGGGCGGGCGCGTCGAGCGCGACGGCGCCCTTGCGCAGCTGGTGCGTGGCGAGCATCGTCTCGTCGTGCTGCTGCTCGTGCTGCGCGATCATGCCGAGCACGAAGCGGTCCGCCAGCAGCGGGTCGTCCGACTCGGCCGGGACGTCCCCGAGCAGGTGCAGCGCCTGGTCGCGCACCTGCGCGATGTAGCGGCGGGCCTGGTCGGGGCGCAGCAGCGGCAGTTCGGTGCGCGAGGCGCGGGTGTGCTGGAAGGCGTCGTAGATTCCGTCGAGGTCCGGCCGCACGCCCGGCCGCCCGGCGGCCGCGCGCACGAGCCAGATGTCCTCCTGGTTGCCGATGTGCGCGAGGTCCCAGACCAGCGGCGACATCAGCGGGGAGTGCTGGGAGACGAGCTCCCCCTCGTCCAGGCAGTCGGTCAGCGCCAGCGTGCGCAGCCGGGCGCGGTCGAGTGCGGTCAGGGCGCGGTCGAGATCGGCGGTCATCGCCAGGCCTCCTGGAGCTCTTCGCGAGGTGCGGGCGACGCGCCGCCGGGCAGCGCGTCGAGTCGGTCGTCGGCCGGGCAGCGGCCCCGCGCGACGTAGCGTTCGATGAACGCCGATACGGCGGCGTGCGTCTCGGGGCTGTCGGCGAGCGCCTTCTCGGCCGCGGCGAAGCACTCCAGAGCCGGCTTGGCGAACTCGGGTGCCGACATGCCGAAGCGGGCCGCGCGCATCCACGTGTGCTCGCTCGGCACGACGCCGTCCCCGCACAGCGGTTCCGTCGCGGCCCACGCCGCCTCGGCCGCGACGGGGTCGTCGAACAGGACCGTGGACACGGCGGACGGGACGACCCACTCGTCACCGTGCTGCGCGTCGATCATCCGCAGTTCCAGCCAGCCGCGCGGACGGACCGGCGGGAACAGCGTGGTCAGGTGATAGTCGAGGTCTTCGATGGTCGGCGGACGCAGGCGCGGCGCGGCCCCGTCGAGCCAACCGCGGAAGGTGAGGCCCGCGGGCGCGTCCCAGGATCCGGGTTCCTCGCAGCGGATGCACAGGACGGTCGCGTCCAGCGCGTAGTCGGCCCACGCGGTGCGCGGGTCGGGATCGTACGAGGGGGGCCGGGTGCGGGTCGCGTCCATCCGCCACCACACCGCCTGCCGGCCGGAGCGCCAGCCGGTGGGTCTTCCGCGCCAGATCGGGGAGTTGGCGAACGCCGCGACGAGAACCGGTCCGAGCCGGTGCGCCAACTCCCAGCGTCGGCGCCAGTCGGTGACCGCCCCCGCCCGGTCCTCCCCCGCGTCGAGATTGATCTGCAGGCCGGCGGTACATCGCATCATCCGGCGGCCCCAGGGACCGCCGCGGTCGAAATGCGCCTCCATGGCCTCGTAGCGCGGCAGGTGCAGGATCCGCTCGCGCGGCGAGAAGGGTTCGAGCCCCCATCCGGCCAGGGCCAGGCCGTGTGCGGCGAGCGCCGCGCGCAATACCTCCGTGTCGGCCGCGATGTCCGCGGTGCACGAGCTGAGCGAGCCGGGCCGGGAGCTGAGCTCCACCTGGCCACCGGGTTCGAGACTGAATCTGCTGCCGCCGGGGAACGCGCCCGGGCCGGTCAGGCCGTCGAACGCGCGCTCGAGCCGCGCGGGCGGCACCGCGCGCAGCGGGTCCACGAGATCGTGCACCAGCCACTCGAGTTCGAGACCGACCTGTGCGGGCGGTCCGGTCTTGAAGCACACGCCGCGGGCATGCGCGCCCGCGTCCTGTGCCGTCAGCCTCTCTGCCATCCGTTCACACCTCCCACGGTGCGCTCTGGAGCGAACCCACTGGGTTACGCCCCTCAAGGCACCCTAACCGCCCTTCGCGTTGGCGGCCATGTCTGTAAGCCTCCCGTAAGATCCGACGATCTTGAGCTCGACGCCGTGGTCCGCGCACAGTTCGCGGATCTCGTCGCCGGCCGCCTCGGTGACGACGAGGTCGACGCGGTCCAGTCCGCAGACGGTGATGAAGTCCGTGACGCCGAACTTGCTGCTGTCCACCGGCACGACGACTTTCCGGGCGCGCTCGATGACCGCCTGCTTGACCTGCGTCTCCGCCACGTCGGACACCGAGATCCCGGTCTCGGCCAGGCCGCTGGCGCTGACGAACGCGATGTTCACGGTGAACCGGCTGAGCGTGTCGAGCGCGATCGGCCCGACGACGGACTCGCCGAGCGCGTGCACGGTGCCGCCGAGCAGCGTGTGCCGGATCGACGGCGGCTTGCCGGCGAGCGCGGCGGCCACCCCGAGCGAGTTGGTCAGCACATTGACGTGCTCCTGGTCGAGCAGCCGCGCGACCCGCTGCACGGTCGTCCCGCTGTCCAGGAACACCGAGTCCCCGCGCGAGATCTCGGCCGCGCACGCCCGGGCGATGGCGTCCTTCGCCTCGGCGTGCAGCATGCCGCGGTCGCCGATCGTCGGCTCCAGCAGCGGACGCACCGCGATCGCGCCGCCGTGGGTGCGCCGGATGTGCTTCTCGCGTTCGAGCAGGCTCAGGTCTTTGCGGATGGTCGGCTCGGACACGCCGAGCACCGCGACGAGTTCGGCGATCCGCACCCGCCCCTGCGCGCCGACCAGCGCGAGGATCCGCTGCCGCCGCTCCTCCGCGAAGATCGGATCCACGCCGTTCGCCTTCGTCCCGTCGCTCATCGCCTCGCCCCACGCAGCAGGTCCCGGCGCACGCGGTCGGCGTCGGCTTCCGTCACATCCTGAACGATCAACGGTACCGGCGGCATGCGCTCCAGGAGCCGGAACACGAGGTCGTAGTCCAGCGCCCCGAATCCCTTCGCCTGCACACCGACCACGCGCGGCCCGAGCAGGTCCACCGCCTGCGTCAGAATCCGCTCCTGGTCCGCGAGCGTCTCGGGCGTGAGCAGGTTCGCCGGGTCGAACACGATCCCGACCGGCGCGCCGTCGCCCAGCTCGTCCAGCAGCCGCGCCGCAGCCGCCGCATCGCGCACGACGTTCCCCGGCTCCGGCTCGATTCCCAGCACGACGCCGCCGTCCGCCGCCGCCTCAAGCAGCACGTCGAGCGTCGCACGCAGTTCCCGCCACGCGGCGGCTGACGCATTGTCAGGATGCGCACGCCACATGTCGTCCGGATCCCGCGTCCCCGAACACAGTGTCACGACGTCCGCGCCGAGCAGTCGAGCCCGCCGAATCAACGTGGCGGCCTTTCTCGTCTGCTGCTCGACATCCGGCCCGATCACGTTGTACGTCGCCGAAACGCTCGGAATCGAAAGCCCAGCCGCGTCGAACGCCGCACGCACGTCGCCGAACGTCTCCTCAGCGATCCCGTCGGCGAGCGTCGGCAGCCCGATCGCCGCGAAGTTCCAGTGCGCGACCGCGTATCCGGCGCGCCGCACCTCGTCCGCGACCTCGGCGGCCGTCGTCCGCCGGAACGTCTTCGCGAAGATCCCGAGCCGCGAAGAGAGCGCTCTCACAGCTCGACCGTCTCGCCGCCGCCGGCCGACGACGCGGCCACCGCCTCGATCAGCCGCACCGCCTCCAGGCCGTCGACCACGTCCGGATTCGCAGGCTGTTCGCCACGCACCGCACGCGCGAACGCCTCGATCTGCCGCTCGTAGGGATCCGTGTCAGCGAATACCGGAACTGTGAAAGCGCTCTCTCTTACCGTGTAAGCGCGCACGTCCGAGGCGCGCCGGAAGAAGGGGAAGTGCGTGTCGATGCGCAACTGCCCCTCGGAGCCGAAGATCTCGATGCCCTCGGCACCGTCGCCGGGCACGTCCACCGCGACACCGATCGAGCCGATGGCGCCCGACGCGAGCGTGACCAGCACACTCCACGCCTGATCGCGTCCGAACTCACGATGGATCGACCTAACAGAATGAACGTCGCCGAGCAGCAGGCGCAGCGAGTCGAAGACGTGCGCGCCGTGCGTGGCGAGCAGATACCGGCCGCGGTCGGCCTTGAAGCCCGCCTCGACGGTGCGGACCTGCTCGTCGACGAACAGCCGTGGGAACAAGGTGGCCTCGACCCCGGGCCGGATGGTCCCGATCCGATACCAGGCGTTGAACGAGCGCGCCTCGCCGAGCCGTCCCGAGGCGATGAATTCGCGCGCAAACGAAACTCCCGGATCGTGCCGCTTCGTCGCGCCGACCTGAAGCGTCAGCCCGGTCTCCGCCTGCAGCGCGACGAGCTTGCGCGCCTGGTCGGAGTTCGAGGTCAGCGGCTTCTCGACGAGCACGTGCTTCCCCGCACGCAGCGCCGCCTCGACCAGTTCGTGGTGGAAGCGGTCGGGGACGGCGATGACCACGGCGTCCACCTGCTCGTTCGCGAGGACGTCGGCCGCGTCGGTCACGTACGACTCGACGCCGTACCGCCCCGCGACACCGCGCGCCACGTCCTCGCTCGGATCGCACACGACGACGAGCTTGACGCCGTCCGCCTTCTCCAGCGCGGGCAGGTGCGCCACCTGCGCGATCCTCCCGCAGCCGATCAGTCCCAGTCGCACGCTACTTTCGCTCATAACCGAAAGCATACGACTGCAATCGAAACTACGTGTCCGCGAGGGTGACGGTGAAGGTACGGGCAAGCGCCGATCCGGGGACGAGCACGAGCGGACGGTTCGCGGCGAACGAGACGCCGACCGCCGGATACTCGGCCGCGCGCACGAACCAGCGGTCCGCGTCGGCCAGGCCGGTGAACGTGAGCGAATATCCCTTGCCGTCGGCGGTGAGCTCGGGCAGGGCGCTGCCGACGGCGGTGAGCTCGGGCAGGGCGCTGCCGTTGACGAAGTCCTCGCCGCGTGCGCGGTCGGCATTGTGCGGATCGCGGGCCTCGACGCGCAGATCCGCGGTCGGGGGCAGGCGCCAGAAGAAGCCGCCGTAGCCCGCTCCGTCGCCGCGGCCGTTGGTGGCGGGGCTGCGGATCTCGACCGGGGTGGGGCGGACGTTCTTCAGGGCGGTGGCGAAGGTCAGGGTCCACGAGTCGGGGGCGGTGCCGACGGCCGCGCTGATGGTGCGGTGTTCGGCGAGCAGGTCGGCGCCGTCGTGGTCGCGCCAGACGAGGTCGTGTTCGAGGATGCTGTCCGACTGCCGCTGCCAGGCCACGTGCTCGATGCGGCCGTGGTCGGGCAGCCAGACGTACCCCTTGCCGTGCACGTAGCTGCGCCCGCCCCACAGGTTCGTGCCCGCGACGTCGGCGATGGCCAGGCCCGCGCCGAGGTGCCACTCGTGGTCCGGCGGCAGCACGTCGGTGACCACGGTCCCGGCCAGCGTGCGGACGGGATGCAGGTAGGGGCGCGGGACGAGCGTCGGATCGATGTCGTCGGGGGCGAGAACGTAGTCCGCGACGGCGCGGCCCGCCACGTGCAACTGGGGCGTCATCGCGTCACGGCTCGCTGGGTGTGAGAGTGAGGGTCGGCTCGCCGTGTTCGTCGCCGGAGGGGTCGCCGATCAGGGCACTGAAGTCAGGGGTATGGATCAGGACGCCGCCGGGGGCGCGGTCCGCCGTGACCCGGTAGACGGCCGGATCGCTCGCGGGGCCGTAGGAGACCGCGAAGACGGCGAGGCCTTCTGGCGCGTCGGGCACCAGTCCGGCGAGCACGAGGTTCGTTCCGGCCACGCGGCGCCAACCGCTGTCGGGGTCGCCGTAGCCGCGCGGGTCGTCGGCGAGCGCGAAGGAGAGCTTCTCGACGGTCTGGCCGATCGTGCGCGGGCTGTTGAAGTAGGCGGGACCGTCGTTCGGCGGGTTGACGACGCGGAGCCTGCCCGCGCCGCGGATCGCGAGCCGACCGGCGGTGATGGTGCCGGACGTGATCAGCGTGGCACCGGGGACGCCGAGCGGGAACCGGGAGGTCTCCGCGCTGCCGACCGAGAGGATCTTGCGCTGCCGGCCGTCGACCGCTTCGAGGTACGGCAGCCCGGCGAGGAAGTCGAGCGTGGCGTCCTCGGGCAGGCCGGAGCGGTCGAGGACGGTGACGAGGTGCACGCGCTCACCGTCGCAGACCACGAGTTGCTGCACGGAGATGAGCACCTGGTCGCGCGTGACGACCGGCTTCGTGACCAGTTTCGCGGCGAGCCGGCCCGCGACGACGTCCCGTGAACGCATCGGGCCCAGCGGACGGGTCAGCAGCATCCTGCTTCCGTCCGGATACTGCAGCACCGGGCCGATGCCGTGCTGGTAGTCCGCGATCGCCTCGATGACGGCGGAGTCGGCCGCGTCCACGACGTACGGCGTGAGCTGGCCGGTCAGCGTGACGGACGTGCGGCCGGAGCGCACCGAGTACGGGGTCTGATGCGGTTCCGGGCCGCGCCGGAACCAGTCGGTCTCGTCCTGCAGCAGCCAGACGGTCGCGAAGGCGAAGTGGCCGCTCGGGGCGCCGCTCGGGGCGGGCCACGTGTACGCGCACCTGCGGTCGCCGAGGTAGCGGCCCAGGTCGGCGCCGATCCGCCGGCCGAAGTACTTCAGGCCGAGCATGCCCTCGTAGCCGCTGTGCTGTTCGCTGTAGCGCGGGCCGCCGAAGTCGAAGCCGCGCACGGACAGCCGGGTCTCGAGGTGCCGGGCGATCTCGTCGCCGTCCTCGAGGAACCACTGCTCGCCGCTCTCCTGGAAGGCCTTCGTGAGGAAGGTCAGCGAGATCGGCACGTAGTTCTGGTCGTGGCCCGCGCCGTGCTCGGTCGGCAGGGCGAATCCGCGGTCGACGATGCGGTCGGCGCGGATCTCGTCGCGGTACAGGCGCAGCGCGTCGGCGGCGATCTGCTCGGCCTCCGCCGCCCGGCCATGGCCGCGAAGCAGTCGGGCGAGCATCAGCGCACCTGCGATGGACCCGATGGCCTGGTTCGCGGTCTGCTGCGGGTTGAAGATGCTGACCTCGGTGAGCCAACTCCAGTAGCCGATCGCGAGCTCGGTGACCTGCGCGTACTGCTCGTCGGTCAGCAGGCCTTCGCCGAGTTCGACGACGTTGACGGCGTGCAGCATCGCCCAGACCGTGCTGGGCCAGTCGCCGAACGGGTGCTCGCCCTCGCCCGGCATGTAGCGCGCGTAGGGCAGGCCGGAGTCGCGGCGGCGCAGGAAGGCCTCGCCGGGATTGTCCGTGCGGTAGACGCGTTCGCGCAGGAAGTAGTCGGCGCCGCGTCGTGCGGACTCGACCAGCTCTTCGTCGCGCCGGTCGCCGCGCTGCCAGACGAGGCAGAGCAGCGAGAGCACGCCGAGGGACATGTCACCGATGTCGTCGTCGGCCGCCGGGTCCTCGAAGTTTCCGTCGGCCTGCTGGAGTCTGATCGCCGCCGCCACGAGGTCGGCGAGGACGCTCGCGCGGGAGGCGGGGTCGAGCGGCAGGTCATGTACGCTCGCATGTTGGCTTGGCAGGTAGATCGCGGTCACGCCGGGGGCTCCTCTAAATCCAGGGCAGCAGATCGAGTTCGCTGAACATTCGGCCGGTCGCGACGGCGTGCGCGACGGCGTCCTCGATGCCGGGGATGGTGCGGCCGCGCTCGCCCACACGATTTACATGATCCTCGGGGACGGCCCGCGGCGCAGGTCCGTGCTGGATCGCCTCGAGCACCTCCGTGAACGCGCGGGTCGAGCGCAGCGGGCAGCGCAGGACCTCGTCGCCGGCCGGGTCGTCGTCGAGGTGCCGGATCAGGTCGTCGACGAGGGCAACGCGCTCGCCGATCTCCTCGGATTCGCCATCAGCGGTGATGTTCATCAGACGGTCCTCCGTGTACCAGATCGTCGCGGTGCCGCGCGTGCCGAAGACACGTACGTAGGGTTCTGATTCGCGCTCGGCGCACAGCGTGGCGGCCAGCGTCACGGGGGCGCCGTCGGTCTCGACGCGCGCGCAGGCGGTGTCGTCGGTCTCGATGTCGTACGCGCGGTACGGCTCGACCAGCACGGAACGCACCTGCTCACCGGCCAGCCGCAGGGCGAGCGCGACGCCGTGCGCGAAGGGGTTGGTGAGCACGCCGTCGGCCACGGTCACGCCGCCCAGCGTGCGCTTTCCCGCCCACGGCGAGCGGCCGTAGTACTCGTAGCCACGCCACCAGCACCCTGACATGGCCACCCGCTCGATCTCGCCGAACACGCCGCCGCGCACGTTCGCGATGAGCTGGTCGACCGCCGAGGATCCGAAGGCCTGGAAGCCGACCTGGCAGTGCCGGTTCGCCGCCGTGACCGCCGCGAGCAGCCGTTCGTGGTCCGCGACGGACGTGACCGGCGGCTTCTCCAGCAGCAGGTGGGCGCCGACGCCGAGCGCGGCCTCGGCGATCTCCAGATGCGTATGGATCGGCGTGGAGATCACCGCGATGTCAGGGCGCAGCTTCTCCAGCAGCCGTACGGCGTCGGTGTCGTATTCGTGGTCCGGCAGTTCGGGATCGCGCCGGTCGGCCACGCCGCAGAGTTCGAGCACGCCGGCCCGCTCGCGTTCGAGCAGGCCCTCGAGGTGGACGCGGCCGTGGCCGTGCACCCCGATCAGCGCGACGCGAGGACGTGGCCGGTTCATCAGGCCGCCTCGACCTCGGCGTGCAGCATGCGTTCCGCGATCACCAGCGCTCCCTGGACCGGCGGCACCTCCAGCCTATGCACGACCGTGCCGGGCAGCACGGCGGCGAGGCGGCGGACGAACGCGTCGTACAGCCGCGGCTGGTTCAGGATCACTCCCCCGCCGACGGCCACCCCGGACGGGTCCACGCCGCGCGCCGCGACCTGCACGACGAGCTGGGCCAGCGCCCCGGCCGCGTCCTCGATCACCGACTCGGCGAGCGCGGAGCCGCCGTCCAGGGCCTCGAACACGAGCGCGGCCCGACTGCCCCACTCGCGCGCCCCGGCCTGCGCGGCCATCGCGTCGGGCAGGTCCATCACCTCGCTGACCTGGTACGCGTCCAGCAGCAGCGCGGCGAGCAGGTCGGGGTCCTCGCCGCGGTCGCGGGCGGCCAGGCTGGCCCGGGCGGCCTCCCGGATCAGGCCGGGGGCGCTGCCCTCGTCGCCGAACAGCCAGCCCCAGCCGCCGACGTAGACCGGCCGGCCGGCGGCGTCCCGGCCGACGGCGACCGAACCGGTCCCGGCGACCAGGCCGATCCCGTCGCCGAGCCCGACGGCGGGGGCGAGCAGTTCGGCGTCGTTGAGCACCAGGCAGGGGCCGCCGACGAGCGGTTCGAGCGCGGCGGCCAGCGCGGCGCCGTCCTCCGCGCTGTCGCAGCCGTGCGCCCCGACGGCCACCGCGACGGGCGTGACGCCGGGAATCGCGCGGGAGATCAGGTCGGCCAGGAAGCCGGCGGCGCGGCGGAAGTCGGCGGGGACCCAGCCCTCGCTGGAGTACACCTGGTCGGCGAGCAGGCGGGGACCGGCGAAGGCACGCAGATGCGTCTTGGTGCCGCCGACGTCGATACCCACCCGGACGCCCGAGATCAGGTCGGGCACGGGGTGCTCCTCTTTCCATCGGATCCGCGGCCCGCGCTGCGGCGGGGCGGAAGGCGGTGCATGGAACGAGTGCGTGGACCGCCCCGGCGAGGGGGCGGGTGACTGCGGCGTGTGACGCAGGATCCGGGAGGCTGGGACCCACCCGGGTTCGTTAGTCACTAAACTAACGAAGACCCGGGGCTGTCAAGAGCCCGCGCCGCTCCGGTGGATCACGAATGAGGAAAGGTCCGGCATGGCATCCACGCGTCCCGCTCGGCCGAGCGAGAGCGCCGGCGAGGTGTTCGCGCAGCTCGCCCGGCTGGTCCGGGCCACCCGCCCGCAGTTGGCGACCGCCTGCGAGCTGTCCAAGCCGACGGTCTCGACCGCGATGGCCGAACTGGAGTCGGCGGGCCTGGTGGCCCGGGACGGCACCGCGTACGGCGCGACCGGCCGGTCCGCGGCCGTCTACCGGCTCGCCCCGGCCGCCGGCTGGGTGCTGGCCGTGGACCGCGGGCACACCCAGGTCTCGTTCCGGGCGACCGCGCTGGACGGCACGCTGCTCGACGAGGGGCAGAGCGCGCGGCTGGACCGGGCCGGGTCGATGATCGGGTCGGCGCTGCGCCGGCGGACCGCGGACGGGCCGCTGCGGGCCGCCGTGGTGGCCGTCTCGGACGTCGTGCTGCCGGACCCCGCGGCCGACCCGGTGACCGCCGAGCGGGTCGCGCAGGCCGTCTCCGGGCTGCGGCTGGCGCCGGACGTGCCGGTCGCGGTGGAGAACAACGTGAACTGCGCCGCCATCGCCGAGCTGCACGACGGTGGCGACGGGGACCGCGAGACCTTCGTATATCTGCAGGTCGGCGTGGGTATCGGCGCCGGGATCGTGATCGGCCGGCGGCTGGTGCGCGGCCGCAACGGGGCCGCCGGGGAGATCGCCCGGCTCGCCTATCCGTGGGCGGACGGGCAGGAGCCGGGGCACGAGGCGCTGGAGGCCAGGCTCGGCTCGCCCGGGCTGATGCGGCGGGTCGGCGCCGTGTGGCGGGCGGGCGACGGGCCGCTGCCCGGGGACCCGGAGGCCGTGTTCGCGCTGGCCGCCGAGGGACACGCGCGGGCCGCCGAGCTCGTCGCGCAACACGCCGGGGAGGTCGGGAAACTGGCCGTCTCGCTCAGCTCCGTGCTCGATCCGGGCCTGGTCATCCTGGGCGGCGGCGTCGGGCGCAACCCGCTGCTCACCGACGGGGTCAGGCGGACCCTCGCCGCGCTCAGCTGGCCGACAAAGGTCGAGGTCAGCACGCTGGGCGAGCGCGCCACGGTGCTCGGCGCGGCCCATCTCGCGCGGGAACACGGCATAAACGCCGTGGTAACTGCCGCGTAATCGCCCTGCTCATAGAGTTTGTGCTGACCTCTTGACATGAGCGCCCCGGCTATCCAGAATGCTCGGCAAGCGCTTTCCAGCGGCATCCCTGGGACGGACGTACTGGAACAAACGGCGCCGTGCGTGGATATTCATGGCAGAAGTCTCGAATCCAGCTGAAGCGAACCGTCCCAGGAGCAGATCCCATGGCGTCAGTGAACACCGACCAACGCGTCGCCGCGCCCGGTGCGAGCATCACCGCCGACCGCGTCCCCAAGCCGCGCAAACGCAAGCGACACAAGCACAACCGGGCCGCGTACGCGTTCCTGACCCCCTGGCTGATCGGCATCTTCGGCCTGACGCTGATCCCGATGGTGTACTCGCTGTACCTGTCGTTCACCAACTACAACCTGCTGACCGCGCCCAAGTGGATCGGCCTGGAGAACTTCCGGCTGCTGTTCCAGGACCCGAACTTCTGGCAGTCGGTCCGGGTCACCTTCGAGTACGTGGTCTTCTCGGTGCCGCTCAAGCTCGGCGCGGCGCTGGTCGTCGCGGTGCTGCTGAACAAGAAGATCCGCGGCCTCGGCTTCTACCGCTCGGCCTTCTACCTGCCCTCGCTGCTCGGCGCCTCGGTGGCCGTCGCGGTGATGTGGCAGCAGATCTTCTCCCAGCAGGGCCTGCTCAACGAGTTCCTCAGCGTCTTCGGCATCCAGGGCCCGAACTGGATCGGCCAGCCCTCGACCGCGTTGTGGACGCTCATCCTGCTCTCCGGCTGGCAGTTCGGCACCCCGATGCTGATCTTCCTCGCCGGGCTCAAGCAGTTGCCGAAGGACGTGTACGAGGCGGCGTCGCTGGACGGCTCCGGGCCGCTGCGCACGTTCTTCACGATCACGCTTCCGCTGCTGTCCCCGATGATCTTCTTCAACCTGGTGCTGGAGACCATCAACGCGTTCCAGACCTTCACCCCGGCCTACGTCATCAGCGGCGGCCAGGGCGGACCGGTCGGCTCGACCCTGCTGTACACGCTCTACCTGTACCAGAAGGGCTTCGGCAGCCTCCAGATGGGCTACGCCTCGGCGATGGCCTGGCTGCTGTTCCTGGTGATCGGCCTGTTCACGGCCGTGTACTTCGCGACCGCCCGGAAGTGGGTGAACTACGGTGACTGACTACGCCATCGTCACGAGGAAGAGGACCCTGCGGCAGCGGCTGGCCCGCGCCAGCTGGCGTACGCACCTCGCGCTCGGCATCAGCCTGCTGGTGATGATCTACCCGCTGATCTGGCTGGTCGGCGCCTCGTTCAAGCCCGAGGACCAGATCTTCTCCACCTGGAACCCGCTGCCGCTGCACGGTTTCACGTTCTCGAACTACACCAGCGGCTGGAGCGCGACCGGCACGTCGTTCACGGTCTACATCGTCAACTCGCTGGTGATCTCCGGCCTGGTGGTGGTCGGCAACCTGCTGACCTGCTCGGCCGCGGCCTACGCCTTCGCCCGGCTCGACTTCGCCGGCAAGAAGGTCTGGTTCGGCCTCATGCTCAGTACCCTGATGCTGCCGTTCCAGGCCACGATGATCCCGCAGTACGCGATCTTCTACAAGCTCAACTGGGTCAACACCTTCCTACCGCTGGTGGTGCCGTACTTCCTCGCGGTGGACGCGTTCTTCATCTTCCTGATGACCCAGTTCATCCGCGGCATCCCGCGCGAACTGGACGAGGCGGCCGAGATCGACGGGGCCGGACACGTGCGGGTGTTCTTCTCGGTCATCCTGCCGCTGCTGCGCCCGGCGCTGATCACCACGACCGTGCTGACGTTCGTGTGGATCTACAGCGACTTCCTGCGCCAGCTGGTCTACCTCAACGACAACAGCCGCTACACCGTCCCGCTGGGCCTGAACGCCTTCGTGGACCGGGCGAGCGGATCGAGCTACGGCGGGCTGCTGGCGATGTCGGTCGTCACGCTGCTGCCGATGGTGCTGGTCTTCCTCGTCTTCCAGAAGCGTCTGGTCGACGGCGTGGCCAGTTCGGGGATCAAGGGCTGACACTCCCGGCCCGCACAGGCCGCCGTCACCACGCGGCGTACCCGCACAACTGCACAACCGCACCTCCCTCCCCCCTTCCCTCATTCCAAGAAAGTAGCTCCGCAAATGTCTGATCTGTCCAGAAGAGGCTTCTTCGGCCTCGGTGCGGGCGCCGCAGCTCTCGCGATGGCCGGCTGCAGTGACTTCACCTCCTCCAGCTCCAGCGGCACCTCCAGCAGCACCCTGGTGTTCCGCTGGTGGGGCGGCACGGCCCGCAACCAGGCCTACCAGTCGGCGCTGAAGGTCTTCACGCAGAAGACCGGCATCAAGGTGACCGCGCAGTACTCCGGCTACGACGGCTACTTCGACAAGCTGAACACCGAGTTCGCGGGCGGCACCCCGCCGGACGTGTTCCAGATGGACACCGCGCTGACCAGCACGTACGCCGCGAAGGGGGTGCTGACCGACCTGTCCAAGTACGTCCCGGGCACCATCGCGATCAGCACCCTGTTCCCCGCGCTGCGCACCGCGGGCACGGTCAAGGGGGTCAACTACGGCATCGCCTCCGGCTCCGGCTACGCGCCGGTGCTCTACAACAAGACGGTGCTGGACCAGCTGAAGATCTCCGCCCCGGAGAACTCCTGGACCTGGGACGACTTCAGCACCATCACCAACGAGGTCGCGAAGGCCTGGGGCTCGGGCAAGTGGGGCGCGAACGACGCGTCCGGCGACGACTCGGGCGCGCTGCAGCCGTGGCTGCGCCAGCGCGGCAAGGACCTCTACACCGAGGCGGGCGCGCTCGGCTTCGACGCGAACGACCTCGGCGACTGGTGGAACTACTGGGCCGGCCTGCGCAAGACCGGCGCGTGCGCCCCGGCGGACGAGGTGGCCAACTACGGCAACGCCGACTCGACCAACCCCTTCGTCGGCGGCCGGGTCGCGCTGACCAACGGCTGGGGCCTGTCCCAGATCGCGCCGCTGATGACCGCGACGCTCGGCGAGATCATCGTGCCGCGCGGCACCAACGGCAAGACCGGCCAGGCGCTGAACGGCGGCGTGCTGCTGGTCATCCCGACCAAGAGCAAGAACCCGACCGGCGCGGCCAAGCTGATCGACTTCTTCCTCACGGACAAGGACGCGATCAAGATCATGGGCACCCAGCGCGGCCTGCCGCCGTCCACGCTCGCCGAGAACGAGCTGCTGCCGACCCTGAGCTCGTCCGCGAAGACCGACGTGACCTACGGCGACTACGTCAACCAGCAGGTCGCCGCGGACGGCCTGGCCACCCCGCCGTCCTCCCCGCCCGGATACGGCGACGTGAAGACGGCGCTGAGCAACACCTCGTCCGCGGTGGCGTTCGGCAAGCAGTCGGTCTCCGCGGGGGTGAGCTCGTTCTTCAGCCAGGCGAAGACGATCCTCGCGCAGGCCGCGGCGTAGTACCCGTAGCAACCGTAGTAACGCAGTAGAACGACCAGGAAGAGCTCTGCCATGCGGATCACGGCCGTCCACCAGACCGACCTCTTCGTCGGGACCGCGCAGGTCCCGCGCCAGGTGGTGAGGGTGGTGGCGGCGGATCTGTCCGCGCCGGCGACGGTGCGGATCGAGGGTCCGCTGGTGGAGACCCCCGGGCCGGCGGCCGCACCCGCCGGCCCGGGGGAGGTCGCGCTCGAGGTGGGCGTGGTCTTCCGCGCGCCGTCGGTCGAGGGCGGCACGTATCAGGCCACGGTCGTCCTCGAGTCGGCCGGTGAGCGGACCACGCAGCCGGCGCGGCTGACACGGGCCGAGACCGGCTGGACGATGTGGATGATCTCGCACTTCCACTACGACCCGGTCTGGTGGAACACGCAGGCCGGGTTCACCGAGACGTGGCTCGACCTGCCGGGCGCGCAGGAGAAGCGGATGCCGTTCCAGCTCTCCGCCTTCGACCTCGTGCGCGCGCACATCGACGCCGCCGTGGAGGACGAGGACTACGCGTTCGTCCTGGCAGAGGTCGATTATCTGAAGCCTTACTGGGACCGGTTCCCGCGCGACCGCGAGGTGCTGCGGCGGCTGATGCGCGAAGGCCGCGTCGAGCTCGTCGGCGGCAGCTACAACGAGGCGAACACGAACCTCACGCACCCCGAGTCGACCGTGCGCAATCTGATGTACGGCATGGAGTACCAGCGCGACGTGCTCGGCGGCGAACCGCGTTCGGCGTGGATGGTGGACGTGTTCGGCCACGATCCCGCGTACCCGGGCCTCGTCGCGGACGCGGGCATGGATTCGAGCGTGTGGGCGCGCGGCCCGTGGCACCACGTCGGCGCGAAGCGGCACACCGGCGACATCACGCGCCAGCAGTTCCCGTCCGAGTTCGAGTGGATCTCCCCCTCGGGACGCGGCGTGCTGACCGGCTACCTCGCGGACCACTACGTGGCCGGGTGGGACATCGAACGCGTCGACACCCTCGAGGAGTCGATGCAGAAGGCGTACGAGAAGTTCAGCGACCTCAAGAAGGTGGCGGCCACGCGCAACGTGCTGCTGCCGGTCGGCCACGACCACAACGTGCCCTCGCGCTTCTGCACGCAGATCCACCGCGAGTGGAACGCGCGCTACGTGTGGCCGCGCTTCCAGGTCGGCATCCCGCGCGACTTCTTCGCCGCCGTCCGCGCCGACGCCGAGAAGCGCCGCACGGTCATCAGCATGCAGACACGCGACATGAACCCGGTCTACACGGGCAAGGACGTGTCCTACATCGACACGAAGCAGGCGCAGCGCGCGGCAGAGGTAGCGGTTCTCGACGGCGAACGCATCGCCTCCCTCGCCACGCTCCTCGGCGCCCGCTATCCGCACGAGGCGCTGGACAAGGCGTGGCGCCAGCTCGTCTACGGCGCGCACCACGACGCGATCACCGGCACCGAGTCCGACCAGGTGTATCTGGACCTGCTCAACGGCTGGCGCGAGGCGGACGAACTCGGCCGCGAGGTCATCGACGGATCCATCGCGTTCCTGGCGCGGCACGTCGAGGTCGCCGGCGCGCATTCCGTCATCGCCGTCAACACCCTGTCTTTCGAGCGCGACGCGATCACGTCGGTGACCGTGGCCCTGGCGGAACCGTTCCACGGCGTACGCGTCGTCGATCCGTCGGGCGCCGAGGTTCAGGCGCTGACGGACTCGGTCGTGCGCCGCGCGGACGGTTCGATCGCCGAGATCTCGCTCTCGTTCCTGGCGAAGGCGGTCCCGTCGCTCGGCTACCGCGTCTACCAACTGCTCCCGGCGGATGACGTCCCTGCTGGCTGGACGCGCATTGATGGCCCTGCTCAGATCGAGAACGACCGGTTCACCGTCGAGGCGGATCCGGCGCGTGGCGGGGCGCTTTCCCGCGTGCTCGATCGACGGGCCGGCCGCGAGCTCGTGCGCCCCGGAGGTCTCGCGGGCGAGCTCACTCTCCAGGCCGAGCTCTCCGATCACGACTACTGGGGCGAGGGCCCATGGCATCTGCTGCCGACCGGCCCCGGCGTGACCAGCGGTGAGAAGCCCGCAGCCGTGCACGTCGAGACCAGCCCGCTCGGCTCGCGCATCGTCGCCACGAGCGAACTCGCGGGCCTGCGGATCACGCAACACACGACTCTCTGGCACGGCATCGAGCGCGTCGACCTCACCGCGCACGTGGACGGCTCGATCGGTCAGGACCATCTGCTGCGCGCCCGCTTCCAATTCGACGCGCCCGGGCTGCTGCCCGTCGCGGAAGTGGGATTCGGTGCCGTAGGTCGCTCGTTCGGGTTCCCCGAGGCCGACGCCGCGCAGAGCCTGTGGACGCTGGACAGCCCGGCGCACACGTGGGCCGCACTGTCCGCGACCGCGCGCCTCAACCTCGTCCGCGAGGACGGTTCGGCGACCGACGTGCACGCCATCGGTGTCGCAGAGGTCATCGACGACACGTCGCACAACCGCGCGGAGCACGTGCGCGCCCTGGTCGCGGCGCTGGCGGCGAAGGGCGTGACCTCGACGCTGACCAGGCCGGACGGCGAACGCTACGGCGCCCTGGACGCGGACTCGAACCTGCCGGACGTGCGCATCGTGCTCGGCCGGGGCAACGCGTTCGCGGCGGCCGTGCTCGACGACGCCGGACCCGCGTACCGCGCGGCGCTCGAGGCGAACGGACGCGTCTTCGTCCCCGCGCTGCGCACCCGCCGCGAGCAGTGGGTTCCGAACGCCGACCTGCGCGGACCACGCGACCTGCCGGTACTCATCATCGGCGCGGCGCCGGTCGACATCGCCGAGTTCATCGACGACCTCTCCGACGCCGCGATCGAGGTCCCGGTCCCGGCCGGTCTCGCCACGACCGCCGAGCCCGCCGACGACTACTCGATCGCCGTCGTCAACCGCGGGACGTCCGGCTTCGTCGCGGACTCAGAGAGCGCTCTCAGCGTCAACCTGATGCGCGCGTGCAGCGGTTTCCCGTCGCAGTACTGGATCGAGGGCGAGCGGCGTACGGCGCCGGACGGGTCGAGCTTCGCGTGGCAGCACTGGTCGCACACCTTCGAGCTCAGCATTGTCGCGGGGTCCGGCGACTGGCGGGAGAGCGCGTTCTCGCGCGTGGGCCAGGACGTCAACCATCCGGTGCGCGCCAAGCAGATCGAGACCGGCCGCGAAAGCACGCAAAGCACGCTCGGCCCGGAACTCAGCCTCATCTCCGTCACGCCGTCCAGCGTGCTGCTGACGACCGCCAAGGCCGCGGGCAATCCGCTCGCCTCCGGTGCCCTCATCGCGGACGAGGGCGAGCTCAGCCTTCGTATCTACGACTCCACCGGCTCGGCGACCCGTGCGACCGTGAGCATCAACGGCGGTATCGAGAGCGCTCGTCGCACCGATCTCCTCGAAGAGAACTCTCATGAGGTTCTCACTTGGGCGGACGCGTCGTCCGTCGCCGTGGACCTCTCCCCCGCCGACGTCGCGACCGTCCGGATCAAGCCGACGCCGCGCACGATCGCGACGGCGCCCGGTTCACTGGCACGCGTCGCAGAGCCCGTGCAGCCGGTCTTCACGCGCTACTGGCTGCACGACGCCGGTCCCGCGCCGATCGGGAACCTGCCGGTCTCCGTGCACGTGAGCGCCACCGAGGATCAGCTCGCCATCTCGGTGAGCTGCAGCGGGCACGAGACGAGCGGCGTCGTCGAACTCGTCGTTCCTCAGAACATCTCCGTCGCCGACACGGATCTGTCGTACAAACTCGCGCCCGGCGAGCACGCCGAGTTCACCGTCCCGTACGCGACATCCGCGGCCGGCCGATACATCCTCGCCGCGCGCATCCGCGACGAGGGCTGGCAGGTGCTGGAGGACACGGTCGAAATCCGCGTCGGCGACGTGCCCGAGGGCGAACTCGTGGACGCGATCGCCGACTGGTCGCCGGTCCGGCTCGCCCCCGGCCAGCGCGCCGAACTGCCCGTGCTGCTCACGAACCGTGCGGACAGCGAAATCAGCGGCGAGGTGGCGCTGATCAGCCCGTACGGCACGTGGATCGGCGACGGGGACGTGACCGTCACCCCTCGCGTCCAGGAGTTCACGCTGAGTTCCGGCGAGTCCGCGACCGTGACATTCTCCGTGTCCGCGGACGCGGCGGCGCGCGCCGGATCGCATTGGTGGGCCCTGGCCCGGGTCGCCTGCCACGGCCGGCTCCAGTACCTGCCGTCGGCCTCCGTGGCGATCGTCGAAGCAGGGGATTGACACCGCTTCGTCGGAATTCTCGAACATGCATTTAACACGGTGTTTCCGCAGGCCAGCAAGATCGATTTGGCCTTGGACCCGGTGATTGGGTTAGCTTCTTGGTGTACCGGGCAAGTCTCGGCCGAGGCTGAGATCCCGTCACCGAGGAGGCAGCGTTGCACAAGCCGGTCGTACGCGAAGATCGGACCTGCGCCGTCGTCCGTCCCCCGGCGAGCGCGAAGGCGGCCGTCGCGTGAGGACCACGGCGCGCAAGGGTGCGACTCCCTCCTCCCCGATAGCGGCTCTCGCCCACCAGGCCCTCGCCCGGGTCGCCGCGCGGCAGGCCCGCGTCCCGCTCGACGAGATGAAGGCCCGCGCCCTCGACCGGCCCACGCCGCTCAACGGCAAGGAGGCCCTCGGCAGCGAGCACATCGTCGTCGTCGCCGAACTCGACCCCGGACACGCAGCCCCCGGACACCTGGCCGAGGAGTACGAGGCGGGCGGCGCGGGCGTCATCGCGGTGCCGATCCGGCCCGGCGCGAACGGCGTCGGCAGCTCGCTCACCGCGATGAACGACGCGAACGTGCACACGCAGACCCCGCTGCTCTGCATGGACCCGGTCGTCTCCAGCTACCAGCTGTGGGAGGCCCGCGCGCACGGCGCCAGCCTCGTGCTGCTGTCCGCCTCCACCCTGCACGACGAGGCGCTGCTCTCGCTCGTGGAGCGCTCCGCGACCATCGGCCTGACCGCCGTCGTCGAGGTCTGCAGCGCCCGCGACCTCGTCCGCGCGCTGCGGGCCAAGGCGCACACCCTCTTCCTGCGTCCGCCGCAGTACGTCGGCGACGGCGGCGGGGTGCAGATCCAGGCCACGCTCGCCAAGCTGCTCCCGCTGGTCCCGGACGGCGTCGTGCGGGTCACCGAGTGCGGATCCACCCCGCGCCGCGACTTGATCAGCAGCGCGAAGCTGGACGCGGACGCCATCCTGGTCGGCCGCGACCACCTCGCCGAGGGCACGCCGCGCCAGGCCGTCGCGGACCTCGTCGCGGTCGGCTCGCACCCCGCGCTCTCCCGCCGCCGGGAGCAGGCCGTCTGACCTGAGCGGCCCGGGGATACCCAAAGCTCAAGAGCCGGTCGCACAAGATAGATCTCCCGTTCACAACCCCCGGGTACTTTCCCCTCGACGGGCACCGTGACCAGGGGAGAGGGCAGTGGCGGAGCAGCTTCTCGGCGGTTTGACGGATCAGGACCTGAATCATCGGCTCACCTCCGTCCTCGCCGACCGGCTGGCGGCGGGCAGCCGCCCCGGCGCGCGCACGGACGGCCACCGGGTCGCGCTGGCGATCGAGGGCGGCGGGATGCGCGGCAGCGTGTCGGCCGGCATGGCGCTGGCCATCCACGAACTGGGCCTGCTCGAGGCCTTCGACGCGGTCTACGGAGCCTCGGCGGGCGCGCTCACGGCGGCCTGGCTGCTCAGCTCCAAGCCGCAGGGCATCCTCAGCTGCATCGACCCGCGCTTCACCCGGGCGTGCATCCGCGCGACGAACCTGCTGCGCGGACGGCCCCTGGTGGACGTGGAGAAGCTGGTGGAGGACATCTACATCCGCGAGTACCCGCTCGACTTCGCGTCCGTGCTCGACACCCCCATCGAACTGCACCTGCTGGCCACGGACATCGCCACCGGCGAGCCGCGCGACCTGTTCAGCGAGATGACGGACGGCAAGGCGCTGCGGATGGCGCTGCGGGCGAGCACCGCGCTGCCGGTGATGGCCGGACGCCCCATCGAGTTCGGCGGCCGCCGGTACTACGACGCGGGCCTGTCCGAGTCCGTGCCCTTCCGCCAGGCGCTGCGTGACGGCGCGACACATGTGCTGGTGCTCCGCTCGAAGGCCATCCACGACGTGCCCGCGAGCAGGGGCGAGGGCGAGGCCGTCCCGCCGTCCCTCGGCGCCCGCTTCGTCGCCAAGGTCGCGCTGCGCAGGCACACGCCGCAACTCAAGGCCGCGTACCTGGCGCGCCGGGCCCGGATGGTGGACGACGACCGCGACCTGGCGGCGTACGAGACGGACCACGGGGCCGCGTGCAGCACCGCGGTCCTCTCGATCCGACCCGACCCGTCCGTGCCCGCCGTCAGCCGCCTGGCGACCGACTCGAACCTGTTGACCGAGGCGTTCGAGTTCGGCCGCCGCGCGGTGAACTCCTGGTTCGCCCCGACGGACCGGGCGGGCACCGACCTGCTGGCCGCCTAGCGGAACCGGGCGATCGGGTTCTCCAGGGTCCCGGCGAGCTGCAACGCGCTCGCCGGATCCTCGAGGTCGACCATCTGCTTGTTGTCACGCAGCTGCAACCTGTTGAGGCAGGACAGCGCGAAGCGGTCCATGAACAGGTCGAAGGCCGCGAAGCGCTTGGCCAGATGCGGACTCGCCCGCTGATAGTCGAGCACGCACTCCGCCACGACCGCCCAGAACTCGTCCTCGGCCAGCGCCCCCTCCCCGTCCAGGGCGGCGCTGAGGAACCGCAGGAAGCAGTCGAACACGTCCGTGAACACCGACAGCACCCGCAGTTCGTCCGGCACGTCCGCGCGGATCCGCTCGACCCCGGCGGGCAGCGGCGTGGCGGGTTCGAGGACGGCGATCTCCTCGGCGATGTCCTTGAACAGCACCCGCCGTACGCTGCCGGCCTCGTCGAGCACGAGGATCACGTTCTCCCCGTGCGGCATGTAGACGAGCCCGTACTCGTAGAAGCAGTGCAGCACGGGCACCAGGTACGCGTCGAGGTAGCCGCGCACCCACTCCCGCGCCGGGCGCCCCGACTCCGCGATCAGCGCCGCCGCGAGCGACTCGCCGTCCCGATCCACGTGCAGCAGCGCGGCCATCGTCATCACCCGTTCCCCCGCCGCGAGCTGCGGAACCGGGCTTTCCCGCCACAGCGCGGCCAGCATCTTGAGATACGGCGAGCCCTTCCCGCCCGCGACGCCGTACTGCCGATGCCGATATCCGATCGCCGCCCGCTCGCGCAGAATCCCGAACCCGCACGCCGTCAGCACCGGATCCCGCGCAATCAGCTCGGCCAGCCAATCGTTGATCGCGGGCGTCGCCTCCATGTAGTTCGCGGAAAGCCCGCGCATGAAGCCCATGTTCAAGATCGAGAGCGCAGTCTTGACGTAGTGCTTGCGCGGCGCCGAGGTGTTGAAGAACGTCCGGATCGACTGCTGCGCCCGGTACGAGTCGGCCCCATACCCGAGGCAAACGAGATCCCGCCGGGCCAGTTCCCCCGCGTATGTGACAGCGAGCTTGTTCTCCCACTGCCACGGATGCACCGGGATCAGCAGGTAGTCGGAAGCCTCAAGCCCGAGCGCACTCAACTCCGACGCGAACCGCGCGAGCCCCTCCTCCCCCAGTTCGTCCCACATCAGCGTCTCGTACTCAAGCCCCGCCCCCGCCGCGAACGTGGTCAACGACCGCCGCGCCGCCACCCAGATCAGCTGCGTCGAACGCCCCGTCTCCGGCGCGTACTGCAGGTAGTCCGAGACGCCGAACCCCAACCGCCCGTTGTTGGCGACGAAGCAGGGATGCCCCTCCGTCATCCCCGCCTCAACGTCCTGGAACGACGCAGCCGCCAACTCCGCCGCCGACACCGCAGGCGCAGCCAACTTGAACGCCGCCGACGCGAGCGTGCTGCTGATCTCCTCCAGATAAACCGGCAGCACGGCCGGCGTCAGGCTGAGACCATGCCGCAGATCCAGAATCAGATCCAGCGCATCCACCGGCAGCGCTTCACCGGTAGCAACCGACCGCCGCGAGATCGAATCCCCATCGATCCGCCAGTGATCCAACGCCAACACATCGGCCCGGAACACGTATTCGGTCGACTGGTCATCACTCCTGACGGCGTATCGCCCCGACCCTGACTCCTGCGGCGTGATCAACCGCTCGTGCGCGAACTCCGCCAACGCCTTCCGCACGACGTGCCGATTCGCCCGCTCCCAATGCTCCGGAGCCAGATGCCCGACGCTCTCCGCCGGACCCGCCGCCCCCTTCCGCTCCGTGATCGGGGCGGCGGCCGCGTTGTTGATGGCGGCGCTTTGCGGTGGGCCTGTTATCTCTACGTGGTTCATGCGTGGGACTCCTGGGTGGTGCGGTAGTCGGCGCGGGTGCAGGTGCTCAGGTGGGCCGTCTTGTCGGCGAGCGAGATCTCGTGCTCGACGCGGAAGCCGACGGCGGCGTTCAGGCGGTGGACGGCGGCGTTGCGGATGTCGGGTTCGACGACGACGCGCTCGGTGGCCGGGTCGGCGAACAGCAGCTCCATCACCGTGACCAGGACGGCGAGCGTGAAGCCGTGCACGGGCTGCTCGGTCGGCGCGGTCAGGAAGTGCATGCCGACGTCGCCGGGCCGCTCGTCGTAGAGCCCGGCGATCTCGCTCTGCGCCGGGTCGTACTTCTCGACGAGGAACGCGGGCTTGCCGTCGTGCAGGCCGAGGTACGCCTCGTGGTGCCCGCTCGCCTCGATGCGGGCGTATTCGTCCTCGACGGCCTGGAGGTCAGCGCCCTGCATCAGCCAGAAGACCGACTTGGGGTGCGTGACCCAGGCGTGCAGCAGCGGAGCGTCCTGGGCGGGGGCGACGGGGCGCAGTTCGAAGCGGCCGAGACGCGGATCGTCGCGGCGGAAGATCACGTCGTTCACGGTGCGCCGAACTCCTGGAAGGCGATGGACCGCTCGATCGGGTAGTACTCGCGGCCGAGCAGCGCGCGGATGATCCACGAGTTGCGGTACGCGGCCATGCCCAGGTCCGGGGCGACGAGGCCGTGCGTGTGCAGTTCGGCGTTCTGCACGAAGATCTCGTCCCCGGCGTCGTCCACGCTGTAATCCCGGCGCACGTCGAAGCGGCCGAGTTCGTCCCAGCGGATCCGGTCGCGGATCGGGCCGAGGAACGCGGGCACCTGATGCCGGTAGCCGGTCGCCAGGACCAGCCCTTCGGTGCCGATCTGGAAGTCGCGGCCCTGCTCGGCGTGCCGCAGGTCGAGGGAGAACAGCCCGCTCTCCCGGTCGTACGCGGCGCCGCTGAGCTCGGTGTTCGTCATCAGCCGGGCGCGCGGGCCGTCCTTGTGCCGGGCCTTGATGTAGAGCAGGTCGAAGATGTCGTTGATGACGTCCGAGTCGATCCCCTTGTACAGGCCCTTCTGCGACGCGATGAGCCGGTCGCGCACGGCTGGCGGCAGCGCGTGGAAGTAGTCGATGTACTCGGGCGACGTCATCTCCAGCGTCAGCTTCGTGTACTCGAGCGGGAAGAAGCGCGCGGACCGGGTGATCCAGTTGAGCTCGTATTCGTGCTCGTCGATGTCGGAGAGCAGGTCGTGGAAGATCTCCGCGGCGCTCTGTCCGCTGCCGACGATCGTGATGCTGCGCTTGGCCTGGAGCGTCGCACGGTTCTGCAGATAGCCGGAGCTGTGCACGAGGTCTCCCTCGAGGCCGCGGCACGGTTCGGGCAGGTAGGGCGGCGTTCCGGTGCCGAGCACGAGGCGTCTGGCGCGGTACGTCTCCGCCTCGCCGGTGGCCGTGTCCGTGGCGCGCACGACGTAGACGGACTCTGCCTCGTCGTATTCGACCACTGTCACGTCGCGGTTGAAGCGGATGCTCGGCACGCGGTTCGCGGCCCAGCGGCAGTAGTCCACGTACTCGGTGCGCAGCGGGTAGAAGCACTCGCGGATGTAGAACGAGTAGAGCCGCCCGGAGTCCTTGAGGTAGCTCAGGAACGAGTAGGGCGAGGCGGGGTCCGCGAGGGTCACGAGGTCGGCGAGGAACGGCGTCTGCAGGGTGGCGGTCTCCAGCAGCATGCCGGGATGCCAGTCGAACTCGGGCTTGCGTTCGAGGAAGACGCCGTCGAGTTCGGCGATCGGGGCGGTGAGGCAGGCCAGGCCGAGGTTGAACGGGCCGAGGCCGATGGCGGCGAAGTCGTGGACGTGGTCGGGTGACGCGGTGTCGGGCATGTGCTGCGGGCTCCTGATCAGCGGGCTCAGGCGTAGGCGGGTTCGGGCAGGGCGGGCAGTTCGGCCGATTCGCCGAGATAGACCTGCGCGTGTCCGGCGAGCAGGTCGAGCACCGTGGTGGTGTCCTCGAGGGTGGTGTTCGGGTTGAGCAGCGTGAACTTCAGGTAGTGGCGGCCGCCCACGACCGTGGCCGCGACCAGGGCGGCGCCGGACGCGGCGATCGCCTCGCGCGCGTAGAGGTTGGTGCGGTCGCAGAGTTCTGCCGGGACCGGGGATTCGGGGCGGTAGCGGAACACGAGCGTGCTCAGCTGCGGCCGGACGACGACCTCGAAGCGCGGGTCGGCGTCGAGGGCCTCCCAGGTGGCGGCCGCGAGGTCGACGACCTGGTCGAAGAGTTCGCCGACGCCGTCCGCGCCCATGACCCGCAGCGTCAGCCAGAGCTTGAGGGCGTCGAACCGGCGGGTGGTCTGCAGGCTCTTGTCGACCTGGTTCGGGATCTGCCGCCGGGCGCTGGCCTCGGGGTTGAGGTAGTCGGCGTGGTACGTGACGTGGCTGAGGGTGGCGCGGTCGCGGACGATCAGCGCGCTGGAGCTGACCGGCTGGAAGAAGGACTTGTGGTAGTCCACGGTGACCGAGTCGGCGTATTCGATCCCGGCGAGCAGGTGCCGGCGCCGCGGGGAGGCGAGCAGGCCGCAGCCGTACGCGGCGTCCACGTGCAGCCACACGCCCGCCGAGGCGCACAGGCCGGAGATCGCGGGCAGCGGGTCGATGCTGCCGAAGTCGGTGGTCCCGGCGGTGGCGACGACGGCCATCGGGATCAGGCCGTCCCGCTTGATCTGCGCGAGCTGGCTCGCGAGCGCGCCGGTGTGCATGCGCCGCAGCGGGTCGCAGGGTACGGAGATGACGGCCTCGTCGCCGAGTCCCATCAGCCGCGCCGCCTTCACGACGCTGAAGTGCGAGCACTCGGAGGCGAGGATGCGCAGCTTCGGCAGCACGTCCCGCGCCGCGCCCCCGGCCCGGCGCACGGTCTCGTCCCGGGCGAGCAGCAGGCCCTGCAGGTTCGACTGCGTGCCGCCGCTGGTGAAGATGCCGTCGGCGGTGTCGCCGAAGCCGATCCGGCGCGCGGTCCAGTCGATCAGCCGCCGCTCGATCAGGGTGCCGCCCGCGCTCTGGTCCCAGGTGTCGAGCGAGGAGTTCACGCCGGAGAGCACGGCCTCGCCGAGCAGCGCCGGGATGACGACCGGGCAGTTGAGGTGGGCGAGGTAGCGCGGGTGGTGGAAGTAGACGGCGTCGCGCAGGTAGACGTCCTCGAGCTCGTCCAGCGCGGCGGCCGCGTCGCCGAGCGGCCGGTCGAGGTCGACGGCGCCGACGACGGGTTCGAGTTCGTCCGGCGTGACGCCGGTGAACGGACCGGGCGCGGCGGCGACGCGGGCCGCGACGCGCTCGGCCCCCGCGTTGATCCAGAACCGGTAGTCGGCGGCGGTGTCGGCGGCGAGCAGATGGGAATCAGACAACTGTTCTCCTGGAGTCGTGGACCGGCGTCCGGCCCGAAGATCAACCAGGAAGTTAGGTTAGCCTAACCTAACGAGGCCGCGTAACCCCCTCCGCCCTTGCTTAGATTCCTAAGGACGCTTTAGTCTTCTAAGCATGGGACTGACCGAGCGCGAGCGGGAGATCGTGGAGCTGCTGCGCCGCGAGCCGCTGATCGGCCCGGCGGAGATCGCCGAACGCGTCGGCAGCAGCCGCGCGGCCGTCAACGTGCACCTGTCGAATCTCGGCCGCAAGGGCGTGATCCTCGGGCGCGGATACATCCTCAGCTCGGAACCGCCGGTGGTCGTGGTGGGCGGCGCGAACGTCGACATCAAGGCCCGCAGCAGCGCCGCCGCGATCGGGCGCACGAGCAATCCGGGCCACACGTCCACGACGCCGGGCGGGGTCGGGCGCAACATCGCCGAGAACCTCGCGCGGCTCGGCACGACGACGCACCTGATCGCCGCGCTCGGCCGTGATCCGCATGGCGAGCGGCTGCTGGCCGAGACGCGGGACGCGGGCGTGCTACTCGACCACGTGCACCGCGGCGCGCATCCGACCGGCAGCTACACGGCCGTGCTCGACACCGACGGCGAGATGCTGCTGGCCGTCGCGGACATGACCGCCACCGACGACCTGCGTCCCGAGCACCTGCAGTCGGCGCGCGAGCTGATTACGCACGCTGCGATGCTCGTCCTGGACGGCAACCTGCCCGCCGCGACCACGGCCCACCTGATCGACCTCGCGCGGACCACGGACGTGCGCGTCGTGATCGATCCGGTGAGCGTCCCGAAGGCCGCGCGGCTCGCCCCGCTGCTGAGCGCCGACCGCCCGGTCTTCGCGATCACGCCGAACCGGGACGAGCTCGCGGCGCTGACGGATCAGGACCTTGCGACGGACGACGCGCTGGCCGACGCGGCTGCGGTGCTGCACGGCCGGGGCGTGCGGCACGTGTGGATCCGGCTCGGTGCGCAGGGCAGCCTGCTGAGTTCCGAGGGTGAGATCCACAGTTTGTCAGCGATTCCGGTCGAGGTGCAGGACGTGACCGGCGCCGGCGACGCGATGCTGGCCGCGTTCGCGCACGCGGTCCTCGCCGGGCACTCCCCCGTCGCCGCCGCGGGCTACGGACACGCGGCCGCCGCTCTGACGCTGGAGAGCGAGCACACCGTCCGGCCGGATCTGACAGAGCGCATGCTCCATGAAAGGACCCAGGGATGACGAACACCGACACCCCGCACCACGCCCTCACGCTGACCGACGAGGTGCGCACGGCGCTCGCCGAGGGGCGCCCGGTCGTCGCGCTGGAGAGCACGATCATCAGCCACGGCATGCCCTACCCGCAGAACGTGGCGATGGCGACCGAGGTCGAGCAGATCATCCGGGACGGCGGCGCGGTCCCGGCGACCATCGCGGTGCTCGACGGCCGTCCGCGAGTCGGGCTCACCTCCGAGGACCTGGAGCTGCTCGCCACCGACCCGAACGTGACGAAGGTCAGCCTGCGCGACCTGCCGTACGTGGTCGCGCGCGGCGAGCACGGCGCCACGACCGTCGCGGCGACGATGCGGCTGGCCGCCCTGGCCGGGATCCGCACGTTCGTGACAGGCGGCCTCGGCGGCGTGCACCGCGGCGCGCAGCAGAGCTTTGACATCAGCGCGGACCTGACCGAGCTGGCGCAGACCGACGTGGCCGTGATCAGCGCGGGCGTCAAGAGCATCCTGGACATCGGCCTGACGCTGGAGACGATGGAGACGCTCGGCGTTCCGGTGATCAGCTACGGCACCGACGACTTCCCCGCCTTCTTCTCGCGCAGCAGCGGCTTCGCGGCCCCGATGCGGTCCGACTCGCCCGCCGAGCTCGCCGCGATCATGCGCACGAAGTGGGACCTCGGCATCCGCGGCGGCCTGAACATCGCCAACCCGATCCCGGAGGCGGACGAGGTGCCGTCCGAGCAGATCGACTCGATCATCGAGCAGGCGCTCGCCGACATGGACGCGAAGGGCATCAAGGGCAAGGAGGCCACGCCGTTCCTGCTCGGCCGCATCGTCGAGATCACCGACGGCGAGAGCCTGCGCGCCAACATCGCACTGGTGAAGAACAACGCCCGGCTCGGCGCCGCCGTCGCCGTGGCGTACGCCGAGCTCGTGCGCTGATCAGAGCTCTACCACCGACCGGAGGACGTCGCCGTCCCGCATCCGGGCGAACGCGTCCTCGACGCCGTCCAGCGCGATGGTCTCGGAGACGAACGCGTCGAGGTCGAGCCGGCCCTGCAGGTAGAGGTCGATGAGCATCGGGAAGTCGCGGGACGGCAGGCAGTCGCCGTACCAGGAGGACTTGAGCGCGCCGCCGCGGCCGAAGACGTCCAGCAGCGGCAGTTCGAGCTTCATCTCCGGCGTCGGCACGCCCACCAGCACGACCGTCCCGGCCAGGTCGCGCGCGTAGAACGCCTGCTGGTAGGTCTCCGGGCGGCCGACGGCGTCGATCACCACGTCGGCGCCGAAGCCTCCGGTCAGCTCGCGGATCGCCTCGACCGGGTCGTTCTCGCGGCTGTTGACAGTGTGCGTGGCGCCGAGTTTCGCGGCCTGGTCGAGCTTGCGGTCGTCGATGTCCACGGCGATGATCCGGGCCGCGCCGGCGAGCCGTGACCCGACGACGGCCGCCGTGCCCACGCCGCCGCAGCCGATGACCGCGACCGTGTCGCCGCGCCCGACGTTTCCGGTGTTGAGCGCGGCGCCGAGCCCGGCCATCACGCCGCAGCCGAGCAGTCCGGCGGCGGCGGGCGACGCGGCCGGGTCGACCTTCGTGCACTGACCGGCCGCGACGAGCGTCTTCTCCGCGAACGCGCCGATGCCGAGCGCGGGGCTGAGCTCGGTGCCGTCGGCCAGTGTCATCTTCTGCTTGGCGTTGAACGTGTTGAAGCAGTACCAGGGCCGGCCGCGGCGGCAGGCCCGGCACTGGCCGCAGACCGCACGCCAGTTCAGGATGACGAAGTCGCCGGGGGCCACGTCGGCGACCCCGGCGCCGACCTCCTCGACGATCCCGGCCGCCTCGTGGCCGAGCAGGAACGGGAAGTCGCCGCTGATGCCGCCCTCGCGGTAGTGCAGGTCGGTGTGGCAGACGCCGCAGGTGCTGATCTTCACGACCGCCTCGCCGGGCCCCGGGTCCGGGATGGTGACGGTCTCGATGCGCACCGGCTCGTGCGCGGCGGGGGCGATGACCCCGCGGACCTGCTGCGTCATTGCGGCACTCCATTCCGGACCGCCCGGGCGGCGTCCTTCTCCAGGTCGCTGCCCACGATCCGGCCGGAATATTCAAGCCAGGCCGCGGCGCGCTATGTTGTTAGCGCTCACAGATCACTGGCTTCCGGAGGCACGACGATGACCGAAGCAGTCCGCAACTGGGCCCGCAACGTCGAGTTCCGCGCCGCGCGCGTGCACCGCCCGACCTCCCTCGACGAGCTGCGCCGCGTCGTGGCCGACGCCGCCGCGGTCCGGGTGCTGGGCACCGGCCACTCGTTCAACCGGATCGCCGACACGGACGGCGACCTCGTGCTGCTCGCCGACCTGCCCGCGGACGTCGAGATCGACGCGGCGGCGGGCACCGCGACCGTGGCCGCCGGGATGCGCCTGGCCGAGCTCTCCGCGCGCCTGCACGCGGCGGGCTACGCGCTGGCCAACCTGCCCTCGCTGCCGCACATCTCGCTCGCCGGCGCGTGCACGACCGCGACGCACGGCTCCGGCGACCGCAACCAGAACCTCGCCGCCTATATCCGCACGGCGCACCTCATCGACGCGAACGGCGACGTGGTCCAGCTGACCCGCGGCGTCGACCCGGACTTCCCCGCGGCGCCGGTCTCGCTCGGCGCGCTCGGCGTCGTCACGCACCTGACGATGGACGTGCAGCCCACGTTCGACATCGCGCAGTACGTATATCAGGGCACGTCGCTCGACGAGGTGATCGAGAAGTACGAGGACGTGTTCGCGTCCGGATACAGCGTCAGCGCGTTCACGGACTGGGCCCGCGGCAGCGCCGACATCTGGCTCAAGCAGCGCGTGGACAGCGCCGATCCCGTCGCCCCGGTGCTGAACTGGCTCGGCGGCACGCTCGCCGACCGGCCCGTGCACCCCGTCCCCGGCATGCCCGCCGAGAACTGCACCGAGCAGCTCGGCGTGCCGGGGCCCTGGTTCGAGCGGCTGCCGCACTTCCGCTCCGAGTTCACCCCCAGCAACGGCGACGAGTTGCAGTCCGAGTTCTTCGTGCCGCGCGAGCGCGCCGTGGAGGCCTTCGAGGCCATGCGCCGCCTGGGCGACCGGATCGCCGAGGTCGTGCTCACCTCCGAGATCCGCACCATCGCCGCCGACGACCTGTGGCTCAGCCCCGCCTACCAGCGCGACTGCTTCGCCCTGCACTTCACCTGGCACCCCGACCGCGCCGCCGTCACCCCGGTACTCGCCGCGATGGAGGACGCGCTGCTCCCCCTCGGAGCCCGCCCGCACTGGGGCAAGCTCTTCGTCGGCGGCCCCGAGGCGGCCCTCGCCACGTACCCGAAGGCCGGCGACTTCCGCGACCTGATCCACCGCCGCGACCCGGAGGGCAAGTTCCGCAACACCTTCGTGCAGCGGCTGTTCTAGACGGGCTGTTCCGGTCTCTGGCGCCTGGCCCGACCCGAGCGTTGCCAGAGCGCATGGACTGGTGGCCATGCACGGCGAAACGGCTCAGCGGCAAGCCTGGGCGCGCGGCCAGGCGCCGCCGATCAGACGTTTCGCCGCGCCAGAGGCCGGAACAGCCCGTCTAGCCACGCGCCGTGCCCCGCCAGGGTGCGCCTGGTTGTGAGGCCGGGCGAACGGGGTGAGACTGGATCACGTGGAGCCCGAGCCGCGGGACGAGAGGCGTGCACTGGCGGAACAGGCGTTCCGGCAGGCCTCGTTCTCGATGTCCGTGTTCGACGCGCAGCAGCGCTATCTGCGGCTGAACGAGGTCGCGTGCCAGGTCATGGGCGTTGACGAGGCCGTGCTCCAGGGGCAGCCGTTTCCGTACGGGGTGCCCGACGACGTGAGCCAGCAGGGCACGCTGATCGCGCTGCGGGACGTGGTGGCGCGCGGCAAGCCGGTGCACTACGAGAGCTTCACGCGGGCGCCGTCGGGGATCCGGGAGCACGCGTGGAACCTGGAGCTGTGGCCCATCTTCACGGAGTCGGGCGAGGTCGGCGGCGTCGGGATGGCCGCGTTCGACAGCAGCGAGCAGCACTGGGCCCGGCAGCGGCTCGCGGTGCTGGACGAGGCGTCGAGCAGGCTCGGACGCAGCCTGGACCTGTGGCGCACGGCCGAGGAGCTGACCGAGCTGATCGTGCCGCGCTTCGCCGAGTTCGCGAGCGTGGACCTGTTCGACGAGGTGTTGCAGGGCGAGGAGCCCGGCCTCGTCCCGGCGGACGCCGACGTCACGCTGCGGCGGGCCGCGCACTTCTCGACCTCGCGGGATCTGTCGGTCATCGCGGTCGGCGAGTCGGACACGTACCCGCCCTTCTCGCCGCCCGCGCGCGCCGTGCGGACCGGGCAGGCCGTGCTGAGCTGCGGAAACGGGGAGCCGGAGTTCGACCGCTGGATGGCCTCGGTGCCGGAGCGGGCCTCGAAGCTGCACGCGGAGGGCGGCGTGGTCACGTCGGTGCTCGCGGTGCCGCTGATCGCGCGCGGGACGACACTCGGGGTCACGGTGCTGTTCCGGGTCCGCGAAGACGAGTTCAACGAGGACGACTTCACGCTGGCGAAGGAGCTGGCCGGACGCGCCGCGCTGTGCGTGGACAACGCCCGCCGCTACACGCGTGAGCGGAACACGGCGCTGGCGTTGCAGGCCAGCCTCCTACCGCACGGACCGTCGCAGCAGTCTGCCGTGGACGTGGCGACGCGTTACCAGCCCACGGACACCCGCGCGGGCGTCGGCGGGGACTGGTTCGACGTCATCCCGCTGTCCGGGGCGCGCGTCGGGCTGGTCGTCGGCGACGTGGTCGGGCACGGCATCCAGGCCTCGGCGACGATGGGCCGGCTGCGGACCGCCGTACAGACGCTCGCGGACGTGGACCTGCCTCCGGACGAACTGCTGGCGCACCTCGACGACCTGGTCATCCGGCTCAACGGGGACAGCGAGATCGGGCGCCCGGACGGGGTCGGCGAGACCGGAGCGACGTGCCTGTACGCGGTCTACGATCCGATCTCGCGCACGCTGACTGCCGCGAGCGCCGGGCATCCGTCGCCGGTGCTCGTGCTGCCGGACGGCACGAGTCAGATGGTGGACATCAGCGTCGGGCCGGTGCTCGGGGTCGGCGGGCTGCCGTTCGAGTGCCTGGAGATGGAGGTTCCGGAGGGGAGCCTGCTCGCGCTCTACTCGGACGGTCTCGTGGAGGCGACGGAGCACGATCCGGACGTGGGGATCGAGCGGCTGCGGCAGGTGCTGACCGATCCGAGCGTCGGCGCCGGCCTCGAGGACCGGTGCGACGAGGTGCTTCGGGCGCTCCTGCCGCAGCATCCGGCGGACGACGTGGCGCTGGTGCTGGCGCGGACCCGGGCGCTGCACGCCGACCATGTGGCCGTGTGGGATCTGGAGACGGACTATCCGGTCGTGGCCGAGGCGCGGCGGTTGGCGACCGCGCAGCTGGAGGAGTGGGGCCTCGGCGAGTTCAACTTCGTCACGGAGCTGGTCGTGAGCGAGCTCGTGACCAACGCGCTGCGCTACGGGCTCGAACCGATCCAGCTGCGGCTCATCTACGATCGAACCCTGATCTGCGAGGTCTCCGACAGCAACTCGACCTCGCCGCACCTGCGCCGTGCGCGGATCTTCGACGAGGGCGGCCGAGGCCTGATGCTCGTCGCGCAGCTGACCACGAAGTGGGGCACCCGGCACACGGCCACGGGCAAGACGATCTGGACCGAGCAGGCGCTGCGGCCGGGCTCCGCCTGGTGAATCAGCGTCGCCTACTGCATGCCGGGGATGTGCGGGATCGGCGCGGCGGGTCCGGCGGCGAGGTCGACGCGGGTCCAGGTCGATGAGCCGTCGATGAGGGCTTCGAAGCGGCGCAGCGTGCCGGTGTCCGAGATCCAGTAGCGCGTGTGGGCGGTGGCGGATCCGGCCTCGGGCGGCCCCGCGAAGACGGTGACGCTCTGGCCGCCGATCATGTCGCGTCGCAGGACACTGGCACCGGACTGCCGGACCAGCTGCGCGTTCTCGGGGCGGTCGGAGCTGAGGTCGAGGATCAGCTGCAACGCAGTGTCGAGGTCGGCGCCCTGCTGCCACTGCCGGGTCGTCCATCCGTCGGCGGGCGGCTTCGCGGGCAGCGGGCCGGTCCAACTGCCGTGCACGGCGATTCCGTTCGCGGTCCATTGCAGGAGCACGGCATCGTCCCCGGTGAGCGTCGCGTAGCCGAGGTGGGATCGCCAGTCCACCCGGCCGTCGAGCTCGTAGTTCCGGCCGCTGATCGGGATCGCGGCGTCGATCTCGGTCACGCCGGTCTGGTAGTCGTTGAAGCGGGCGAGGGCCAGCAGGTCGGCCTGGGACGCGGTCATCGTGGACGTTGTCGGGGCCGAGGCGGAGGCGAAGTAGATGCTCGCGCCCAACGCGGCGGTGATGGCGAGTCCGGTCAGCAGGACGAGCGGCTTCTTCTGCACGGTCTTCACGGGCGGATCACCGATCCCTGAGCGAGGAGGTCGAGGGGCGGGAGGCCCACCCGGTCCGGATCGACCGCGCCGGGCAGGCCGACGGCGGCGGTGTACGGCGTGCCGGGCGGCAGGTCCGGCTGCGCGGGCGGGGCGGGCACGTCGTGGAACGAGACTCCGGGCGGCGCGGCGGGTTGGGCCACGTCGGTGCCGGGGCCGTTCAGACAGCCGGGAGCATGCGCGATCGTGTTCGTTGGGAGAAGGCAATTGTTCGAGCCCGGCGCACGCTCGGACGCCGCGTAGCCGAAGTCGAGTCCGTTCGCCGCGAACACGTTGCCGCCCACGGTGTTCCCGCTCGGCGCGAGGTCCTCGTGCGATTCGATGACCAGGCCGACCGTCGGGTTGTCGAGGACTCGGTTGCGCGCGACGAGGTTCGTGCTGCCGCCGTCGATCCCGATGCCGATGCCGAAACCGCCGTCGGCCTGCTCGGGCGAGTCGGGGTCGTCGTTGTGCGCGACGAGGTTGCCGACGATCGTGGCCGAACGCTGCGGGATCAGCGCCTCCTGGTAGTTCGAGCCGATCGCGAGGCCGACGCGGTTTCCAGTAAGACGGTTGGAGAGCACGTACATACGTACGCTGGCGTTGTCCGCTTCGAGTCCGACCGCGTTGCGCTCGGCGGTGTTGTCGCGCACGACCACATCGCAGGGTGCGCATTGGCCGACGTAGAGTCCCGAGTCGGCGCCGCCGGACGTGTAGGTGTGCTCAATGAGGCCGTCGTGCGCGTCGAAGGCGTAGATGCCGTACAGGCCGTTGTCGTATGAGGTGACGTATCGGACTCGGAAGCCGTCGAGCGGCGGATACGCGGCCGGATCCTGCAGCCCGTAACCGTCGCTTCCTCGGCCGACGCCCTGGCCGTCGGCGCCGGTCTCGCCGGTGACCAGCACGCCGTTGAGGTTGTAGTCGCGCACGGTCAGGTTCTCCACCGACACGCCGGGCGCGGTGATGGTGATCCCGTCGTCCATCCGCCAGCCGCCGTCGAGCACCACGCGGTTCCGGTCGAGGCCGCGCAGCACGACGCGCGGCTTGTCGATCGTCACCTGCTCCGGGTACGTCCCGGGCGCGACGAGGATCGTGCCGCCGGGCCGGACCAGGGCGTCCGCCTGCTGAATGGTCGCGGCGTCGCGCGGCACCTCGACGAGCGCGCGGCTCCCGGCGTCGGCTGCGGGACTGCCGAAGCTCGTGACACCGGTCGCGACGCTGACGACGGCTGCCGTACCGATGGCCGCCGCGACGGCGCACGCGGGCCACAGCAATCGACGTACCATCACACCGCAGCCCTCCTCGACCAGCCAAGACTACTCATGGCACTAACATCAGCACTATGAGTAAGAGTACTGTGGTGTCGCGTCGCGGACTGTTCGGGCTCGCCGCGACGGCTTCGGTGATCGGCGGATGCGCGGGCCGGGTAGAGCAGCGCCCGGCAGCAACCGAGGCAGTCTCCGTACACGGCGCGAATCAGGCGGGGATCGATCGTCCCGCAGTCCCGCAGGCGTACCTCCAGCTCACCGTCTTCGATCTCGGCGACGGCGTGGACCCTGGCGCGGCCCTGGCGAAGCTCGGGGAGACGGTGGCGGACGTGGTCGCCGGGAGGTCGGCGCGGCTGGCCGGGATGGCGCCGGGCGATCTGACCGTGACCGTCGGGGTCGGGTCGCGGCTCGTGGCCGCCGTGGACTCGACACTGCCGGGAGCCGTGCCGCTGCCTGCGTTCGCCCGCGAGCAGATCGCGGCGGGCGAGCGGGACGGGGACGTCATGGTGC
The DNA here is from genome assembly GCA_035493475.1 of Actinospica sp. GTDB lineage: Bacteria > Actinomycetota > Actinomycetes > Streptomycetales > Catenulisporaceae > Actinospica. The sequence goes on from DATJIF010000170.1 coordinate 43,441, forward strand.
AGGTCTGCGGCGGCGATCCGGTCGTGGTCGCGCTGGCGGCCGGGGCGATGGGCGACGCCGTGCACGCTGCCGGGGGTTCGGCGCGCTGGTCGCAGAGCGGCTTTCGGCGCTACGGCGGGGACGGGTACGCGCTGAACCTGCTCGGGTTCCGGGACGGGATCGTACAGCCGGATCCGGCCGACCTGGCGCGTGAGCTGTGGCTCGACGGCCCGGCGCGGGTCGCGGGCGGCACGATCGCGGTCGTGCGGCGGCTGCGGATCGACGTGGCGGCGATGCTGGCGATGACCGTAGCGGAGCAGGAGGCCGCGATCGGGCGACGGCGCGGCGACGGCTGCCCGCTGAGCGGCGGCGGGATCCTGACGCCGCTGGACCTGGGGGCGAAGACTCCGGACGGCAGGTACCTGATTCCCGCCGACGCGCACGCCCGCCGCGCTCATCCGGGCGCGACGGGCGTCGGCGTGATGCTGCGGCGCGGCTACAACTACGACAACGGTCCGCAGGATCAGGGCTTGCTGTTCATCTCGTTCCACCGGGAGCTGCGGACGTTCACCGAGACGCAGTACCGGCTCGACGAGGAGGACGCGCTGCTGGCCAGGACCGTGGCCACGGCCGGCGGCGCCTTCCTCGTGCTGCCGGGATTCGAGGCGGACCGGCCGCTCGGATCCCGGCTCTTCAGCTGATTCCTAGGGAGTGTTTGAGAACTAGCGTCGGATCAGGCCGCAGTGTCTGACGCGTGCGCTCGCAAGGCGCAGGGGCGGGCGCATACTCGGTCGTCTGTAACCGTCCCTGCAACGCCGCGAGCGTGCGTGGCAGGCGCCGCGGCCCCGACGATAGTTCTCAAACACGACCTAGGCCTCCCGCCTGCGCCGCAGCAGCAGGTAGGCGGCCGAGGCGAGCGTGCCGAGGGCGAGCAGGAGCAGGCCGGTCAGCGGCAGGTCGAGACCCGTCCTGGCCAGCTTGCCGACCGGCGCCGGGGGCGTGACCGGCACCTTGACCAGGCCCGCGTCCCGGGTCAGGTTCACCCGGTGCCCCGGGCCGAGCGTCACCGGGCCGGTGCAGCCGGTCTGCCGGTCGGCGGCCGAGTCGGTGCCGTCGCCGCCGTGCACGTCCGGCACCGTGAGGCCGTCGCCCAGCGGGAAGGTGCTCTTGTCGAAGCAGACGCGGTAGGTGCCGTCCGGCAGGCCGTCGAACAGGTAGCGGCCCGCCGAATCAGTGGTCGTGGTCTCGATCCGCGCACCGGTCTTGTCGACCAGCGTGACCGTCACGCCGCCGACGCCGGGGTCGCCCGCGTCCTGGATTCCGTCGCGGTGCTCGTCGAGCCAGACGCGGTCGCCGATGCTGTTCGGCGGCGTCGTGATGCCCGCGTCCCTGGTCAGGTCCGTGCGATGGTCCGGGCCGAGCGTGACGAGTCCGGTGCAGCCCGAGGCGTCGGCGGCCGAGTCGGTGCCGTTGCCGCCCGCCGCGTCCTGCCGCGTGAAGGAGCCGTCGGCGTACTGCGCGGGCAGCGTGGACTTGTCGAAGCAGACGCGGTACGTCCCGTCCGGCAGGCCGTCGAACAGGTAGTGGCCCGTCGAGTCAGTGGTCGTGGTCGCGAGTGCGGTGCCTGCGGCGTTCTCGAGCGTGGCCTTGACGCCGCCGATGCCGGGTTCGCCCGCGTCCTGGATGCCGTTGCGGTTGGTGTCGTACCAGACGCGGTCGCCGATCGAGTCCTGCGGACCGGCCAGACCGGCGTCGACGCAGTGGTTCACGTCGCCCGCCTTGCCGACCGCAACCGTGGCTACGCCGGATGTGTTCACGTCCGAGTCGATGCAGCGGTCCGAGCCTGCGTTCTGCTTCGTCCAGCTCAGCTCCGAGGCCGTTACGCCTCCGGGGAGTCCGGTGGCGCCGGAGTAGTCGAACGCGAGCGTGTACGTCGTGTTCGTCTTCACGCCGTCAGAGGTGCCGAAGTAGTACAGGCCGTTCGCGTCCGTCGTGGTGGTGGCGACGGTGTTGCCGCCGGAGTCCTTGAGCGTGACCTTCACCCCCGCGACGCCGGGTTCCGCAGGGCCCTGAATCCCGTCGTGGTCCGCGTCGTACCAGACCCGGTCGCCGATCTGCACGGGCGCCGCGTTGCACAGCTTCTCGATATCGGCGAGGCTGTTCCCCTTGCCGAACGCGATGTTCTGGTTCAGCTCGGAGCCGCCGATCTCAATGCCCTGGGACGGCGATCCGGTGCCGCCGTACAGGCTCACGCCCTTGTGCCACGGGTCGCTGAACGGGTCGTAGCGGGTGCTCCACTCGTCGTCGAAGCCGGGCAGGTACGTGGTGCCGCCGGTCGCGGTGTGGTCGTGCACCGCGTCGCTGCCGTTCCAGATGCTCGTGAAGAACTCGCCGCCGTTCGGGCCGAGGCCGTCGGCGACGCCGGATCCGGTGGTCGCGCCGCAGCTTCCGTCGCTCTCCAGCTGGTACGCGCCGTTCACCACGCAGGCCCGGAGCAGGTCGCCCGCGCCGATCGCGACGACCTGGTCGGTGCGGCTGTTGTGCCGGTGCAGGTACGTGCCCTCCATGTCCGGGTAGCGGTCCCGGAAGCCGAGGTCGAGCCCGCCGTCGTCGGTCACGTCGATGCTGGTCAGCATCGGCTGCGGCGCGCTGCTGAAGCCGAACTTGCCGGGTGTCGCCGTGCGCTGGTTCCAGGCCTCCCAGTACGCGCTGAGCGTGCCGCCGAGCTGCGGCTGGCAGTTGCCGACGGTCGGCGTCTTGAACTGGTAGGCGCAGCCGCGCGGGAAGTTCAGCGGGAAGTCGAGGATCTGCGTGAACACGCCGTTGAAGTAGCGGTATACGAACGCGTACTCCTGGCTCGGGTCGCCCCATGGAGTCAGCGGGTTGAGGGTCGTGTTCTCCGCGCCGCAGACGCCGCCGACGTACACGGTCGAACTGCTGACGCCGAGGCCGAAGGGATGCCAGTCGCCGTTGCAGTTCGCGCCCGGACGCGGGATCGGCACGCCGGTCGCCACTCCGGGCATGACCGAGCTGCCAGATCCGTTGATCGGCACGGTGTAGAGCGACGAGTCGTTGAGGTCCACGGCGTAGAGCGTGCTGCCGTCACCGGACACCGCGACGCCGCCGATGCCCTTGCGGCCCACGTCGTTGTACACGTCGTTGTCGTCGACGTAAGGGATCTTGTTCCCGGGATCGAAGATGTCGAACTCGACGTGGTTGGTGAGCGCGCCGGGCAGCGTCACGAACGTGGACACTCCCCCGCCCGGGTTGTTCACGTTGTAGCGGTAGATCGCGTTCACGTTGCCCGCGGGACCGTAGTTCGTGTGCCGCTTCACGTAGGTGCCCGCGAAGACGTTGCCGGACCGGTCGGTGCCGATGCCGAACACGGCGCCCTGGTCGCCGACCTTGCTCAGCTGCTTGTACGGTCCGCCGGGCGCGGTCGCCGACGTGCCGCTGACGCCCTGGAAGGAGAAGAGCCCGAGGCCGCCGGTCTGGTCCCCGCGTTGCAGGTTGCAGGACACCAGTGTCGGGTCGGCCTGGCAGTACGTGTCCGGGTTCCACAGGCCCATCACCGGGTTCGCGGCCTTGCCGCCGGAGACGTCCACGTAGTCGGTCAGCGCGGACAGCCCCTTGCCGGCGGGCGCGGCCACCAGGCTGCTGCCGGTCGGCGGCGCCACCCGCACCCGGTAGTGCCCGCCGCCGAGCCCGGACAGGTTCACCGCGAGCGTGCCGCCCGGGCCGGTCACACCGCTCACGGTATGCCCGGACGCGTCGCTGACCTGCACGGAGGCGCTGGGGATCCCGACGTCCACGGCCGGGTCGTAGCCGCCGTCGCCGGCGATGCTGTGCACCACGCGCACGGTCAGCGAGCCGTCGCCGGCCCCGGCGTGCGCGGTGGGCGCGGCGAGCCCCGCCTCGACGGCGAGGGCGATGCACAGACCGATAGCCGAGCGGCGCACGGCCGGGCTCAGCGGACTTCTCCTCATGCGGCGAAGGTAGCCGGAAGGATATGAACATCCGTATAGCAGAGTCCGTGGGTCACGCAAGGACACCCGTTCGCCACGGGGAATTCGCCGGTTCGGCGGCGCCGGGGTTTGAGACCCGGGAGTGTGCTAACCTGAGAGCTCAGATTTTTCGAGCAGCACAAAAAGGAACCAGATCGGCTCGGCACCAAAACTAGTGCATGGGGAGTGGGATGTCAAGCGAATCCGACGAAGTCACCCGCGAGCAGCAGTACGTGAGCATGCTCTACGGTCGCCTCGACGGCCTGCGGGGACGGGCCACGGCGGTCTTGGCGAACGTGAACGGCGTGGGCGAGGGGACCGCGCAGCACCTGGTGGAGCGGGACATCGCCTCGCGCGAGTACGGCAACCGGCTCGTGCAGTTGGACGCCGCGGAGGACGGCCTGTGCTTCGGCCGCCTCGACCTCGAGGAGGGCGAGCGGCGCTACATCGGGCGCATCGGGATCCTGGACGAGGAAGACGACTACGAGCCGCTGCTGATCGACTGGCGCGCCCCGGCGGCGCGCGCCTTCTACACCGCGACCAGCGCCGTGCCGCAGGGCGTGCGGCGGCGCCGGCACATCCACACCCGGCTGCGCACCGTCACCGGCATCGACGACGACGCGCTCGGCCGCGACGTGCTCGACGCCGATTCGGACAGTGAATCGGCCTCCGAGCTGGTCGGCGAGGCCGCGCTGCTCGCCTCGCTGAGCTCCGCGCGCACCGGCCGGATGCGGGACGTCGTCGAGACCATCCAGACCGAGCAGGACGGCGTGATCCGCGACGAGCTGCGCGGCATCCTCGTCGTGCAGGGCGGTCCGGGCACGGGCAAGACCGCCGTCGCGCTGCACCGCGCGGCGTACCTGCTCTACACGCACCGCGAGCGGCTGGCCCGGCGCGGCGTGCTCATCGTCGGGCCGAACCCGACGTTCCTGCGCTACATCTCGCACGTGCTCCCGGCGCTCGGCGAGACCAGCGCGGCGCTGCTCACGGTCGGCGACCTGTTCCCCGGCGTCAGCACCCGGCGCGTCGATCCGCCGCACATCGCCGAGATCAAGGGCCGCACGGTGATGGCCGAGGTCATCGAGGCGGCGATCACCTCGCTGCGCCGGCTGCCGGAGCCGGACGAGCCGCTGAACATCGTGGTGGACGGCGTGACGTACCCGCTGGACCGGGAGATCTGCGCGCAGGCTCAGCAGACGGCGCTGGAGACCGACGAGCCGCACAACCTGGCCCGGCCGACCTTCGTGGACGCGATCATGGAGGTGCTGGTCGACCAGGCGGCCGAGCGGCTGACCCGCGATCCGTTCGACGACCTGACCGCCGCCGTGGTCGAGGCGATCTCCAAGGACCTGCAGGAGAGCGGTCTGGTCATGGAGGGCGAGGATGCCGACCTCAACGAAAGCCTCGGCCGGACCGTGGACCGCGACGAGCTGCGCCGCACGCTCGAGCAGGAGACCGCGGTGCAGGCCGGGCTCACCTGGCTGTGGCCGGAGCTGACGCCGCAGCGGCTGGTCGCGGAGCTGTTCACCGCGCCGTTCCTGCTGGACGAGGTGGGCGCGCAGCTCAGCCTGGAGGAGCGGAACGCGCTGCGGGCCGCGCACGGCGACTCCTGGACGATCGCGGACGTGCCGCTGCTGGACGAGGCGGCCGAGCTGCTCGGCGCGTTCGACTCGGAGCGGGCGGCGCGCGAGCTGCGGCGGCGCAAGGAGATCGCGTACGCGCAGGGCGTGCTGGACATCATGGTCGGCTCGCGCTCCACCGACGAGGAGGACTCCCGCGAGGAGATCGTCAGCGTCGCGGACATCATCAACGCCGAGGAGCTGGCGGACCTTCAGGAGGAGAAGGACCTGCGCACGATCGCCGAGCGGGCGACGGCGGACCGCACCTGGACCTTCGGGCACATCATCGTGGACGAGGCGCAGGAGCTGTCCGCGATGGCCTGGCGGCTGCTGATGCGCCGCTGCCCGAGCCGGTCGATGACGCTGGTCGGGGACGTGGCGCAGACCGGCGACGCGGCGGGCGCCGACTCGTGGGGCGCGATGCTCGAACCCTTCGTCGGGGACCGCTGGCGCGCCGCCGAACTGACCGTCAACTACCGTACGCCGCGGGAGATCATGGACCTGGCGGCCGGCGTACTGGAGCGCATCAACCCCGGGATACAGCCGCCGCGCTCGGTGCGCGAGTCGGGGATCGAGCCGCGCCAGGAGTCCGTCGCGGCGGACGAACTCGCGGCCCGGCTGGCCGAGCTCGCGAAGGAGCGGGACGCGCAGGTCGGCGAGGGCCGGCTCGCGGTGATCGTCCCGGACGACCGGGCCGCCGAGTTCGCGCACGCCGTGGCCGAGGTCGTCCCGACGGCGGGCTGGGGCGACGAGCCGGACCTGGAGCGGCGCACGGTCGTGCTGACGGCGCGTCAGTCGAAGGGCCTCGAGTTCGACAGCGTGGTACTGGTCGACCCGGACGCCATCGCGGAGAACGGCGCCCGCGGCCTCAACGACCTCTACGTCGCGCTGACCAGGGCGACCAAGGAGCTCGTCGTGCTGGAGCCCGCGAAGCTGTGCGAGGGCGTCGGCTAACCGCGGGCCATCTTCGCCAGGGCGTCGCCGGTGAGCCGATGGACGGTCCACTCGTCCATCGGCACGGCGCCCTGCGAGCGGTAGACGGCGATGGCCGGGGCGTTCCAGTCGAGCACCGACCATTCGAGCCGGGTGTAGCCGCGCTCGACGCAGATCCGGGCCAGCTGCGCGAGCAGGGCCTTTCCGTACCCGGTACCGCGTGCCGAGGGCCGTACATACAGGTCCTCGAGGTAGATGCCGTGCGCACCGGTCCAGGTGGAGAAGTTCAGGAACCAGAGCGCGAAACCGACGGCCTCGCCCGCCTCGTCCTCGGCGATGTGCGCGAACACCTTCGGGTCCGCGCCGAACAGCGCGTCGTGCAACTGCCCCGGCGTGGCCTTGGCCTCGTCCGGGGCCTTCTCGTACTCGGCGAGCTCGCGCACCATGGCGTGGATCGCGGGGACGTCCTCGGGCTTCGCGGTTCTGATCACGGCGTTCACCCTATCCTCACCCGCTTGGCACACGCCCCATCCGTACGGTTGCGTAGGCCGGGGGCCGGGAGGAGTGTGAAGACATGAGTGAAGTGGACCGACCTTATGCGCAGGGTACGCCGTGCTGGCTGGACCTGATGGCTCAGGACCAGAAGGCGGCTATGGACTTCTACAAGGGCCTGTTCGGCTGGGGCGGCGAGCCCGGGCCGGAGGAGTTCGGCGGCTACGCGATGATGACCGTGCGGGACAAGCCGGTCGCCGGCATCGGCCCGGCGATGGCCCCCGAGGGCATGCCCGAGCCGCCGCACGTGTGGACCACCTACCTGGCGAGCGACGACGCCGACGAGACCGCGCGGCGGATCGGCGCGGCCGGGGGCACGGTGATGGTCCCGCCGATGGACGTCGGCGACGCGGGCCGGATGGGCATCGCGGCCGACTCGTCCGGCGGCGTGTTCGGGTACTGGCAGAAGAAGGACTTCTTCGGCGCCGTCGTGGTCAACGAGCCGGGCTCGCTGATCTGGAGCGACTGCAACACCCGGGACGTGCCGGGCGCCTCCGCGTTCTACCACAGCGTGTTCGGCATCGACGTGGAGCCGATGGAGGGGATGGAGAACTACCACGCCCTGAACGTCGCGGGCCGCACCGTCGGCGGCATGCAGAACATGGCGGGCGCGGACTTCCCGGAGCACGTCCCGGCGCACTGGATGGCCTGGTTCGCGGTGGACGACACCGACGCCACGGTCGCCACGGCGAAGACCCTCGGCGCCCAGATCCCGATGGAGCCGGCCGACGCCCCCTACGGCCGCTTCGCCGTGATCTCCGACCCGTGGGGCGCCGTCTTCTGCGTCCTCAAGCCGCAGCCCATGTCCTGATCCGGCTCACCCGGACCGGTCCGCCTCGGCGGCCTCGCGGAACCGCCCGAACTCCGCCGCGAGCGCCGAGGCGGACCAGTGCGCGTTCAGGCCCGAAGGATTGGGCAGCGCCCAGACGCGGCTGTCGGCGATGCGCTCGTCCTGCGGCCCGATCTTCGCGGCGGGGCGGGCGAAGGCGGTGCGGTACGCGGTGATCCCGACGATCGCGATCCAGGCGGGGCGGTATTTCGCGGCCTTCTCGGTGAGCAGGCGCGCACCCTCGCGGTACTCGTCGACGGACAGTTCGTCGGCGCGGGCTGTGGTGCGGTCGACGACGTTGCTGATGCCGAGCCCGAGGCCGAGCAGTTCGTCCTGACGCGCGGGCGTGAACAGTTCGGGCGTGAAGCCGGAGGCGTACAGCGCGGGCCAGAAGCGATTGCCGGGCCGGGCGAAGTGCCGGCCGACCGCGCCGGACCACAGCCCCGGATTGATGCCGCAGAACAGCACCCTGAGATCGGGCGCGATCACGTCCGGGATGGTCTTGTCCCGCGCGGCCTCGAGTTCGGCGGCGGTGGGTCGAGGGGCGGCGGTCGGCTTCGCAGTCACCCGGCCATTGTCCCCGTCCGGCCCGCTCCCCCGCCCGCGGAATACCCGCTGATCATCCGGCGTTGCTCCGGCACGTGAGGTATTCCCTGCTCGATGTCGCCGCCGTGGGTCCCGGCGAGCACCCGTCCGACGCGCTGCACGGCGCGGTTCCGCTGGCCCGCGCCGCCGAGGCCTCGGGCTTCCACCGCGTCTGGTACGCCGAACACCACAACATGTCGGCGATCGCGTCGGCCGCGACCAGCGTGGTCATCGCGCACGTGGCGGCCAACACCGACCACATCCGGCTCGGCGCGGGCGGCGTGATGCTGCCGAACCACGCGCCGCTGCTGATCGCCGAGCAGTTCGGCACGCTCGCCGCGCTGCATCCCGGCCGCATCGACCTGGGTCTGGGCCGCGCGCCCGGCTCCGATCAGGCCACGATGCGTGCGCTGCGGCGGACTCCGTCCTCGGCGGACACGTTCCCGCAGGACGTGTTGGAGCTTCAGGGCTACCTCACCGGCGAGACCCGCATCCCCGGCGTGCGCGCGACTCCCGGCGACGGCTCGAACGTGCCGCTCTACATCCTCGGCTCGTCCCTCTTCGGCGCCCAACTCGCCGCCGCGCTCAGCCTGCCGTACGCGTTCGCCTCGCACTTCGCCCCGGCGGCGTTGTTCGCGGCCGTCCAGACGTACCGCTCGGAGTACCGGCCGTCCGAGGCGAACCCGGAGCCCTACCTCATCGTCGCGGCGAACGTGATCACCGCCGAGGACGAGCAGACGGCCCACGACCAGCACCAGGCCGCGCTCCGCTGGCGGGCCCGCCGCTTCCTCAAGGTGCCCGGCGAGCTCAGCGACGCGGACATCGACACCGTGCTGCTGTCCCCGTCCGGCGAGAACATCAAGGACATGATGCGCTACACGGCCGTCGGCACCCCCGACCAGGCGCAGGCGTACCTCGCGCAGCTGGCGGAGAAGACCGGCGCCGACGAGCTCATGCTCGCCCCCGGATCGCCCGAGCGCGAGCACCGGATCCGCGCCGTGGAACTGATCAAGGCGCCGACCGAGTAAGAGCTGACGACCCGTGGCCCGGCGGGCCGCTTGGCGGTGCGGTGGGTACCGGGCCACGGGTAGTTCATCTGGCGACTACGGCGTCAGTGTGCTGCCGCTAGCAGGCGCCGTCGTCGTTCCAGGCTCCGGACGCGCCGCCCGGGACCTCGTTGTAGTTCCACTGGTTGGCGGTCCAGTCGTGGCCGTTGTACGAGACCTCGGCCCCGGCGGAGTACGAGCTCGACGAACTCCACGCGGCCGCGCAGGTGCCGCCGCTTCCGGTGCCGGTCGAGGTCGGGGACGCCGACGGGCTGGCCGTGGTGGCGGTCGGCGAGGAGGTCACCGGCGGCGTGGCCCCGGCGAACTCGGCGTCGTACTTGGTGAAGTCCCAGCTGTTCTGGGTGACGCTGGAGCAGGTGCCGGACAGGGTGCCGTTGTTGTCCGGCGGGCTGCACTCGCGGTCCCGGTTCACCGACCAGAACGAGTAGCGGCCGAGGCCGTTGCTCTCCGCCCAGCTCAGCACGGACTGGAAGTCGGTCTGGTAGAAGTACTCGGCCGAGTCGGTGCGCCCGTTCATCGAGGAGACGCCCTCGTGCGCGTACGCGGTGGCCGAGCTCCAGCCGAAGGTCGACGTCAGGATGCCGTTGAACGACTGCAGCGCGGAGATCTGCGAGGAGGCGCCGCTGAAGCCGCCGTCGAACGGCATGATGGTGAAGCTGTTCGGGGTGAAGCCGAGCGTCTTGGCCTCGTCGAGCAGTTGCTCGCCGAACCAGCCGGTGCCCGAGGTGGTGCCGGGGATGGTCACCGAGATGTAGATGCCCGGGTTGTTCGCCTGGATGATCTGCGCGGCGCCGAGCTCGTTGGCGATGGCCGAGGAGCTCTCGTACTCGGGCTCCTCGAGGTCCAGGTCGATCGCGTGCAGCCCGTACGCGGTGACGACCTGCTGTTCGGCCGCCGCGGTCGCCGAGGCGCTGCCGCACACCTGGCCGAGCTTGGTGCCGTTGTAGCCGCCGAAGGACACCGCCACGTCGCCGCCCGCCGCACGCAGGGCGTTGATCTGGGTGCCGACCGCGTCGCTGGAGGACACGGTGGACGAGCCGCCGTCCCACGCCGGGGCGCAGCTGCTGCCGTTCTCGGCCAGCACGAAGGCCAGCACGTAGGCCTTCTCGCCGGTCGCGGCCAGCACCTGGGTCAGGTCCGGCGGGTTGTTGTCCAGCGGCATGTCGTAGGGGGCCGACGCGTACCAGTTGCTGCCCAGCGCGGTGGTGGCCGCCTGCGCCGCGCCGCTGCCGACCGTCGCGACCAGCAGGACGCCCGCCACCAGGCTGGCCGCTGCCGCAGCGGCCATCGCGGCCCGTGGTACGCGCACGGGTATACCACTGTCTTTGCGCACTCCATCTGCTCCTTCGGGATGGGTGGGACGCGACGGCGGCCGCGCGCGGGAGGAGCGCGCGGCGCGACGCCGCCCTGTGCGAAGGATCCTTCAGGGCGAGAATGGACTAGACCAGTACGACTGTCAAGGCGTCAGGATTAAGCAGGACTTAGCCGCGGCTGATCATTTCGCCTGCTCAGCGCCCTCGGACGGGGCCGGCCAGGTGCCGCGCCGGATCACCTCGCCGCGGAAGAAGCCGGGGCGAATGGCTCGGTAGACATACATCAAGGGGATGCCGAGGACCAGCGAACCGACTCCGGTGAGGAACACGCCGCCGATGTGCCAGTGCGGCGAGAACGGCATCTGCCAGGACGTGTAGCCGTAGTCGGGGTTCCAGAACTGGTAGGCGCCGTACACGAAGAACGTGAACAGGATGAGCGCGCCGAGCAGCGGCAGCACGAAGCGCAGCCACAACGTGCGCGGACCGCCGCCCTGCGCCCGCGGCTTGAAGGCCCTCGGCGCGAAGTGCCAGGCGCAGGACAGGCCGGTCAGCCCGTAGTAGAAGGCGATGGCCAGGCCGAGCGAGGAGATCGAGTCGGACAGCACGTTCGTGCTCACCTTCGTCAGCAGCGCGTAGAAGGCGATCGACGCGACGCCCATCCCGATCGTGGACCACGTCGGGGTGCGGAAGCGCGGGTGGATCCGGGCGAACACGGACGGGATGCCGCGGTGGTCGGCCATCGACAGCGAGGTGCGCGCCGTCGGCATGATCGTGGTCTGCGTGGACGCGGACGCCGAGCTCAGCACCATGAGCACGAGCAGCTTGCTGAGGAACCAGCCGAAGCCGACGCTGCCGAACACCCCGCTGCCGAGCCCGGAGAGCACGTCGCCGGAGTTGTCCGGGTTGGCCAGCCCGCTGCCGGTGGCGCCGACCCCCGCGAAGGCCTGCGCGGACACCGTGACCAGGCCGTACGTCACCAGCAGCAGCACCGTGGAGAGCACGGCGGCGCGGCCCGGGGTCTTCGAGCGGTCCTTCGTCTCCTCGTTCACCGAGACCGCCGTGTCCCAGCCCCAGTAGATGAACAGCGCGGTGAGCAGGCCGAGGGTGAGCGAGGAGAACGAGCCGATGTCGAACGGGTTGAACCACGACCCGGACACGTGCAGCGAGCCGGACCCGCCGTGCCCCGAGTACACCTTGACCAGGGCGGTGATCGACAGGACGGCCAGCATGACGAGCTCGATCGAGAGCAGCGCGACCTGCATGCGCGCCGAGATCTCGATCCCGATGTAGCAGATGAGCGTCATCAGGGCGATCCAGACGATGCCCGCGACCTCGGTCCACCCGGTGCTCGCCGCCAGGCCGTAGGCTCCGACCAGCTGGAATCCGTACTGCCCGGCGATCTGCGCCAGGTTCGCCATCACGATCACGTCGGCCACGATGATGGCCCAGCCGCCGAGCCAGCCGACCTTCGGCCCGAACACCCGCGAGCCCCAGGTGAACGTGGTGCCGCAGTCCGGGTCGATCTCGTTGAGCCCCTGGTAGCCGAACGCGATGAACAGCATCGGCACGAACGCGAGCAGCATGATGATCGGCGCCTGCGTGCCGACCTCGCCGACGACCAGGCCGAGCGAGGCGGCCAGGCTGTAGGCGGGCGCGACCGAGGCGGTGGCGATGACGATGCTGGAGGTCAGGCCGAGGGCGTTCGCCTTCAGGCCCTTGCCTGAGGTCGCGGTGCCCGACGGCGCGGCTGTCGCGGACATGGGGGGCTCCCGGGGGTCGGCGGAGGTGTTCGGCGGATGATTCGGACGCTAGGTGTCAAATATCTCTCCGCATCCGCGTCTTGTCATGCCCGGCGGCCGGGTGATTCGTCCGCTCGGTGAACTGTTGTGAAACGGTGCCTTGACGTGCCCGGCCGGGTGATCGACGCTGCGAATCAGAGTTCGCACGGCCCCACCACGCCGCCGCGTCCGAGCCGTCGCCGTGCCCGGACGCCGGACCCGACCCGGAGATCGAATGCTGCCCACCCGATTCACGCACCGTCAGATATCCACGCCCGCATCGCCATCCCGTCCCCGCGCGCGCTCGCTGCCGCGCAAGCTGCTCGCCACCGTCGCCGCGCTCTCCCTCGCGCTGCTCGGCCTCGGCGTCGGCCTCGCCACTCCCGCGGCGGCCGCGACCGCCGCGAGCGGACCGCTGCCGTTCGGCTGCAACGCCGCCACCACGCCCGGGGTGATGCACTGCCTCGGCTACACGGCGAAGAACACCCACCGCACCTCGTCCAAGGCCCGCTACCAGACCACCGGCAGCTCCACGAGCTCCGGCTACACCCCGGCCCAGCTGCGCTCCGCGTACAACCTGACCGGGACCGGCAGCTCGACCGAGACCGTCGCCATCGTCGACGCGTTCAACGACCCCAACGCCGCCGCCGACCTGGCCGCCTACCGCAGCGCGTACGGTCTGCCCGCGTGCACCGTGGCCAGCGGCTGCTTCAAGCAGGAGAGCCAGACCGGCTCCACCAGCTCGCTGCCGTCGACCGACTACGGCTGGTCCGAGGAGGAGTCCCTCGACCTCGACATGGTCTCGGCGATCTGCCCCGGCTGCCACATCCTGCTGGTCGAGGCCAGTTCCGCGACCGAGGCGGACCTGGACACGGCCGAGAACACGGCGGCGTCCGCGAGCGGCGTGGTCGCGGTCTCGAACAGCTGGGGCGGCACCGAGTCGTCCAGCGAGACCACCGACGACGCGGCGTTCAACCACCACGGCATCGCCATCACGGCCAGCTCCGGCGACAGCGGCTACGGCCCGATCTGGCCCGCCGCCTCCCCGTACGTCACGGCCGTCGGCGGCACCAGCCTGAAGACGGCGTCGAACACCCGCGGCTGGACCGAGTCCGTCTGGTCCACCTCGTCCACCGAGGGCACCGGTTCCGGCTGCTCGGCGTACGAGACGCAGCCGTCCTGGCAGACCAGCCTCAACCTGCCCGCCGGCTGCGGCAAGCGCGTCGTCGCGGACGTCTCCGCGGTCGCCGACCCGGCAACCGGCGTCGCCGTCTACGACACCGCCAACAGTTGCGGCACGAGCAGCTGGTGCGACTTCCTGATCTCGCTCGGCCTGGTCACCGGTGCCGACGGCTGGGTCCAGGTCGGCGGCACCAGCGCCGCGTCCCCGATCATCGCCTCCGTCTACGCCCTCGCCGGCAACACGTCGGGCATCGGCAACGGCTCGTACCCCTACGGCCACACCTCGGCCCTGAACGACGTGACCACCGGCTCGACCAGCACCTGCACCCCCGCCTACCTCTGCACCGCCGAGACCGGATACGACGGCCCGACCGGCCTCGGTACCCCGAACGGCACGGGAGCGTTCTAGCGCTCGCCTGATCCTTCAGCGTCCTGGCAGCCGTCTCCCCCACGCGACGGCTGCCAGGACCCTGTCAAACCATCCGGGCTCCGCGTCCGTACTACGTCTACGTGACCACCACCGAGCCGAGCCCGGAGTTCGCGCGCTACGAGGCCGAGAGCCCGTTCCCGATCGTCATCCGCACCGACTTCACCGACGACGCCGCGTGGAGCCGGGTCGTCGAGCAGCTGTTCAAGCCGCTGGACGACGGCCTCCCGCTGGCGCCGCACCTGATCTCCGACCCCCGATACGCCGACGCCGCGCACGAGCGGATCCTGCACGACGTGCTCGCGACGCTGTCCGACCCGTGGCTGCCGGACGCTGTTTTCGTCGCCGACGCCACCACCATGCGCACGCCGGGCTTCCCGCTGCTGGCCCTGGCCGTCGAGCCCGAGGACGACGAGGAGTCCGAATTCCGTGTCTTCGCGGACGCGGCGGTCGTCGTCAGCCTGAACCTCGGTTTCGGCAACATGGACTTCGAGGACTTCGCAGGGGACGAACCGTACGAACGCTGATGCGCGCTACGACGCTTGCGATTACGGCTTGCGGCTGCGGCGGACGCGGGAGCGGACGGCGCGTTGCAGGACCGGGCCGAGGTCGTCGAGCAGGCCGGCGAGCGCGGCGAGATCCTCCAGCGCGGCGAGTGCGTGCTCTGAGCCCTCCGGATCGACGCCCTCGTACAGTTCGAGCCCGACGAAGCCCGCGGCCATGGCCTTCGCGAGGCCCTTCGTGTCGATGAACTCGGAGAGCGGACTGTCGGCCATGACCCGCGCGAGGACGTTCTCGAGCTCGTCGGTCCAGAGCGACAGCCCGGCGACGGTGGCGGGGGCGAGCCTCGGCTGGCTCTGCGCGCCCGCGAGGAGTTGGCCGAGCACGTTGAGGTGGCCCGCCGCCTTCTCCTCTTTATGCAGGTCGCGGGCGAGGGCGAGCAGTTCGCTGAGGTTGTGCACATGGGCCAACCGGCCGCGGTAGAGCGCCACACGCTGCTCGGCGCCGTGGCGGCAGGCAGCCGCGAGCAGTTCGTCGACCGAGCCGTAATGGTAGAAGACCAGCGCCTGGTTCACCCCGGCCGCGGTGGCGATGGTCCTGGCCGAGGTGCCCGCGATGCCGTGCTCGGTGAGCGTCCGCAGCGCCCCGTCGAGCAACTTGGTCTTGGTGTCGGTCAAACTCGCGCCTCCTCACGCACTGGCCGCAGCCTAGTCGGTATCCCGCGCTCGGCGACGTCGACGTACTCGGCGGTGAACGAACCCCGGTAGCCGAACAGCGGGCCGAAGCTGCGGTTGACCACGTCCACCTCGATCCGGAAGCAGCCCGCGTCGTCGTCGTAGGACTCGCGCACGCACGCGTCGGCGCCGATGATCGCCGGGACGTCCACGTCGATGCGGCGCTCGCGGAACCGGTGCGCGCGCGAGCGGATGACGAGCGAGCCATCGTGCTCGGCGGTGAAGTCGAGGTCGGTGGCGAGGTGCTGGTGCGTGCCGAGGTAGTCGACGATGCAGCCGCGCTCCGGACTGTGGATCATCGTGGCGTCCCAGTAGGCGGGACGTGCGCCGGGGAAGGTGAACGTGCGCACGAACGTCACCGTCTCGCGGCCGAAGGAGTCCTCGTACGGGAAGTTCTCGATGACGAACGGCACGTCGCGCCCGGAGCGTGGCACGAGGATGTGCCGCGTGGCCCCGAGCGCGAGGAACGGCCGCACCCACCCGCCGCCCCGATGCCAGACCCGCTCCATCACGCCGCGCCCCACGCACGCTTCACCGCTGGCCAACCCGACCGAGAAGCGCCGCTGGAGTTCGGGGTGCAGCCGGTCGAATTCGTCACCCATCGCGCGGCGGAAGATCGAGTTCACGAGCATGTCGGTGCCTCCAGTCGGTCGAGAATCGCGGGCGCGGTGCTGATTCGATCCGTGTCGGTGTCCGGACGCCGCCGCAGGCAACGTCGTGCGGCAGGCGTCGTCGGCATCGGCGGCAGCCCGATCGCGACGACGGCCGCGACGCAGAGCACGACGACCGCATGCGGAGCCATCACCGCGGCCGCGAGCGTGAACGCGCCCCGCAGCACGACCTCCAGCACCGCGTGCCAGCGCGACCGCTCCGGTGGAATCCCCCGCTCCAGCCACAGCCGCAGACGGTCGAACGACCACGCCGTCGCCCACCCCATCAACGGCCGGAACACGAAGGGGTCGGCGAACCGTCCGAACCAGCCCCACCGCGGCCGATAGTCGTACCCGGTCAAGAACCGCACCCCGTCCCCCGTCGGCACGTAGCGCCAATAGCCGCTCCCGGCCGCGAGCAACGACAACGGATGCCCCGACGCGAACCGCAACGCCGAGGTCCGCATCCCGTCAGCCCGCCGCGACTCCCCCGCACACGTCCCGGTGCCGCAGAGCATCACCCCCGCGACCCGCACCCCGTACCGAAACCGCTGCGGCTCCCCGTCCGCCTGCGGCAGATAGTCGATGTGCGTGAACCGCAGATCCCACCGCTGATGCTCCCCGGGTACCTGCGTCGCCGCCCACAGCTCGTCCATCCCGGCCCGAATCCGCGCTTCGACATACAACGCCTCGGCCATGACCTCCCCCTCCGCGGTTTGAGCGATCGCTCAAGCCGCAGCATGGCAGAATTTGAGCGATCGCTCAAGAGGGGGTGCGCGTCGAGAGGGCGTCGTCGCGCCCGGGGCGGCCTCAGTGCAGGCCGGCGAGCCGTGTCAGGCTGTAGATGAGCAGGCCGGCGAGCGCGCCGACGACCGTGCCGTTGATCCGGATGAACTGCAGGTCGCGGCCGATCTGGATCTCGATCTTGCGGGAGGTCTCCTCGCCGTCCCAGGCGTTCACGGTGTCGGTGATCAGCGCGGTGATCTCGCTGCGGTAGGTGGAGACGACGTAGACGGCGGCGCCCTCGACCCAGCCGTCGGCCTTCTCGCGGAGCTTGGCGTCCGCGGTCAGCCGCTGGCCGAGGGAGCGGACGGCGTCGCTGAGCCGGGCGCGGAGGTCGCCGTCCTCGTCCGTGAACCCGTCGAGGATCATCCGGCGCAGCGCGGCCCACGCGGAGACGGCGGCGCCCTCGGTGGCCGGGTGGGTGAGCAGCTCGTTCTTGAAGCGGTCGGCGCTGGCCATGACCTCAGGGTCCTTGCGCAGGTCGTCGGCGAGCTTGGCCAGGTAGGCGTCGATGGCGCGGCGCACGGCGTGGTACGGGTCGTCGCGCACGTCGCGGGCCACGCGCAGCAACTCTCGGTGCACGCGGCGGGCCAGCCGCTCGTCGATGAAGCGCGGAGTCCAGCCCGGAGCCTCGCTCTCCACGGCCTGCTCGATCGCCTCGGGGTGCTCGACGAGCCAGTCCACGGCGCGCTGGGCTAGCAGGTCCACGAGGGGCCGGTGCGCGTCGGCTTCGGTGTAACGGGCGAGCAGCCGACCGGCGGGCGGACCGGCGGGGATGGCCTCGAGCCGGCGGGTGAGCGAGTCGGTGAGGACCTGCCGCACCTTGTCGTCGTCGAGCACGGTCAGCGCGCCGCGGATCATGCCGCCCGCCTCGTGCGCCACCCGGTCGGCGTGCGCCGGGTCGGAGAGCCAGGCGCCGAGCCGCGCGGACAGCCCGACGGCACGCAGCCGGCCGCGGACCACCGACTCGGAGAGGAAATTCTCCCCGACGAACTCGCCGAGCGAGCGGCCGAGCGCCTCCTTGCGGTTCGGAATGATCGCGGTGTGCGGGATCGGCAGGCCCAGCGGATGCCGGAACAGCGCCGTCACCGCGAACCAGTCCGCGAGCGCGCCGATCATCGCCGCCTCCGCCGCCGCCTCGACGTACCCGGCCCACCCCGCGCCCCGCCCGCTCTGCCAGCGGGCCAGTACGTACACGACGGTGGCGACGACCAGGGCGGCCGTGGCCACCGCCTTCATCCTGCGCAGCCCGCGGCGCTTGCCGGCCTCGGCCGGTGACAGTGCTCTCACCTCAGCATTGTCACCCGGACGAGCGATGAACGGCGGCAAGATCGCTCAAAGCGGACGTCAGCCGCGCAGCTCGGGGAACTCCTCGTCGCGCCACTCGCGCAGCCCGACCGACCCGAGCGCCGCCTGTTCCTCGCGTCCGCGCAGGTCCACGCGGCGGATCTTGCCGGAGATGGTCTTCGGCAGCTCGAAGAACTCGATGCGGCGTACGCGCTGGTACGGGGCCAGGTGCTCGCGGGCGTACTTGAGGATGTCGGCCGCGGTCTCCCGGGACGGCTCGTATCCGGCGGCGAGTGCGATGTACGCCTTCGGGACCGCGAGCCGCAGCTCGTCGGCCGCGGGAACGACGGCCGCCTCGGCGACGGCCGGGTGCTCGATCAGCACGCTCTCCAGCTCGAACGGCGAGATCTTGTAGTCGGAGGCCTTGAAGACGTCGTCGGTGCGGCCGATGTAGAAGATGTATCCGTCGGCGTCCCGGGAGGCCACGTCGCCGGTGTGGTAGTAGCCGTTCGCCATGGCCTCGGCGTTGCGCTCGGGGTCGCCCTGATAGCCCGTCATCAGACTCATCGGGCGCTGCGCCAGGTCGACGCAGATCTCTCCCTCGTCGGCCGGTTCGCCGGAGACCGGGTCCACCAGGACGATGGGGACGCCGGGGAGCGGCAGGCCCATGGAACCCGGCTTGACGGGCATCCCGGGCACGTTGCCGACGGCGAGCGGCAGCTCGGTCTGGCCGTAGCCGTCCCGGATGGTCAGGCCCCACGCCTGCCGCACCTGGTCCATGACCTCAGGGTTCAGCGGTTCACCCGCCGACATCAGCTCGCGCAGCGCGCCCGGGCCGCCGGAGAGGTCCGCCTTGATCAGCATCCGCCACACGGTCGGCGGCGCGCAGAACGTGTTCACCCCGGCGCGCCGGATCTGGTTCTGCAGCGCGGCGGCGTCGAAGCGCTTGTAGTTGTAGATGAAGATCGTCGCCTCGGCGATCCACGGGGCGAAGAAGCAGCTCCACGCGTGCTTCGCCCAGCCCGGCGACGAGATGTTCAGATGCACGTCGCCGGGCTTCGCGGCCACCCAGAACGACGTGGCCAGATGCCCGACCGGATACGAGACCTGCGTGTGCTCGACCAGCTTCGGCCGGTTGGTCGTGCCCGAGGTGAAATACAGCAGCTGCGGGTCCGACGGCGCCGTGCCCGGATGCGGGGTCGGCGGCACCTCATGCGCGTAGGCGTCGCGGTAGGCGATCCAGCCGTCCGGAACGCCGATTCCGTCACCGTCACCGCCGCCGCCGACCGCGAACCGCGAGTACGCGCCGGGCACGCCCTCGAACTTGGCCGCGTCCGCCGCGTTCACCAGCACGTGCTTCACGCCGCCGCGCTCGATCCGGTCGGCGAGATCAGCCGGCCCGAACGCCGTCGTCGTCGGCAGGATGACCCCGCCGAGCTTCATCACCGCGAGCATCGACTCCCAGAGCTCGACCTGGTTGTCGAGCATCAGCAGCACGCGATCGCCGCGGCCCACGCCGTGCGCCGCGAGATGCGCCGCGACCTGGTCGGAGCGGCGGGCCATCTCGTCGAAGGAGTATTTCGCCTCGGAACCGTCCTCCTCGACGATCCACAGCGCCGGACGATCGACCCCGCGCGCGACCGCGTCGAACCAGTCCACCGCCCAGTTGAACCGCTCGCCGAAGTCCGGCCACGCGAAGCGCGCGACCGCCGCGGCGTAGTCCCGCGACGACTCCTGCAGCAGATCCCGCGCGGCGCGGTACTTCTCGGTCGTCGACGCCATCGTCGTCCATCCTCCGCAGATTGAAGTGACTTGAATTTAACAGCAGCGTCGCCGCTCGCGTCGATCACGCCCGCACATTGGACGAATCGCAGTCCACATTTCCCAGGACAGAGAGAGGCGTGATCCTTGAGCACTATCGACGCGGGTGTGGAGCCCGCTGCCCCGGCCGCGGCGCAGGGCGGGTTGAAGAAGAACGCGGTCGGCATGGTCGGTGTGATCTTCATGGTGCTGGCCACGGCGGCGCCGATCACGGCGATGACAGGCAATCTGCCGATCGCGATCGGGTCGGGCAACGGCGCGGGGACACCGGGCGCGTTCCTGTTCGCCACCGCCGTGTTGGCCGTATTCACCATCGGCTACGGGGCGATGGCCCGGCATGTGACCGCGACCGGCGCGTTCTACGGGTTCATCACGCGCGGTCTCGGGCGCGCGGCGGGCCTCGGTGCCGGGCTGATGGCGACGTTGGCGTACATGGTGTTCGAGGGCTCGCTCATCGGCATCTTCGCGTCCTTCTTCAAGACCGACGTGGAGACGTTCGGCGGGCCGAAGATCAGCTGGATCGTGTACGCGCTGGTCGGGATCGTGGTGATCGCGGGCCTGGGCTACTTCGACATCTCCATCTCCGGCAAGGTGCTCGGCGTGTTCCTGGTCGCCGAGGTGGTGATCCTCGCCGCGCTCGGGCTGGCGGTGCTCTTCCACGGCGGCGGGTCGTCCGGGCTGCAGACACAGTCGCTGAACCCGGGCAACGCGTTCACGGCCGTGGCCGGGGGCAGCGCGGCGATCGGGCTGTTCTTCGCCTTCTGGTCCTGGGTCGGCTTCGAGACCACCGCGGTCTACGGCGAGGAGTCGCGCAATCCGACGAAGATCATCCCGCGGGCCACGCTCATCGTGGTCATCGGGCTCGGGCTTTTCTACACGTTCATCGCGTGGATGACGATCTCCGGCAACGGGCCCTCGCAGGCGATCGCGATCTCGAACGGCTCGACCGGCAACGCGTTCGACCTGTTCTTCGGCATCACGCAGAAGTTCATCGGCGTGTGGGCCAAGGACGTCTACATGGTGCTGACCGTGACCGGCTCGTTCGCGTGCGCGCTGGCGTTCCACAACTCGGCCTCGCGCTACCTGTTCGCGTTCGGGCGGGATGAGCTGCATCCGGTGACGCGCCACCTCGGCCGCACGCACCCGGCGCACAAGTCCCCGCACATCGCCTCGATCGTGCAGTCGATCGTCACGCTCGCGATCACGCTCGGGTTCTTCTGGTTCCAGGCCCCGACGAAGGCCGCGCCGGACGTCCCGTACTACTTCGAGTTCGGACTGCTCGCGATCATGGGCACGATGGCGATCCTGATGGTGCAGGCGATCTGCTCGATCTCGGTGATCTGGTACTTCCACATCACCAAGCACGAACCGGGATCCTCGGTCCTTGAGACGCGCAGTTGGTGGCGCACGCTGCTGGCCCCGGCGGTCGGCGCGCTCGGCATGGTGTACGTGGTCTACCTGCTGTTCAGCCACCTGAGTTTCGCGGCGGGCGCGGCCGCGACGAGCCCCGTCTATCAGATCACCCCCTACCTGGTGATCGGGATCGGCGTGGTCGGGCTCGTGGTGGGCCTGGTGCTGCGCGCCGTGAATCCGGAGCGGTACAAGAAGATCGGCGCGACCGTGCTCGCCGACGCGGCGGACAAGGACGCGTAGCCATGACGTACCGGGCCGTGATCCGCGGCGAGTCCTTCGCCTTCGCGAACCTGCGCGAGCTGCTCGCGGCGGCGAACGAGGAGAAGTCGGGCGACCAGCTGGCCGGGATCGCGGCCCGGGACGAGCGGGAGCGGGTGGCCGCGAAGATCGCGCTGGCGGACGTGCGGCTGTCCGAGATCGTCGCCGAACCGCTCGTCGACGACGAGGTGACCGACGCCGTCTCGCGGCCGGCGAACGCGGCCGCCTTCACCGAGATCGCGTCGCTGACGGTCGGCGAGTTCCGCGAGCACGTGCTCGATCCGGGGTTCGCGGCCCGCTGGCGGGCCGGGCTGTCCGCCGCGGTCACGCCGGAGATCGCGGCGGCCTGCGCGAAGCTGATGAGCAATCTGGACCTGGTCGCGGCCCCGAAGCCGCTGCGGGTCGAGACGCGCTGCCGCGGCGCGATGGGCGGCGCGGGCGTGCTCGGCGTGCGGGCCCAGCCGAACCATCCGACGGACGACGTGCCGGGGATCCTGCTGTCGGCGCTCGACGGCCTCGGCTTCGGGTGCGGCGACGCGATGCTCGGCGTGAACCCGGCGACCGAGTCGGTCGGCGCCGTGGCCGCGATCCTGCACGGGCTGCACGACCTGATCGCGGCGCTCGGCGTGCCGACGCAGACCAGCGTGCTGGCGCACATCACCACGCAGCTCGCGGCCCTGGAGGCGGGCGCGCCGGTGGACCTGCTGTTCCAGTCGATCGCCGGGACCGAGGGTGCGAACCGCTCGTTCGGCATCGATCTGGCGCTGCTGGCCGAGGGCCGGGCGGCCGCGCTCGCGCACCACGCGTCGCGTCCCGGGGAGTTCGTCGGCGACCACCAGGTCATGTATTTCGAGACCGGGCAGGGCAGCGCGCTGTCGGCCGAGGCGCACCACGGCATCGACCAACTGACGATCGAGGCCCGCGCGCAGGCCGTGGCGCGCCTTTTCGATCCGTTCCTCGTCAATTCCGTCGTCGGCTTCATCGGGCCCGAATATCTGGCGGATGCGACGCAGATCACCCGGGCCGGGCTTGAGGACCACTTCGTCGGCAAGCTGATGGGCGTGCCCACCGGAGTCGACGTCTGTTATACGAACCACGCGAACGCCGACCAGAACAGCAACGACGCGCTGCTCGTGCTGCTGGCCGCGGCGGGATGCGGCTATGTGATGGGCGTGCCGGGAGGCGACGACGTGATGTTGAACTATCAGACCACGAGCTATCACGACGTGGCGACGGTGCGCCGGACCCTCGGGCTGCGTCCCGCACCGGCTTTCGAGGCGTGGCTGGAGGCGAACGGCCTGTGGCGCGACGGGGCTCCGGCACCGCGTCCGGCGTGGCCCACGTCGCTGCCGGAGCTGGACGTCACCGCCATCGGCGGCCGGCCGGTCCGCGAACTCGTCGCGCGGGCGGCGGCGTGAACCGCGCGCCCGCGACCTGGGTCAATGGTCTGACACCGGCGCGGCTCTATCTGGGCCGCGCCGGCACCTCGTACCCGACGAACGCCCTGCTCGCGCTGCGGGCCGACCACGCGGCCGCCCGCGACGCCGTGCAGGCCCCGCTGCCCGCGTACTTCGACCCGGGCGTCGGCCCGCTGGTCGCGGCACAGTCCCGGGCCGGGTCGCTGCAGCAGTACCTGCGGCGCCCCGACCTAGGACGACGGCTTTCCGACGCCTCGCGCGAAGTGCTCGCCGCGCAGTGTCCGCCCGGTGCCGACGTGCAGTTCGTGATCGGCGACGGGTTGTCGTCGGCCGCCGTGCGCACCCAGGTGCCGAAGCTGCTGCCGGAGTTGATCCGAGGCTGCGAGCGGCACGGCTGGAGCGTCGGCGCGCCGATCCTCGTGCGGCACTGCCGGGTCGGGATCATGAACGACGTCGGCGAGGTGCTCGATCCGAAGGTCGTCGTGCTGCTGATCGGGGAGCGGCCCGGCCTGGCGACGGCCGAGAGCCTGTCGGCGTACTTCGCGCATCGGCCCCGACCCGGGCACACGGATGCGGAGCGGAATCTGATCTCGAACATCCACGACGCCGGGGTCGCGATCCCGGACGCGGTGCGGCGCGTGCTCGCCTTCGTGGAGGCCCTGCTGGACGCGGGGCGCAGCGGCGTCGATGTGAAGGAGCCGCCGCTCCGCCCCGCGTCGGTGCTCAGTCCTCTGCCAGGGACTCCTCGCTGATCAGCGACTCGTGCGCGCTGCCACGCAGGCCGAGCGTGGCCAGCAGCGCGGCGCCCAGCGCGCAGACGCCGCAGACGACGTAGCCGATCGAGTAGGCGTTGTCGAGGGCGTGGAAGGCCACGTCCTTGAGCGGGTTGAAGGGCACCGTCTGCCCGCTGGGGAGTGTGACGGTTCCGGGGACGGCGTTGGCGCCCAGCGGGCCCGAGTTCACGGCGCCGACCGCGGCTTCGAGGGCGGGCTTCTGCGCTGCGGGCGCCGCGGCGGCCGACTTGTTGAACGCGGCGAGCGCGCTCTGCAGGGCCTGGTTCGAGGACACCTTCGACGAGATCTCGGCGGCGGCGCGGCTCAGCGCGATGGCACCGATCACGGCCGGTCCGAGCGTGAACCCGAAGTCGCGCAGCAGGCTCGTCGAACCGCTGGCCATGCCCGCAAGATGGTTCGGCACGGTGTTCACGGCCACGGCGGTCACCGCGGAGAGCGCGAACGCGAAGCCGATGCCGACGACGATCAGCGGGACGACGACCGGCGCGACGGAGAGGTTCGACGCGGACAGTCCGGAGAGCCAGAGGTCTCCCGCGCCGATCAGCGCGAAGCCCACGCCGAGCGTCCACTTCGGATTGTAGTGTTCGAGCACCCGCGAGACGACCGGCGTGAGGATCAGCGCCATGCCGTTGAGCATCAGGAACGCGAGCGCGGTCTTGAGCGGCGTGAAGCCCTGGATCGCGGAGAGCCGGATGCTCGTGGAGTACGCGGTGCCGAGGTAGGCGAACATGCCGATGACGGTCGCGATCGCGGCGACCGCGAAGGCGCGGTTCCGGAACAGGTCGAGGCGCAGCAGCGGGGCCGCCGACCGGTTCTCCACCACGATGAACAGCGCCAGGAACACGACGGCGAGGATGAATCCGCCGATGACGCCGCCGCTCCCCCAGCCGCTCGTCGGGCCCTGGATGACCGCGTAGAGCAGGGCGAACAGCGAGACGGCGATGGTGACCTGACCGGGCCAGTCGAGTGAACGTCCCTCGGGCGCGGAGGAGTCCTTGGCCCAGACGAGGGACACGACGGTGCTGATCGCGGCGAGCCCGAGCACGGCGACGAAGGCCCAGCGCCAGGTCGCGTACTGGTCGGAGCCGAACGCGTAGCGCGCGAGCCAGCCGCCGAGCACCGGTGAGACGAATCCGCCGGACGAGAGCGCGGCGGCCCAGATCGAGATGGCCCGGGAGCGGTCGCGCGCGGTGTGCGTCCCGGCGGCGACCATGGCGAGCGTCGTCGGGAAGATCGCCGCGGCGCCGATGCCGGAGATGATCTGGCCGCTCCACAGCACCAGCACCCGGGTGCCGGTCGAGGAGGCGGCGCCGGGCGTCAGCACGCTGATCGTCTGCCCGACGACCAGCAGCAGCGAGCCGATCACCAGCAGCCGCTTGCGCCCGAACAGGTCGCCGAGCACGCCGAAGGTGAGTTCGAGCAGCGTCACCGGCACCAGGAAGGCGTCGGATATCCAGGTCAACTGGGCGGAACTGGTCCCGAGGTCCTGCTGGAACAGTCCATTGAGCACGGCCGGGATCGCGAGCGCGACCTGCGCCACGCAGACCGCGATCGCCGCGGCGGCGAGTGTTCCCCGGCTCAGCCGGGCGTGCGCCGCGGTGCCCGCGGCGGCGTCGAGTCGGACAGGGGTGGACAACGGTGGCCTCCTGTGTCCCGAAGTGGGGGTGGTTCCTTGCCAGGAGGGTGCCACACGCGGCCGAAAACGTACAGGTTTCCTGATAATTATTTTGCGGCGGCGAAGCTGATCAAGAAGGGGACGGGTGGCTCAGTGCGGCAGGTGGCCGCTGAGAGCGGCGCGGCAGGACAGCAGGCTGCCGCGCAGCTGGTCGATCTGCCGGTCGGTGAGACCGACAAGCATCCTGTCTTCCAAGGCGGCCACCTGGTCGCGGTACTTCGCCAGCAGTTCGCGGCCGGCGAGGGTCAGCGCGAGCACGAGGCGGCGGCGGTCGCGTTCGTCGCGGTGCCGTTCGATCAGGCCGAGGTCGCGCAGCGCGGAGACCATGTCGGCCATCGCCTGCGCCGTCACGAAGGAGTTGCGGGCGAGCTGGGCCGACGTCAGGTTCGGGTGGCGTTCGAGCACGGTCAGCGCGGTGTACTGCAGGGCGGTCATGCCGTCCGGGCGCACGATGTCGTCGAGCGCGGCGCGGACCGCGAGCTCGACCTGCTTCATCACGTACAGCAGCGACGGCTCGCCCTCGACGGTGCCGCGGGACAGCCGCTGCGGCGCCGGCGCGTGCTCCTCTCCCCGACCACCAACCATGAGCTGCATCCTAGGGGCTGTCGGCGGCAACCCGTAGGATGCGGCTCATGGTTGATCGACCACTGACGTTGATGGCGGTGCACGCCCACCCGGACGACGAGGCGACGGGCACCGGCGGGGTGTTCGCCCGGTACGCGGCGGAGGGCTTCCGCACCGTGCTCGTGACGTGCACGGACGGGAGCTGCGGCGACGCGCCCGGCGGCATCAAACCGGGCGAGCCCGGGCACGACCCGGCGGTCGTCGCGGCGCTGCGCAAGGGCGAACTCGAGGCGGCCTGCGAGGTGCTCGGGATCTCCGACCTGGAGCTGCTCGGCTACGCGGACTCCGGGATGATGGGCTGGCCGCAGAACGAGGCCCCCGGCGCCTTCTGGAACACGCCGGTCCCGGAGGCCGCCGACCGGCTGGCCGAGCTGATGCGCGAGTACCGGCCGGACGTGGTCGTCACCTACGACGAGAACGGCTTCTACGGCCACCCGGACCACATCCAGGCGCACCGGATCACGATGGCGGCCGTCGCGCAGAGCGGCGTCCCGGCGAAGGTCTACTGGACCACCGCGCCGCGCTCGATGTTCGAGGAGATGGGCCGCCTGGTCCGCGAGGCCGGCGGCGACTGGGACGAGCCGGAGGACGAGAACGGCGAGCAGACCATGCCCGAGATCGGCCTCCCGGACGGCGAGATCTCGACCTGGGTGGACGTGACCAAGTACGGCCAGCAGAAGTTCGACGCCCTCAAGGCGCACGCCAGCCAGAGCGACAGCATCTTCTTCCTCAACCTCGGCGTGGAGACGTTCACGCAGCTCATGGGCGTCGAGACCTTCGTCCGCGTCCAGGACTCCACCGCCGCCCCGCTGCCCGAGGACGACCTGTTCGCCGGGCTGCGCTGACCCGCTAGCCGCCCTCGTCGAACAGGCTGAGCTGCGTGGGCGGCGCGACCGTCGGCGATGCGGGCTCCGGCTGCGGGATGTTGCGGGCGGAACCGCGTTCGGGGCGGGTCATGCCGTATCCGGCCGCGTATTCGTGCACGAGGTTCGTGACCTTCTCGCCGTACCAGGCGGGAAGGTATGAGCCTCGGCGGTACAGGCCGCGGTAGCGCGGCACAAGCTCCGGGTGGCGCTCCTTCAGCCAGGCCGCGTACCACTCGCGGGCGCCGGGGCGCAGGTTCAGCATCAGCGGGGTGACGGATCTCGCGCCGGCCCGGGCGATCGCCTCGACCGTGGCGCGCAACTGCTCCGGCGAGTCGGACAGGTGCGGCAGGATCGGGGCCATCAGCACGGAGCAGCCGATGCCCGCGTCGGCGAGCGTGCGGACGGCGTCGAGGCGGCGGGCGGGGCTCGGCGTGCCGGGCTCGACCTCGCGCCACAGCTTCTCGTCCACGAAGCCGATCGACATGCTCAGCCCCACGTCCACGTCCCGCGCGGCGCGCGTGAGCAGCGGCAGGTCGCGCAGCATCAGCGTGCCCTTGGTGAGGATCGAGAAGGGCGTTCCGGAGTCGGCGAGCGCGCCGATGATCCCGGGCATCAGCCGGTAGCGGCCCTCAGCACGCTGATAGCAGTCCACGTTCGTGCCCATCGCCACGTGCTCGCGCCGCCACGACCTTCCGGCCAGCTCGCGGCGCAGCACGTCCGGCGCGTTCACCTTGACCACGATGCGGGTGTCGAAGTCGTGCCCGGAGTCGAAGTCGAGGTACGTGTGCGTCTTGCGCGCGAAGCAGTAGACGCAGCGATGCCCGCAGCCGCGGTACGGGTTCACCGTCCAGCCGAAGAAGGGCGAGTCGCCGGGCACGCGGTTGAGCACCGTCTTCGCGCGCACCTCGTAGAACGTCGAGCCGCGGAAGCCGGGGGTGTCGAAGGTGCGCACGACCGGATCCGCCTCGAACAGGGCGCCCTGCGGGGAGCCGCCGTCCTCCGCGTCGATCAGCTGTCCGGACCATCTCACGCCCGCCACTATAGAACATGTGTTCGATGCGATGCCAGGGAACAACTCCCCCGCGCCCCGGGTTGTTCAAATTTGAAATCGGGCGTACGCTCGAGAACGAGTTCAAATTTGAAGCCAAGCGAAGAGCTTCCAGGAGCGATCATGGCGACCGAGATCCCCGCAGCGTCCATCCGCACGCGCGTGACCATTCCGCTGACCTTCGGCGACGGGTACTCCGTGACGGCCGAGGCCGTGACCTTCCACGGCCTCGTCGACGGCGCCGAGCACGTGGCGCTGCTGCTCGGCGACCGGTCCGCCGGGACCACGCCGCTGGTCCGGATGCACTCCGAGTGCCTGACCGGGGACGTGTTCGGCTCCATGCGCTGCGACTGCGGGCCGCAGCTGCGCGAGGCGGTCGAGCGGATCGAGAACACCGGCGGCGTGCTGCTGTACCTGCGGCAGGAGGGCCGCGGGATCGGGCTGTACAACAAGCTCGACGCGTACGCGCTGCAGGACGCCGGGCTGGACACCTACCAGGCCAACCTGGCGCTCGGCCTGCCCGAGGACGGCCGCGACTACACCGCCGCCGCGCAGATGCTCGCCGCGCTCGGCATCACCGAGATCGACCTGCTGAGCAACAACCCCGACAAGGCCCGGCAGCTGCGCGACCTCGGCGTGCGGATCGACGAGTCGGTGCCCACCGGCGTGCACGCCACCCCGAACAACCTGCGCTACCTAACCGCCAAGGTCGAGCACACCCACCACACCATCGCGCTCGCCCCGGCGATGGGCTGACCGAAAGGCCGCGAGATGAAGGCCGTCACCGTCTCCGCTTTCCACGCCGAACCCGAACTGACCGAACTGCCCACCCCCGAGCCCGGCCCCGGCGAACTGCTGGTCCGGCTGCTGGCCGCCGGACTCAACCCCTTCGACTGGAAGGTGGCGGACGGCGCGCTCGAGGACGCCGTGCCGCACGCCTTCCCGCTCGTGCTCGGCTCGGACGGCGCCGGCCTGGTCGTGCGCACCGGACCCGGCGTCACCCGCTTCCGCGAGGGCGACCGGGTGTACGGCCAGTTCATGCGGCTGCCGGAGGGTCAGGGCTCGTACGCCGAGTTCACCCTCGCGCACCAGGACGGCAAGCTCGCGCTGATCCCGGCCGAGCTCGACTATCCGCTGGCCGCCGCGCTGCCGACCGCCGGGGTCACCGCGTACCAGGCGGTCGAGGCGGTGGATCCGAAGGACGGCCAGACGCTGCTGATCAACGGCGCGAGCGGCGGGGTCGGGCAGTCCGCGATCCAGTTCGCGGCCCGGCTCGGCGCGCGGGTGCTGGCCACCGGCACCGCGGACGTGGCCGACTACCTGCGGGAGCTCGGCGCGCACACCGTCATCGACTTCACCGAGGCGCCGACGCACGAGCAGGTGGCCGCCGCG
Organism: Actinospica sp.; assembly: GCA_035493475.1. Classification (GTDB taxonomy): domain Bacteria; phylum Actinomycetota; class Actinomycetes; order Streptomycetales; family Catenulisporaceae; genus Actinospica. Next base: position 72,973 of record DATJIF010000170.1, read on the forward strand.
TACCCGGACGGCATCGACGCGGTGCTGGACCTGGTCACCCCGTCCGGCGCCGACATCGGTGCCCTGACCGCGCTGGTCCGGACGGGCGGCACCGTGGTGAGCACGAACTACGCCACCGATCCGGAGGCGCTGGCCGGACGCGGCGTGCGCGGCGTGAACCTCGGCAACGACCCGACTCCCGAGACGCTGACCGAGCTCGCGAACCTGGCGGCGAACGGCGAACTGCGGGTGCGGATCGAGCACACGGTCCCGCTGGCCGAGGCCCCGGCGGCGGTCGCCCGGGCCCGCGCCGGTCACGCGCGCGGCAAGACCGTGATTCTGCCCTGAGGAACGAAAGAGAGAAGTAGGCTGAGATCGTGGCTGAGCTCGCGGAACAGGTGCAATGGCTGTCCCAGGACGAGATGAGGGCGTGGCTGGCGTTTTTCGCCGCCGCGGCGTTGCTTGACCGCAAGCTGGATCAGCAGCTCAAGGACGAGTCCGGGCTCACGCACGTGCAGTACGAGGTCCTCTCGCGGCTGAGCGAGGCGCCGAACCGCGAGCTGCGGATGACCGAACTCGCCGAGACGCTCTTCACCACGCAGAGCGGCACCACGTATCAGATCTCGCAGTTGGAGAAGGCCGGGTACGTCCGTCGGCGCGAGTGCCGCGGCGGTCCGCGCGGGGTCTGGGCGGTGCTCACCGACGCCGGTTTCGAGGTGCTCAAGCAGGCGGCGCCGGGGCACGTCCGCGCCGTGCGCAAGCTGCTCATCGACGTGCTGACGCCGGACGAGATCAGCGCCGTCGCCGACGGTCTCGGCCGGGTGCGGGACCGCATGCTCGACCAGGGCGAGTACCCGGGGGTCAGCGCGGCGCTGAGCCGACACTCCGAGTGATCCGCTAGCGCCGGCCGCCGAGGGCCCGGTTGCGCCAGTAGCCGAAGGTAGCCGCGGGATCGCCGGCGAGGGCCCAGGGGTTGCTCACGCCGAGGTCCCCGATGAGCTCGAAGATCGGGGCCGCCTGCTCCACGCGGTTGCCGAAGCACAGGCCGTGCGCCAGGTAGTGCAGGTCGGGCACGTCCTGCGCGTAGACCCGGCCGCGGCGCCGGAACCAGCGGTCGAAGGCGACGTCGAGGTCGTACATCGCGGCCTCGGAGATCCAGATGTCGTTCAGCGCCAGGTCCACCGCGTTGTGCCGGGTCTGGCCGAACTTGAACTCCTCGACCCGCGCGACGAGCGGCAGCACCGCGAGCGGCGAGCCGTACGGGGCCCGCTGCGCGCATTCTCGTGCGAGATTGTGCGCCGTCGCCGCCGAGCCGTGGTACCGGCTGGAGAAGTACCGCAGCACCTGGTGGCAGGCCTCGCGGTTGAACGGGTCGCGGCGCTGCAACTCGCCCCACCAGCCGTCGATCTCGCGCTGGCCGCCCGGGTAGAGCCGGGCGACCGTGAGCAGCGAGACCACCGGCACCGGATCGGTCGGGGCGGCCTTGGCGGCGGTGATGCAGGCCTCGACGGTGGCGTCGAGGCGCATCGTGGCCACCGAGCCGTCCCGCGCGGCGACCCGGAAGGTGCGCACCACCTCGACCTCGGCGCGCAGCACCAGCGCGTCCACGTTGTCGGGCTGGGCGACCTGCCAGGTCTCCACGCACTTGCCGCCGGCCGCGGCGTCCGCGAGGACCCGGATCCGGTGCGTTCGCCGGTCCCAGTCCGCGCCGGTCCGCTCCAGCAGTTCCCGCACGCCGACCCAGCGCCCGATGCCGACGTCCTCCACCGCGGTCCGCAGTTCGCGGTCCCGCAGGCAGATGTCGAATACGGGCTTGAATCCCCGGCCGCCCAGCGACGCCACTACCGCCGCCCTACAGGTCCGTCGCCAGCACGTCGTCCGGCCCGCCCGAGCGGGTCGCCGCGGCCAGGATGCCGTCGTGCTCGTCCTCGTCCGCGCCGCGCATGGTGTCGAGGGAGACCTCGAGCCGCTCGGTGCGGTAGTACGAGCTGCCGCTGCGCCAGAACCAGACGAGCGGGATGATGCCGATCGCGAGCGCGCCGAGGCCGATCACCTTCGTCTCGGTGTCCAGCGTCGGCAGCGCCTGGAAGAAGACCCAGACCATGAACCCGGCGCCGAGCAGCGGCCAGAGTCCGATGAAGACCGCGTTGCCCACGGACTTCGCCAGCACCTTGCGGTACGCCACGATGACCGCGATCGCCGCGAGGCTGTAATACACGCAGATCTGCAGGCCGATCGCGCTGAACGCGTCGCTCATGATGGTGCCGAGCGAGCCGACCTTGTTGGAGAGCACGAACAGCACGAGGCTGATGACGCCGACGACGCCGAGCGCGATCAGCGGGGTCTGCCGGGTCGGGTGCACCCGGCCGAGCGCGCGCGGCAGCGTGTTGTCCCGGCCCATGGCGAACAGCGAGCGGCTGACCTGGATCAGCGTGGTCTCCAGGGTGGCGACGGTGGAGAGCATCACCGCGATGACCATGATCTTGCCGCCGGTCCCGGCCCACACGGTATCGCCGAGCGCGGACAGCACGTTGGCGGCGTTGTCGTTGATCTGGCCCGGGGTCAGGTTCAGGTTGACCACGACGGCGTAGAGCTCGAACAGGCCGAGCGAGATCAGCACGCCGACCAGGCCGCTGGTGCCAGTGGTGCGCCAGGCGCGCTTGGTCTCCTCGCTGAGGTTGCAGGTGACGTCCCAGCCCCAGTAGTAGAACGCGGCGACGAGCGCTCCCGCCGCGAAGCCGCTGCCGCCGTGGAAGGCGCCGAGGCTGAACCAGTGCCAGCTGAAGTGCGTGACGTGGCCGCTGCGGAAGAGCGCGACCAGCCCGAAGACGAGCAGGATGGCCACCTCGACGCCGGTCATGATCCACTGCGCGTGCGCGGTGATCCGCACCCCGACGCCGACCAGCGCCAGCATGACGAGGAACCAGATGGCGCCCACGATCAGCGTGTCGGTGGTGTTGGCCGCGGCCGAGGCGGAGAACAGCGAGAGCGTCGCGGTTCCGGCGGGCAGCGAGCCGATGACCATGAAGATCAGCGCGGAGACGACCAGCGCCCAGCCGGCGATGAAGCCGAGCGCCGGGTGCAGCGCGCGGGCGACCCACGAGTAGCTGGCGCCCGCGTTGACGTCGACCCGGGTCAGGTAGCTGAAGGCGAAGGCGATGCCGAGCATCGGTATGCCGCAGTAGAGCAGCGCGGCCGGTCCGGCGTAGGCGACCGCCCCGATCAGCGCGGCGGTGGTGCCGGCGATCGAGTAGGCGGGGGCCGTTCCGGCCACGGCCATCACCGTGGAGTCGAACCGGCCCAGTGATTCACCGCGTAGCCGCTGCCCGCTCGTGTCCGGGGCCGTGGCCCGCTGGGTTGTCGTCATGGTGCTGTGCTCCTCGCTCGTCGCTCAGATCCGGGGTGGTGCGGGGTACGGAAGCGCAGGGTATGGCCGGGTGGAACGCGTGCCTATGGGCAGGATGTACAAGTGGTGCGCCGGATTCTGGCGTGCTGCCACGAGCCGGGGGCTTCTTCGTGAGCCCACACCGTACACGCGGGAACTGAAAGGGCAAAGCCGTGTGCCGGCTGTTCGCGATCCGGCATACGAGATCGTAATTCCACGCTTAGATATCTTGGTCGCGCGACCGTCACACGGCCGAAATCATGCGGATTCCGGCCGTGCTTCACGGATCTTTTGCACGCGGGCCGCGCCGGGCTTCGCGCAATCGTTATCAGTGGAAGACGATGGCGTGGCCCCCGGCGATGCTCGCCCGGCACGCGGCGCGCAACTCCCGCCAGGCCCACAGTTCCGCCGCGAAGCGCTCGTCGTCCGGGTCGATCGCGCCGAGGACGTCGGCCAGGCCGTCGAGTTCGGCGAGCAGCCGCTGACTGGATCCGACCATCCCGGCCCCGGCGATCCCCTGCTCCTCGGGCAGGTAGAGCGGGTCGGCGAAGTCCACGGGCACGTAGTAGCCCGCGTCGTCCGCGTGGCAGAGCAGGTGCGAGGAGAGCATCATCGTCTCGGTCATGACCAGGTCGTAGTCGTCCTCGTGGTCCGCCGAGCCGTCCGCGGGGGCGGGTGTGAGCTTCCGGTCTTCGAGCACGTACACATAAGCCCGGCGCAGCAGACTCAGCCAGCTGTACGGGAATCCGCCCGAATACGCGTGTTCGGGCGGCGCGCCGACGCCCTCCGGCGCGTGCCAGAGAACGTCCTCGGCGGCGATCGCGGCGCTCAGCGCGGCGAATTCCTCAGGTTGGTCGGACGACGGTCCGACGGATATGGCGAGTCCCACGCCCGGCAGCGTAGCTGAAGCAGCCTTTACCCGTGGTTCCTTGCCGCCGCGGTTACCGAGCAGTACGACGAGATGAGCTGCCCACTTGCGATGGAGGAAACTGCGATGAATTCTCGGGCGACGCGGCGAAAGCCGTTGAGAGCGCTCACATCCCTGCTGCTGGCCGCCGCGACCGGACTGCTCGGCACGTCCGTCGGCGCCGGGCCCGTGCACGCCGCCGCTTCCGGCAAGGCCGGTACGTCCGGCACGCTCTGGTTCGACAACGCCGCCGACTCGGTGCTGACCGTGCAGAACGGCCAGTACGTGGACGGATACGGGCGCGACGTCGTGCTGCGCGGGTTCAACGTCTCCGGCGAGTCGAAGCTGGCGGAGCACGAGGGGCTGCCGTTCGCGAGCGTGGCCGACGCGCAGAAGTCGGCGGCGGCGATGCGGAACCTGACCGGGGCGGACGCCGTCAGGTTCCTGATCACCTGGGCGTACATCGAGCCGGAGCCCGGTCAGATCGACTACACGTACCTGAACAGCGTGGTCGCGCAGATGCAGGCGTTCCTCGACGACGGCGTCTACGTGTTCGTCGACTTCCACGAGGACCTCTACTCGCGCTACATCTTCAACTCGGGCAGCTGGTACACCGGCGACGGCGCGCCCGACTGGGTCATCGCGGACGGCGACTACCCGACCGAGAACTGCGGCGCGTGCGTGACCTGGGGCCAGAACCTCACGTCGAACGCGGCGGTCCAGGACGCCATGTACGACTTCTGGCACAACCGGACCCTGACGACCACGGCCGGCCAGATCTCCGTACAGGACGAATTCCTCTCCACGGCCAAGACCTCGCTCGCCTACCTCAAGTCCTCGCTGAGCGCGGCCGAGTTCGACCACGTGCTCGGCGTCGATCCGTACAACGAGCCGTACGCGGGCAAATACGACTCCGGACAGACCAGCGCGACCTGGGAGAGCGGCGTGCTCTGGCCGTTCTACGAGAAGTTCCGCACCGAGATGGACGCCGCGGGCTGGCAGGCGAAGCCCGCGCTGATCGAACCGAACGTCTTCTGGAACACGGACATCTCCTTCGAGCAGCAGGCCGGCGGGCTCACCAACATCGGCTCTATCGGCACGCGCTACGTGTTCAACTCGCACTTCTACGACGCCGCCGCCATCTCGGGCGTGCTGATGTGGGGGCACGCGTCGGACGGCCAGTACATCTCGGAGTTCGACACCATCCGGAGCGACGCGGCGACGCTCGGCACCTCGGCGATGGTCAGCGAGTTCGGCAGCCCGGTGACCGGATACACGTCGGACAAGAGCCCGAGCGTGCTGAAGGCGATGTACCAGGCCATGGATTCGGGCGTGGACGGCGCGAACTGGTGGAGCGACGCGGCCGCCGACTCGGGCACCGTGCTCTCCGGCACCGAGTGGCAGTGGGACATCTACAACGGCCAGCACGACGAGCTCATGAACGGCAACGCGAGCAAGGTCGAGACCAGCGGCGACGCGTGGAACGGCGAGGACTACTCGGTCGTCGACATGGACAGCTCCGGAAACGTGGATCTGCGCTACTCCTCGCAACTGCTCGACCGGCTCTACCCGGAGTCGGTCGCCGGGACGACGCTCGCCTTCACCTACGAGGACCGCTCCCCCGACGGCTCGTCCGTGATGACCTGGAACCCGGTGCCGTCCTCGCTGCCGGCCGTCTCAGCGCTCGTGGGCAGCGGTCAGTACGGCGTGCTGGTGTGGAAGTCGAACGGCGGCAGCGCGCCCACGCAGATCAACCTGCCGCTCTCGTTCACGTCGTCGAACACGACGGTGGTCTCCGACCTCGGCGCGGTGCTCGACCCGCCGACGTACTCGGCCACCGGCACCGTCGCCAACGCCGCCGTCGCCGTGTCCGCGCTGCCGAGCGGGGGCGGAGCCGAGCGGCTGCTGCTCTCCGACTCGGGCGCGTCCGGCACGGTGCACTACGCGCTGGTCACGAACGGCTCGACGAGCGCGACGGCCGCGCAACTGGCCACCGCGCAGCAGGAACTCGCGAGCTGGGTGTCGAGCCAGAAGTTCTAGCTCGCAGTGCTCTTATGCGTCAGGACGGCGATGGGCATCGTGCGGCGGAGGGTGAATCCGAGCTTCTCGTAGAGCCGGACCGCGTTCTCGTTCACGGCGGCGACGTGCAGGAACGGCGTCTCACCGCGCTGCACGATGCCCGCGGCCACGGCCCGGACCAGGCGTCCGGCGAAACCGTGGCCGCGGTACCCGGGGTCGGTGCAGACCGCGCTGATCTCGGTCCAGCCGGGCGGGTGCATGCGCTCCCCGGCCATCGCGACGAGGGCGCCCTCGCGCCGGATGCCCAGGTACGTGCCGAGCTCGACCGTGCGCTGCCGGAAGGGCCCGGGGTCGGTGCGCGCGATCAGGTCGAGCATCTCGGGCACGTCGTCCTCACCGAGCGGGACGGCCTCGGGGTCGGGCTCCGGCTCGACCCCGCTGCCCTCCATCTGCAGGCCGTTGAGCAGCACGGTCAGTTCCCAGTCGTCAGGCCACTGCGTCACCCCGGGCACGACGAACGGGAGCCCTGGTTCCTGGAGGCGGACGGCGTCGTCCCAGGAACTCTGCTCGTGCGCGTCGTCCACGGCGGCGAACAGGGCGACGTCCGTGTCGTAGCGCGCGGCCGCTCCGTGCCGCCGGGCGAAACCGGCGTGGGCACCGGCGAGCGAGGCCGCCACGACGCGGTCCAGGGGGTGATCGGCAGTCATGTGATCAGTCTCGGGGGGCCGTTCGGACGCCGTCAAACAGCAGATCGAGCAGCCGCGTCGCCTGGTCGCGCTGCTCCGGGAGCGCGCAGACGGAGAAAATCCCCACGGAGCCGACGACCACGTCCTGCGCACGCACGTCGGCGCGCAGCGTTCCGGCGGCCGCGCCCGCGTCGAGCAGCGGTTGGACGGCCGCGGACAGCTCCTCGCGCGCCTCGGACTTCGTGATCGCGCCGGAGACGATCAGGGCACGAAGAGCGTCGCCGAGTTCGCGCTTGGCCTCGATGTAGTCGGCGAAGCAGTCCATCCAATCGCGCAGCGCCCGGTCCGGCGGCAGTTCGGCGAGCAGTTCGGCGGCGGCTTCGCACAGCCGGGTCCGCTCGGCGCGGTATACGGCCTCGACGAGCGCCTCCCGGTTCGGGAAGTGCCGGTAGAGCGTGCCGATGCCGACGCCGGCGTCGCGCGCGACCGCCTCGAGGGAGACCTTGCCTTCCCCCGCCGCGAACGCCTGCCGGGCCACCTCGATCAGCCGCTCCCGATTCCGCTGCGCGTCGGCGCGCACGCCGCCGCCGCGCGGGCTCTCCGCGTTCAACCGGAGGGTCCTCCGTTTCTGCTAGGCTGGGTCGTACCGGAGGTTCCTCCGGTTCCTCCTCCACGATATCCCCAACTCCTGACGGGAGCGGAAACGTGCGCGACGACACCACCACCTCGACCCTGGCCGGGCGCCCCGTGGCGCGGGTCGGCTTCGGCGCGATGCAGCTGGCCGAGGGCTTCGGCCGCCCGAAGATCAGCCGAGAGAGCGCTCTCGCGATCCTGCGCGCGGCGGTCGAGCAGGGCGTGAACCACATCGACACCGCGGATTTCTACGGCACGATCGCCGAGAACGCCAACGACCTGATCCGCGTGGCACTGCACCCGTACGCCGACGACCTGCTGCTGGTCAGCAAGGTCGGCGCGGAGCGGACCGCGGACGGCACGCTGATCGCGGCGCAGCGGCCCGAGCAGCTGCGCGCGGCCGTGGAGGCGAACCTCTCCCGGCTCGGCGCGGAGCGGCTGGCCGTCGTCAACCTGCGCCGCCTGGACATGCCGCCCGGGATCCCGGCCGACGGCGACCAGCGCGTCGACATCGACACCCAATTGGCCGAACTCGCCGCACTGCGCGACGAGGGCAAGATCGAGGGCATCGGCCTGAGCAACGTCGACGCCGACCAGCTGCGGCACGCGCTCCCGGCCGGGATCGAGTGCGTGCAGAACTGGTACAGCCTCATCGACCGCACCCACGAGCCGGTGCTCGACGCGTGCCGCGAACATGACGTGGCGTGGGTTCCGTTCTGCCCGCTCGGTTCCGCGTTCCCGGACCGGCCGAAGGTCGTCGACCAGCCCGCCGTGCGCGCCGTGGCCGGGCGGCTCGGCGCCACGCCCGCGCAGGTCGGCCTCGCCTGGCTGCTCGCCGCGTACCCGCGCACACTGCTGATCGCGGGCACGGCGAACCCCGTCCACCTGGCCGAGAACGTCGCGGCCGGCCGGATCGAGCTCGACGCGGACGACCTCGCCGAGCTCGCGGGCGTCGCCGTGGCGCCATGAAACTTGTACTCATCGTTTACTTGAACTCTTCGCCTTTAGCTGGATAGGGTGGCCTCATGACCGCATCCCAGACTCCGACCACCGCCGAGGAGCTGCGCGGTGCCGGCCTGCGGGTGACGGCCGCCCGGGTCGCGCTGCTGGAGACCGTCCGGCACGGCGCGCACCTCGACGTCGACTCCATCGCGGTTGGTGTGCGCGAGAAGGTCGGCCACATATCCCTGCAGGCCGTGTACGAGGCGCTGCACGCACTGACCGCGGCGGGCCTGATCCGCCGGATCGAACCGGCCGGCAGCCCGGCCCGGTTCGAGGGGAGGGTCGGCGACAACCACCACCACGTCGTCTGCCGTTCGTGCGGGGTCGTCGCCGACGTCGACTGCGCGACCGGCGAAGTACCCTGCCTGACCGCGTCCGACAGCCACGGCTTCGCGATCGACGAGGCCGAGGTCGTCTACTGGGGTCTGTGCCCCGACTGCCAAGCCAACCGCAGCTCCTGAGCACCGCACAACCGCATCCGGAAGGATTTCCAGCCATGTCCGAGAACCTCGAAGCAGGTAAATGCCCGGTGGCGCACGGGCGCGCCCCCGAGCCGGTCCGCGGCGGCGGCAACCGCCAGTGGTGGCCCGAGCAGCTGAACCTGAAGATCCTGGCGAAGAACCCGGCGGAGACCAACCCGCTCGGCGCCGACTTCGACTACGCGGCGGCCTTCAACGCGCTGGACCTCGCGGCCGTGAAGGCGGACATCGCCGCGGTGCTCACCGACTCCAAGGACTGGTGGCCCGCGGACTTCGGCAACTACGGCCCGTTCATGATCCGGCTCGCCTGGCACGCGGCGGGCACCTACCGGATCAGCGACGGCCGCGGCGGCGCCGGCAGCGGCCAGCAGCGCTTCGCCCCGCTCAACAGCTGGCCGGACAACGTCAACCTGGACAAGGGCCGCCGCCTGCTGTGGCCGGTGAAGAAGAAGTACGGCCAGTCGCTGTCCTGGGCCGACCTGTTCGTCCTGGTCGGCAACGTGGCCCTGGAGCAGATGGGCTTCACCACCTTCGGCTTCGCGGGCGGCCGCGCCGACGTGTGGGAGCCGGACGAGGACGTCTACTGGGGTCCGGAGCGCGGCTGGCTGGACGACGAGCGCTACACCGGCGACCGCGAGCTCGAGGACCCGCTCGGCGCCGTGCAGATGGGCCTGATCTACGTCAACCCGGAGGGCCCCAACGGCAACCCGGACCCGCTGGCCGCGGCCCGCGACATCCGCGAGACCTTCCGCCGGATGGCGATGAACGACGAGGAGACCGTCGCCCTGATCGCCGGCGGCCACACCTTCGGCAAGACGCACGGCGCCGGGCCGGCCGACAACGTCGGCGCCGAGCCGGAGGCCGCGCCGATCGAGCAGCAGGGCCTGGGCTGGAAGTCCACCTACGGCACCGGCGTGGGCGCGGACGCCATCGGCTCCGGCCTGGAGGTCACCTGGACCACCAAGCCGACCCAGTGGAGCAACGAGTTCTTCCGGATCCTGTTCGAGTACGAGTGGGAGCTGACCGAGTCCCCCGCGGGCGCGAAGCAGTGGAAGCCGAAGAACGGCGCGGGCGAGGGCACCGTCCCGGCCGCGCACGACGCGACGAAGAAGATCGCGCCGAACATGCTGACCACCGACCTGGCGCTGCGCTTCGACCCGATCTACGAGCCGATCTCCCGGCGCTTCCACGAGAACCCGGAGCAGTTCGCGGACGCCTTCGCGCGCGCCTGGTTCAAGCTGACCCACCGCGACCTCGGCCCGGTCGTGCGCTACCTCGGCCCGGAGGTCCCGAGCGAGGTGCTGATCTGGCAGGACCCGCTGCCCGCCGCCACCCACGAGCCGGTCGGCGCGGCCGACGTCGCGGCGCTCAAGGAGCAGGTGCTGGCCTCCGGTCTGACGGTCTCCCAGCTGGTCTCGGCCGCCTGGGCCTCCGCCTCGACCTTCCGCAGCGGCGACAAGCGCGGCGGCGCCAACGGCGCCCGGGTGCGCCTGGAGCCGCAGAAGAACTGGGAGGTCAACAACCCGGACAGCCTCGCCGAGGTGCTGCGCGTGCTCGAGGGGATCAAGGCGGGCTTCGGCAAGCCGGTCTCGCTCGCCGACCTGATCGTCATCGCGGGCAACGCTGCGGTGGAGAAGGCGGCCAAGGACGCGGGCGTCGAGATCGAGGTGCCGTTCCACGGCGGCCGGGTCGACGCGCTGCAGGAGCAGACGGACGTCGAGTCCTTCGCCGCGCTCGAGCCGAAGTCCGACGGCTTCCGCAACTACAACGGCAAGGGCAACCGGCTCCCGGCCGAGTACCTGCTGCTGGACCGCGCGAACCTGCTCACGCTGACCGCCCCCGAGCTGACCGTGCTGGTCGGCGGCCTGCGGGTGCTCGGCGCGAACTACGACGGCTCCACGCTCGGCGTGCTCACCGAGACCCCCGGCAAGCTGACGAACGACTTCTTCGTCCACCTGCTCGACCTGGACACCACCTGGAAGCCGGTCTCGGACGACGCCACCGTCTTCGAGGGCAGCGTCAACGGCACCGCCAAGTGGACCGGCTCCCGGGCCGACCTGGTGTTCGGCTCGAACTCCGAGCTGCGCGCAGTGGCCGAGGTCTACGCGAGCGACGACGCGAAGGAGAAGTTCGTCCGCGACTTCGCCGCCGCGTGGGCGAAGGTCGCCGACCTGGACCGCTTCGACCTGGTCTGAGTCGCGGCTGGGCAGCCAGCCGACGAGCAGCAAAGCCCCCGGGCCGACCCCTTCTCCTCAAGGGGCCGGCCCGGTTCTCTTTATATGTGTGCTGCTACGACGGCATAGCCCACTGCTGCGTCCACAGCCCGTTGCAGTCGTAGATCTGCAGCTGCGTCCCCGCCGTGGTCACGCCGCTCGGATCGTCGAGGCAGCGCCCGGACTGCGGGTTGTACAGCGAGCCGTCGGAGCGGGCGACCCACTGCTGCCCGCCGACGCCGTTGCAGTCCCAGAGCTCGACCTTGCTGAAATTCGCGGTGCCGTCCCCCACGATGTCGAGGCACTTGCCGTAGGCGCGGATCGTGCCGTCGGCCAGGACGCTCCACTGCTGCCCGGGCACGCCGTTGCACGTGTAGAGCTGCACGGCGTTGCCGCTGGTGTCCGTGTTCGTGTTGTCGTCCAGGCACTCGCCGGTCGTGCCCGGGCCGGTGATCGCCCCGGCCTTGGTCACGTGAATGTTCTCCCAGGACGCGGTCGTGTTGTAGTCGCGCACGCCGACGGAACCCTGCGCGAACGAGCAGTCGTTGACGTGCAGGTAGACCGGATTCGAGTTCGTACCGGTCGGCTCGCCCTGCACGGTGATGTCGCAGCCGGTGACCCCGACGGTCAGGTGGTACCAGGACCCTGAGGCCAGGCCGCCGGGGATCGCGGCCGAGGCGAGTTGCGTCCAGCCGTACGCCTCCTTGCCGATGACCACACTCGACGACGTGACGCCGACGTAGTACGCGTCCTCGCTGTCAGTGCCCGAGGTCGAGTCGGTGTTCCGCACCAGGAACCCGGCGTTCCCGTTCGTGCCGACGGAGTCGAGCCGCACGTCCCCGGCGAGGTCGTAGTTCGTCCAGCCGGTCGAGCCGGTGACGGACTTGTTCCCGCCGGTGCCGCCCGCGCTCTCGCTGTAGACGCCGCCGGAGGTGCCGAACGTGCCGCCGTACTGGTCCCAGCCGCCGTCGCCGCTGCTGAAATCGGCATTGTCCGGCAGCACGCCCGCGTTCGCCGAGCCGGTCAGCTCCTCGCAGTCGTACGTCCCGGCCGCGCCCGCCGCGCTGTATCTCAGAGACGTGCCGTCGGCGGAGACGAGCAGGTCGGGACTGTAGTTCAGCCCGCACTGGCTGGAGTTGCCGCCCGCCGTCGGCACAGCGATCGGCGAGGGCATCCACGACCAGTTCCCGCTGCCCGAGTTCGTATTGACGAGCACCACCTCGCCGCTCTCCGGCGTACCACCCGCCGACCGGACCTCGCTGTGCCCGGACAGCAGCAGCTCGCCGTTCGCACCGCCCTTCGGACTCCACGTCAGCACCGGCGTGCCTTCGAGATACCGCCCATCGCTGGTCTCGGCCATCGTGCCGGTGTCGGTCGCGCCGGAGCCCCAGGTATCCCCGTCCGTCGAAGTCTTGTAGTGCACGGAGCAGTTAGCCGGTCCGCAGAGCTCGTACGTCATCACGTACTCACCGGTCGTGGCGATCTTCGCAATGGTGACCATGCCAGGCCGATCCGCCTGAACCGTACTGGCCACGTCCTTCACCTCCCCCGGCGCGAATTTCGTCGAGCCGTCGAGGTTGGCGCTCCACGTGTCGCCGCCGTCGGTCGAGATCATGTGCCCGAGGAACTGGCTGTACGTCGCGTTCTGCCGCTCGTCGGAGAAGTACATGACCATGTTCCCGGCATTGTCGAGGCCGACGAACGGTTCCCAGATGCCGTCGCCGTCCGCGCCCGGCGAGGTCTGGATGACGCCGACGGAACTCCACGTGGCGCCGTGGTCCGTGCTGCGCCACTCGCGGAAGCTCACCCCCGCGCGGTTCGCGGGCAACGTGGCGCCGACCAGCAGCAGCGTGCCCGCCGGATAGTTGCCGAGCTGCTGCGGATACTCGAACAGGAACGGCTGGTACGAGTACACGTCCCCGGCGACCGTGGACAGCGTGGACCAGCTGGCGCCGTCGTTCGTGCTCTGCTTGATGATGTACGAGCTCTGGGTGCCGTCCGTGTTCCAGTGCTCGAACGTGGCCAGCAGCGTGCCGTTCGACGAGCCGCTGTGCGCGAGCCGGATCATCCGGACGTACGCCATGCCCTCCGTGCTGGAGGCCGGGGCGTACAGCACGTTGCCGCCGACGTTGGCGTGCGCGGGCGCGAACTGCAGGCCGATCAGGGCGGCGAGCAGCGCGACGAGAAAGGTCAGATATTTCTTCTTCATGGGCTCCGGATCTAGTCCTTTCCTACTCCGGCCGAGATTCCGGCGACGATGTGGCGTTGCAGGATGACGAAGACGACCAGCAGCGGCGCGGTGCCCAGGACGACCGCGGGCAGCAGTTGCGAGGCGCTGTAGGTGTGCGCGCCGATGGTGTTGTAGACGTCGAGCGTGATGGTCTGCTTGTCGTCGGAGCTGAGCATGACGAGCGGGATGATCAGGTCGTTCCAGATGGCGAGGGTCAGCGTGATGATGAGGGTCGCGCTGGCCGGCCGCAGCAGCGGCAGCACGACGTGCCAATAGGTGCGCAACGGCCCGGCCCCGTCGATAGCGGCCGCCTCCTCGAGCTCGGCCGGAACCGAACGCAGGAAGCTGGTGAAGAAGAGCACCGCGAACGGCAGGCTGACCGCCGCCTCGGACAGGATCACCGAGGTGAACGTGTTCAGCAGATGCAGGTTGCGCATCAGGATGTAGAGCGGCGTGATCATCACGAAGACTGGGATGGTCAGCCCGGCGACGAAGAACTGGTACACGACCTTCGTCCACGCGCGGGTGAGCCGAGCCAGCGGCCACGCACAGAGCGAGCCCGCGATCAGCACGAGTACCGCGGAGCATCCCGTGATGACCACCGTGTTGAACACGCTGCGTCCGTAATTCATCGCGGACACGGCGCTCGTGTAGTTGCTCCAGGCCAGATGCGTCGGCAGCCCGAGCGGATGCGCCGTGGCGTCCGCGTCAGACTGCAGCGACACCTTGACCATGAGCAGAATCGGCGCGACCAGCAGCAACGTCACCAGCAGCAGCCCCAGCGACGACAGCCGACTGCGAACCGTGCGCCGCCGATTTGTTCCGGCGCCCCATTTTCCGGCAAGCCGGTTGGGCCTGTTATCTTGCTGCTCTGCACGGGTCTCGTCGATGAGGGTGGTCACGCGGCCACCTCCCGGCGGCGCAGCACCGTCGTCACCAGGATGCTGGCGATGACCGTGATCACGAGCAGCAGCACGGCGACCGCCGTCGCGTACGCGAACTGGAAGTTCTGGAAGCCGTCGCTGTAGATGACGAAGCTGAGCGTCTGAGTGCTGTTGCCCGGCCCGCCATTCGTCATGATGAACGGCAGGTCGAACACGCGCAGCGAACCGATCGTGGACAGCGTGACGTTCACGGTCAGCGACGGCGCGAGCAGCCGCCAGTCGATGTACCGGAAGCGCCGCCAGCCGGTCGCACCGTCCAGCGAAGCCGCCTCCAGCACGGACTTCGGGATGGCCAGGTAATTGGACAGGAAGATCGTCGCCGTGTAGCCGAGGTACATCCACATGTACGAGCCAGCGATCGCCATCAGCGCCGTGGACGGATTTCCCAGCCACGACTGCTCCAGCGAGTGCAGGCCGAGCCCGCCGAGCACGGTGTTCAGCGGTCCGCCGATCGGCGAGTAGATGAACTGCCACAGGTACGAGACGGCGACCAGCGCCATCATCGCGGGCAGCAGCATCCCGGTGCGCGCGATCGAGCGGACCTTCGGCGCGGAGAAAAGCCACGCGGCCACGGCAAGGCCGAGCGCGTTCTGCACCACGACCACGACCACGGTGTAGATAAGTGTGTTCTTCAGCGCCGCCGTGACCTGCGGATCGTGCAGCAGTGCACGGTAGTTGGCGAGTCCGATGAACGACCCGCCGCGCAGGCCGTGCGCATCAGTGAGACTCAGCTGCACGGCCTGCACAGTCGGGTAGATCACGAACAGCGCGTAGAGCAGCGTGGCCGGGAGCATGAGCAGGACGGCCGAGCGACTCGTGAGTTTCATCGACGGCTCACTTGCTGTGCGTCTTCGGAATCTGCTGGTCGAGCGCCGAGAGCAACGCCGAGTCGGACATCGACGGGTTGCTGAACAGGGCGCTGAGCTCCGGCTTGTACTTGGTCTCGGAGTCCGGGTCCGCGATGAACTCGATCTGCGAGGGGCTGGTGTCCCCGGCCTTGAACGCCGCCGCGACCGGCGCCGCCTGCGCGACCTGCGGACTCGGCACGTCCTTCAACGTGGTGAAGCAGCTCTCGGCGGTCAGATAGCCGGTGTCCTCGGCGGGCGACGCCATGAAGTCGACGTACTCCTTCGCGGCGGCCTGGTTCGGCGACTGCGAGTTCACGCCCCAGCCCGACCCGATGAACGTGAACGTCTTCGGAGTGCTCCCCGCCGCGCCGCCCGGGAACGGATTCAGCGAGAAGTCGAAATTCGCGGTCGACTTGTAGTGGCTGAGGTCCCACCCGCCGTCGACGAAGAACGCGTACTTACCCGACGCGAACGCGGCCGGCCCCTGCACGAACGGATCGATGCCGTTCATCGTCTTGCCGTCCACGTAGCCGGAGTTCAGCAGCTGCTTCAGCTTGTCGATCACCGGACTCCAGCTCGCGGCCCACGTCGAACCGCCGCTGTCGTACTTCGAACCCCAACTCGTGTCGATCAGGTTCGCCGCGAGCGCGAGCGACACCTGCTCCGCGTCCCACCCCTGAAGGTTCGGAATCTCCAGCCCGCCGTACCCCTTGGCCTTCAGGGTCTGCAAATCCCCCAACAACTCCGGCCACGTCTTCGGAACCTCGCTGATCCCGGCCTTCTTCAGCATGTCCAGGTTCGCGTAGAGCCCGATCGGAATGTTCTGCTGCACGAACGCGTACGTCTTGCCGTCCACCTCCCCGAACGGCGCGATCTGCGGCAGCATGCGCGAGACCCACGACTGGTCGCTCAGGTCGCTGAGGAACCCCTGCTGCACCCACGTCGTCTCGTAGTACCGGTTCACCATCAGCACGTCGGCGGCCGTACCCGCAGCCAGCCGCGTGTTGTTGTAGGCCTCGTACTCGGTGTTCGCAACGTACTTGTAGTTGACGGTGATGTTCGGGTGCGCCTTCTCGAACGCGGCGTTGATCGTCGGTATGTCCGCTACCTCGCTGCCGCTGCCCTCGAAGCCCACGATATTCAGCGTGACCTTGCCGTCCGCCGAGCCCGATCCGCCCGACGACGAGCACGCGCCGAGCGTCACTGCCCCAGCGCAGACGAGCGCCACCGACGCCGCCAGAGTGCGAAAACGTACAGTTCTCATTCCTGTTGCCACAGTTCTCTCCCTCATTGGAGTCGTGGAGGATTCAGACGTCCGGCCCGAGCTCATACGCCGCGGGCCGGGATTGGATCGCACGGATCCGCGCGATATCGAGCTTCGTGCCGCGATCGAAGCGGTAGACGCCGTTCTGCTCCTGGAACACGTCGGTCAGCTGCGTGTAGCAGTAGCCGAACATCCGCTCATTGTCGACCAGTGCGTCGACCAGGCCCTCGAACCGCTCGTACCACTCCTCCTCGCTCCCCGGGGCCACGCCGTAGCCCCAGGCGTCGGAGTCCCGATCAGCGGGCGCCGACCACTGGATGCCGCCGAACTCGCTGCAGAAATACGGCTGCCCCGCATACGGCAGCGACCACGTCGTGCCGTCCGGATCCGTGTTCACATACGGCGCCCCGTCGGCCAGCCCGGCCATAGCCTTCGCGAACGACTCCGGGTTCTGCTCGTAGTTGTGCGAGTCGTATACATCCGTATGACCGACCCGATGCGCGTACCCCGAGGCATCCAGCACCGGCCTCGACCGGTCAGCCGCCTTAGTCGCCAGGAACATCCCAAGCGTCACGTCGTCCAACGTCGTGATGCGATCGAGCAGCGCCTGATGCGTCTCGTTCAGCGGGCACCAGCCGATGATCGACGGATGCGAATGGTCGCGCTCCAGCACCTCGAGCCACTGCGTGATGAACGTGGCCGTAGGTAACTGCTCCTCCTCACCGCCCCCGGTCCGCGCGCCCCAGTCCCCGAACTCGCCCCAGACCAGATAGCCCAACCGATCCGCGTGGTAGAGAAACCGCTCCTCGAACACCTTCTGATGCAGCCGAGCCCCGTTGAACCCGGCCTCCTGCGCGAGCTCGATATCCCGAACCAGCGCCGCGTCGTCCGGCGCCGTCATCAGCCCGTCCGGATACCACCCCTGATCCAGCACCAGCCGCTGAAAGACGCGCGCCCCGTTGAGCAGCACCGCCTGCCCATCAATCGACACGCCACGAAGCCCCGCGTAACTAAGCAGCTCATCAACCGTCTCCCCCTCCCTATTGAGGAGCAGCAACCGAAGACCGTACAGGAACGGATCCCCGGGCCCCCAAACCCGCCGCCGCCCTTCCGGCACCCCCAACACCAGCAACGGCGCCGAGTCCTCCCCCACAGAAGCCTCCGCCCGCACCACCTCCCCGTCCCCATCCGACAGCACCGCCCGCACGAGATGCCCGCCGGCCGTTCGAGAGACCGGCACGTGCACCAGAAACCGACCGCCCGGCAGGTCCGGCGTGATCCGCGCCCTCAGCAGGTGGACGTCGGGCACCGGCTCCATCCAGACCGTCTGCCAGATCCCCGTGCTGCGCGGATAGAAGACCTCGTACGTGTCGAACCGCGCAGACTGCTTCCCGCGCGCCTGGCTGCCCCGATGACTGTCGCGCGCCCGCACCGTGATCGAGAACGGCCGACCCGGCGAGACCAGCGCACTGATATCGAGCGTGAACCCGCTGAACCCGCCGCGATGCCGCCCCGCCTCGACCCCGTCGATCCACACCGTGGCGTCGTGGTCCACGGCCTGGAAGTGCAGCAACGTCCGCTGCCCCGCCCAAGACTCGGGCACACACGCCGTCCGCCGATACCAGACCGCCTCCAGGAAGTCCCGCGTCCCCACCCCCGACAGCTCCGACTCCGGCGGGAACGGCACCACGATCGAGCCGCCCAGCTCCCGCCCCACCAACCCGCGCTCCGCCCCCGTATCCGCCTGATCGACCTCGAACTCCCACCGCCCGTTCAGGCACTCCCACTCCCCCCGCACGAACTGCGGCCGCGGATACTCCCCGCGCGGCACCCGCGCCGCCTCGTCTTGCAACGTTGCAATATTCACGTGGAGGAGTATGGATCGCCCCCTTTCATCGTTGCAATACCGCAGCCGATAACGAAACCGTCACGGCGTCAGCCACCCCCGCCCGCGGCACTGCGCCTCGCCCGCACACGACTCAACGCCCTACACGCCACGCTGCACGACAGCGCCATCCGAACACCCACCACCGCAGCCGCGCGATCGCAACAGCCCACTCGCCGCCCCATCAGCATGTACGTCAAACCCAGCCCGTGCACGTGACCAAGATCCTCGACCGAGCCGACAACGATTTCGCCACCGACCCAACGTCCCCGCCCAGCCTCGCGGTGACCGAAGCCCGGCCCCACCTCGACGCCGAAGAGCGGAAGATGGCCCTCAACGCCCTGACCGAACCAGACGGCGACACGGAGCCGCAGACCAGATGCCCCTGTACCGCACCCGCAGACGGTGCCACTGGCGCAGACACGAAACCGCAAAACGGAGTGATCCCCGCCTAACCGTCCCCGCTCCCACTCTGTCGAACACGCACCGCAGATAGAGAGACCCCAAAGAAGAACTTGGCTCCTCGCTTAGCAGACGGAGCGTGGAACCAGAGTTCTACCGCCGCGAAGAGGATTCAGCCCCGGCTCAAGCCGCACCGAAATGTACGCTGCGCTCGGACCTGGGTCTCGTCGGCGCGGCGGGCGATGTAAAAAATCCCCTTACCGCCCCGCTACCCAATCATCAGATCCGCCCGCTCGGTCAACGGCCGGCTGATCGTTCGAGTTCCCGGAGAAACATGTGAATACTCCCATGGAATATCCGTCAGATCCGCGCCATTTCGTCACCCCATCCGCCTACACTTTAAGCATCTGGCCGTATACTCAGCGTTAGGTTCGGGGTGAGATAGATGGGATTGTTTGCTGAACAGCTCGCGGAGTTAGTCGCCGCGAACGCGCGGGCGGACGCAGTGTTGGCGCGGATCCTGGAGGCCGCCCGGAAGTTGCAGCCCTCGGATCGTACGGGTGCGGTCGAGTTGCTGGCGGTGGCCGAGGTGATCGGCCGGCGTGAGCAGGCCGATCACGGGCACCTGCTGCAAGTACTGGCGCAGGCCGACCGGGTCAAGGCCGCACGCGGCGGAACCGCGGCGTGGGTGGCTGGTCATCTCGATGTCACTGACGGTCGGGCGCGGAATATCGCACAGTCGGCACGCCGGATCGGTGCGATCCCCGAACTAGCCGAACCGTTGTCGTCGGGGGCGGTTGGTTCGGGCACCGTTAGCATCCTGTCGCGGACCGCAAAGGCTGTGCATAACACCAGTCGGGACACGGTCACCGCGCTGACTGCGGCACTTGAAACTGCGCAAAGCGATGGTGTCGCGGTGGCGAAGAAGCAGGTGCGGGTGTTGGAGGAAACCCTCGAACCCGGCACCAGCGAGCAGATCGTGGCCCGACAGCGGGCGCGGTCATTCCTGCGCGTGACCGAACTCGACGACGGACTGTGCCGGTTCGAGGTGCTGCTCGATGCCGCCCGCGCCACTGTGCTGCGCTCGGCGATCGACGCGCAGGCGGCCGACTGGATCCGCCAAGCCCAATACGACCACGCTAAGCCCCTTCCCGAAGACATCCGCTCCACCGAACAAATCAACGCGCACGCACTGGTGCGCCTTGCGGAGGTGTTCCTGGCCGCACCGGAGCAGGTGCGCGAAGCAGCCTTCACCCCGCCGATGCTGTTTTTCACCTCGACCAGCACGGACGATCTGTGGGCGGAGACGGTGTACGGGGGGCTGGTCCCACGTTCACATCTGGTGCGACTGGATGAGAGTGGGATGCCGGTGCGGTTGGACGGGCGGCCGGTCGATGCGGATTCGACGACACGGTTGGCGACGCATGCGCAGCGGATCGCACTCGCCTACCGGGACCGGCACTGCACCTACCCCGGATGCGCACGCCCCACGACCTGGTCCCTACACGCACACCACCGCATCCCGCACAGCCGAGGCGGAGCCACAGTGCTGGGAAATCTCGCCCTGCTCTGCTCAGAGCACCACACCCTCGCGCACCGACACGGGCAGTAAGCCGAGTGCAGCGCGCACAGTCCCCCTGAGGTTGGGGTGCTCTCCTCGACTGGCAGGCGCAGCCTCACCAGGGTTCTGCCGGGGGTGCAAACGGCGAAGCAAATATTTACATCAGCGTGAGCCACCGCCGATTGCGGCCCCGGCAGGTTCCTGGTTACCTCCGGTGCCAGGCGAGGAAAGCACACCAACCGGACCCCACCCACCAACAGACCAAACCGCAGCCAGACAGCGGTCCGTGATGCTCTCTGAGCCGGCCCGCCGGAGGCGTTTTTGACCTTGACTTTCCATAGAACCAGGATTTCCGCAGGCCGCCAACGCGTAGTACCGAAAGCGCGGATCAGGCGCCGCTTTATTGTCACAGTCGCGAAGCGGCGATTTTCATCACGCGGAGCAACGAGCTCGGCACCTACTTGAACCAGACCGGGCGCGGATCAGGCGCCGCTCTATTGTCGCAGTCGCGGAGCGGCGATATTTGTCACGTAGAGCGTCGGGCGGGGGGTTCAGGGTGTGACTACGCCGCGGGTGCTTTCGCGGACTACCAGGCGGTAGGGGGCTTCGATCTGGACGGTGGGGGCGGGGTGGGTGGCGGTGGGGGCGCTCTCGATGCGGGTGATGAGTTGGTGGACGGCGGAGCGGGCGATGGCTGCCTTGTCGGGGGCGATGGTGGTGAGGGTGGGGGTGGCGTAGCGGCCGTCTTCGATGTCGTCGAAGCCGATGATGGCTACGTCGTCGGGGACGGATCGGTTGCGGGAGAGGGCTACGCGTTGGGCGCCGAGTGCCAGGAGGTCGGAGAAGCAGAAGACGGCGTCGGGGGGTTGCGGGAGGTCGAGGAGGCGTTCCATGGCGGCGGCGCCGTTCTCGCGGTGGTAGTGGGTGACCTCGATGAGGAGGTCCTCGTCGACCTGGACGCCGGCCTCGGCGAAGGCTTCGCGGAAGCCGATCGTGCGGAGCTTGGCGGTGCCGGTGCTGTCGTGCTGGACACCGATGGCGGCGATGCGGCGGCGACCTAGGTCGAAGAGGTGGGTGGTGGCCTCGCGGGCGGCGCGGACGTTGTCGATGGCCACGTGGTCGACACCCGCGGCGAAGAGGCGTTCGCCGAGGAGGACTACGGGGGCGGTGGTGCGGCGGGCCTCCAACTGCTCCTCGGTGAGTGACAGCGGGCTGACGATCATGCCGTCGAAGTTCACGCCGCGTGCGTCCTCGGTGACGAGTTCGCGTTCGCGGCGCTCGTCGCCGTCGGTGTGGTCGATGAGCACCGTGTACCCGGCCGTGCGGGCCTCGTGGATGATGAGTCTGGCCAGCTCGGCGAAGTAGGGCACGTCGAGCTCGGGTACGACGAGGGCGAGCATGCGGGAGCGGCCCGTCTTGAGGTTCCTGGCGAGCAGGTTGGGGCGGTATCCGAGCTCGTCGATGGCCGCCTGCACCCGGGCGCGCGTGTCCTCAGCGACGTACACGTAGTCGTTGACGACGTTCGACACGGTGCGAACGGACACTCCGGCCCGCAGGGCGACGTCCTTGAGCGTCGGCGCCGGCATCGGCACCCCTCCTCTCGTAGTGATCCCACCTTAGTGTGCATCGTTGCAAGGGTCCGCGGCGCATCCCATCCCTTGAACCGGAAAACGTATGACGTCCGATGCGTGAGAGGATGACCGTCGCCATGGATGTGATAGACGCGGTCGACGATGCTGCCCTTGTCCCGATTCCTTCTATAGCGAATACTTCTTCCGCCGAGCCGCCCACACCTGAGACCTCCGACGCCCACGGTATTTCGGGGCGGGCTTGGGTGACGTGGTCGGCGGCGATCACGGTCTATTTTGTCGCGGTCTTCAACCGCAGCAGCCTTGGGGTCGCCGGGCCGGACGCGGAGCATCGGTTCGGGATCAACGCGGCGTCGCTGTCCACCTTCTCGATGCTCCAGATGCTCGTGTACGCGGCGATGCAGATACCCGTGGGCCTGCTCGTCGACCGGTTCGGGCCGCGGCGGCTGCTGGTCGCGGGGCTCAGCGTGATGTGCGTGGCGCAGGGAGCGTTCGCGGCGGTGGACTCGTTCGGGCTGGCTCTCGTCGCGCGGGGGTTGCTGGGCTGCGGCGACGCGATGGTGTTCATCAGCGTGTTGCGGATCGTGGCGGCGTGGTTCCCGGCGCGGCGGGTGGCGTTGCTGACACAGTTGACGTCGCTGGTGGGGGCGGCGGGCGGCATCGTGAGCGCGTGGCCGCTGGCCTGGGCACTGCGCACGTTGGGGTGGAGCGGGACGTTCCTCACGGTGGCAGTGGTCGGGGCGTGTGTGCTCGTGCTGCCAGTCGGGATTGTGCGGGACACGCCGCGTGGCCGGGGCGGGCGCGTCACGGATGCGCGGCCGCGGGTTCGGGTGCGGGATCAGATGCGGGCGGCCTGGTCGCGGCCGCAGACGCGGTTGGGCTTGTGGATCCACTTCACGACGGGGTTCCCGGCGGCGGTCTTCGGTCTGCTGTGGGGGTATCCGTTCCTCGTTCAGGGCGAGGGGCTCGGCGCGGGTGCGGCCAGTGCGCTGCTGACGTTGTTGATCTGCGCGAACATGGTGTACTGCTTCGTCTTCGGCGTGGCCCTGACGCGGCGGCCGGACCTGCGGGTGCCGCTGGCGCTCGGGGTCGTCGGCTGCACGGTGCTGGCGTTGAGCGCGGTGCTGTTGTGGCCGGGGCGTGCGCCGCTGTGGCTGCTGATCGTACTGATCCTCGTCTACGCGAGCAACGGCGCGGGCTCGATGATCGCCTTCGACGTCGCGCGGAGCGCCAATCCGCCTCGGCAGCTCGGCACGGCGTCGGGCATGGTGAACGTGGGCGCGTTCATCGCGTCGGCGATCACGCTGCTGGCGACCGGGTTCCTGGTGGACGCGACCGGCGCCGAGCACGCCGTCTCGGCCGCCGCGGCGCTGTCCGGGTTCAAGGTCGCGTTCTGCTTCCCGTTCGTGCTGCTGGCGCTCGGCACGCTGCAGATCGTGCGGATCGCGCGGCGGATCCGGTCGGATGGTACGGCAATACGGTCACGCTCATCACTGGACTATCACTCTGTTGGTCCTACCAGCGCGGTCGCCGGTTCCGCCACGATTGACGGGTGAACCACAACAGGACCCTCCTCGTGCAGACGCTCGCCAAGGGACCCCTCGTCGCCCGTGGGCGGATCAGTGTGCTCACCCGCTTCGAGCACCCGACGCGCGGTGCGGTGCGCTGCCCGGCGGCGGCCGCGTTCGCCGCGGCGCTGGCCGAGCGGCTGCGTCCGGGCTCGGCGGCGATCGGGCGGGACGTCGTGCTCGACTCGGACGTCGACGCCACGCGGCATACGCGCTCGACGACGACCGCGGCGGTCACCTATCTGGACCGGGACGGGCACGCGACCGGGCTGGCCGTCGCGCTGCCGTCGGACGATCCGGACGCGCTCGACGCCGTGCTGCGCGCGGTGTGCGAGTGGACCGCCGTCATGCGCACGCGCCGGGTCCTGGTCGCGGAGCAGCCGAGTTGCGCCGTCTCGGCCACCGCGACGGCCATGTGCGCGCATCGGCGGACGGCGCACGCGTCAGTGCTCGATTTCACGCATCGCGGCGACACGATCCTGCTGGTCACCGAACCGGGCAACGCGCTGGCCGAGCAGTTGGCGGCGGACGCGCGCGAGGCGGGCGGCCGGGCGGAGATCGTCTACGGGGCGTATGGGGCGGTCGAGGGCAGCGCGCTGGACGACGTGGATGCGGACGCGCTGTCGTTCATCGTCGTGCCGGGTACGCGGATCGAGGTCGCCGCACCGGTCCTGCTCGGGCTGCGGGAGCGTTTCCCCCGGCTGCGCGGTCAGCATCCGGACGAGTACTGCTACGGCCGGTCGGACTGGTACGAGACGGTGCGTTCGGTGGCGGCGGCGAGCGAGTGCGTGCTCGTGCTCACCGATCCCGCCGAGCCGACCGACCCGACCGTGACCGAGGTGGTCGAGCGGATCGGCGTGCCGTGCCTGCGGGTGACGGATCCGGCCGATCTGCGCCCGGCCCAGTTGGGCTTCCACGCGATCGGGCTGATCCCGGCCAACTCGGTGACGGCCGACAAGCGGGTCGCCGAGGCGATCGAACTGCTCGGCGGCCTCGGCCCGCTCTCCACCCGCCGCCGGGCCACGCGTACCGAACCGCTGCGTCCGTCCTCCGCGGGTCAGGGCACGCGGTCGATCGCCGTCGCGGCGCCGGGGCAGGACACGGCGGGTTGGTGGGGCTCCGGCCTGCTGCCTTAAAACTGTCTGAAGAATGCGCCAACCGATCTCGGCCGCGGTCGTCTCTACCCCTCGCACAACCCACGGTGACACCCACTGCGAGAAGGGGACGATATGTCGGTATTCGAATTGCGGGGGCGGGGACGGCGGCGGTTGGCGGCCGTGCCGGTGTTGGCGGCGGCGGTCTCCGTCGCGCTGACCACGGCGGCGATGGCCTCGGCCGGCACGCCGAGCGCGACCGGGAGCGCCACGGCCAACAGCGGGGAGACGGTCGCGGCCGTGGCGCAGCAGGTGCAGAACGGCACGCTGCTGCGGACGCACGGGACGCACCGCGTGTGCGCGCACTGCGACGCGGAGGTCGTGACCACGGCCAAGAACAGCGACCGGCCGCTGAGCTCCTCGCAGCCCGCCGGCTACGGCCCGGCGGGACTTGCGAGCGCGTACGGGCTGCCGTCCACGTCGTCGAGCACGGCGACGATCGCGATCATCGACGCCGGGGTCGACGGGCATCTGGCCGCCGACCTCGCGACGTACCGCAAGGAGTACGGCCTGCCCGCGTGCACCACCGCGAACGGCTGCCTGCACCTGGAGAACTACACCGGCGGCGCGCAGCCCGCTCCGCAGAAGAGCGGCGAGGGCGCGGCGCTCGAGGAGGACGTGGCGGTCGAGACCTCGCTCGACGTGGACATGGCGTCGGCCGCGTGCGGGAGCTGCCACATCGTCGAGATCTCGGTGCCCTGGCAGGACGGCGAGGACGACAACGACGTCAGCACCGGGGACTTCGCCAAGGCCGTGAACACCGCCGTCGCCGCGCACGCGTCGGCGGTCAGCATCAGCTACGGCTACAGCACCGACGCGACCAACACCCGCGGCTCCGATCTCGCCGCCTTCCAGCACAAGGGCGTCGCGATCACGGTCTCGACCGGTGACAGCGGCTTCAACGGCGGAATCCACCAGGCCTGGCCGTCCGACCTGCCCACGGTCATCGCGGTCGGCGGCACGACGATGCCGACGGCGAAGAGCGCCAAGGCCACCGCGTGGTACGGCGCCGGCAGCGGTTGCGAGACGGACTTCCGCGCCGCGACCGGCCAGCCCGCGGCCGTGACCGCGCTCTGCAAGGGGCACCGCGCGGCGGCCGACGTCTCCGCGGACGCCGACCCGAACACCGGCGTGGCCGTCTACGACACGTACGCGCCGAGCACCGGCCAGCCCGCCGACTGGACCATCGTCGGCGGTACCAGCGCGTCAGCGCCCTACATCGGCGGCCTGTTCGCGCGCGCCGGGCACCTGTCCGCGGTCGACGGCCCGAACACGCTCTACGCGGCGCCCAAGGCCGACTTCACCGACGTGACCAGCGGAAACAACGAGGGCGCGGTGAACTGCACCTCCTACCCCGGGATCAGCAAGAAGCTGTGCAACGCGGGCGTCGGCTGGGACGGCCCGACCGGGATCGGCGTCCCGCACGGGCTCGGCGCCTTCTAGCCCGGCACGAGGACAAGCACAAGACGAGGACAAAGGACCCAGAGATATGCGTACGAGGATACGTCTCGCCGCGGCGGCCGCGGTCGCCGCCGCGAGCCTCGCCGTCGCGCTGCCCGCCGGGGCTTCCGGTGCGGCGGCCGTCCGCCCCTGCACGATGAACGACGTCTCGTTCTACTTCGGCGGCTACAGCTACGGTCTCGGCCAGCGCACGTTCGACCTGACCCTGCTGGCGCACGACGGCATCACCTGCTCGCTCAGCGACACCCCGCTGATCAAGCTCGCCGGGCCGCCGTCGCAGAAGAAGAAGATCCCCGTCAGCATCGACGGGCGCGGCGGCACGCTCATCCTGCGGCCGAACAGCCCGCTGCACGCGCGCTTCTACTACTCGATCCCGGACGCCCCGGACCACACGGTCTACGTCACCACCCTGACGCTGTCGATGCCCGACAAGACCTCGCGGGCGACCGACTTCCTGTATCCGGGCAACACCGCGGTCTACTCGGGCGGGATCCACATCAGCTCGTGGACCACCGGGATCGGCCTCGGCGAGGGCGAGCAGTCGTTCTAGCCGAGCCCGGGAGCCGCGGAGAACCCCGCGAGCAGGTCCGGTAACGCGGGATCGTCCCAGCCGCGCAGGCGGTGGGGCGATCCCGCGTGCCGGTTGTACGGGTGGTCGAAGACGATGTGCGGCCACGGCGCGGGGCCGCAGGTCAGCTCGGGGATGTCGTCGATGAGCGCGAGGCCCGGGCAGTGGCACTTGTCGTCCACGATGTGTGCCTCGGCGGCCACGTCGGGGCCGAGGTGCGCGGCGAGCCAGGCGCGCTTCTCCTGCTCGCACTCCTTGTGCCAGAACAGCGGCGAACTGCAGATGCGCGGGTGGTAGCCGAGGTCCTTCAGCCGCTGCCAGCCGTCGAGGGCACCCTTGATCGGTTCCAGGTCGCGGAAGAAGCCGGTAGCGCTGGTCACGGCCTTGATCTCGGCAGCGTACTGCGGGAACTGCAGGCGGATGCGGTGCGAGGTCGTCGGGAGCTCGATCTCCGGGCACCTGGGCCGCAGCGTCTCGACCACCGCCCGGTCGAAGTCGGCGAGCACGCCGTCCATGTCCACGAGTATGACCTGCGCGTTGTCCGTCATGATCGGGAGCATAGCGGCGGGCGCGGACAGCCGTACGGTGGCAGACTGTGGTCATGCCCGAATTGCCCGAGGTCGAGGCGCTGGCCGCCTTTCTGGACGGGAAGCTGGCCGGACGCACGGTGGCCGCGGCGACGGCCGTGTCGTTCCAGGCGCTCAAGACGTACGACCCGCCGCTGTCGGCGATCGAGGGGCTGACGTTCGAGGGCGTGGGGCGGCACGGGAAGTTCCTGGACATGCGGGTCGGCGAACTGCACCTCGTCATCCATCTGGCCCGCGCGGGGTGGATCCGCTGGAAGGACGAACTGCCGACGCAGCCGGTGCGCGCGGGCAAGGGGCCGCTCGCGCTGCGCGTGCGGTTGACGGAACCCGAGTCCGCCGGGTTCGACGTGACCGAGGCGGGGACGCAGAAGCGGCTGGCGGTCTCGCTGGTCCGCGACCCGAAGGACGTGCCGGGCGTGGCGCGTCTCGGGATCGAGCCGCTCTCCCCCGAATTCACCGCGGAGGCGCTGACCGACCTGCTGCGGGGCGAGCGTCGGCAGATCAAGGGCGTGCTGCGGGATCAGGGCACGATCGCGGGGATCGGCAACGCGTAGACGTTCCCGGAATTGAGCGTGCGAACCTGGCGGGGCCTGCGCCGACGCTGAGAGCCCCCTCTCGCCGCTTCGCGCCCGCCCCGGGGCTCAGTACCCCGGAACCCGCCTGCGCCGCGCTCTGCGCCCGCTGTGCGGCTCTCTGCTCCCGCCATGCGCGCCCGGCGTCGCGCTCCGCCTCGGTCAGCTCGCCGCCAGAATCGGCCGCAGCGGCGGACTCTGACGCCGCGATAGCTTCCGCAGCAGTCAGCGCACGGGACTGCGCCGGGGCAGTCGGCGCAGCGTCCGGCAGTTCCCGCGCCCGCTTCGTGAACACGGCCACGGGCGAGACCGCGCCGCGAAGGTCGCCGAGCTCACGCGTCAGCGCGTCCGCCGTCCAGCCCCCGGCGACCAGCACGCCGAGCCGAGCCGTCAGCCGCTCCCGCTCGTCCCGCCGCAGCATCCGGCCGAAGTCCACCCGGGCGAGTACCTGAGCCGCAGCATCCTGCGAGCCGACGACGGGCGCCGAGTTGATCGATGCTGCCTCGTCGCTGCCGCCTTTCTCCCCGCTGGGAGCGCCGGGCGAGGGGTCTCCCTGACCCCCCGTCGGGTCAGTCGGGGTGTTGGGTGTGTGTGTCTCGCCTGCCCGCCTCGCTGCGCTCGACGCGGCGTCAGCTGCCCCGGGAACGTCAGCAGGAAGGGGGGTTTTAGGGGGACGGGAATAGGCACCCCGGTTTCCGGGGTGCTGAACGCTACTTTCCGGGGCGCTGAAGTCGTTCAGCACCCCGGTATCCGGGGTGCTGACGTCAGCGGGTCGGAATCCGGGGTGCTGAGCCTCGACGGGCGCCGACGCGGGAGCAAGCCGACTGATCCGGTACTCGGCGGCCTTGCCCTTCTGTCCGCGCTGCACGGACTCCAGCACGCCTTTCCGGGCGAGCGACTGAGCCAGTTCCTTGACTTTCCGCTCGCTGCTCACGCCGATGCGCCGCTGATATTTCTCGTCGTCGAGCGGGGTATAGATCTTCCGGTCCAGCCGGTTGCCCGGCCCCCAGATCCGCGCGTCTTCAGCGAACACGACGGCGGCCAAGCGTTCCTGCGGGGTGAGGTCTTCCGGCGCGTAGTCGAGTACTTCAAGGATCAGATCAATGGCCATCGGTCTGCCCTCCCTTGTCGTGTTCCGGCCCTGATAGCCGGGCGAAGCGGTAACGCGTCCCGCCGTCGAGCTCGACGGCTTCGAGCAGGCCTTTCGCCGCTAGAGCGCGTGCCAGGTCCCTGACTTTCCGGGCGCTGGAGACGCTGATACGGCGTTGGAACATCACATCATCGAGCGGCGTCCGAATCACCCTGTCCATCGGGTGACCAGGCTCGAAGACCAGCACGTCAGCGGCGAAGGCGAGCGCCGCTAGCCGTTCCTGCGGAGTGAGGTCGGTCGGCGCGCGCTCCATGACTTCCCGCACCAGCGATTCCCGGTACTCGTCATGCGTCGGCATCGGCGCCCGCTCCCTGGTCTGTCTGTGCTGCTGCCTCGGCTTCCCGAATCCATCTATGGATGGTTGTCCGGTGCACGTCGGCGACCACAGCGGATCGGCTTACGGGCAGGCCAGCGGCTTTCGCGTCGAGCGCGGCAGCCCTGACTTCGGCTTCGGCTTCCTTGAGCCGGGCGGCGGCGTCGGCGAGGCGCCGGGCAGCTTCGGCCTGTAGTTCCTCGGGTAGTGGCATGTCGGAAAAGCTACAGACATCGGCGCAGGTGCACAACTTGTTGCCGAATGTGCATCTGTCGAGTAGCGTAGCCGACTGTAAGTGATGCGAAAGCGTCACTCTGGACCGACAGAACGGCCCCGGCGGGTGCTACCAACACCCGGCCGGGGCCTGGACCCGAACCCTCCGGAAAGGGAACGAGCCTTGAACACGAACACTACGCCTGAGCAGGGCCGCGACGCGCGGTTCACGCTCAGTCTCCTCGCCGACGTCTTCCGTGTGCTCGAAGCGCACGGCTACCGGCACCCGCTCGACGGCACCACGGCGCATCACGTCGCTATCGCCCGTTCCATGGTTGCGCTCGGCCAGCTCGCCGAGGCTTTCGAGGGGGGCGACCAGTGAGCGCGAACAAGAGCGCCGGGCGCGCTGGCGCCGGGCTTGTGCTGCTCGCCGGGGTGTCCGCCTGGCTCAGCTACGCGTCGGTTCGCTCCGTCGCTATCGGCATCTTCGGCATGGCGGGCGGCAGCGCGTTCCCCGTGCTGCTCGACACCGGCGTCTATGTCGCCAGCGAGTACTACCTGAGCAGCGTCCGCAGCAACCGGCCGCAGCACGGCTTTCGGGCGCTGGCTCACGCGCTGGTCGCCGTGACGGTCGCGCTCAACGTCAGCGCGGCCACCGACTACCGGGCGGCGATGTTCCACGCGGTTCCGCCGCTGGTGTTCGCCGCGCTGGTCGAGCTCCGCGCCCGGCAGGAACTCGGCGACGTCCGCGCCGCCCAGGGCCGCCCCGACCGCATCCCGTTCCGGCTGTGGATCGTTAACCCGATCGAGTCCGCGAAGCTGTCTCTCTGGGCCGCGCGTCAGGGCTCGCTCTCCACCGTCCGGACGGCGCGTGAGCGTCAGCTGACGGCGCTGCGAGCCCTCGCTATCGCGGTCCCGGACACGAAGGGCGACAAGGGCCGGGCGAAGCTCGCTCGCGGCCTGGTGGCCCGTCAGCTCCGCGCCGGTTCGCTCGACCCCCGGGCGCTCGTCGAGGCGACCGGACTCGACCAGATCACCCCGACCCCCGGCGCTGAGTCCGTGCTTCGGGTCGCGCTCATCTCGGCTTTGGGTGCGCCGAGTGCGCGCACTTCCCGCCGTACCGGCGCAGGTCAGTCGGCGAGTGCGGATCTGGTTTTGCCCGCCGCGCGCCGCACTCGGGGACCGGAGAACCCGAACCCGGGCCGCTCGATCGATGAGCTTCGCGCCGACGCGCTGACGATGCATCTCGCGTCGGTTCAGGGCACGGGCAAGCCGGTCTCGATGCGGGCGCTGAAGGACGGGCTCGGCATCGGCCAGGCCCGCGCGACAGAGCTCCGCGACTGGCTCACGGCTCAGCCGGTCGTCGCGGTCAACGGCACGCACTGACGGGCCGGGTGGGCTGTCCGCTTCGGCGGGCGGCCCGTCCAGTCCGGCAGTCCAGCCGGATCACTCATAGGGGCGCCGGGGCGCTTCCAACTGACCAAAGCAGCAGCGCCCCGGCTCTCCCAACCATCAGGAGGGCACCCATCATGGCACTCGACGAAGCGCAGGTCATCAACGGCACGCCCCATCGGCTGTTTCCCCAGGCCGAGCCCGAAGCGGCGCCCGAAGCGATGCCCCAGCCGGCCGCCGTGGACCCCGACCCCCGGACGACCCCGGACGCGCTCCCGTGGGCGCGTCAGCAGCACCGGCACCCGATCATCCCGGCATGGGTGCTCGACTCCGCGCAGCGTTCCGCCGCCGCCCGCTGGGCCGTGCGCTGGACCGGACACGCCAGCGCGTTTCACCTGCTGCGCCTGCCGAAGTACACCCTCCGCGCCGTCTACTACGCGCCGCGCGGCGCTGGCCGTGCCCTGGTTCGCTGGGTCCGTTGGGTGTTCGACCGCGACGCGCACGCGCTGCGCGTCGAGCTGATCGAGCGCCGCGACGCTGCGGCGTACCACCAGGCCGCGAAGCACCGCGACGGCCGGGTGAAGAACCGCGCGATTGGGTCCGCCGTCGTGACGGCCGTCGCCGGGCTCGGCGGGTTCATCGCGTTCGAGGCGTTCCCGCTCGTCGCGCTCGGCGCCGGAGCCGTCGGCGCTGCGGCGCTGGTGTGGCACGGCCGCCCCGTAGATGCGCCGTTCCTGTTCGACCGCACCGTGACCCCGACGCACGTTGCCCGGCTCACCTCGGACGTGGTTGCCCGTGCGCTCGCCGCGCTGGGTATCGCCGAGATCCGCAAGGCCGTCGAGCGGCGGGAACTGGCTTTCACGGCCCCGATCATGCGCGACGGCGACGGCTGGCGCGCTGAGCTCGACTTGCCGCACGGCATCGCGGCTGTGGACGTCATCGAAAAGCGTGTCTCGCTCTCGTCCGGCCTGCGTCGCCCGCTCGGGTGCGTGTGGCCTGAGCCGGTAGACGAAGAGCACTCCGGGCACCTGGTGCTCTGGGTCGGCGATCGGCCGCTCTCGAAGCAGCCCGCCCGCCCGTATCCGCTGCTCGAAGCGGGGGTGACGAGCATGTTCGAGCCGTTGCCGTTCGGCGTGGACCAGCGCGGCCGGGCTCAGGACGTCGGTTTGATGTTCGCTTCGATGGCGTGCGGGGCGCAGCCGCGCATGGGCAAGACGTTCGCGGTCCGGCTGCTCGCGCTCGGCGCCGCGCTCGACGTCACGTGTGAGCTGCACCTGTTCGACGGCAAGGGCATGGGTGACTACGTGATGTTTGAGCCGGTAGCTCACTCGTTCCTGTCTGGCTCGCGCACGGACACGCTCACGGCGCTGCGTGATGACCTGCTCGCCGTGAAAGACGAGGTAGAGCGGCGCGCGGACCTGCTCACGGACCTGACGCGCAAGGGCAAGTGCCGTGAGGGGAAGGTGACTCCGGAGCTCGCCCGAGACTCCCGGCTCGGCCTGCACCCCATCCTCTACCTGCTCGATGAGTGTCATCTCGCGTTCGACACCGGCAGCGGCCAGGCCGGGAAGCTCGGCGAGGAGATCACGGCGCTTGCTGAGTACATCGTGCGTGTGGGTCCGGCCGCCGGGGTGTCGCTGATCGCTGCGACGCAGCGCCCGGACGGCAAGTCCCTGCCGACCGGCATCCGCTCTAACGTGCAGCTCCGGTACTGCCTGCGCGTGGCCGACCAGCCCACCAATGACATGGTGCTCGGCACCTCCGCGTACCGGAACGGCGTGCGGGCTACTGAGTTCACGCTCGGTGACAAGGGCGTCGGCTACCTGGTCGGCGAGGGCTCGGCCCCGGCGATCGTGCGGACGTACTTCGTGGACGCGGACCAGGCCGCCGCGATCGTCGCCCGCGCCCGGCTGCTGCGCGAGCAGGCGGGAACGCTTTCGGGAATGGCCGCCGGGATCGCCCCGGCCCGGCGCAGCGACCCCGGCGAGCTGTTGGCGGACGTGCTCGACGCCATGGGCGCGGAAGACGGCATGTGGTCGTCGGCGATCTGTGAGCGGCTGGCCGAGGCGCACCCGGGCCGGTATGCGGGCTGGGACGCGACGGCGCTCGGCAAGGCCTTGAAGGGCAACGGCGTGAGTACCCGTCAGATCTGGTGGACCCCGGCGGACGGCTCGCCGGGCAACCGCAACGGCGTCACGCGCGAGCAGATCACGGATGCGCTGGCGAAGCTCCGCAAGGCGGGCGCCTAGACCCCGCCGGGTCTAGACCTAGACCCCGCCCTAGACGTGAAAACCCCCTGTGACCTGCGATCTAGCTTCTAGAGCCTCGCAGGTCACAGGGGCCGGAACCGGCCCGGAAACCCCCTAGCGAGCCCTCGAAGGCTCTAGCGCTAGCCCCCTCCGCAGCGAAGGACTGACTCATGACCGAGATCGAGATCCGCCCCAGCACCACCGGCACCACCACCTCATCCGAGCCGACATTGACCCTGAGTCAGGTTCGGGCTCTGCTCGCCGACGCAGCGGCTTACGAGCGGGCTCAGCGTCCGATCATCCTGCACACCCCCGCGCAGCCCCTCAGCGCCCCGCACAGCGCCCCCCAGCCGGTTCCCGTGTCTGTGCCCGCCGCGCCGCTGTCCGGCCCCGTACGCGTCTCCCGGCTGTTCCTGCGGTCGGAAGTCGTCGGCTACTCGGGCATCTCCGCCGGGGCGACGGCCGCCGTCTGCGGCATCGCGTCTGTGTTCACCACGTCGCCGATGGTGTGGGGTGTCGGCGCGCTCGCCGGAATGCTCGTCAGCTTCGGCGGAGCCGTCGCCGCGAACCACGGGCACGACCGGTTGCAGCGGGAGCGCGGAGCCCGCGCCCGTATCGGGAAGGATCGGCACGGCTGCCCCGTCACCGAGGTCTGAGCCGTCGAGCAGAGCCCGCCGAGAATACGACTCGGCGGGCTTTCTGCTGCCCTGAGTGAAATAGCAGAGCGCGAATATGGAGCGCGTTTGCGGAATAATGGGTCATTCGTACCATGGTCCATATGGCCGCTAAGACTGTGAGTTTGCACGTCAGGCTCTCGGAGTCTGACTATCTCGCTCTCGGATATGAGGCTGTCCGGCGCCGTACCGGGAAAGCGAATCTGCTGCTGAGTCTCGCCGGTCCCGGCCTGGCGAAGCTTCGCCGAGCAGAATCCGGGGTGACCGATGACCAGTGATGCCGAGTGGGTCCGGGACGTCATCGCGCATATCAACGCTTTCGTAGCCGCAGGCGGCGACATCACCGGCCCTGACTTCCCGGGCATTGAACCGCCGGAGCTCGACGACTACATGCCGCCGGTTGACTGCCTCGTGTGCTTCGGCGATGACCCCGAATGCGTGTGGCCGCACGGCCTTCTCTCCGGTGATGACGGCCCGCCGCCGAGCCTCGATCAGCTCGCCGAGATGTACCCCGCCGACTCTGGGAGTGAATGCGAATGAGCCACGTAGGAAAGCCGCGCTGCCCGCACTGCACACGGAAGCTGACTAAGAGCATGGGCAATCTCTGTGCGCACTGCGGAACCGCGCCGCAGCAGATCAGTAAGTCCGTGCTCTCGGTAGCCGACCCCTGGGAGCGGGAACAGCTGTTGGCTAAGGACATGCCTGCGCCGACCGTTGAGAAGGGCGAGCAGCCCGAGCCGACCGCCGAAGAACTCGAAGCGGCATGGGATCGGATTCTCGGCGACCGGCAGTACTCCCGCGCTGGCTTCGATGACGATGCCCCGCGCCCGCGCCTTTGGGATTACGTACAGAAGGCAGGCGCGGCTGAGCCTCACCCCCTTGACGTCGAAGCGGCATGGGATGAGTTCTGCGCAGTCGCCCCGCCGTCCATCGCCGAGCAGCAGGCCAACTTGGCGGCCTTCGTCGCTCAGCTGGCCCAGGCGATTAAGGAACGCCCCGCCGCGAAGGCAGCGAGCACCCCCGATCCGCAGTGGCAGAACCTCAGCCGCGCTGAGAAGAATGCGCTGCTCCCGCCCCGCCGTTCGACAGGAGTCTGATCAATGCCTTTCACGCTGATGAAGTCCGCCGCCGTGAACACGGCCCACGCAATGGCGCAGGGTGCCGAGCAGCACGAAGCGGAAGACGGAGATTCCCAGATGGCCAGCGGCGGAGATAAGCCGATGCGCGACGACGACGCAGAGAAGGCCGTGCGCAATCACCCTGACACCGGCCGATTCATGGCGACCGGAGAAACAGCCCACGGGGCCAGCGGAGCGCCGATTATGGACGCTCTCGCCCGTCACCAGGCCCCGGCGCCGCTCGCGTCTCTGGCGACCGCTCCGAGCGTTTCCCTGGGCAGTTCAATCGCCCCCGGCTCGGTAACTGTGCAACAGCTCGACTACCGGCAGGGCCTTACCCCGCGCGTCGTGAATCCCTCGCCCGTACGCCCCGACTTCCACCAGGCACCGAACAGCCCCGGCAAGCACTGAAAGGCGGCCACCATGGCAAACCATGACCATGGAAAAGACGGCCGATTCGTGCGGACCGAGCAGCGCGCAGAGACCGACGCGAAAGCCGTACGCCTGAAAGCTCAGGGAGCCAGCTACCCGGCTATCGCGCGGGCTCTGGGCTATGCGTCCCCAGGAAGCGCGCACAAGGCCGTACAGCGGGCGCTCGCGGCTATCCCAGCGCCGGGGGTCCGGGAGCTTCGAGCGCTGCAAGGCGAAGCGCTCGATGCAATCGAGGTTGAGGCGTGGCGAGTCCTGAGCAGCACGCATTACAAGGTCAGCAACTCCGGCCGCGTCGTACCCGATCCGCACACAGGCGAGCCGTTGCACGATCCAGCGCCGAAGATCGCGGCTATCAATGCTCTGGTTCGGGTGAGCGACCGGCGGGCGAAGCTGTTCGGTCTGGACTCGCCGATCAGGATCGAAGCGGCGATCTCGGCTGACGAGGCGTGGGCAGTGCTCGACGCTCACCAAGCCGAGCTAGAAGCACAGATCGCCGCCTTGGAAGGCAAGCATCACGACGGCCCGCCCGCGTGGCATCCGGAGTCCGGCTGACCTCATGAACTTCCGCGCCGCTCCGGTTGGCTGCCACGGCGCGGGGGCTCGGCGTCATGGTCCTTCGCCGAGTAACGCATCGCCCCGTCTGGTCCTGCGCCCAGGCGGGGCGATGTGCTGTGTAAGGGATGCGCTCAACCTGCGGAAACGTCGGCCGCGGAGCTCGCCGGCACTTGCGTTGGCCCAGATCAGAGACTCGCGCGGATCGGCGCGGGAACGCTGCTCGACGTCGGCCGGTCCTTACTCCCGAGCCGGTCCAGAGCTCTGACGCTCGACTCGACGGCGCGCCGCGCTCGGTCAGCGTGCTTCGCCGGGAGCGTCCGCGCCCCGGCTGTGGCGAGCTCCGCTGTGATCTCGTCGAGCTGATCGGCGATGGCGTCGAGGCGCAGAGCGAGCCGGGCGCGGTCGGCAGGGTCGAGGGGACGCACGGGGAAGCCTCCCGGGAGGGGGTCACGGAGCGGCGCGGCCGGTATACGCGCTGGCCACAGGCCACATAACAGAGATTATGGCGATTGATCGAAACCGCTCAGCCGATCAGCTCGACGATATCGGCGTCAGTCGTGACGTTCAGCGTCCGCGCTTCGTGGGGCGCGTCCCAGCGGACGGCGAGCGTCATCAGCTTGGGATGCCACGCGCTGACGGTGCCCGTAGCGCCGGGCGGGAGCGGATCAGGGTCCGAAGAGTAGAGCAGGCGTATCCGCTGCCCCGGCGAGTAGTCCATAGCCCCCATGATGCCCCCAGGTTGGGCGCCCGCCGGGGGTGGAGGGGAAGGCCCCCGGCGGGCGGTCTGTGAGCGTCGTCAGCTCGACGCTTCCCCGCTGGCAGTCTGGCCGGTCGCGGCGCGGTACTGCGCGGCCCGCTCGCGGTAGGTCGCGGCGGTGGATGGGTAGCCGTGATCTTCGGCCCACTGGGCATCAGCATCGATGCCCTCGGCGATCTTGCGTTGCGTGTCCGGGGATACCGGCCGCTGCGGTCGCTCGCTCATGGTCTGTGCCTCTCTTCGTGGATTGGTGACCCCCGCCCCGCCGTGGCGTGCGGACCGACGGCGGGGCGGGGGTGTCAGTGGGTTGCGGTGGCTCGCCGGTGTCCCGGTGCACTTCCGCGCGGGTATCAATCCCATTCGTCGCGCTGGCGGTAGAGCGTCAGCGTGAACCCTTCGCCCGACCATCCCCAGGTCCGGCCGGACAGTGCTGCGCTGCGGAGCGTCGCCAGGATGTAGAGCAGCCGGTTTCCGTCGAGGCTCCCGGGCAGTGACGCGGCGGCGGCCAAAACGAGGGTGTCAGCTGTGTGACATTCCTCGCTGACCCGCTCGCCGTTCACGGTGCCTTCAAGCCTCAGCACGGCCCGTACAGCCTTCCTCGGACAGCGGGCGCCACACGGTGACCGGAACGTCCCCGGGAACGCTGAGCGTGGCGAACTGGCCGTCTACGCCGCCAGCGAAGCGGATCGAGACACCCGAGCCGGACGTCTCGACGGCTTCGACTCGGCGGAGCGTGCCGAGGTCACGGAGCCAGTCTCCGGGCCGGACTTCGGTCGGGCCGACGATCATCGGGTGTCGGTCGAATGCGTGCAGCACGGTGGGAGACATGATCCGGCTTCCTGGCTCGACGTCAGTTCCCTTCCATCGCAGCGCGATACGGCGACGTCACGTCAGAGCGCGGCTGTATACGACGGCTATATAACGCCCGGTGAGTGGCGTAGCTTGAAAGAGTGACCGAGGTAGATCCGGCGCTCTGGGAGCGCCCCGACGTACGCGCCGCGCTGATCAGCGGGGACTATGGCGCGCTACTCAAGGCCGTACGCAAGTGGACCGGTGACTCTCAATCCGCCGTCGCCGGGCGCTGCGGACTGTCTCAGCCGGACGTCTCGGCGATCGAGTCCGGCCGCCGCCAGGTGCTCACAGCTGCCGTCCAAGCGCGCATCCTGAACGGGCTCGACGTCCCCCCGGCGCTGCGCCCCGGGAACACGGCCGTAGTGCTGCCTGAGCCGGTTCTAGCGCGTCGCGGCGTGCTGACCGCAGCAGGGATAGGGCTCGGCGCTGCTGCGCTGGCAGAGCCCTTCGAGAGGCTTTCCCATGCGCTGAAGTTCCCGGCCCGGCTCGACGGGAAAGCGGTGGACGCGCTCGAAGCTGCCGGGGCGGCGCACTTCGACCAAGAGGAGCACCTTCCCGCCCGTCACCTTATGGCGCACGTCGCCGGACACGTTGACCTTGTGTCGCTGCTGCTCGCGGGGGCGGCAGACAAGCACCGTGCCCGCCTGGCCGTGCTCGCCGGGGAATCCGCCGCGCTGGCGGGGTGGCTCGCGTACGACACGGGCGATATCCGCTCGGCCCGGGGCTACTGGCAGACGGCGCTAGACGCTGCTCGTCATGCGACTGACGGCCCGCTCGTCGCCTTGGTGCTCTGCTACCTGTCGTATCCGACGGGCGCCGACGGAGACCACGCGAAAGCGGCTCGGCTGCTCGCCGAGGCGGGAACTCACGTCAAGTCCAGTGCGCACGCGGCGGCTCGATCGTGGATCGCCGGTCGGCAGGCCGAGGAGTCCGCAGCAGTCGGCGACGCTGCCGCTTTGGTAGCGCTCGAACGTGCTTTGACCAGCTTCGATTACGCCGAGCCGGACACTGGCCGGCCGTGGACCCGGTTTTTCGATAACGCCCGGCTCGGGTCGCTCGCCGTCAGCACGTATGCGCGGCTCGGGCATGCTGGGCTCGACGACGCGGCGGGCGCTGTGCTGGAGTCCGTCAGCAGCCGCAAGACGCGCGCTGTGATCCTGGGGGACGTGGCAGGGGGCTACATGACGCGGGGCGACGTCGAGAGCGCGTGTGAGCTCGCCGAGCAGGCTCTAGAAGCCACGCTGACGAGCGAGGCTGTCCTAGGCCGGGACAGGCTGACGGCGCTGCGCCCGGCCTTGGACGCGTCCGGCTCGACGACGGCGGCGGAGCTGTCCGAGCGGATCGGGGCGAGCTTCGCCTAGTCGGTCGTCTCGGCGCCGACCCACGCGAGGTAAGCCGCGTTCCCGCCGATGATCGGCGTCACGATCACCTCGGGCGTGTCGTAGCTGTGCGCCTCTTTGATCCACTCCGTGAGCCGGTCGGCGAGCGCTGCCGTCGTCTTGTAGTCGATACGGTGCTCTTTCGCCGTCTCGACCTTGCCATTCCACCAGTAGGTGGACGCGATGGTCCCCACCTGAGCGCAGGCCGCGAGCCGCGCCGTCACTGCGTCGGTGGAGAGCCGGGCCGCCTCGTCGTCGTTGTCGGTCGTCGTCGTGATGGTCACGTAGTCGGTCGTCATGCTGGCAGTCTCTCAGCCGTTGTCGGCGGCGAGTTCCATGAACCGCTCGGCGAAGAGACGTTCGGCGGCGCATGCTTCGGCTCGGGCTCTGTCCAAGCGATCCTTAGCGGGGCCGGGCTCGACGCGCCCCGGGGGAATCTCGTCCTGAACGCGCTGCACTACGGCGTGAGCCTGCGCCATGCGCTGACGGGCGAAGCTGAGCTGTCCATCGAAGTACCAGAGCGGCGGCGTCGTCATGTCGGCAGTCTGCCAGGTCAAGCGCGTGTGCTACTGCGCTCCATCAAACGGTCATTAGTGGGAACGGGAAGCGATCATGCCCCGGGGAGGCGTCGGCCCAGCTCACTGATTCCCGAAACCCTTCCCGGAACTATCTCGTTCCCGTAACTATGCGAGACACGTTTTCGGGAATCTGCTACGTTGCTCGCATGACCAAAGCAGCAAGCACCACCAACAACGTCAGCGAGACGCAGCGCCGGGCGCTCCGTCTCATCGCTGACAACCCGTTCCGGGTGCTCGTCCGCCCCCGTGATGAGGCCGGATACCTCACGATCAGCCAGCGCACCGAAGCGCCGCTGATCCGCCGGGGCCTGATCCGCTCCGTCGAGTGGGGCAAGGTCACCCGCACCGTCAGCGGCCTGACGTTCGCCGTCGAGCTGTACGTCTGGGAACTGACCGAAGCGGGCCGGGCGATCCTGGCGCCCGTCGAGTCGGGCGACATCGTGTCGAGCGACGTCGAGCAGAGCGGCGCCGTCGAGGTCGAGGAGAGCTCTCCCGTGGATGTGCTCATTGACCGTGAGGGCCTGGACGCGGGAAGCGCGCTGATCTACTGCCGCGCCGACGCGCGCATGGATGGGAGGCTCGGCCGGACGGGCGAGCGCTCCCGCCGGGTGTACGTCGAGACCTACGGCAGGGACCTGACGGGCGCCGAGACGTGCGAACCGATCTACGTAGAGGCGAGCTCGCCGGATGCCGCGCTGCGGAAGCTGGCGAAGGTTCTGGGAATCACCCTCGGCACGATCACCACGGAGCGCTGATCATGACCACGAAGACCAACCGCAATGCGACCAAGGCCGTGATCCGCAACCTGCACAAGTGGCACAGCGACGGCGTGAACACGCCTAGCTGGCACTCCGGCGAGGTCGCCGACCACCTGAGCGCCGATAGCGTCGAGGCGTTCCGGGAAGACGCGCTGACCTACCTGCGGGACCGTTCGGAGCTCCGGAAGACGACGCTCGATAGCGCCGACTGGCGGGAGGTCTACGGGCACTTTCACGACGTCGAGCCCGAGCCCGCGCCGGTCGTCGTCGAGCAGCAGCACGCGCCCGGCGCCCTGATCGGCTACGGCCGCGTCTCCACCCGTGACCAGGATGCCCAGCTACAGCGGGACGCGCTGAACGCGGCCGGGGTGATCCGGATCTTCGAAGAAAAGATGAGCGGGAAGACCACGAAGGGCCGCGAAGCGCTCGCCGCAGCGCTCGACTACGCCCGGCCCGGCGACACCGTATGTGTGTGGAAGCTGGACCGGCTCGGCCGCTCCGCGCTCGACGTGCTCAGCATCGCCAACGACTTGCACGCCCGGGGGATCGGCCTGCGCATCCTGTCCGGGACGCTCGCCGGTTCCTACTCGCCGAACGGCGAGGGCAAGTTCTTCTTTACGATCATGGCCGCTTTCGCTGAGCTCGAACGCGACATGATCCGGGAACGCACCATCGCCGGACTCGAAGCCGCGCGGGACGCTGGCCGCGTCGGCGGGCGCCCGTCCGTCATCACCGGTGACGTCCTGGCCGCGACGCTGGCGCGCAAGGCGAACGGCGAGCAGGTCCCCGCGATTGCGAAGGCACTCGGGGTGAGCAAGTCAGCGCTTTACCGGGCGCTGACGGCGCACGCCGAGACGGCCGCCGAGCAGTAGAACCGCTGACAGCCCCTCAGAGCCCCCGGGAGAGATTCCGGGGGCTCTGCTGCGTCTCCGGTCCCGTTCGCGTCTCAGAGCCCGCTCACAGCCGCGTCGCGCTGCCGTCGAGCCCGAACCCCCTAAGCGCATCCGCTCGACGACCCCCAGCCGGTCACTCTCTGCTCAGGCCGGCGGGCGCGGAGAGTGACCGCGCCTAGATCCGGCGCCCGCGTCTCCACGATCCACCCCCCTTTAAAAGGGGGGTGGAATCGTGGAGCGAACGCGCGTGGATCGGCGTGGAGCCAAGCGTGGAGCCGTGGCCAGCGCTTACGGTGCCAGCGTGGAGCCCGTGGAACGGGCGTGGAGCTCCACGGCTACGGGAGCCGCGTGGAGCGGTCCGTGGAGCACTCAGCCGGGCTCCACGGGGGCGAGAAAGTACCGCTGCGGGACGCGCGCCCCGCCGTCGGGACTCACGGTCAAAATGCCTTCCTTCACCTTCGCCTTGAGCCTGCGCCGGATCTTCTCTGTCTGCGCGTCGCTCGGGTTGTCCGTCTCGAACATCGCGGCAGCGGCGGACGCGGCGAGCAGTCCGTCACCCCCGGCGCGGCGGACCAGCTCGACCAAATCCACGCCCTGACTGACGGCGGACGTCCCGGCCGCGTGATCGTGGTTGACCTTGAACGGGCCTACCTCGTTCATCGGCTGCTTAAGGTGCCGAAACGACACGATGGGATCACCCGGCGCGCCGTACAGCGAGACGACCGAGCCGACCCCGGACGTGAGCCACGTTGAGCCGTAGACGTCCTGAATCGTGTTCGGCTCGCTGCCGCTGGTCCCTGTCTTCCGTGTGTGGTGCAACTCGGTGACCTGAATTCCCCGGCTGAGCGCGTGCTGACGGGCTCGGTTGTACCCGGCGCCTACCGGATCTTCGGAGAGCCCCACGGCCCCATCCTTGAGGCTGTCCACAAACACCGTGTCGGCGCCCGCCTCTTCGCACAGCATCGTGAGCGTGTAAGGCTGCTTAGCCAGATCGAACGGCGGCGGCCCCGTCCAGATCACAAGCCGGTCATCCAAGAGCGCGCGGTCATCCTTGGCGAACAGTCGGGCGGCGGCTCGCCGAGCCTGCGCGGGCCGGTCCATGGCGAGGTAAAGCACCTTCGATTCCGTCGGCGCCACGTCGAGGCCGAGCACGCTCGATTGCAGTCCGAGGCGAGCACGGACCAGCTGAAACGCAAGCGTCGTCTTCCCCACGCCCTGAGGGGCGGCGATCATCAGCGCTTCCCCTTCAGGCCAGAGCACGTCAGCGCCGTTGCCCCAGACGGCCGCAGGGACGTCGGGAACGTCGAGCACGAAGGAACCGCCGGGGATGAACCGCAGCGCGCTTACGGCCTGCTCTGCGCCGTCCGTGGAGTACTGCTCAGACATAGGCGGCGTGCCTCCACGGGTTCACGATGCGGTCGGATTCTTCGGCGTCGTCGAGCTGCCTCTGTAGCTCGCGCGGATCAACGAGGCGGGCGGCGATCTCCCAATCAGCCCAGCCCTGGGAACGCAGATACCTGCCATAGGCCCGGAGCTGATCCGGAGTCATGCCGTAGCTGGACGGCTCGACCGGCCGGGGAAGGGGGTCGAGGGGGTCATAGCGTCCGCAGGCGAGCCGGTGAAGTTCGGGGGCATTGGCTGCTTCGCGGCGGCGGCGGATCTGTGCGCCCGTCTCGTCGGCGCACGGCGGTACATTGGTGATTGCCTGCTTCACATACCTCCAAGGTGTGACGCTCTGTCGCCTTCAGTCAGCGACATGGGTTCATTGGTCGCCAGCCCTTCCCCGGGGGCTGGCGATCGGCTTTATCGGGGTGAGTTGAGCAGCGCCGCGATTCGCTCGCGCTGGCGCTCAGTGAATGGCGGGGCCGAGGCGCGGAAGGCGACGACTTCCGGCGTCGGGTTGTCCCGGTAGTGCTCGACCAGCGCCCGGAATTCCGGCGAGCTGTATACGTCGGCAGCTGTGTTCCCACCGGTCACCGGCGCCGGGACGCCTGCAACTCTCCGGGAAGTCCGTCGAGGAAATCAGCGATCCGCAATGCCATAGCGCGCCCGGGGCGGGTGGTGCCGCGCATCCACCGGTAAACGTTGCTGTTGTGGATCTGTAGTGCGTCGGCGACGTCAGCCATGCTGAGCATGTTCTCTGTGATGACGGCTTCAAAGGTGCCGTCA
The DNA here is from genome assembly GCA_035493475.1 of Actinospica sp. Classification (GTDB taxonomy): domain Bacteria; phylum Actinomycetota; class Actinomycetes; order Streptomycetales; family Catenulisporaceae; genus Actinospica. The sequence continues at coordinate 116,391 of DATJIF010000170.1, forward strand.
GCGCATGCCTTGCGCGCCGCTGCGATACGTGCAATCTCGGAGATAGAGGTCTTCGCCCTGGCCATACCGGTCCCCTTTCAAGCGGAATTCGAATCCGCTGCACGTATCCTCTGTTCGATCTCCAAGGCTCTGCAACTCGAAGGAATAGCGCATATCCTCGGGCTCACCTTCGGGTACGGAATTCCCGTGAGGGCGCCCCGTCTGACGTGCTGTGAGCTTTCCCGGATATGGCGTGCGTCACATGCTACGCAGAGGCTTACACACTAAAGCGGCCCCAGGAATATCCCCGGGGCCGCTGTCACCTGTGCGATATTTCAGACTGCGCCGCGCTTCCACGTGAGCGTGAGCCCGGACATTGGATCTTCCGGCCCGCCTGCACGGGTGCCGTGATACACCTGCGCAACCCGAAGAGAGATCAGCTCCCTGAGAATCGACTTCCGCACGTCGAGGTGAAGCGACGTCCACCGCTCGTATACGTCATCGGCGCCGATGATGGCGGCGAGGGGGTCAACGGTCGCCGCTGCCGCGATACGCACGTCAAGGGCTTCTAGCTTCCGTTCAATCTCGGCCGACGCGACGGCGACAACGCGCGCACTCAAGCCGTTCGCCAGCTGGACGCCGAAGCCGTCGAGCTGAGCGCCGAGAGCGGCTTTCTCAGCGAGCAGCACGCCGACATCTTCCCCGGAGCCCTTACGCAGCAGCGAGGCGGCGTCCGGCCGACTCAGCCGGTCCAACACTTGGGCGGTAATGAAGGCGTCGAGCGATACGGCATCGCGCAGGCCGTGACCGACGCCGCGTGCCCGGCATCGATAAAGCAGATTCGCGCGCCGACCCTGCTTAGTACAGATCATCGGCGAGTCGCACGGGTCACACTGATAGATCAGCGAGCCGAGCCATTTCGGCGTAGGGCCTGGAGTGGTCCGGCGGGCAGGGTCATTCAGAATCGCGCACACAGCACGGTGATCCGGTTCGCTGACGATGGTTTCCGTGCCTTCGGGAACCCGGCCGACCTCTTCGCCTTTGTAGGTCTTAATACCAGCGTTCCGGGGTCGGATAAGTACGCGCTTCCAGTCGGTCACCTGCCATTTCCCGCCGCGCGGCGTGGTGATGCCGCGCTCATTCAGACTGGTGACCTGTGAGCCGACGCTTCCGCCTTTGAGGATGAGCGCAACGCCGTTGGCGACCTCGATAGCTTCACTCCACCGGACGGTTTCGTTATCCGCCTCGAAACCGAACGCGCGCGGGCCGCCGTTGAACTTCCCTTCGGTGGCGTTCTTCCGCTTCGCCTTCGCCACATTCTCCGCCTTGTGCTCGGACTCGAATTTCGCCGCAACTCCGATCATGCCCGCAACCATGCGGCCCGACGCGTTGCTCATGTTGTGCCCGCCGGATTTCACGGTCTCGGTCAGGACTTCGGCGGCCTTGCAAAGGTCGCTGTATTCCTCCAGCTCCGTCAGGTTCCGGAATAGCCGATCGGTATGCCACGCAATCACCATGTCAGCCGCCCCGGCGCGGATCATCTCCAGCATCCGCCGATAGTCCTTGCGGGGCTTCCGGCGCTGGTGAGCTGAGATGTCGTTGTCCGTGAACACGGCGACGATGACGACGGCGGCCCGGAGCTGTTCCCCAAGCTGGGCCGCCTTCACTCGGCAGAGTTCTTCCTGCGTCTCGACGCCGATCCCGGCGCCGGTCCGGTCGGAGCTGATCCGGCAGTAGATCACCACGCGGAGAGTCCGCGTGAACGCGTTCGCGGTCGGCGCTGTGCCCTGAGTGGTCGTCACCCGGCCAGAGTAAGGCTTAATCCTGGGAACGTGTACTCCGACGAGATCCTGCACGCGGCGAAGATGTCGCCGTTCAAGATCGCCGCGAAGCTGACGCCGGACGAGGTCGCCGAGCTGCACGCGGTCGCCGTCAGCACGCTGACCGAGGCCGTGGAGCGGTCGCGCGGGCTGCCGCTGACCGAGCTGAAGAGCGAGAAGAAGTCGGGGCTGCGCGTGCACGGACGCAAGGGCGAGCCGTGCCCGGTGTGCGGCGACACGATCCGCGAGGTCTCGTTCAGCGATTCGGCCCTGCAGTACTGCCCGACCTGCCAAACCGGTGGGAAACCTTTGGCCGACAGAAGACTCTCGCGGCTACTGAAATGAAGATAAGATCTAACTCAGCGTCAGATCGTGGATCTTGGTAGAGCTCGGGGGCGGGCTCGCGGACCGGAGGTAGCAGGGGTGGCAGTGGACGAGGCTCCCGGCAACGTATTCGAACTCGAACTCGCGCTGCACGGGCCGGACCCCCGGGAGTCGCTGCCGGGCCTGTTCGACCAGCTCAGCGAGGCGGGCGCGGAACGGGTCGTCGAGGAGCGGGTGCCGAAGCCGGAGCCCGGCAAGCGGGACGCGGGGATCCTCGATGTGGTCACGATCGCGGTCGGCGGCGTGGCGAACATCATCGCGATCGTGGACACGGTCTACCACTGGCTCGCGCTGCACCGCGCGCGCACCGGCGAGGAGCACCACCCGAAGCCGGTCGGCGAGGAGGCCGAGATCCCCTCCGTGACCATCACCTCGGGCGAGCGCAGCATCGTGCTGACGTATCCGGCCGACTGGATCCAGTCGCAGGCGGTGGACGAGTTCCTGCGCGCGCACGGCCAGGAGCGGGACGGCTGATCCGATGACGACGCTCGACGTCACGGTCTCGATGCCGAAGCCGGGCCGGACCAAGTACTCGTACTCGCTGAGCACCCGGGAGGGCGCGGCCGGGCCGCTGCAGCAGGAGTACACGATCGACGTGAACCAGGAACTCGTCAACGACGCCTGCGCCGAGATAGACAAGGCGCTGCAGAACTCGACGGGCGATCCGGAGCGGCTGGGCGCGACGCTGCGCCGGCAGGGCCGCCTGCTGTACCAGCAGCTGCTCCAGCCGGCCGAGAGCTCGGTACTGGAGCTCGTCCGGAATCTGCGCGAGTCCACCGAGCCGTTGCTGGTGAACTCCAACGAGTCGATCGTGCCCTGGGAGCTGCTGCACGACGGTGAGGATTTCCTCGGGCTCAAGACCGACATCGGACGGCGCTCGAAGGTCGGCGCCTGGGTGCACGGCGGGCGGCACATCGGGCTGGTGCGGCGCGCGCTGGTGGTCGGCGACACGCTGGGCGACCTGCCGAAGGCCCATGAGGAGGCGGAGAAGATCGGCCGGTGGCTGACCGGGCAGGGCATCGAGTGCACGGTGCTGCTCGGCAGCGAGGCGGAGCTCGGCCGGATCATCCTCGAGCTGACCGACGAGTCGGCGCCCTACGACCTGTTCCACTTCTCCGGGCACGTCTCGAACTCGCCGGACGCGATGGGCCTGCTGGTGCATCGCCGCCACCTGGTGGACGAGCCGGCGCTGCGCACGCTCGCCGGCCGGGGCGCGCCGCCGGTCGTCTTCATCAACGGCTGCGCCTCGGCCGGGCTGACCATGAACGTGTGCCGCCTGTTCATGGTGATGGGCGCGAAAACGGTCGTGGGCACCCGGACGGTCGTGGACGACGGCAGCGCCCTGCGTTTCGCGGAGGCTTTCTACAGCCAACTGCGCGAGCAGGTCGCGGCGGGCGCGGCGGTGCGCCAGGCCCGGCTGGCACTGAACGAGCAGGCGGACGGCTCGTGGGCGTCGTTCGTGCTGCACGGGGATCCGAACGCGCGGATCACCCACGAGCAGCGGCCCTCGTCGTCGCAGAGTTCGGGTTCGACGCAGCGGGACACGGTGCCGTTCGCACCGGACACGCAGGCGCTGATGCGGCACGTGAGCCGGATCGCGGAGCCCGGCGGGCTGGTCACCTCGCTGGACCTACTCGCCGGGCTGCTGGAGACCAAGGAGATCCGGGAGCGCAGCCTGCCGCGGATCGGCCAGGAGCGGTTCAACACGCTGCGGCTGGCGCTTCGTCCCACGAGCGGGCCGAGCGAGCCCGGCGGCGATCTGGCGGCGGCGGAAGCCAATGGCACGACCGGAGTCGCGAGCACGAACAACGGGATCGACGGGATCGACGGGATCAGCGGGGTCGACGGGACCGGCGGGGTCGAGGGGATCGGCGGGATCGGCGGGATCGGCGGGATCGGCGGGGTCGGCGGGAAGATCAACGGTGTCAGCGGCCATCAGCCGCAGGTGGAGCTCTCGGACACCGTCGCGCGGGTCTTCGCGCTCGCCGACGAGGCGGTCGCGGCGGCCGGGCGCGGGGCGCTGACGATAGACGACATCGCGGCGGCGCTGCTGCGCGTGGGCGGCAGCACGTGCGAGGACCTGTTGGACATGCACGGCCTCACCATGGAGCAACTGCTCGCGCCGCCCGGCGAGGAGAAGGCGGTCGCGAAGGCCGCCGTGCTGCGGCAACGCGTGCCGCTCGACGGGCTCGACGCGCGCGCATACGGCGTCGTGCTGTGCGCGCGGATCCTCTCGGCGATGCGCGGCGAGACGATGATCACCAGCCGTACGCTGCTGAAGGCGTTCGCGGTGAACGGAAGCGAGGCGCTGAGCGACGCGTTCGAGGCTCAGGGTCTCGATGTGGACCGCACCCTGCGTCGGCTCGGCGGCATCGGCGCGCCGCGGCTCGGGGAGCTGTCGTCCCGGGTCGCGCAGGCGCTGCGGGCCGCGAACGACAACGCCGGGAGCGCGGGGCGGGCCGGTGAGGCGGAGCTGTTGCTCGCCCTGCTGCTCACCGACCCGCAGTCCTCGGCCATCGAGACGCTGCGCAGGCTCAACGTCGATCCCGAACTGCTGATCAGGACTCTGTCGGCGGATCCGATCGAGCTTCCGCAGCCGCGTCCGGAGCCTGCTCCGGAGCCGGAGCCGGAGACGGAGACGGAACGGGAAGAACTTCCGGAGCCTCCTGAGGATCTGGCGGAGGAGCTGGAGTAGCCAGCAGGAGGCCACGCAGCGCCCTGCTGTCGTTCGGCCGCTGGTCGAGCACCTTGCGCCAATGGTCATGCGCGGCGTCCGCGTCCCCGGACTCCAGGCACGCCAACGCGAGCGCGCTGCGTGCCTCCAGGTCGTGCGGATACCAGTACACGCACGCGGCGAAGTGGTCGCGGGCGCGCACCGGCTGCCCCGCTCGGGCCGCGGCGAGGCCGTCGTTGAACAGCCGCGCCGCGTGCGCCCTGATCCGGACGTGGCCGCGCGCGGCGGACTCGGCGAGCTCGGCCTCGGGAAGGGATTCGTCCCCGGCGCCGAGGTCGACGACGATCTCTGAACTCGCCGTCTCTGCCTCGATCTGTGAACTCGCCGTCTCCGCCTCAGTCACGCTCTCGGTCTCTGTCATGTGCGCTCGTCCTCCGGGTCAGATGTCGAGCAGCGGGATGCCGGTGCGGGACTCGTCGCCGGTGTCGCTGGTGCGGACGAGGCCCGCCTGGATCTGGCGCAGCCGGACGCGGAGCTTGGTGGCCTCCTCGAGCACGTGGTACGGGTTGACCGAGAGCTGACGCTCCAGGCCGTCCGCGAGCTCCTGGATCTTGCCGATCTCCCGTTCGGCCTCGGCGTTGTGCAGGTTCTGCGCCATGTACTTCAGCTGGCGGGCGGCGGCGATGACGTTGCCGAGGACGGCCTCGGCGCGGTCGGTCTGGCTCATCACCGGCTGGTTCGAGGGGGCGCCGCGGCGCAGGCCGCGGAGGTACTCCAGCAGCTCGCGGAACTTCTCCACGGCCTCGGTGTACGAGCGCTGGTCGCGGTTGGTGTACGCGCGCTCGCCGCCGCGGCGGTACTCCTCGATCGTGCGGCCGATCTCCTCGGCGTCGAAGGGGCGGCCGTCGGGAACGCCGTCGCGCAGGTAGTACGTGTGCAGCTCGCGGCAGTCCTCGACGAGCTTGTCGAAATCGGCCTTGGGCGGGCGCAGTTCGTCCTGCATGCGGGGCAGCTGGTCGATGATCGACTGCATCTCGTCGTACTCGTGCGTGGCCTGGCCGACGTCGCCGCGCTGCCTGGCCTCCTCGAAGGCCTGCCGGGCCATCTTCAGCCGGGCCTCGATCGTGGCGCGGCGGCCGGCGGGCAGTCCGGGCAGGTTCTCCTGGAACCGGCGGGTCAAGTCCTCGGCCTGCTCGGCGCTCGGCATGCCGCGCTCGGTGGGCAGCCGCACGGTGGCCTGGTACGGGGTCTCGCCGATGGTGCCCTCGACGGTGATGGCGTAGTTCTCATGCATCACCACGTGCATCCGGATCGGGGTGTCCTTCGGCGTGCTGCGCGGCACCTGGACGCCGACCACCTGGATCGGGCGGCCCTCCTGGAACAGCCGCAGCTCCACGGTCTCCACGCCGCCGGGGTGCCGGAAGTCGTAGTCCTTCGCGAACGGCAGCGTCTGCAGCACCTTGACGATCGGGAACTGGTCGACGGCGCCGTTCGCGCCGCCCACCTCGAGCGTGATCTGCTTGGTGTTCTGGGCGCCGGTGGCCGCGCCGCCGAGCGGTTTGACGTCCTCGGTGCTGTGCGCGAGGGAGCGGCCGGCGGCGCCGCGCAGCACGCCCGCGCCGTCGTAGACCTCGAAGGCGAATTCGGTCTCGGCGTCGGCCTGCAGCGGGATCCGGGTGAAGCTGAACGAGCCCTCGGCGGTCAGGTCGGTCTCGTCCTCGTAGTCGCCCGCGTTCAGCACGACGCGGCCGCCGGTGAGATCCACCTCGGGCGTCAGCGCCTCGACCGTGCCGCCGACGCTGAGCCGGGAGGAGCCGGTGCTGCCCGCGCCGCGCAGGCTGATCTTCACCGTGCGGTCCTCGTCGTACACGACCATGCCGCCGACGGCCGCCGCGCGCACCGCCGCGCCGAGCGCCACGACCGTGTCCACCTTCTCGTACACCGGCTCGGCGCACTTGGCCCGCTCGCGGCGCTCGGAATCGGGCGCGGCCTCGCCGCACAGCTCGCGCTGGACGAGCTCGCGGACCAGCGGCATGTGGGTGGATCCGCCGGCCAGGATGACCTCGTCCACGTCGGCGAGGCTGATCCCGGCCCGCTCCTGGGCGCGGGCGACGGCCTCGTCGCAGTACAGGAACGTGCGCTCGATGAACGGCCGGGCGATCTCCTCGAGTTCGGGGCGCTCCAGCATGGTCTCGACGACGACCGCCTCGCCGTCCTTGTCGATCAGCAGGCCGCTGTCCCGCAGCACGTACTCGTAGCTCTGCGACAGCGCCTTCTTCGCGCCCTCGGCCAGCGCCTTGAGCCGGGTGAAGCGGGCCCGGTCCTCCTCGTCGTTCTCCGGGTCTAGGTCCAGCGCCCAGCCGTCCGCCTGGAGCATCGACTGCAGCCGTCGGGCGAGGGCCGCGTCGATGTCGTCGCCGCCGAGCCGGTTGTTGCCGCTGATGCCGAGCACCTCGAAGGTGCCCGCGGTGCAGCGCAGGATGCTGACGTCGAAGGTGCCGCCGCCGAGGTCGTAGACGAGGAACGTGCCGTCCCGGGTGGCGGTGCGCCAGCAGTGGTAGCTGGCCGCGGCGGTCGGTTCGTGCAGCAGGCCGAGCACCTCGAGCCCGGCCAGTTCGGCCGCCTCACGGGTCGCGTCGATCTGCGGCTGGTCGAAGTACGCGGGCACGGTGACCACCGCGCGGTCCACGATCCACCGGCTGCCGTCCCGGTCGAAGGCCGCCACGTCCGCCTCGATCTGCCGCTTCATCTCGGCCAGGATCAGCGCCGAGACCTGCTGCGGGGTCAGCTGCTCGCCGCCGAGGCCGACCGTGGCCCGGGTGCCCATCAGCCGCTTGACCGAGCTGACCGGCTCCGGCCTGCTGCCCTTGCGGGAGAAGGCGCGCCGGCCGACGACCGTCTCCTGCGAGCCGGCGCCGCGCCACACGCAGCTCGGCGTGGTGTTCGACTTCGTGTTCGCGTCCTGGTGGATCACGATGTCGCCGTCGGTCGGGTTCATCACCGCGACCGCGCTGTTCGTGGTGCCGAGGTCGATCCCGACGGCCTTGCTCACCACCTGGTTCAGCTGGTTCATACGCCCTCCCGCTCCGTGTCCGTGTCCTGCCCGTCCTCGTGCTCCGCCCGCTCCGGCGCGCCCATCTGCACCCGGGCCAGCCGCACCGCCCGGCCCTCGTGGAAGACGGCGCACTCCTCCGTGCGCGCGACGACCTCGGCCTCGTACTCCGGCCGGTGCAGCCACGCGTTCACGTTGACCCAGTCCAGGACCTCGGCGGCCGGCAGCCCGGTCGGGTCGCGCAGTTCGATCCCGTTGTCCGTGACGATCTGCAGCATCTGGTTCTTCACGGTCCGCAGCTGCAGGAACAGCTTGCGTCCGCCCTGCTCGACGAGCGGCTCCTCGGCCCGGGCCACGAGCTGGTCCAGCCTGCTGACGAACACCGCGAGGTCGAACAGCGCCTCGCGCACCTCGCTCGCGGCGGCCCGGCCCTCGGTGCGGGCGGCGCGCAGGTCGTCGGCGGCGCGCCGGGCCACGCCGACGAGCTCGCTCTCCGGGGAGACGAACTCGCCCACGGCCGCGGGCACCTCGCGGCCGGTGAAGTCGTACCAGTCCAGCGGCGGCTCAGCCGAAGAGGACATCGCGCACCTCCACCCGGGCCACGCCGTCGGCCTCGGTCGACGGCAGCTCCAGCCGCGGCGGGCCCGCGGCGGCGAACTCCTCCTGCACCGACCAGCGGGTCAGCACCCTGACCGCGGACGCGAGGTCGAAGTCCGCCGCGGACAGCGCGGCGCCCTCGGTCAGCGCGCGGGCCGAGACGGGGGCGCGCCGGTTGTCGTGCACGAAGTCGGACCAGCGCTCGGCCCGCTCGTAGTCGGTGCGGGCCGGTTCGGCGCGCTCGTGTTTGGCGCGGGTGAGCGGATGGGTGATCAGCTCGTCCTTGGCCCGGACGATCCGGTCCCGCTCGGCGGCGTCCCGGCAGGTCTGCACGAGCTCCTCGGCCCGCTCGACGATCTGCGCGTTGGTCGCGTCGACCGGGAGCCCGAGTTCGTGGAACGGATTGCGCCGGTGGTTCGACGGTGTCATACCAGTCCTAGCCTCTTGCTGTTGATGTCCCTGTTCAGGCCCTCGACGAGCCCGACGTTCTCGCGGATGTTGGGGTCGGTCGGATCGAAGCGGACGGCCTGCAGCAGCATCCGCTCGGCCTCGTCCGCCGGGTCGTACACGGCTTCGAGCTGCTGCCTGGTCCTGGCGATCCGCAGCAGGGCCCTGGCCTCGTCGTAGCGCCTGATGCCGTAGTTGTGGAAGAGCACGGCGATCTCCCGGTTGTTGTCCCGCAGGTCGCGCAGCTCACGCTCGGCCGCGCCGTATTCGCCGCGCTGGAACAGGATCCGGCCGCGGGCCCGGCACAGTTCGCGGGTGGCGGCGTCCTCGTCCGGGTTCCAGGCGAGGGCCTCCCGCATCGCCGTGCAGCACTCGTCGAGCAGTTGCAGGCTCTTGGCCTTGGTGGACTTCCGCGCGAGCCGCATCCGGGACAGGCCGACCGCGTAGTGGTAGTCGCACAGCGCCTTGTTCTCGGCGACGTGCGCCTGGCCCTTCGTGCAGGACAGCTCGAGCAGCGCGGCGAACGCGGCGACGGTGTCGATCGCCTCGACCGCCTCCTCGACGCCGCCCTGGTTGTGCATGCTGGCCCACCAGTCGTAGCCCCAGCGCAGCGCCGTGCGCAGGGCGAGTTTCTGCGGGACGACGAGCTGCACGACGATGTCGAGCTCCTTGATCGCCCCCGCGTAGTTCTTGTCGAGGCCGGAGTCCGCCCCGAGCGCGCGGATCGCGTCGCTGTCGGTGAGGGTCCGTTCGGCCGACTCGACGAGCTCGGCGCCCCACTCGTCGATCAGCCGCCCGGCGCGCGCGGCGAACGGCGCGAACTCGTCGTCCTCTCCGACGAGCGCGTTGTGGACGGCCGAGAACGAGGTGTCGATGAGCAGCACTTCGGCGCCGGCGATTCCCGCCCGGACGCCGTCGAGGCCGCCCGCGCAGGTCTTCGCGGTGTGCAGGTCGCCTTCCGCGACGGCCTGGGTGAAGCGCGCCTTCAGGCCGACGAGCAGGTCCTCGATGAGCTCGTCGCGGAACTCGTCGTCGGCCTCGTCGGGGAGGGTGCGCTGCTCGAAGTGGGTGCGCAGCAGCGGCTCGGCGAGCAGCAGCGCCCACAGCGCGGTGGCCTGGACCCGGGCGAGGTCGGTCGCGGGCTCGCGGGCCGGACGGGCCAGCGCGTCCTCCCGGGCGAGGGCGGCGATCACGTGCCAGAGCTCGATGTCGGTTCCGGTCGACGCGGCGGCGGACGTCCACCGGTCCAGGATCTCGCCACTCGGACCGTTCCAGATCGCGTCGCCCAGTTCCTCGTTCGCCGCGATCAGCTCGGCGAGCCGGACGTGCCGCCCCGGACGCTGCTCGTCGACGATCGGCGAGCCGGGGAAAAGCGCGCGCAGCAGGGTACTGACCTCCTTCTCGGCCTGGAGGTCTCCGAGCACGCGGCTGGCTCGCCCGGGCCGGAACCGGGCTGCGGCGCGGAGCCGGTCGAGCGCGGTGGCGCGGTCGCCGTCGATGTCGGCGATGGCGGCCTGATGACTGAGGAAGCGCCCGTATTCGTCCCGGAGTTCGGCGCGCCGGTCCTCGTCCAGACGCACCACGTCGAGGGCGCGGCGCCATGCCTGCTCGGCGGTCTCGAAGTCGCCGATGACGGTGGCGTAGCGCGCGGCGGCGAGGCTGCCGATGCCGCCGGGCTCCTCGGCTTTCCCGGCGGCTTCCCGCACGATCGGCGCGAGCGCGGTGGCGAAGGCGTCCTTGCGGCCGCGCTTGGCGGCGTGCTGCACGAGGTACGGCAGGGCGCGACGCCGGTCGACGAAGCCGTCCGCGCGCAGCATCGAATCCGCTGCCGCCGCTGCGTTCCCGCTCGCGACTTGTCCGGCCGCCGCGGCTGCCGCGAGGGCCGTCTCAACGTTCGTGGACGCGGTGAACGGCAGCGGGCTCGGCAGGCCGCGGCCTTCCAGCGCATCGGCGAGGAGGGTGACGAGCACGGCCATGCGCGACGCCGCATCCTCGGCGTGTGCGGCGCGGAGGTTGCGCACGGCCTCCTCGCGGTTCGAATCGTCGAGGGCTGCGGCCGCGCCGACGAGGGCCGAAAGGGGTTCCTCGGGCAGCGATTCGAGGCCGTCGCCGTCGCGTAGCGCCACGCATTCGGCGGCGGCTCGCGCGGCGCGCGCCGTCTCGGTGTTGGGCGAGCGCTTGTCGAGTTGAATCAGGAACCTGGTTGCCTCCGCGCGTGCCGAGGAGTCCTCCGCGAACAGTGCGACGCGCAGCATGGCGCCGACCGCCGCCGCGTCATCGGCCGGGTTGCGCGGCCAGTCCGCCAACGACTGGATGAGCGCCGCGTCCACGGATTCGGGGGCGCGCACCAGCCGGACGAGCGCGAGCAGGCGCGCGGTCCACGGCTGGTCCGAGACGTCCTGCCAGGTCAGTTCCTCGGCGCTGGTGGCCGAGGCGAGCAGTCGGGCGGCGTGGTCGAGGAGCGAGACTTCGAAGCGCCCCATGCCGCGCGTCGTTGCGGCTCGGAGCTCCGTGCTCGCGCGCACGGCAGCGGTCCGGGCCTGTTCGAGCCGTCCGTTCGCCCACTCTTCGGCGGCGGTCCGCAGCGAGAGGAGCGCAGTCGCGTATCCGGCCTGCGCGAGCCCGCGACCGGAGAGCTCTGCGAAACGGCTCGCCGCCACGTCGTGCGCCCCTCGATGCGCATCGGCCCACGCGGCGAGCAGTTCGGCCTTCGGTCCGCGCACGTCGTGCAGCAGGTCGTGCACCTCGTCGATCCGGCCGTTCTGCAACGCGTCGTGCGCGAGCAGCACGGCCGCGCGGTCCCGTCCGAGATCGCGGGCGCGAACCAGCATCTGGCGGCTACGGTCGGGGTCGGACGTGCGCAGCGCGAGGGCGGTCCAGATGAGCCGTTCGGCGGCGGGTAAACGGTTGAACAGCGCTTGCCGGAGCAAAGCATTGAGTTCAGATGTCTGCTTCCGTGCCACCGCCACGCCGAGCGCCGTACGCAGCGCTTCGAAGAGGTCTGCCTGCACAGCGTTCGGCGTCACCAGGGATTGCAGGTCGATCGCGGCCGGGATCGGTCCGTCGCCGATGAGCGCCTTCCGGGCCGCCGCGACGGCGCGCATCGGCTCGGGAGCGGTCGGCTCGGGCGAGGGCAGCGCGGCGCCGGGATCAGCATCCTGAAGCAGGCAGCCGAGTGCCCAGCGACCGGAGCCGTCCAGCGCCTCACAGCTCGAACGCACTCCGGCAGTGTTCTTACACAGCAGGTGTGCCCAGCCGAGGTGGTAGAGCACGTCCGGGTCGGCGTTTCCCGGCACGCGGACGTCTGCCAGCGCGTCCCGGGCCCGCTCGGCGTCTCCGTCGAGCAGGTACGCGCGGCCGAGCGCGTAGTCCCGCCACGGTCCGGTGTCGCGGCCCGAGGCGATCTCGGCGAGCCGGGCCGAGGTGACGGGCGGTGTGGCGGAGGCGAGCAGCGGGTTCGTGGACGTCCAGCGCACCTCGAACCAGGCCAGCACCTGGCAGAGAATCAGCAGGTCACGGGCGCGCGGGGCGAGGTTCGGGTAGCGCGCGCCGACGGCGACGGCCATCCGGAAGTCGCGGGCGTGCAGGTGCGCGGCGAGCAGTCCGCGCATGGCCTCGGTGTGCCCGGCGGAGCGGCTGAGTACGGTCTCGAACATGCGCGCGGCGACCTCGGTGCGGTCGAACAGCAGCAGTTCGCCGAGGCCGAGCGCGAAGGTCGTGTCCGAGCGCGGCGGGCCGCCGATCCGTCCGGCGAGTGCGTACGCGCGGCGCAACTGGTCGTCCGCGCTGTCGAATCCGACGTTCAGGATGCCGCCGACCAGGCCGGCCACCTCGGCGGGCGGGTGCGGCAGGCGCGTGACGACGTCCGCGTACACGGCCAACTGCTCGTCGGCGACGGCTTCGAGTTGGGCCAGCCGGGCGGCCGCGTGCAGCCTGAACTCCTCGCGCGTGGTCGTGGCGCTGTAGATATCGGTCAGCATCCGGTGCGCACGCTGGATGTCGGCGGGCGTGCCGCGGGCCGCCGAGGCGTCGATCAGCGGCCACCACGTGCGCGGGAGTTCGAAGGCTCCGGACGCGGCGATCCGTGCGCCGATGGTGCGGAGCTGATTGAAGTCCTCGTCCGTCAGGCCCGGCAGGAAACGCGGCGTGAGCAGCGACATCTGGAAGTCGAGCCACATCGGCGCGACCTGGTCGCCGAACTCCTCGAAGCGCGGGTAGACGCGGCGCAGTCGTTCAAGGGCGCGGGCGGTGTCCTCTTGGGCGAGCGCGCCGGCCCAAGCGTTCTCCAACCGGCCGACCCGGTTGAAACTCTTTCCGAAGGAGCGCTCTGGCTGGGCTGCCATCTCGTCACCGCCCACCGCACTCGGCGCGGCGCAACCTGGCGAACCGCTCGGCCTGGTACGCGTTCCCGGCGGCGCGGAACGCCTGCTCGGTGCGGCCCAGCAGGTCGCAGCGTTCTGTCTGGGTCACGCGCAGGCGGCCGAGCAGGTCGTACGCCTCGGCGAAGCTGCGCGCGGCCTCGGTGTGCGCGTTGGCGGCGGCGTGCGCTTCGGCGAGTTCGCGCAGCAGCGGATAGCGGTCCTTCGGCTCAAGCCGCGTGTCGTGCGCGGCCGGTTCCGCGACGGCCACGGCAGCTGCCGCCGACCCCTCGGAGCGCAGTCGCCGAGCCTTGTCGAGGGCTGATTCGCCGGTACCCGCGTCGTCGCCGCGCAATTCCCCCTCCGTGATCGCCGCGAGCAACGCCTCGGCACTGCTGAACCGGTCCATCGGCCGGGCTTCGAGGCAGCGCAGGACGATCTCGTCGAGCCAGCGCGGAATCGAGGCGTCGATCGCGGACGGACGGCGCGCCGGGTGCGCGCGCTTGGCCTCGGCGAGCCAGTCCGGATACGCGGCGGACGGCAGGCCGGTCGGCATCTCCAGGTGCGCGTACGCGAATTCGCCGGTCAGGCCCTGGTACATGAGCAGGCCGAGCGAGTACACGTCGGATGCCGGGATGCTCGCGCCCTCGGACGTCTCCGGCGCCATGTAGCTGATCGTGCCCTCGACGCCGGGCACGTGTCCGTCCTCGACCATCCGCGCGGCCAGGCCGAAGTCGATCAGCCGGACCGTGCCGTCCGCGCCGAGCAGCACGTTGTCCGGCTTGAGGTCGCGATGGAGCATCGGCGGGACCTGCGCATGCAGCCCGCGCAGCGCCACGCAGATCTGCCGTGCCCACTTGAGCAGCAGCCCGCGCGGCACGCGGCCGTCAGGGTACTGCTTGAACTCGTCCGCGAGGGAGTGTCCGGGCACGTATTCCATGACCAGGAACGCGCGGCCGTCGATCTCGCGGGCGATGCCGCCGTCGTACACGTGCACGAGGTGGGCGCGGGCCGCCGCGTCCGTCATGCCCTCCATCGCGCCGGCCAGTTGCAGCACGTCCGCGAACAGCTCCCCCGCCGTCCGCTCCGTGACGCCTTTCCGGCGCGAGACCTTGCACGCGACGCGGCGCACCGGCCTGCCGAGCACGTACTGCTCGCTGAGGAACACGCCGCCGAAGCCGCCCGCGCCGAGCAGCTCGCGCAGCACGTAGCGGCCGTCCACCACCCTCCCGACCAGTGCGCGCAGGTCGGTGTCCGTGCCCTGAGTCACCGCGCGTCCTCCGCGGCGTGCAGGAGCACCGCGACATGCGGGGCCGCGGGTTCGAAGCGCACCTCGATCGTGCGGCACGCCTCGAACTCGGCGGTCCGGTCGCGCGCGGCGATCGTCACCGGGTCTTCCACCATGTCGCCCAGTATCTTCGCGATGATCCGGCCCCCCTCCCCGCCGCCTGCCTGTATATTGCGTCGATTACCCGTCATGGCGACGTAGCGCACGACTTCTTCGGCGACGACCAGTTCCTTGTCCCGCTTCTCCCGCCAGAACGCGCGCTGCCGGTCGAGCACCTTGCGGCAGATCCCCTCCATCGCGGCGAGGTCGAGCGGCCGGAACACCACGACGCGCCGGATCCGGGCGAGCAGTTCGGCGGTGAACACGGGCTCGTCGCGGCGGGTGCGCAACTCGCGCAGCCGTTCCCGAACGGCTGCGGATATCTCCTCGTCGGTGGCGGTCGGGGACATTCCGGCGATGACCTCGTGGCCCGCGTTCGAGGTCAGGATGAAGATCGCGCGCTCGCCGTAGGCCTTGACGCCGCGCTGGTCGACGATCCAGCCCTCGTCGAAGAGGTTCAGGAACGGCCGCAGCACCTCGGGGTGCGCCTTCTCGGCCTCGTCGAGCAGGAATACGCAGTACGGGTCGGCGTTGAGCTCGTTGATCAGGCGTCCGCCGGCCTCGTGGCCGACGTAGCCGGGGGGCGGGCCGAGGAACGCGGAGACGCTGTGCGGCTCGGTGAAGTTCTCCATCGGGTAGGTCTGCAGGCGCTTCGAGGCGGAGTAGAGGTCTGCGACGGCCTTGGCGAGTTCGGTCTTGCCGACGCCGGTCAGGCCCGCGAACAGCAGCACGGACGCAGGGCCCGAACTCACCCCGGCGAGACCGGACTTGATGCGCCGCAACTCCTTCGCGACCGTGCGCACGGCCACTTCCTGCCCCACGACGCGGCTGCCGAGCAGTCCCTCGTAGTCGATGGCGTCCCGTTCGGCGCCGCCGAGCTGGCCTGCGGGCACGCCGGTGAGCTCGGAGACGGCGTGCACGATCTGCTCGGCGTCCACGTGCGACGGAGCCTCGTCGTCCGTGTGGTTGCGGGTGTAGTCGAGGTTCTCGCAGGCCCGTTGCAGCACCTTGACGGCCGAGAGTGGCAGCCGGTGGCGCGGCATGAAATCCCCGGCGAGGATCACGGCGCGGTGCACGGCGGCGTCGCTGAGCTCGATGTCGAAGCGTGCCGCGAGCTCGTCGGCCGCCTGCCGCGCCATATCCGTCGCAGCGGCCTGATCCGGCTCGGCGACCTCGACGCGCGTGGTGAGTTCGAGCAGCTCGTGGTCGGTGGCGATCAGGTCCTCGTAGTCATGCCCGGTCAGCACGCCGATGAGGTGGATCCGGCCCGCCTCGAGCGCGCTGCGCAGCAGGAGGTTGTGGCGGGCGCCGTTGGGTCCGCGCAGCAGCGGCCCGAGCCCGTCCACGCAGACCACCAGGTCGGTGCGGCCGCCGACGTGGCTGATCAGGCTGAGCAGCTGGGCGGCGCTGCGGTCGGGGGCGACGTCGCGGCAGTCCACGCGGATGAACCGGCGGCGGCGCAGGAACGGTATCTCCCCCGCGGCGGCCCGGCGCGCCAGCTCGCGGAGCAGGGTCGTGCGGCCGACGCCCGGCAGGCCGGTGATCAGCACGTGCCGGTCGGTGCCGCGGTGCAGGGCGCGGCAGACGGAGTCGAAGTAGCGGTCGAGGTGGCAGGCCTCGGATATCGCGCCGTCGTGCGCGAGCCAGGTCAGGTCTTCCGACGGCGGCAGCGAGGGCGGCAGCTTGTACGCGATCTCGCGGGGAGCGTCGTCGCGCGACTCGCGCATGGCCTCCAGCACGTGTTCGCGCATGCGTGCCACGTCGAGGCCGAGCGGGTCGGCGCGCAGCACGGACACGAGCCGTTCCGAGGGGGATTCGAGGACTGCGAGCAGCAGGTACTGCACGTCCACTCGCTCGGCGCCCCAGGCCGCGGCCTCCAACTGCGCTGCACGGAGACGTTCGTGCAGGCCGGAGCCGATCTCGTCGCGGCGCAGCGTCGGCACGGTCTCGCGGCCCCGCTCCAGCAGCCGGAAGGCGCCCGCGATGTGCGCGGCGGCCTTCGCGACCCCGACCTGCGGGGAGAGCTGCCGGCGCACGACGCGGTCGGCCAGGCCCTCGGTCTCGGCGAGCAGCGCGAGCAGGCAGTGCGGTGTCAGGACCGTGTCATAGCCGAGGTCGGCGGCGGTGCGCGCGGCCTGTTCCAGCACGGCCCAGGCGTCCGCGGTGAACTCCTCGGAACGCAGCCGGCCCGAAGCCTCGTCCCACAGGCCCGGCGGCGGCTCGACGCGTAGCCGAACCCTGCGACGTAACGCGTCGGCGGCGGCCTTGAAGTCGAGGACCCGCAGGAAGTCGCGGTCCGCCGCCTCCGGATGGTCGAGCACGCAGGCGAGCAGCAGTTCGAGGGCGACCGGGCCCAGCGGGTCGGGATCGGCGGCGAAGGCCTCGGCGAAGTCGGCGAGCGCGGCGAGCAGTTCCGGCGCGAAGTGCGCGGGGGTGCCGTCGAATCCGTAGCTGTCCGCGCCGACCGGGTTGTAGACGTCGATGACGTCGCGCACGTCCTCGAGCCGGGTCCCCGCGGCGAGCGCCGGTTCCAGCGCGGAGCGGATCCCCGGCTCCCGCCCGGCGACGCAGGCCTCGACGACGACCTGCAGCACGTCGCTGCCGCGCAGCGCGGACTTGAAGCGGCGGACCGCGCCGTCCAGGGTCTCGGCCGCCCGGCCCGCCGCGCGCGGGTCGAAGATCCCGCCCGGGAAGAACAGCGGCGGTGTCCCGGAAGATATGGATGCTGGCCCCGTTGGTACGACAGGCGACACAAACCCTCCCCTGGGTGATCGTGCCTGAGAGTCTGTCAGAAACGATCGGCTCCCGGGCGGCAACACGCCCCAATGCGCCCACCTGGGATTTCGCGGGAAAGGAAGACCACACTCCCCCTCATACTAAACATATAACACACCCCGGCTCTTGCCGCAAGGCCCCCGGTATGCCGCACAATCATCCAGCCAAGGCCGTAGTCTGCGGAAACGGGGAACCGAACATGACGCCTGTCAGCACCGATCACGCCGTACTGATCGCCGGGGGCGGTCCGACGGGACTGATGCTCGCCGGGGAACTCGCCCTCGCCGGAGTGGACGCGGCGATCATCGAGCGGCGGGCGAACCAGGACCTCGTCGGCTGGCGCGCGCTCGGCTTCCACGCGCGCACCGTCGAGGTCCTCGACCAGCGCGGCATCGTGGACCGGTTCATCGAGCAGGCCGCGTTCGTCGGCCAGACCACCGGCTTCGGCGGCGCCATCCGGCTCGACCTGAGCGACTTCCCGTCCCGGCATGCGTACGGACTCGGGATCTCGCAGCAGCACATCGAGCGCATCCTCGCCGCGTGGGTCGAGGAACTCGGCGTGCCGACGCTGCGCGAACGCGAGGTGGCCGGTCTCGCGCAGGACGAGAAGGGCGTCACCGTCGAACTGGCGGACGGCGCGTCGCTGCGTGCTGATTTCCTCGTCGGCTGCGACGGCGGACGCAGCGTGGTCCGCAAGGCTGCGGGAATCGACTTCCCCGGCTGGGACGCGACCGGCAGCGGCCTGATCGCCGCCGCCGAGTTCGACGAGGAGCCGGAGTGGGGCATGCGCCGCGACGAGCACGGCGTGGCCGGATTCTCCCGCCCCGACCCGGACGGCCCGATCCGCGCCCAGGCCGCGGAGGACCACGTCGGCCACGGCGAGCCGACCCTCGAGGACCTGCGCAAGGCGATCATCCGCTTCTACGGCACCGACTTCGGGCTGCGCAGCGCCGCGTGGGTCACCCGGTTCAGCGACACGACCCGGCAGGCCGCCGCGTACCGCGCGGGGCGGGTGCTGCTCGCGGGCGACGCGGCGCACATCCACTCCCCCATGGGCGGCCAGGGTCTCGGCGTCGGCGTGCAGGACGCCGTGAACCTCGGTTGGAAGCTGGCGCAGGTCGTCAACGGCATCTCGCCGGACACGCTGCTCGACACCTACCACGCCGAGCGGCATCCCGTGGCCGCCCGCGTGCTGCACAACACGATGGCCCAGATCGCCCTCAGCCGCGTCAACGACCGCACCGACGCGCTCCGCGACATCGTCGCCGACCTGGCCGCCATGGAGCAGCCCCGCAAGCACCTGGCCGGAATGATCAGCGGCCTGGACGTCCACTACGACTTCGGCGGCGACGACGCCACCGCACTCCACCCCCTCGTAGGCCGCCGCATGCCAGACCTCGACCTCATCACCACCGCAACCGGCCCGACGCGCGTCTACACCTTGCTGCACACCGCGCGCCCCCTGCTCCTGAACTTCGGCACGCCGGGAGCACGAGCCGCCGATCTCGCCCCGTGGGCAGCCCGCGTCCAGCCCATCGACGCCGCGTACGACGGCGTGTGGGACCTCCCCGTCCTAGGCGAGGTCCCCGCTCCGACTGCCGTGCTCGTCCGCCCCGACGGCCACGTCGCCTGGGTCGGCGGCAACGAGGGGTTGGCTGAGGCGCTCACCACGTGGTTCGGCCCCGCGAGGTGACGCGGCGATGATCCTCGACGAGTTCCGCTTCTGCCGCCGCGAGATCTGGACGCCGGCCTCCGCCAAGAAGCCCGTACCCAAGGTCCTCGGCGAGACGACCCGTCACGATCGCAGTGTCGTCGTCACCCAGCCGCAACCGAAGCCGCCGACACCTACGCCCGCGTCTTCGTGTAGGCACGCGTCGCCACACTCATCCGATTCCACACGTTGATCGTCGCGATGCAGACGAGCACCTGCGACAGTTCCTTCTCGTCGAACACGGCCGCGGCCGCGTTCCAGACCTCGTCCGTCACCCCGTGCTCGCCCAGCCGGGTGACGGCGTCGGTCAGCTCCAGCGCGGCCAGCTCGCGCGCCGTGAACAGGTGCTTCGCCTCGCGCCACGCGGAGACGGCGACGATCCGCTGCAGGGTCTCGCCGTTCTTCGTGGCGTCGAAGGAGTGCATGTCGAGGCAGAACGCGCACCCGTTGAGCCCCGAAGCCCGCAGCCGGATCAGCTCCCGCAGCGAAAGCTCCAGCGTGCCGCCGCTGACCTCCTCCAACGCCATGACCGCCTTGAACGCGTCCGGGTTCACCCGCATCCACGCCATCCGCTGCTCGCCGGGAAGCCGGTTCTCCGTGCTCATGATCCATCCCTCTCGTCCGCGGCGACCCCGTCGGCCGCCGCCCTCGCTCCCCGAGACGAGACAGCCCGCCCTCCTGTGACACGCCCTCGTATCCCGGGCAGCTCGGTGAAGACGCAGTGAAGAACCCGCTCCCCGCTGCCGCCCACCCCAAGTCCCCGTTCCTACGATCAACCCATGAACGAGCCCGCGACGGCCGCGACCACAGCCGCGGCCCTGCGCAGAATCCGCATCCTGATCGTCGTCTTCGTCATCGGCCTCATCCTGAGCGGCGTCACCGCGTTCCCCCTGGGCATCGAGGCCCGCGCGCTCGACCGTTTCCTGCACGGCCCCGCGTGGCCCGTCGCCCGCCACCTCACCTTCCTGACGTCCTGGATCGACGAGGTCAGCTCCGGCCTCACCGACACGTACGCCCGCCACCCGTACATCGCCTACGGCACCGACTGGCTCGCATTCGGGCACCTCGCGATCGCAGTCGCCTTCTGGGGCCCGTACCGCGAACCCGTACGCAATATCTGGGTCCTGAAATTCGGCCTGATCTCCTGCGTAGGCGTCATCCCGCTGGCCCTGATCTGCGCCCCGCTACGGCACATCCCGCTGTGGTGGATCGCCGTGGACAGCTCTTTCGGCGTCTTCGGCGCGATCCCCCTCTACGCCGCCTACCGCCTGACTCGTCGGCTGGAACTGCTACAGTGAGCGACAGTGTTTCTCGCTGTGCTACCACAATGGCGCAGCGAGGTCGCGGAGTTCTGTCCGGCGTGCCGAGCTCCGTGGGATAGGGGTAAACACAAAGCAACACACTGATTTCCCGAGAGAGTCGCGCCGGGGCATTTCTCGATCAAGACCGCTGCGACAACAGTGGTCGGGATCGAGCATGCCCGCGCCCGAACCCGACCCCTTCGAGGGAAGGAAGACCGGGCGTGACGACGGTGGACTGGTCGGTGCTGGGTGTCATCGCCATCGGCGGCCTCTTCAGTTTCCTGCGTTACCTGCTGGCCGAGCTGACGGACTTCGCCCGGGCCTGCATCAGGTCGTACCGGGAACTACGCGCCGAACTCGTCGACGGCCGCGGCGGACGGGAAGATCCGCCGAGCGCGCCCGCCGAAGAACCTGAACCCTAGTCGGTCACGCCTCGGCCTGGAGCTTCGCCTTCATCCGGTCGACCCGCGGCCAGTGGACGTCGTGGGCCCAGTGCAGGCGCTCGAAGAGCCAGATGAGGCGGGCGGAAGGGTCGATCTGGCCGGGCAGGACGCCGTGCCGGGCGGAGGTGGGGTCGGCGTGGTGGGAGTTGTGCCAGCTCTCGCCGAAGGAGATGATCGCGAGCGGCCAGAAGTTGGTGGCCCGGTCGCGGCAGTTGAAGGGGCGCTTGCCGACGACGTGGCAGACGGAGTTCACGGACCAGGTGATGTGGTGCAGCAGCGCCATCCGCATGATGCCCGCCCAGAAGAACGCCTCGAGCGCGCCCTGCCAGCCGCCGGTCACCGCCCAGCCGACGGCGGCGGGGCCGAGCAGCGAGACCGCGGTGATCGGGCCGAACAGGCGGCCGACGAGCCGCAGGTCCTTGTCCTCGGCGATGTCGGGGGCGAAGCGGGCGCGGTTGCTGAGCTGGCGGCGCAGCATCCAGCCGATGTGCGCGTGGATCAGGCCCTTGAACACGGCGCGGGCGTTGGTGCCGTAGCGCCACGGGGAGTGCGGGTCGCCCTCGCGGTCGGAGAACGCGTGGTGCCGGCGGTGGTTGGCGACCCACTGGAGCGGCGAGCCCTCGATGGCCAGGGATCCGGCGACGGCGAGGGCGATGCGCAGCGGCCGCTTGGCCTTGAAGGCGCGGTGCGTGAAGCAGCGGTGGTAGCCGACCGTGACGCCGAGGCCCGACACGATGTAGCAGGCGGCGGCGAGCCCGAGGTCCAGCGGTGTCAGCCCCCAGCCCCAGGTGAGCGGGACCACGACGAGCAGGCACAGCACCGGCCCGACGACGAAGATCCACATGGCGATCGCGGCCGCCAGACTCTGCGGGGCGTCCAGCAGCGGTTTCGGGGCGGACGGGGTCGGCCCGCCGTCGACGTGTGTGCCGTGGTCCGGCAGGTCGGCGGGCGCGGCGGCGAGGGTCATGCGCTACTTCCAATCAGGGGGCTGAGCACAGTGTCGGGCACGGCGCCGCACGTTCGCATGAACGGCGTGGACCGAAGATCGGCCGACTCGGTGAACAGCGGGAACGTGGGCTCTTCAGGAACGCCTCAGGGCCCGGCTCTCGCATAGGATCCGAGCGGTGGGCTCCGGCGCGGACCGACGCCGGGATCGAGGGTCGAGAGGCTGCGGGCGATGGACGTCACGGGGTGGGTCACGCGCGAGCGGCTCGCCGAGATAGCGCGCTTCTGCGCGGTGGGCCTGGGCACGTTCGTGCTGGACGAGGGCTGCCTGATCCTGCTGCGCAGCATGACCCGGATGCCGCTGGGCATCGACACCGCCCTGGCGTACGCGGTGGCGGCGCTGGTGAACTTCGTCGCGAGCCGGCAGTGGGTGTTCGAGCAGGCGTCCGAGGGGGCGCGGCCGCGGGTCGCCCTCGTGCGCTACGTGGTCGTGGTGGTGATCGGGCTGCTGGTGACGGCGGTGCTGGTGCCCGCGCTGCAGGCGGCCGGGATCGACTACCGGATCGGGAAGGTGCTGGCCTCGGGCGTGGTCGGCATCGCGAACTACTTCGCGTTCCCGCTGTGGGTGTTCCGGGGCGTGGGCGACGCGGCATCGGAGGCGGTCGGGGAGCCCCGGCCGGACCCGCAGGAGGCGCAGGGCGTGCCGGAGACGCGGACGGCCACCGCGGAACCGTAACGCGTTCATGACAAAACAAGGCATCCGGTGATCCCGCTCTCAGCGTTTCTTCAGTGTCGGGTGTGAAATTAAGCGCGCCTCGGATGGGCCGCAAGCGGGATCGGAGCCTTTGTCTTGTCGCAGGCCATGAATGTGCTCGCGCCGGATGGAGCCGGTGCCGAGCCGCTTGCGGGGCCTCCGGCGGCGCCGGACGAGGGCGGGCGCAGCCGTCGGCGGCGGCTGGCGATCCTCGCGGTGTGGAGTTCGCTCTGGGGCCTGTACTTCAGCGTCTCGGGCGGCTTCTCCTGGCACTACTTCGTGCAGGGCAGCACGCTGCTGTTCCACGGCGCGCAGCCCGGGCAGCCCTCCGGCGGCCTCGACCTGTACGCGCACTACCCGCAGTTGCAGATCGGGCCGTTCACGTTCGCGGTGGCGGAGGGGCTGCGGCATCTCGGCGGGTCGAACGGGCTGCGCGCGGCCGAGGCGTTCATGACCGCGTTGGGCCTGGTCGTGCTCTACTGCGTGGAGCGGATCGCGGAGGCGATGCGACCGGAACTGACGCACACGAAGCGGCTGGACCGGACGATGCTGTTCGGCGGCGGCGCGTTCATGATCGGCTGGACGGACCTGAGCGTCGGCATCAGCCACCTCGACGACGCCCTCGCCCTGACGTTCGTCACGCTCGCGGTGTGGGGGCTGACCGCGAACATTCCCACGCTCGCCGGACTCTGCCTCGGCCTGTCGGTGGACTCGAAGCCGTGGGCGCTGGTGTTTCTGGCATTGATCCTGACCGTGCCGCGGTTCATGCGCGGGCACGTGGCGGTGTGGACGGCCGCGACGGTGATCGTGGCGTGGCTGCCGTTCGTCATCGCGGACGTGCACACGCTGACGGCCGCCTCGTCGTTCACGATCCCGAACGAGCCCTCGTCCTCGCTGCGCGCACTCGGCGTGGCGGACGCCGGCACGCCCAAATGGGACCGGATGGCGCAGATCGGGCTCGGCTGCCTGCTCGGCGGCATCGCGGTGTGGCGCCGCCGCTGGCCCGCGATCATCCTGCTCGGCGTCGGGGCGCGGATAGTGCTGGACCCCGGCGTGTACGCGTACTACACGTCCGGGGTCCTGCTCGGCGCACTGATGTGGGACACGCTCGGGCTGCGCAGGCCGTGGCCGCTGTGGACGTTCGCCACGGGCGGCGCGCTCGCCATATCCCCGATCTTCATATCGAATGACACGATACTGGGACAGATCCGCCTCTGGCTGGTCATCGCCTTCAGCGCGGCGGTGCTGCTGGTGCCCGCCTACGAGATCGGCCCGCTGGCCCGCCGCGGCCTGGGCCGCCGCCGCAAGGTGACGGGTCGGACCCGGACCGCCGCCCGGACGTGACCCGGACGCCGGCGGTTGCCCGGCCTCGGCCTCAGCCCGCCGCGATCAGCGCCTCGACCTCGGCCACGCTCGTGTAGTGCGAGGCGTCGCCCTCGATCACGTAGCTGCGCTGCCCGTCCGTGCCCGCCGGGATGTCCCCGGCGGCGGTGACGCGGTGCAGGCGGCGCGGCTGGTCGTCGTAGTTGTCGACGGCGTAGTGCTGGGTGATCCGGTTGTCGAAGAGCACGAGCTCGTTCGGCGACCAGCGCCAGCGCAGAATGTTCTCCGGCCGGGTGACGTAGGACTGGAAGATGTCCAGGATCCGGCGCGACTCCCCCGCCGACAGCCCGACGATCCGCTGCGCGAAGCCGCCGATGAACAGGCCGCGCTCGCCCGTCAGCGGGTGCACGCGCACCACCGGGTGCACGGTCTCGAACTTGATCCGCTGGAAGATCTTGCGCTGCTCGGCGTGGTGCTCGGTGCGCGCCTCGTTCGGCACGGCGTAGTCGTAGACGTTGGTGTGCACGGCCTGGAGCGTGTCGGCGAACGCGCGCAGCGGCTGCGGCAGATCGCGGTACGCGGTAGCCGAGTTGGCGATCAGCGTCTCGCCGCCGTAGGGCGGGATGACGATGCTGCGCAGCGTGCTGAGCTGCGGCGGGTTGACCACGAAGGTGACGTCGGTGTGCCAGTGGTTGGCCCGGCCGCCGCGCTCGCTGTCCACGGGCAGGATGTTCGGCGCGCCCTCGACCGACGAGACGGTCGGGTGCGCCGTGGTCAGCTCGCCGAAGTAGCGGACGAAACGCTGCTGGCCCTCGTCGTCCAGGTTCGAGGCGTCGAAGACCAGCGCCTTGTGCTCGTTCAGCGCGGCGCGGATCGCGGCCACGGTGTCGGGCGCGAGCTCCCGGGAGATGTCGACGCCAGTCACGCGGGCGCCGATGCGGGCCGTGACCTTCTGGATGTCCAGCTGGACGGGTGCGGAGACTTCGGTGACGGACATGGATGGTGCCTTTCTCTTCTAAACGGTGACGGTGGTGGCGGCGGTAACAGCGCCCTCGAGGCCGTAGCGGCCGCGGAGGGTCTGGCCGGGGACGTACTCGGTGCGGAAAAGCCCCCGGGCCCGGAGGATCGGCACGACTTCGTCGACGAACAGGTCGAGGCCGGAGGGCAGTACGGGCGGCATGATGTTGAATCCGTCCGCGGCGCCGCCGGTGAACCAGGACTCGATCTCGTCGGCGACCTGCTCGGGCGTGCCCGCGAACGTGCGGTGGCCGCGGCCGCCGCCGAGCCTGCCGATCAGCTCGCGGACGGTGAGTCCGTCCCGCCGGGCCAGTTCGACGATGAGTTCGTACCGGCTCTGCGCGCCGTTGATCAGCTGCGGCGGCGGCAGGTCCTCGGGCAGCCGCGCGTCGAGTTCGAGCTGCTCGACCGGTACCTGCAGCAGCGCGGCCAGGTGTCGCTGGCCGTGCTCGTAGGTGATGAGCTCCTCGAGTTCGGCGTCCCGGGCGCGCGCCTCGGCCTCGGTGGATCCGATGACGGGGACCAGGCCCGGCAGAATCTTGATGTGCTCGGGATCGCGGCCGGCGGCGCACGTGCGTGCCTTCAGGTCCGCGTAGAAGGCCTTCGCCTCGGCCAGCGTCTGCTGCGCGGTGAAGACCGCCTCGGCGTACCGGGCCGCGAAGTCTTTTCCGTCCTCCGAGGATCCGGCCTGCACCAGCAGCGGATGCCCCTGCGGCGAGCGCGGGATGTTCAGCGCGCCCTCGACCGAGTAGAACCGGCCCACGTGCTGCGGCGGCCGCATCTTCCGCTGGTCGCCCCAGACGCCGAGGTCCTTGTCCCCGACGTACACGTCCTCGGCCCAGCTGTCCCAGAGCCGCAGCGCCACGTCGGTGAACTCCGCGGCGCGCTCGTACCGCTCGGCGTGTGCGGGGGCGTCGTCGAGGCCGAAGTTGCGCGCGGCGGCGGGACCCGCGGTGGTGACGATGTTCCACCCGGCCCGGCCGTTGCTCACGTGGTCCAGCGAGGCGAAGTGCCGCGCCAGGTTGTACGGCTCGTTGTACGTCGTGGACGCGGTGGCGATCAGCCCGACATGCTCGGTGACCGTGGCCAGCACCGTCAGCAGCGTGAGGGGCTCGATCGTCCCGGCCGGACGGTGCGACACGTCGCCCCACAACGCCGGACTGTCGGCAAGGAACAGCGAGTCGAACGTGCCGCGCTCGGCTGTGCGGGCAAGCGCCTTGTAGTGCTCGATATCGGTGTTGGCCCGCGGATCGCTCTCCGGCAGCCGCCACGAAGCCTCGTGATGCCCCGTGCTCATCAGGAACGCGTTCAGATGCAGATTTCTGCTCACGAGGCGACCTCCTCCAGCACCGGTTGGGCCTGCTCCACGCCGAGCGCCGTCAGCAGCCGGTCCCGGTACCCGGCCAACCGCTCGTCGCGCGCGGATCGGGGATGCGGCAGGTCGATCGGCAGGTCGAGGCTGAAGCGGCCCTCTTCGAGCACGAGCACACGGTCCGCGAGCAGCACCGCCTCGTCCACGTCGTGCGTGACCAGCAGCACCGTCGGCCGGTGCCGCTCCCACAACTCGCGCAGCAGCGTGTGCATCTTGATCCGGGTCAGCGCGTCGAGGGCGCCGAACGGTTCGTCGGCCAGCAGCAGTTCCGGTTCGCGGGCGAGCGACCTGGCCAGCGCGGCACGCTGGGCCTCGCCGCCGGACAGCTGGTTCGGCCACGCGTCCTCCCGGCCGGCCAGCCCGACCTCGGCGATCGCCGCGCGGGCCCGGTCGGCGGCCTGGCGCGGCAGGCCGAGCAGCACGTTCGCCAGCACCCGCCGCCAGGGCAGCAGCCGGGAGTCCTGGAAGACCACCGACACCCGCTCCGGCGCCTCGATCCGCCCGCTCCCCTCGACCTCGAAGTCGATCCCCGCGATCGCCCGCAGCAGCGTGGACTTGCCGGAGCCGCTGCGGCCGACGAGCGCGACGAACTGGCCTCGCGGGATCTCCAGGTCGACGTCGTGCAGCACGGTCCGCGCGCCGAAGCCGCGGGTCAGGGCGCGGACCGTCAGTCCGCCAACGTGCGCCGCCATGACAGGACCCTCCTTTCGACGAGACGGACGACCAGGTCCGAGGCGAAGCCCCAGATCCCGTAGATGACCAGGCCGAGCACGACGCTGTCGATCAGCCCGTACGTGGCCTGCTGGTACATCAGGTAGCCGAGGCCGCTGGTGGCGTTGACCTCCTCGACCACGACCAGCGCGAGCCACGCGCTGGTCACGCCGAGCCGCAGCCCGGTGAAGAAGCCGGGCAGCGCGCCGGGGATCACGACCTGGCGCAGGAACTCCCAGCGGCCGAGCCCGAGCGTCTCGGCGAGTTCGACGAAGCGCCGGTCGATCGCGCTCAGGCCGGCCGAGAGGTTGATGTAGATCGGGATGTACACCGCGATCGCGATGATCGAGATCTTGAACGTCTCCCCGATGCCCAGCCAGAGGATGAACAGCGGGATCATCCCGAGGATCGGCAATGCCCGATTGACCTGCACGTTCCCGTCGATCACGGCCGCGCCGACCCGGCTGAGCCCGGCGACCAGCGCGAGGACGACTCCCGCCACCAGGCCGATCGCGAACCCCTCCGCCGCGCGCTGCAGCGAGATCGCGAGGTCGGGGCCGAGCGTGCCGGACTGCCAGAGCGTCCAGCCGGTGTGCACGACCGACCACGGCGCGGGCAGCACCCGCGGATCGAGCCGCCCGGCCGCGCTGCCCAGCGACCACACGCCGATCAGCAGCAGCGGCCCGATGCCCCGCGTGAACGGAATCCGCTTGCCCGGGCCCAGCCGACGTACCCGGCGCCGCGTGTCAGTAGCGGCGGCGACGCGCGTATCCAGTGCGATTTCGGTCATCGGAATCAGCTCCGGTACGTCGCCGGAACCGCGGCGGCGGCAAGGGACTCGAACCGGCGGTCGAACAGCTGCGTCGGGTCGAAGGACTTGATGAACCCGCCCTCGGCCAGCAGATCGACGGTCTGCTTCTCCCACGCGATCGCGGAGTCCCAGCTCGTCGGGAACCACGGCTTCGGGCTCAGCTGCACGACGCGCTTGGCCTGAGCAGCAGAGATGTTCTGCGTCTTGACGTAGAAATCCTGCTCCCACTCGTCCGGGTGCTCGTACACCCAGACGGTCGCCTTGGCCCAGAGCGGCACGAACGCGGCGATGGCGGCGGCCTTCGCGGCGTCCTGGAGCACGGACTGCGGCGCCCACAGCAGGGTCAGGTAGTCCACGACGGTGGTGTCGACGGAGTGCGCGCCGTCCTTGCCGTAGCTGTTCAGGTAGTTCGGCAGCTGGCTGACCGGCAGCGGCGCGATGTCCACCTGCCCGGCCTCGAGCGCGACGAGGAACTGGTCACTCGTCAGGTTGACCAGGTTCACGTCCTTGTACGAGATCCCGGCCTTCTGCAACGCCCGCAGCAGCACGACGCCCTGCGCCTGCCCCTGCGAGAAGGCGAGGTTCTTCCCACGGAAGTCGCTCACCGACTCGATCGTGCTGTGCGGCTTCGTCGCGAACACGTAGGTGGGCGTGCGGGTCTGGTTGATCGCGACGATCCGCGTCTCGTAGCCCTGGTTGTGCGCCTCGATCGGCGGGATCCCGGCGTTGATGCCGACATCGAGTGAGCCCGCCCGGAACGCGGCGAGCACGTCCGGACCGGCACCGATGTTCGGCCAGCTCGACACCGTGAACGGCAGCGACTTGATCAGCCCGGACAGCTGGAGCTGGAGCTGCTCGGCGCCGAGCGCGGAGGCGATGGACAGGCTCGTCCCGGTGGGGATGGTCTTCGGCAGCGCGGCGTCGGCCGCGAGCACCGCGCCACCGTCCGAGTCAGGCGATGCGCACGCCGAGCTCAACCCGAGGGCGGCGCCGGTAGCGAGCACCGAGCGCAGCAGCAGTCTTCGATCGATACGCGATTCGGATATGGAAGGCATGGTGGGGGTTTCCTCAATCTTCGGCAGCCGGGCAGCACCCATCGCCACGCCGAATCGAATGACGAAATTCGGGCGCGTTTCAGGGCACGCTGAAAATGGGCAGAGCTCAGCCACGAACAAATGTGGCTTGCTTAAGAGAAATCCGGTCGGCTACCGGCAACAGAAGGAGCGGCCCACGCGCATGAGGTCGATGACCCGGCGCTTGACCAGGTTGATGACGTGGTGTCGGTCCATGCTTCCCATCGTCACCGGAACCGCCCCACGGTGTCAACATTCAGATCTTCTGAATTAATGGCGCCGAGCGGATTCCGATAGAGCGCATCGAGCAGCACGGCTCCGCCCGCGATCTCCAATACCTGACCCGGGAAACTCGTCGGCATCAACACACTGTCCACGTCGCATACCGTGCGCACGTTTTCCCGCGCGGCGATACGCAGGGCGTTGAGGGCACGCGGCAGATACGGCAGCGTCGGATCCGTCACCACGACCCGCTCGGGTCCGAACACGTCCATCAGCAATGCGACCGCCCGCCCCACCTGCCGCGAGCGCTCCACGAACAGTTCGGTCGCCGCCGAGTCCCCGCCCCGCGCCGCCTCGAACAGCGTCCTGATGTCCGGTGCGCCGACGATCCCCCGCTCGTGCGCACGGCGCGTCAGCGTCTCCTCGGACACCGCCGCCTCGAGACACCCGACCCGCCCACACGCACACGGCTCGCGGCTCCCCTCAACGGGAAAATGCGCGATCGCCCCCGCCTGCGCCCGCGACCCGTAGTGCGCCTCCCCGCGCGTCGCGAACGCCGCGTCGACCACGTTGCCCACGAACACGTGCAGCACGCTGCCGACCCGTCGAGCCTCCCCGAACAGCACCTCGGCATGCAGCAAAGCCCGCGAGTGCCCATCCACGTACACCGGCAGCCCCGTGCGCTCACTCAGCAGATCACGCAGCGGCACCAGCGACCAGCCGAGCCGCGGATGGTCCATCACGACGCCGGCCTCCGGATCGACCCACCCTCCGGTAGCCACGCCAACCCCGAGCAACCGCGCCCCACCCCCGTGCGCCGCATACAACTCGGCAATACTCCGCGCCGCACGCTCGACGATCGCGGTTGGAGTCGGGGTAGGGGGCGCGGTCGGAGCGGCGTCATGCGGCATCTGCTGACGTGCGACCACCCGGCCGCGCAAGTCGAGCAGCGCAACCGTCGTCATCCGCACAGCGATATGCACAGCCGCCGCGAGGTGCCGAGTCACGTCGATATCCACCGGAATATGCGGCCGCCCCGCCCCGTTCGACCGCACCTGATCCGGCAGCTCACGCAGCAGCCCAAGCTCGGCCAGCTCACTACAGTGCCCGGTCACGGACGCGGGCGAGAGTCCGGTGACCCGCGCGATCGTACTGCGCGCGATCGGCCCGTCCTCGAGCACCGCGCGCAACACGGCGCCCGCACTCGCCCCGCGTCGACCACTGTCGGCGACGCGCAAGGACGTGGCGGGAGGGCTGATTCCGGTCGAGATGGAGGAGGTGGAGGAGGTGGCGGCTATGGCAGGGCTGCCGGGCATGGGAGGTCTCCGCTCTCAGCGTGAGCGTGGGCAACTGACGGAATTCGGGAGTTGGAGCGTGCGCCGCGCGGCCGGGAAAATATGCCCGCGCGCGTACCGTTCGGCGACCTCAGGCCGAACAGAGAGCGCTCTCGACGCGGGCGTAGTCGACGTGCCTGCGGCAGGTCAGACGCTCCATCAGTTGATCTCCCCGGATATTCCGTACAACCTCGGATTGATCAGGAAGCTAGGCGAGCCCGCCACGCCCTGTCAACGCGCGTCCACGATGCGGTAGCGGCGCCACGTGGCCCGACTCAGGCTCAGGTACCGCAGTAACTCCACGAGCCGCTGTTCCACGACTGCCCGTTGTAGCCGCCGCCGTACATCACGCACTTGCCGGACGCCGCCTCCTTCACCGGCCCCGCGTAGTACGTGTAGCTCCCGGAGTCGCTGCCCGTGTTGCCGCCCTGAACCTGGAGCGTCGCACTCATCGACACCTTGCCACTCACCTTCGTAGCAAGCGTGACCACGCAGTTCTCCCCCGCCGAGTTGCTGTAGAGCAGGTAGATCGTGGCGCCGGTGATGCTGTGCGAGGCGACCGACTGATATCCGCTCCCGCACACCTCAGCAGCCGTGTACTTGTTAGGCGTGCCCGACCCGCCGGAACCGGAACCGGAACCCGAGCCAGTCGATGTCGATGACCCCGTGGCCGTCGCCGAAGCCGCCGCACTGGTAGCCGCCGCAGCCGACGTCCCCGCACCGGCAGAAGCCGCCCCCGCCGAACCACTCGCAGCCCCCGCACCCGTCCCCGCCGACGCGGACTGCGACGCACCCGCCGACGCCGAGGACGAACCCGACGCCGACGCCGACCCGCTCGCGCCAGCCCCCGCACCAGCTCCACCGCCCGTAGCCGCCCCGGACGCCGCGCCCCCGCCGTCCGCCGAACTACCCGACGCCTGACCCCCAGCCGTACTCACTGCACCGTCCGAGCCAGGCCGCAGCACGAGGTACCCGCCCACCCCGAGAGCGAGCACCGCGACCGTCGATATCGTCGCGATCAGCACGCCATGCCGCTTCCGGCCCGCCGCCCGCGCCTCCGCGTCCGCCCGGCTCGAGCCGCGCGACCCCGTGAACACCGTGGGCTCCGAGTCCGAAGACGGCAGAACCAGCGGTGGCACCGGCGGTGCGGAAAACAGCTGAGCCGCAGCCTGCTGCTGACCCTGCTGATGACTCTGCTGACCGGATCCGCGCTGCCACTGGTTCAGCCGCTCCGCGCTAGACCACTCCGAGCTCGGCTGCTCCTGGTTCGACTGACCACCCGATTCCGGCAGCTCCGGGAGCGACGGGTCCGGCAGCGTGCGTCCGGCCGCGAGGGTCCGCTCGTGGATCTGCGCAGCGAGGGCCTCCGGCCACTGCACCGCGTCACCCGGCGACCAAGCGCCCGTCCCCGCTGCGTTCCGCGCCAACGCCACAGCCCCGGCGGCATTCGGACGCTGCAGCGGATCCTTCGCCATGCAGCGCAGAATCAGGTCGCGCAACTGCGGCTCGACGTCGTTTAGACCACTGAGATCCGGCTCCTCGTACACGACGCGGAAAAGCACCTCGGCCGTGCCGCCCTCACCGAACGGCAGCTTGCCGGTCGCGGCGAAATACAGCAGCACGCCGAGCGAGAACATGTCCGAAGCCGGGGACACGTCGCCGGTCTTCGCCTGCTCCGGGGCCATGTAGCTCGGCGTACCGATGTTCATCCCGGTCGCGGTGAGCTGGCTCAGGTCCGAGGCGTGCGCGACACCGAAGTCGATGATCTTCGCCCCGCCGGTGCCCAGGATCACGTTGGACGGCTTGACGTCCCGGTGCACGATCCCCGCCTGATGCACCGCGACCAGCGCGTTCCCCAGATCGTGCGCCAACCGCCACACCGAAGTCGCAGGCAGCGCACGACCGCCCTGCACCGCGTCCGCCAGCGAGATCCCCGGCACGAACTCGGTGACCATCCAAGGCTGCTCCGCCTCGACCTCACCCTGCACCAGAGCGGCCGCATACGGCGTGCGCACCCGCCCGACCGTCTCCAACTCACGCGCGAAGCGACGCCGGAACTCCGGATTGTCGGCCAGGTCCGGCCGGATCACCTTCACCGCCACCCAAGCCCCGGCCCGCGACGCCCCGAACCCGGGATTCTGCGCCCAGCCGAGATAGACCCGCCCCATCCCGCCGATGCCGAGCAGCGCGTGGATCCGATACCGCCCCACCACCGCCGGATCCTGCGGCCCCAGCGGTCGCCCGCCGAGCACCGCGAGCTCCCCGACTCCCCTGGATCCCCCCGCGTCCGCCGCCACCACTCAAGCCCTCCGCCGTGCCTCCCGTTCCAGCCCGCCACCCTACCCCAGCGTCCGGCCCCGCACGGCCCGCCATCCACCGCGGGCTACGCCTGGACCGCCACCGAGGAGATGGCGTGGCGGACCAGTTGGACGAGGACGGCCTTGACGGAGTCGCGGTTGCGGGCGTCGCAGGGGAGGACGGGGACGTGCGGGGGGACGGCCAGGGCCTCGCGGACGTCGTCTATGGCGTGGGGTTGGAGGCCGTGGAAGGTGTTGACGCCGATGACGTAGGGGAGCCTGGCGTCGTCGAAGTAGTCGATGGCGGAGAAGCAGTCGGCGAGCCTTCTGGTGTCGACGATGACGACCGCGCCTATGGCTCCGCGGCAGAGGTCGTCCCACATGAACCAGAAGCGGTTCTGGCCGGGGGTGCCGAACAGGTACAGGATCAGGTCGTCGGCGAGGCTTATCCTGCCGAAGTCCATGGCCACGGTGGTGGCGACCTTGTCGGGGATGACGGTGAGGTCGTCGACGCCGTGGCTCGCGGCGGTCATCACCGCCTCGGTGGTCAGCGGATCGATCTCGGAGACCGCGCCGACGAAGGTGGTCTTGCCCACGCCGAAACCCCCGGCGACCACGATCTTCGCCGAGGTGATCCGCTTCTCAGAGGTTCTCAAGTCCACTGAGCACCCTTTCCAGCAGCTGTATGTCGGGCACCGCGTCCCCGTCGGTGGGCTCGACGACCACGAGCCCGTATTCGGCCAGGTCGCCGACGACGACTCCGGCCACGCCGAGCGGGACGCCGAGCAGTGCGGCGATCTCGGCGACCGAGCGTACCTCGGCACAGATCCGGCACACCGCCTCGTACTCCGGCACGAGGGTGTGCATCACCTCGCGGCCCCGGGCGGTGGTGCACACCAGCGCCTCGACCGCGAGCGGGCCGTACGACTGGGTGCGTCCGCCGGTGACCGCGTACGGGCGCACGAAAGGGGAGGAACCGTCCGCGTTCACCGGCCGTCTCCCTTCGTCGTCTCGCCCGCGTCGTCGTCAGTCACGTATCCCCGCCGCTAACGCTTCGGCAGCGAAGCCTGGAGCTCCTCGCGCAGCGACGGGGTCAGCACGTCCCCGGTCCGCTCGACGACCAGAGTCATTTGATACCCAACCAGGCCCATGTCGCACTCCGGCGCGGCCATGACCGCGAACACGGAGCCGTCGCTGATCTGCATGACGAACAGGAAGCCGCGCTTCATCTCGACGATGGTCTGGGTGACCGAGCCGCCGTCGAAGATCTTCGCCGCGCACACGGTGAGGCTGGCCAGGCCGCAGGCGACGGCGGCGAGCTGGTCGGCGCGGTCCCGGGCGAGGCCGTCGGAGTAGGCCATCACCAGTCCGTCCGAGGAGAGCACGACGGCGTGCGCCACCTTCGGCACCTGGTCGACGAAGTTGTTGATCAGCCAGTTGAGATCCTTGGCGGCCTGGCTCAGCTCTTCCATGCGGGACTCCACGTCTCGGGGCTCTGGGTCACGGCCTGCCTCCGGGGGGCGAATCACGGCGCAGGTGCTGCGGCGGCACGGCTCGGGCGGCTCCGGTGCCGCCTGCCCGTCCCGGTACGAGATTGGCGCGCGGCGTGCGGCGCGGCAAGCCCGCCTGGGTCACGCCGTCCTGCGCGGGGTTGCTGAGCGCCTGCGCGGCCCGCCAGCCCTCGTCCGCCGGGGAGGTCCACTCGGCGGCGGCAGCGGGGGCCGTGGCGGGCTGCGCGGGGTCGGCGGCGGACGCGGCGGCGGGGAACGGGGCGGGAGCGGCGGGCGGCGGGACCGACGGCGGCTCCTGCGGCCCCGGCTGTGCGGGGAACGCGAAGGCGGCGCCCTGGCCCGGCTGCGCGGGGCCCGCGGTCTGGCGGGGCGGGTCGGGGAGGGGGTCGGTGCGGTGGGAGGCCGCCGAGCGGTTGGCGGTGGCGGCGGCGCGGGCCTGTTCGCGGCGGCGGAACCACTCGGACTCGATGGCCTCGAAGATCGGGGTCGGCTCGACCGGCGCCGGGTCCCGCTGCTGCTCGGCGGCTGCGGGGGCCGGGTTGGGGCGGGCGTGGCGTTGCGGGAGGGGGGCGCGGGGCTGCAGGCGGGGGCGCAGCGGTTCCTGCTGCGGGAAGGACGCGGCCTGGGGCAGTGGGGACTGCGGCATGCGCGGCGGGGGCGGGAACGGGGACTGGGGCTGGGACGGCGGCTGTTGCAGGAATTCGGGGGGCAGCGGCGGCGGCTGCGTCTGCTGGGCCGCGGGCTGCGGGACCTCGGGCTCGGACTTGCGATCCTCGGAGGGTTGGAACCAGCCGGTGTCTTCGGGTTCCGCCTCGAACGCCTGGGGCAGCGGCAGGGCGGACAGGTCGGTGATCACGCCGGTGCCCTGGTTGGCGGCGCGGGCGAACTGGCGGGAGAGGGCGTAGAACTCGTCGTCGACCTGGCTGCGGCCGCCCAGGCTCTCGCCGAGGGACTGGGTGATCAGGTGGGCGGGCAGGTGGATCAGGGCCGCGACTCCCCCGGCCTGGGACCTGGCCAGCCGCACCGAGATGCCGTAGCGGGCGGCCAGACGGCCCACGACGTACAGGCCCATTCGGCGGGCCACGGAGACGTCGACGACGGGCGGGTTGGCGATCCGCTCGTTGGCCTCCTCGAGTTCGTTGGGCTTCATGCCGATGCCCGCGTCCTCGATCCGCAGCACGACACCGTTGTCCTCTGCGGCTCGGGCGGCGATCCAGACCTTGGTCTGCGGCGCCGAGAACGCGGTGGCGTTCTCCAGCAGCTCGGCGACGAGGTGCGCGATGTCGGGGGCGGCCTGGCCGACGATGCCGACGCGCGGGACCTCGCCGAGGATGATCCGCTCGTAGTGCTCCACCTCGGCGGCGGCCGCGCGGGCCACGTCGACCAGGCGCACCGCCTCGGTCCAGCGCCGGGCCGACTCCTCGCCGGCGAGGACGAGCAGGTTCTCGTTGTTGCGGCGCATCCGGGTGGCCAGGTGGTCGAGCCGGAAGAGCTGGGCCAGCCGTCCGGGCTCGCCCTCGCCGCTCTCCAGGTCGTCGATCAGCGAGAGCTGCCGTTCCACGAGGGTCTGGCTGCGCCGGGAGAGGTTGGTGAAGACGGCGTTGACGCTGGCCCGCAGCAGCGCCTGCTCGCTGGCGAGGCGGACGGCGGCGTGGTGCACCTCGTCGAAGGCGCGGGCCACGCTGCCGACCTCGTTGGCGCTGTCGATCGCGATCGGGTGCACGTCGATGGGCTGCTCGGCCCGGGCCGGGTCGCGCAGCCGCTCGATGACGGCGGGCAGCCGCACGTCGGCGATGTCCAGCGCCGAGGTGCGCAGCACCTGGAGCGGGCGGCTGATGGAGCGGGCGATGACGACGGTGGCGATGAAGGCGAGCAGCAGCACCGCGACGATGATGCCGAGGTTGAGGTAGAGGTCGTCGCGCGCGGAGGCGATCAGCGCGGACGTGCGGGTCATGATGTCCTGCCCGACCACGGCCTCGATCGCGCGGATCTGGTTCACCTTGGCGGTGGACTCGCTGTACGCGGTGGTGTCGGTCACGCCGATCTGGCTGACCGGGAAGTCCTGCAGGGCGGCGTCGATGGTCTGCTGGACCGTGCTGTCGGCGGCTCCGGTGGCGTTGCCGCCCACGTCGGCCTGGTAGAGGTCGACGATGGCCGCGGGCGCCTGGGCGTCGATGGTCGCCAGGGTGCTGTTGTACTGCGCCTGCGCCTGGACCAGGTCCTCCTGCTGGGCGAGCAGCTGTCCGCCGGCGCCGAGGATGCCGACGAGGTAGCCGCGCTCCTGGGAGGTCTGCTCGCCGGCCTGCTCGACGAGCGCCAGGGTGCTGACGTACGAGGCGAGCGCGTGGTCGGTGGTGTCGGTGCCGAGCTGGTTGCTGAAGTTCAGCAGGTCGCTGATGATCGTGGTGTAGGCCTGGTAGATCGGCCGTCCGGCGCCGAGGCTGGTCACCGAGGTGCGCAGGGTCTGCAGGTCGCCGAGCCGGGCCACGGCGCGCTGCATCAGCGTGCGGGTGGAGTCGGGCAGCGAGGCCAGCGCCCCGGCGTCGGCGCCGTGCACGGCCGCGTCGAACTCGGTGATCCGGGCCTGGGTGCCGGCCTCGGCCTTCGTCAGAGCGCTGAGGTCAGGGCTCTGTTCGCCGTTGGTGAGGTAGACCTCGACGAGGTCGCGCTCGTCCTGGACGGCGTGGACGAGCCCGGCCATGGTGAGCGCCACGTGGGCCTGCCCGCTCAGGTCGTTCTCCGAGCTGATCGTGGCGTTCTCGCTGATCACGCGTCCGGAGGCGAGGGCGATTCCGGCGATCAGCGGCACCAGCACGAGGAATGCCAGCCTCGCGCGCAGCCGCAGATCACGCAGCCTCCAGCGCCGCCGTCGGTCCGCGGTACCTGACTCGCGCACTGATCCTCGCAATGAAATTCGGCGGTGT
Organism: Actinospica sp.; assembly: GCA_035493475.1. Classification (GTDB taxonomy): domain Bacteria; phylum Actinomycetota; class Actinomycetes; order Streptomycetales; family Catenulisporaceae; genus Actinospica. Next base: position 153,613 of record DATJIF010000170.1, read on the forward strand.
GGGTAACCGGTATTTGAGCACAGGGGAACTTGGGCGGCCAAGAGCGCGCGACTACTGACTTAGGTGACCGGCGGCACCGAGTTGATGAGATCGCCGATCGCATGGTGAACGCAGAGCATTGCATAAAGCTCCTGCCTAACCATTTCAGGGTCCTTTGATCTCAGTTCGAGCATGTCGCCGCCGCGGTAGGCCGCGACGGCCGCGAAGTCGGCGCCGCCGCGCCGCGCCTCGTAGAGCGCGGCCAGCTCGGCGGCCGGGGCGAGCCGGTGGTCCAGGATCGTGCTGGCCAGCCGGGCCGGGGCGCCGCCGCCGGGCCGGGCGAAGACCCGGGCCACGAGTTCGGAGCCGTCGTCCGCGGTGAGCTTGCCGAGCGCGGAGCCGTCCGGCAGCCGGGTGGCGGCGGCGAGCTGCCGGCCCTCGGACAGCGGCCAGAGCTGCTGCACGCCGAGCCGCTCGGCCGCCGTCCACAGCCGGGCGCTGAGCGGCCGCTCGTCCACGATCAGCATGCTGCCGGCCAGGTCGGCCTCGGCGAGCAGGCGTTCCGGCACGTCGGAGCCGTCGGCCACCGCGGCGGCGACGACCCGGCCGGTGCAGTCCTCGATCAGCACGCTCATCCGGGTGCGGGACATCGCGCCGAAGCCCTCCAGGTTGGCGGGGCTGGCGGGCACGCTGACGTCCACCCGGCGCAGCCAGACCGGCCGAAGACCGCGGAAGCTCGCGGGCGCCGGGGTTCCGGAGGCGCCGGCCGCCTGTTCGAACAGCAGCCGCAGCGGTTCGACGCCGAGCCGCCGCCTGGCCCGGCCGATCGCGGCGGCGCTGGCCGGCTCGTCCACGGCGGCGGGCAGCGCGAGGCCGGGCGCGTTGATCAATATCTCGGCGAGGATCTGCTCGTAGGACAGCGATTTGAAGATCCACATACCGAGCGTGAAATAGACCATGAGGCGGGCGGGCAGCAGGCGCTGGCGCTGCTCGCGGCGGTCGGCGGCGTCGAGCACCAGGTCCACCTGGGCAGGCGGAAATGACCGCAGCAGGACACCCAGGGCGACGCGCTGCGGGAGCCCCGTATCCGGATGGTGGGTCACCCGGCCTCCCGACCGCATGGCCGTACTTTAGGGCACAGCGATTGAATGGTCTGCAACAAATGATCCTAAGTTAGTAGCGTCCCGTCGAACACTCTTGTTGCGTCCGTCGCGGTGATGGCATTCTCATCACTCGTACGTCGGGGGTGTCGAATTCCGTTCACGATGGGAGGCAGCGGCCGTGCAAGCAGACGCTCCCCCTCCGCTGCTCGAACTCCGTGCCCTGACGAAGCGGTTCGCCGACCCGAAGCAGGGGGCGCGCACCGTCGTCGAGGGCTTCGATCTGGAGTTGCGACCCGGCGAGTTCTGCGCGCTGATCGGCCCGACCGGCTGCGGCAAGTCGACGGTGCTGTCGATGGTCGCGGGCCTGGAGCGGCCGAGCGACGGCGTGATCCTGGCCGACGGCGCCGAGCTGGCCGGCACGGATCCGCGGACCGGCTTCGTGTTCCAGAACGACGCCGTGTTCCCGTGGAAGACCGTGCTGGGCAACGTCGCGGCCGGGCCCCGGTTCCGCGGCGCCGGCAGGCACGAGGCGCACGACCGGGCGCTGGACTGGATCCGCCGGGTCGGGCTCGGCGGCTTCGAGCAGCACTATCCGCACCAGCTGTCCGGCGGCATGCGCAAGCGGGTGGCCCTGGCGCAGACCTTCGTGAACCATCCGCGGATCCTGCTGATGGACGAGCCGTTCTCCGGCCTCGACGCGCAGACCAGGCAGATCATGGCCGGGGAGCTGTTGGGACTCTGGGAGTCGCTCGGCGCCTCGGTGCTGTTCGTCACGCACGACCTGGAGGAGGCCATCGCGCTCGCCGACCGGGTCGTCGTGCTGACCGCGCGCCCGGCCACCGTGAAGAAGGAGTTCGAGGTCGACCTGCCGCGGCCGCGCTCGCCGCGGGAGATCCGCTTCCACCCGCGCTTCGTGGAGCTGCACGAGGAGATCTGGTCCAGCCTGAGCAGCGAGGTCCAGATCGCGTACGACCGAGCGACGACTGTGAGCTGACATGCGTACTCTGCTTCGCCGTTCCGCGGTCCCGGTCATCCAGGTCACGCTGCTGGTCGCGCTGCTCGGCGCCTGGCAGGTCGCGGTGGACACCAAGAGCATCAGCGAGTTCTTCTTCGGCTCGCCCACCGGCACGTTCCGCGAGCTGTACGAGTGGATCCGGCGCGGCACCGTGCAGGGCCCGCTCTGGCAGCAGGCCTGGGTGACGCTGCAGGAGACGCTGATCGGCTTCGGCTTCGGCGTGGTGCTCGGCGTGCTGCTGGGCATGGCGCTGGGCCGGATCCCGTTCCTGGCGCGCGTGTTCAACGTCTACATCGGCACGCTGAACTCGGTGCCGCGCATCGTGCTCGGCTCGGTGTTCATCATCTGGTTCGGCCTCGGCATGGGCTCGAAGATCGCGCTCGCCGTCGTGCTGGTGTTCTTCAGCGTGTTCTTCAACGCCTTCCAGGGCGCGCGGGACGTGGACCAGGGGCTGATCGCGAACGCGCGGATCCTGGGCGCGAGCCGCGGGTCCGTCACGCTGCACGTCGTGCTGCCCTCGGCGTTCAGCTGGATCATCGCCAGCCTGCGGGTCGCGTTCGGGCTGGCCATCACCGGCGCCGTGGTCGGGGAGATCCTCGGCGCCACGCAGGGTCTCGGCCTGCTGATCGAGCAGTCGCAGGGCAACTTCGACCCGGACGGGGTGTACGCGGGGCTCGTCGTCACCACGCTGCTCGCCGCCCTCGCGGAGGGCCTGATCACGGTCTTGGAACGCCGGCTGCTGCGGTGGAAGCCGCGCGGACGGCCTTCCGGTCCCACCCACACCTGACGAGAGACTCGGAGCCCACCGATGCATCGCGCACGTATGAGAAACCTGACGATATCCCTGCTCGCGGCCGCTTCCCTGGCCGCCGCGGGGTGCTCCAGCAGTTCGGGCACGCAGCAGAACGCGGCGTCCGTCTCGGATCCGGCGACGGTCACCATCGCCGTCTCCAACGTGACGAACGCGACCTACCTGTCGCTGGTGCTCGCGCAGCAGCTCGGCTACTTCACGAAGCAGGGCGTCACGGTGAAGGTGGTCAACACCAGCACCGGCGCCCAGAACTGGCAGGACATGCTCTCGCACCAGGCCGACGGCGTGATCGGGTTCTACGACCACAACATCGACCTGCGGGCCAAGGGCGTCTCGACCGAGTCGGTCATCCAGCTGAACCAGGCCCCCGGCATGGTCGAGCTCGTGCGCACCGACGAGGCGTCCGCGATCACGTCGCCCGCGCAGGAGTCGGGCAAGAAGCTCGGCATCACCGGCCTGGGCAGCTCGACGCAGTTCGTCGCCGACTACCTGGCCGTGCACAACGGCGTGACGCTCAGCAACCTGCATCCGGTCAACGTCGGCGCGGGCTCCACGTTCGTCGCGGCGATGAAGAACGATGAGATCGACGTCGGCGTCACGACGGAGCCGACGGTGTCCGCGCTGCTGGCGAAGAAGGCGGCGAAGATCATCGTGGACCTGCGCTCGGTCAGCGGCACGCAGGCGGCGCTCGGCGGACCGTACCCGGGCACCGCGCTGTCGTTCGAGACCGCGTACGTGCAGAAGAACAAGGCGACCGTGCAGAAGATGGTGAACGCGCTGGTGGAGGCGCTGGGCTACATCCAGACGCACTCGGCCGCGCAGATCGCCGCGGTGGTGCCCTCGACGTACTACGGCGCGGCGGGCAAGACCGCGTACCAGGAGGCGCTGGCCAACGAGATCGGGATGTTCAGCCCGACCGGCCTGATGCCCGCCGACGGGCCGCAGAGCGTGGACCGGGTGCTGTCGGCCTTCGACCCGGTGGTCGAAGGCCGCAACGTGGACCTGTCGCTGACGTACACGGACTCGTTCGTGCAGGCGGCGTCCGCTAGCCAGTGACCGTGGCGCGCCACATGTGACAGACCATCGGCAGCGCGACGAGCGCGTCCTCCCGGTCCTCGGCCGGGGCGACGCGCTCGTCGGCGTGCACATAGTCGATCAGTTCCCTGAGCATCTCGGGCTTGCGGTCCTCCGGCGCGGAGATGAACGAGCCGTACGTGGTCATCAGCCGGGCGATCTCCTCCTTGGTCAGCTCCGCGTCCCAGCGGATGTCGGCGGTCTCGACCCGGCCGAAGCGAGCGGCGTCCGGCAGCCACGGTTCGGCCATGAAGTACCGGATCCGCTCGTCCACGTAGTCGTCGCCGCCGGTGATGCGCTTGCGGGCCTCCTCGAGATCGGCGACCCAGGGCACGGTGCGGTCCCGCCGGTTCCAGACGAGGACGAGCTTGCCGCCGGGTCGCAGCACCCTGGCGAGCTCGGGCAGCGCGGCGTCGGGATCCATCCAGTGCCAGGCCGAGGCGACGACGACCGCGTCCACGGCGTCGTCCGGCAGCGGGATGCGCTCGGCGGTGCCCTCGTGCGTCTCGGCCTCGGGGCAGCCCTCGGCGAGCACGGACAGCATCCGGGTGTCGGGATCGACCGCGTAGACCTTGGCCGCCCGGCCGACCAGCCGCCTGGTCATCGCCCCGGTCCCGGCGCCGAGGTCGAGCACCGCATCGACGCCGCCGGGCAGCAGCCGGTCGACCACCTCGTCGGGGACGCCCACCCGGTACCGGTCGTACTCCCCCGCCGCCGCGCCGAACGACGTCGCGCGCACTGTCTCAGAAGTCATACTCAACACCGTAGTCGAGGTGCCAGGCTGGTGGCAGCGGCCTCGGCCGGCCGGTCCCGGTATTCGTGCTCGACGAAACCGAGAAACCCGTCGAGGTCGGAAGGCGCGGACGCGATGCCCAGCGAGACGCGGACGGCGCCGCCGGAGGGCATGCCGAGTTCGGCGAGGTAGTCGTCCAGGGTGGCGCCGCCCATCCGGCCGATCGCCGAGCCGCGCAGCAGCCGGCGGGAGATCCGGAAGGCCTCCTCACCGGCGCCGGGGTTGCAGAAGCAGCCGGTGCGCAACGAGATTCCGCGGGCAGCGGAGTCCCGGCCGACGGCGCGTTCGTCGACGACCCTGCCGTCCGGGTCGAGCACGTTGAGCGCGACGGTGCCGCCGCGCCGGTCGGTGTCTTCGGGCCCGTAGACGCGCACGAGCGGCGCGCCGTTGCCGTGTCGCAGGGCACGCAGTCCGTCGAGCAGGCGGCCGGTGAGTTCCGCGACGTGCGCGGCGACGGCGGACAGGCCCACGGAGGCGATGTGGTCGAGGCCGGTGGCGACGTCGGGGATGGACAGGAAGTTGAGCGTGCCGTCCTCGAAGGCCGACTCGTCCTCGGCCATCCGGTGCCAGCCGCCCTGCGCGCTGACCACGTGGATCGTGCCGCCGGAGAACCAGGGGCGGCGCAGCCGGGCGAGCGAGTCGCGGCGCGCGATCAGGGCGCCGACGCCGGTCGGGTAGCCGAAGACCTTGTACCAGCTCGCGGTGACGAAGTCCGGCTTGACCCGGCGCAGGTCGAGCGTCCCGGTGGGCAGGTAGGCGGCGGCGTCCAGCAGCACGCTGTAGCCGCGGTCGTGCGCCAGTTCGATCCAGTCCAGCGAGTGCCGGACGCCGGTGAAGTTGCTCTGCGCCGGGTACGCGAGCAGCCCGGAGCGCCCGGCCCGCTTTCCGGCGAGCGCGGCGGCCAGCGCGTCGGCGCCGATCCGCAGGTCCGGGGTGTCGAAGGGCACGTACACGACGTCGGCGCCGCCGGCCCGGGCGAACTCGCGCAGGCCGTTGACCGAGTTGTGATTGTCCAGCGGCAGCACCAGGCGGCCGCCGCGCCGGAACGGGAAGGCCTCGCCGACCAGCCGGCAGGCGCCGGTCGCGTTCTGGGTGAACACCACCGCGTACTCGGCCGGGTCGGCGGACAGGTGCTCCAGGATCCGCTCCCGGGTGCTCTCGACCAGCTCGGTGGACGCGCGCGAGGTGGGGTTCTCCGAGTGCGGGTTCCCGTAGCAGCCCGCGGTGATCCGGTCCTGGTGGGCGGCGAGCTGGGAGCGCGCGGGCAGCCCGGCGCCGGTGTAGTCGAGGTAGATGTGGCCCTGATCGTCGAGGTACGCGTACTCGTCGGCGCGCAACCGGGCGAAGCGCTCAGCGGCCGCATGTCCGTGGCCTGTCGATTTCTCCATGCTACTGCTCATACGGGTGCCCCCGCCGATCTTCACGCGGAATCGCCTTTTGCCTAGAGTGTGAGCTGGTTTGTCAGAGTACGAAAGGTGGAGGTGGCGCCGGATGGGCGCACAGGGCCTGCGTATCGAGGCGCGCGGACTGGTCGCGCGACGGGCCGGCGGTCGGGCTCTGCTGGACGGCGTGGACGTCGACGTGCCGCCGGGCGCGGTGCTGGCGGTCGCCGGGCCGAGCGGGGCGGGGAAGACCACCCTGCTGGGCGAGCTGGCGGCCGGGCACCCGGCGGGGAGCATCGGCTTCGTGCCGCAGGACGACATCGTCCACCTGGATCTTGCCCTGTCCAGGACACTGATATACGCGGCACGGCTGAGACTTCCGCGCGATTCCGGCGCGGACGCGGTGGCGGCGGCCGTCGCGCGGGTGCTGGCGGCGCTCGGCCTGGAGGCGTTGGCCGATCGGCGGGTGGGTTCGCTGTCCGGCGGTGAACGCAAGCGGGCGAGCATCGCGGTCGAACTGCTGACGCAACCACGTGCCCTGTTTCTCGACGAACCGACGTCAGGGCTCGATCCCGCGGCCGCGGCCCGGCTGATGGTCCTGCTGCGCGACCTGGCACGCAGCGGTACGACCGTCGTGCTGACGACGCACAATCCGGCCGATCTCTCGCATGCCGACGCGGTGGCGTTCCTCGCGGCGGGCAAGCTGCTCTATCGCGGCGCGCCCGGAGAACTGGCCGCGGCCTTCGACGTGGCGAGCATCGAAGAGGTCTACGGCATCGACCCGGCCGACGTGCCCTCCGCCCCCGCGCTGCCTCCGCCCACGCCGCCCGCTCCCGTCGAGTCCGCGGCCCAGCAGAAGTCGCGGGCGCCCGGCGCGCTGCGGCAGTGGTGGCTGCTCACGCAGCGCTCCGCCGCGATCCTGACCCGCAACAGGCTCTCGGCGGCGGTCGTCGTCGGCTCGCCGATCATGATCGCCGCGATGTTCGCGATGCTGTTCCGGCCGCACGCCTTCGATCCGGCGCACGACAATCCGGGCAGCTCGGCGATGATCATGTTCTGGATCGCGTTCGGCGCGTTTTTCTTCGGACTGACTTACGGGCTGCTGCAGATCTGCACCGAACTGGCGATCGTGCGCCGGGAACGCCGTACGGTGCTGCGCCTCGGGCCGTATCTGGCCTCGAAGATCGCGCTGCTGCTCCCGGTCCTGGCGGCCGCCGACGCATTGCTGCTGCTGATTCTGCGCGCCACGGACCGGCTGCCGTCGGCGAGTGCGGGCGTCTACGGGTCCTTGTTCCTGACGACCGTGCTCGCCTCGGCCGCCGCGCTCACCCTCGGCCTGCTCGCGTCGGCGGCCGTGTCCGAGCCGAGTCAGGCCACGTTGATGCTCCCGCTGCTGTGCTTCCCGCAGGTGCTCTTCTCGGGCGCGTTCGTGCCCGTGCCGCAGATGGGCATCGTCGGCTCGGCGATCAGCTGGGCGATGACGAACCGCTGGGCGTACGAGGCGCTCGGCCGCGGCGTCGGTCTCAATGCCCTGTGGGCGCACGGCTCGTCCCCGCTCGGTCCGCCGCTGCTCGCCTCGTACGGCGCCACCTTCTCCGGTTCGGCGGTGCAGGGCTGGGCCTGGCTCGGCGGCTTCGCGCTGCTCTTCCTCGCGCTGACCTGGTACGTCTTGGCCCGCAAGTGTCGTTCACATCCTGTCAGTGGATCTCTCTAGGATGTCGCCCAAGAGAGAGGCCGGACAGGGAGGGGCGACGTGCGAGACGTGGTCGACGTCGAGGACGAGGAGCGCTTCGTCGTGCCGCGGGAGTGGCACGAGGCGATCCATCCGCGGCATGGGGCGATACCCGCGGGCGTAGCGATACACGTCCCCGAACACACGGGTTCGACCGCCGAGTGGGACGCGCTGCTCGAATCGCTCTCCCCGAACGACATCGAGAAGTGCGCGTCGAACGCCAGGACCCTTCCGGCCGCGGCCGAGGCGCTGCGCGAGCACCTGGCCGGGAAGCCGTCGCCGGCGAGCGCCGCCGCCCTGCTGGTGCTGCTCGAACGCTCGAACCTCAAGATCGACCCGGTCACACACGTCGATGCGTGGGTCACGGCGCACGGCCTGCGCTTCGCGGCCGCCGCGACCGTCTGGTCCTGCGTGCTGACCTGCGGATGGGACTCGCACGTCGCGGACCGCTTCGTGTACGAGGTCGGATACGACGGCCTGGCGGGCAATCGGCTCGGGGTCCTGCGGCGGACGCGCGGCTACCTCGCGGCGGCGGACGACACTATATATAAGGCCGTCGTCGAGGATCTCGCGGAACTGCGCGCGGAGCTCCGGGAGCGCGTCGTCGTCTCCTACCTGCTGCCCACGGAGGCGCAGTGGCTCTCCGAGGTCTGCGAGCGCGTGGGCAGGGCGCGGCTCACGAAGTCCAAGTGGGCTCCGTGGACGAGGCTGATGCAGTGCTCGATCACCACGGAGGCGGACCTGGCGGCGCTCCGCAAGCGTGCCCCGTTCCAGGTCAACTACAGCGAGCTGGGCGTGATCGCCACCGCGACGGCGTCCCTGGGCGTTGCCGCGGTGCCGCTGTTCCCGCAGGTCCTCGACGGCAACTCGACCGCGGAGACGAAGCGGAACGCGCTGGACGCCCTCGCGCGGATCCCGTCCGACGCGGCGTTCGCCGAGCTCGTCGCGCGGCTGAACGTGAAGCTCGTGCAGAAGTACGTGATGGAGGCCGCGCACCGCTTCCCGCGCCGTGCGATGCGGCTGCTCGCCAGGCTCGCGGCGACCGGGGACGAGGCGGCCGAGACCGCGCAGCGCCTGCTCACGACGCTGCTGAAGCAGTACCCGGATCTGGTCGAGGACGTCCGCTTCGTCGTCTCCGCGCCGGAGCTCGTGCTCGTGGACCAGCTGCGCGTGCAGATCCAGGGGCGGCCGGTCGCGCCGGACTCCGCGCTGCCGGACCTGCTGGTCGATCCGCCGTGGACCGCGAAACAGCCCCGTGCGACGAACCTCCGGTCGCCGTTCGCGCTCCAGGCGCCCGCGATCAGCCGGGTGGACTGGCTGCCCGGCGAGCAGGCCGAGTTCGACCGGATCGACCCGGCCGAGACGAACGTGGACTGGGAGAAGGTCCTCGACTCGATCGAGAAGAACGGGTCCAGCCGCCAGGACATCTGGGACCGGGTCGCGCTGCTCGTCGCGCCGGAGGACCGGGCCCGCGCGGCGCTCAAGCACCTGCGCAACCAGTCCTACGACGCGGACAAGGTGTGGGCGTGGGGCTCGCTGCTCGGGCGCTTCGGGATCGACGTGCTCGAACCGATGCTCTACACGCCGAAGCGCGGCACGCCGCTGACCAACCGCAGCGCGGTGTTCCAGCCGATCGTGGACCTGCGCGTGGCACGGCTGATGGCGGACTGGATGCTGCGGCTCAAGACCGTGCGCGCCGACGCCCGCAGCTGGTTCGAGCGGCACACCGAGGACGCGGCGACGCTGCTGATCCCGGACGCGCTGGGGACCGACAAGGCGCTGCGGCCCGGAGCGGAGGCCGCGCTGCGGTATCTCGCCCTCAACCTCGGGTTCGACGTCGTGGCGGTCGCCGAGCGCGGGTACGGCGCGGAGGCCGCGGCCCGGGTCGGCGAGGTCGTCGCGGTCGACCGGCTCGACCTGCTGCCCGCGCGCATGCCGAAGCTCCCGGCCTGGCTGCTGGAGACGCATCTGCCGCAGATCCTGCTGCGGGACCGGAGCGCGGGGATATCCGAGCAGGCCACGCAGCACGTGATGGCGATGCTCGCGATCTCCAGGCCGGGCGATCCGTACGCGGGCCTGGAAGTGGTGCGGCAGTTCGCCGATCCGGCCTCGCTCGCCGCGTTCGCGCAGGCGCTGCTGGCCGCGTGGCGCACGGCCGACTACCCGAGCGATCACGCGTGGATCCTCACCGCTCAGGGCACGATCGGCGACGCGGAGACCGTGCGCCGCCTCGTGCCGCTGATGGTCGCCTGGCCGCGCGAGAACGGGCATCATCGCGCGGTCGCGGGGCTCGATGTGATGGTCGACGTCGGGGACGACGCGGCGCTGTTCCAGGTCTACCGCTTCGCGACGGCGACCGGGATCGACACGACTCCCGAGGAGGGCGAGGACGAGCCCGAGCTCCAGCTCGACCACCTCGTGCAGACGCAGCCGCGCAAGGGCCTCAAGCGGCAGGCCCAGCAGCGGATCGCGCGCACGGCGGCGTTGCGCGGCCTGACGGTCGATCAGCTCGCGGACCGGCTGCTGCCGGACCTCGGCCTCGACGAGTCGGGCGCGGCGTGGCTGGACTACGGGCTGCGCCGGTTCCGCGTCACGTTCGATGAGCAGTCGAAGCCGCAGGTCATCGACGAATCGCGGGTGACGTTCGCGGAGTTGCCGATGCCCGGCGAGGCGGACGACGCGGAGCTCGCGGCCGCCGCACGCGAACGGCTGGAGGCGCTGACCGAGGACGTGCAGGCCGTCGTGGCGCACGCCGTGACGCGCTTCGAGTCGGGCATGGCACTCGGCCGGTCGTGGAGCGCCGAGGAGTTCCGCACGCTGCTGCACCAGCATCCGGTGCTGTGGCGGGTGGTGCGCGGCGTGGTCTGGCTGAGCGAGATCGAGGGCGTGACCACGGCGTTCCGCGTGGCCGAGGACGGCGGCTTCGCAGACGTCGATGACGAGCTGTTCGAGCTGCCGGAGCAGTGCGCGGTCCGCGTGGCGCATCCGCTGCAACTCGGCGCGGACCTGTCCACGTGGTCGGAGCTGTTCGCGGACTACGAGATCGTGCAGCCCTTCGCGCAGCTCGGCCGCGCCATCAACACGCTGACGGAGGCGGAGCGGGCCGGTGCGCCGTTCAGCCGCTTCAGCAACGTGAACGTGCCGGTCGAGGAGGTCCGCGGGCTGTTCAAGCGCGGCTGGGAGCTCGTCGGCTCGCGCAACTACAGCACCGACGACTTCCTGAAGCGGCCCACGCTGGACGGCCGCTGGCTGTTCGTCGGCATCTACCCGGGCCTCGGCGACGGCTTCGCGGACGAGTACCTGTCGAAGCAGCGGCTCGGGCACGTCGTCCTGCACGACACCGCCTCGCTGGGCGCCGCGAAGAGCGCCACGACGTCCTCCGGCCTGCACGACCTCGACCCGCTGACCGTCTCCGAGCTCATCGGCGACCTGAGCCGCATGATGATTTGAGGCCCCGATGACCCGCTCCCCCGCCGAGGCCGCGATCCAGCGGCCGCCCGCCGAACTGCGCTTCGCCGCCGAGCTCGACCGGCTCGCCGCCGCCGACCAGGGGCACCGGCCGCCCGGCTGGCGGCTGAGCCTGCAGGCCGTGCGCGCCTTCGTGGTCGGCGACCCGAAACTGGGCGTGACCCGCAAGTTCGTCGGCGACCCGGCGCTGGTGGACCGCGCCCTGGTCAGCCTGGCCACCAGCAGAGGCCTGATGCTGGTCGGCGAGCCCGGCACGGCCAAGTCGCTGCTCAGCGAGCTGATCGCGGCGGCCGTGTGCGGCACGTCCACGCTGACCATCCAGGGCGGCGCGGCGACCACCGAGGACCAGATCAAGTACGGCTGGAACTACGCGCTGCTGGTCTCCGAGGGGCCGAGCGAACGGGCGCTGGTGCCGGCGCCGCTGCTGCGCGGCATGGCCGAGGGCCTGATCGTGCGCTTCGAGGAGATCACCCGCTGTCCGCTGGAGGTGCAGGACACGCTGCTGTCGCCGCTGTCCGAGCGCGCCCTCGCGGTACCGGAGCTGGGCGCCGCGGGCACGGTCTTCGCCCGCGCGGGCTTCAACGTGATCGCGACGGCGAACACCCGGGACCGCGGCGTGAACGAGATGAGCGCGGCGCTCAAGCGGCGGTTCAACTTCGAGACCGTGTTCCCGATCCCCGACTTCGAGACCGAACTCGCGCTCGTCGAGGAGGAGTCCGCGCGGCTGCTCGATGCCTCGGGCGTGGCAGTGCCGCCGCGCCGGGACGTGCTGGAGGTGCTGGTCGGCGCCTTCCGCGACCTGCGCTCGGGGGTGACCGAGGACGGCTCGCCGCTGGACCGGCCGTCCGCGGTGATGAGCACGGCCGAGGCGGTGTCCGTGGCGCACGCCGTGGGCCTGCGCGGCTGGTTCCTGCGCGGCGAGCCCGGCGACGCGGCCGACCTGGTGGCGAGCCTGGCCGGGACGGTCGCGAAGGACAACGCGGACGACCTCGCGCGGCTGCGGCGCTACCTGGAGAAGCAGGCGCGGGCGCGCGGCGAGGGGCCGTGGCGCGACCTGCACGAGGCGCGGCACCTGCTCCCGCAGAGCTGAGAGCGGCGGCAGATCTCCATGACCGTCACCTACATCGGCGTGCGCCACCACAGCCCCGCGTGCGCGCGCCTGGTGAAGCGCACGATCGAGCGGCTGCGGCCCGCGCACGTGCTGATCGAGGGCCCGGCCGACATGAACGAGCGGATGGGCGAGCTCTTCCTGCGGCACACCCTGCCGATCGCCGTGTTCAGCAGCGGTCCCGGCGTCGCGTCCTTCGCACCCTTCTGCGCGTACTCGCCGGAGTGGGCCGCGCTCGTGGCGGGCAAGGCGGCGAAGGCCCAGCAGCGGTTCATCGACCTGCCCGCCTGGCATCCGGCGTTCCACGAGCAGGCCAACCGGTACGCGGACGTCGAACTGCACTACGCGGCCGCGCTGGAGAAGCTGCTCGACCGCATGCAGGCCTCGAACGCGGACGAACTGTGGGACCGCCTGTTCGAGGTCGAAGACGAGGACGGTCTCGAGGAGCGGCTGACCGCGTACTTCGACCTGCTACGCGGCGACCTCGAAGCCAGCGAGCGCGACGAGGTCCGCGAACGCTACATGGCACGCTGGATCCGCGCGGCAGTCGCAGATGCCGGAGACCGACCAGTCGTAGTAGTCACCGGCGGCTTCCACACCCCCGCACTACGCCGACTAGCCGAATCCCCGGACGAGTCAGACGAAGGCTGGCCGGAGATCCCCGCCCCCGAGGACGGCGCCGAAGTCTCCAGCTACCTGGTCCCCTACTCGTTCCGCCGCCTCGACGCGTTCAGCGGCTACCAGTCCGGCATGCCCTCCCCCGAGTACTACCAACTCCTCTGGGAGCACGGCCCGAAGGTGGCGGCGGACGCCCTGACCCGCTCCGTGGCGCGGCGGCTGCGCGACCGTGGCCAGCCCGCGTCCACCGCCGACCTGATCGCGGCACGCACGCAGGCCGAGGGTCTCGCACGGCTGCGCGGCAACCGGCTGCCGACCCGCGTGGACCTGCTCGACGGGCTCGTCAGCGCCCTGGTGTCGGAAGACCTCGACCAGCCGGTGCCGTGGAGCACGCGCGGCACGCTGCGGCCGGGCGCGCATCCGGCCGTCGTCGAGATGGTCGCGGCGATCAGCGGCGACCGCGTCGGCAAGCTGCACGCCAAGACCCCGGCGCCGCCCCTGGTCCACGACGTGCTCGCCGAACTCGAACGCATGGGCCTCGCCGACTTCAAGGGCACCCTCGAACTCGACCTCACCGACCCGACGTCGCTCGACCGAAGCAGAATTCTGCACCGGCTGCGCGTGCTCGGCATCCCCGGCTTCGAGCGCGAGTCCGGCCCGGCGAGCGGCCTCGACCCGGAGTTCCACGAACTCTGGGAGATCGGCGCCCGCGCGAACCGCCGCTCGGCCGCGCTCATCGAGGCCGGCGCGTACGGCGCGACCCTGGCCGACGCGGCAGCCGCAATCCTCGAAAGGCGCGCGTCGGACGAAGCCGGAGTCGCGGACCTCGCGAACGTCCTGTTCGACACAGTGCTCTGCGGTCTCTCCCAGGCCGCGACCCGCCTGCTGGCGATCATTTCCACCGAGCTGAAGACGGCCCCTTTCGGCAGCGGAGACCTGGGCCCACTCGGCGCAGTCCTAGCCGCCGCCCTCGGCCTCTGGCGGCACGACCGCCTGTTCCAGGTCTCCCGCAGCGCAAGCCTCGCCCAGGTGATTTCCGCCGCCGCGGACCGCGTACTCGCCCTGGCCCAAACCGTGACCGGCCCAGACGCCCCAGCAGATCCGGCTCGACTCTCCGCGCTGGTCGCCCTGCGCGACGCCGTCCGCCACGCCGACCACGTCCTAGCCGTAGACCAGGCCGAGGTCACGACCGTAGCCGAGCGCCTGGCCCGAGACCTCCAAGCGCCCCCCGACCTACGAGGCGCCGCCCTAGGTCTGTCCTGGAGCCTGACAACCGATCAGGACACGCACCACGCAGCCCTACCCCCCGGTATAACGCTCCGTCACCTAGGCGACTGGCTGGCGGGCCTCTTCGTACTCGCCCGCGAACAGGCAGCCACCCCCGAACTGATCGGAGTCCTCGACGACCTGGTGACCACCGGGATGGCCGAAGACGAGTTCCTGGCCGCACTCCCCGCACTACGGATGGCGTTCGAATACTTCCCGCCCCGCGAGAAGGAGACCGTCGCGCAACGCCTCCTCGAACGCCGCGGCCTTCGCGGAGACGCCCGCGGCCTCCTGCGCACCGCCGTCTCCCCGGAAGTTCACATGCACGCGCGCAACCTGGAACGGGCCGCCCTCGCCGACCTCATCGGAACAGGCCTGCTCTCCGCCGACGCAGAAAAGACCATCCAGGAGGTCCGCGCATGAGCAACGTGGACGTGGACCCCGGCCTCGAACGCTGGCGCCTCATCCTCGGCGAAGCGGCCGACCGCAACCTGCCGGTCGACGCCAACAGCGAGGCACACCGCCGCGACGCCGCACTCGACTGGCTCTACGGCCGCGACGGCGAGCTACGTCGGCGCGGCATCCGACGCGGCGGCTCAGCCAAGCCCGGCGACCCCCGACGCGGCGGCAACGAGGCCTCGCAGCTGACCGTCGTGGACTGGCTCGACGCGATCCACCAGCTCTTCCCGCGCGTGACCGTGGAACGCCTGGAGCGCGACGCCGTGGAGCGCTACGGCATCGACGAGATCCTGACCGACCCCGAACTGCTCCAGCGCATCGAACCGAGCCCGTCGCTGCTGCGCGCCATCCTGCGTACCAAGCACCTGATGAACCCGCAGGTCCTCGCCCTGGCCCGGCGCATCGTCGAGCAAGTGGTCCGAGACCTGCTCGAACGGCTACGCCCCGAGATGCAGGCGGCCTTCCACGGCACCCGCGCCCCGAAGCCGAGCCGCGCACGCCTGGCCCGCGACTTCGACTTCCACGGAACCGTCCGGGCCAACCTCGCGCACTACCAACCAGAACACCGCAGGCTCCTGATCGAGCAACCGCGTTTCCACTCCCGCACCAAGCGCCGCCTGGAGACCTGGCAGCTGATCCTCCTCGTGGACCAGTCCGGCTCGATGCTCGGCTCGGTGATCCACAGCGCCGTCACGGCCGCCTGCCTCTGGAACCTGCCCGGCCTGCGCACCCACCTGATCGCCTTCGACACGAGCGTCGTCGACCTCACCGCCGACGTGACCGATCCCGTCGAACTCCTGATGAAGGTCCAACTCGGCGGCGGCACCGACGTGGCCCGCGCCGTGGCGTACGCGCGCGAACTGGTCGACAATCCTCGCCGCGCGATCGTCGCCGTGATCTCAGACTTCTACGAGGGCGGCGACCGCGTAAGGCTCATCGAGGAGGTACGCGCCCTGGTCCAGCAGGGCACGACCGTCCTGGGCCTGGCCGCGCTGGACGAGGAGGCGTACCCCGCGTACGACCGCTCGACCGCTCAGCAGTTGGCCAACGTGGGCGCGCACGTCGGCGCCATGACACCGGGCGAACTCGCCGAGTTCGTGGCGGAAAGGCTAGGCCGATGACCACGACCCGCACCGACCTGCTCTCGCTCACCGAAGACGCCCTAGCCGCCCTGGCCAACCGTGGCCTGGTCAAGCGCGCCGCCAAAGAACTAGCCGCCGGCACCGGCGCCACCCTCACCATCACCGACGACGGCGGAATCGAAGCAACATTCCCCGACGGCACGCGAACCCACCTCCCCCCAGGCACCCCACTATCCGCCGCCACCTGCACCTGCGCGGCCTCCGCCCAATGCAGACATCGCATCGGCCTAGTCCTCGCCTACCAGTCGACGCACACCCAGGAAGAAAATTCCACCACCTGGTCCCCCGCAGACATTCCCGACGAGACCCTCACCCGAGTCCTAGGCACACGCGCAGTCGATGCGGCCCGCCACCGGCTCACCTCGGGGTTCGAAGCCGTCGTCCACCGTGGCGCCTCCACAGCCACAGCCCCGCACGTCGAACTCCCCACCTGCACGGTCACCTTCCACGTGGCAGGCGATCCGTCCTACGCGACAACAGACGCCGCCGAGGCGAAGCGCGCCGAAGCAATCGTGCTAGCCGTCTGGGCCTTCCGCGCCGCACCCGCCGACGAAAACCACGTAGACGGCATCCACGTCCGCGTAGGCGGCACACCCCAATCACCCAACACCCTCGACCTCACTCCCCTGGACCGTGCCGCCGAGGTCATCGAGAACCTCCTCCTAGACGGCACCGCACACGCCGGCCCGCTCTCCCTCTCCGGCCTACGCCACGCAGTCCGCGACCTGACCGACGCGTCGATGCTGTGGCCGGCGGCCGTCGCCGAGGATCTCGCGAACCAGGTCGAGTGGTACGCGCAACGTAACGCGCGCTACGAGATGCGCCGCGCCGCCGAGCTCATCACCGAATTCCAATCCCGCCGACGAGCAGCCCACACCTCCTCCACACCGGCGTCCGCAATCCTCGGCACCACCGAACCCCAAACCACCGAACTCCGCCGCGTCCGCCTAGTCGGCCTAGGCTGCCGAGTCGAGGGCGGCACCACCTCCCGCATGGCAGAGCTCTACTTCGCACACCCCCAGGACGGCGCCGTCCTCGTACTACGAACCTCCTGGGAGTCGGACTCAGAGCCCCTCCGCACCCGCCGGATAGCCCGCTTCCCGCTCTACCAGCTGGCCGCCGCGAACCTGATCTCCGACGCCGCCACCCGCAGTGCCAGCCGCGTGATCACCCTAGGCTCGTCCAACGTCGCCAAGACCTCCGTACTCCCAGTCGGCCGCTCCTGGCTGGACCTCCCCGAACGGCTACTGATCCGCGACTTCAAGGCCCTGGTCGAACGCATCTCCGCACGAGGTCCACGCGCCCTGAGACCACGCGTCGTCGCCGAGGACGTATTCGTCTTCGTCATCGACACCATCGAGGCCATCGGCTACGACCCCGCCCAGCAGCGCCTGGAAGCCGTAGTCCGCGACGAGCAAGGCACCCAAGCCCTCCTCCGCGCCGAATACAGCCCCCACGCCCCCGCCGCCCTGAACGCCCTGGCCACCGAGCTCACGACAGACCGATCCGAGCGGCTACTCCTCAGCGCCAACGTCACGATCGAGTCAGGCCAAGCCATCCTGCACCCGATCGCCCTCTCCCCCAGCACCGGCGACACCATCCGCGTCCCCGACCTGGAACCCGGCGACGGCTCCACCGCCCTCCCCGTCCCACCAACCTCCCACCACGAGCACGCCAACCCAATCGCCGGCATCCTCAACCAGACCGCCGACACCCTCGCCGAACACGCCCACCGCGGCCTAGCCCTGCTAACCGCCCCCGCCCACGCCGCCACCAAACGCCTAGCCCACAACCTCCGCCGCACAGGCCTGATCGCCCTAGCCGCCCTACTAGACGATTACGCCCAAGCCCTGGCAACCGAAGACCGCGCCGCCCAACTCAGAACCTGGACCGACGCCTTCATCGCCGCAGAGGCCTGCCGCTCAGCGATCTAGCCACGCATATTTCGCCCCGTGGTCCACCTGCGGAACGCCGCCGCAGGTGGACCACGGAAGCCGGTTAGGCGGCGGGGGTGGCGTGGTTGCGCCAGGTGTGTTGGGGCTGGTAGCCGAGTAGGCGCTTGGCCTTCTCGATGGAGAGGAGCGTCTCGTGTTCCGCTACGGGGCGCTTGAACTCCACGTTGGGGAAGACTTTGGCTGCCAGGGCGCTGGTTGGGGTGGTCATCACCGTGTCGGGGCTGGCGATGATGAAGACCTCGGAGCCGGGGACGTCGTAGTGCAGGCTCAGGCGGACGGCTTGGGCTGCGTCACGGGCGTCGATGTAGGACCAGAGGTTCCACTTGCGCAGGAGCGGGTCGGAGTTGAACGAGGGGAAGTCGGCGTAGTCCTCCACGTTCATGACGTTGGAGAAGCGGAGGCCGACCAGTTTCGTGTCGGGGATCCAGCGGGCGTATTGGGCGGCCAGCTGCTCCTCCAGGTGCTTGCCCAGGGAGTAGGCGCTTTCCGGGCGGGCCGGGTACTCCTCGTCTACGGGGAGGTACGGGGGCGGGGTGTCGAAGGGGAGGCCCAGGACGGTCTCGCTCGATGCCCATACGAGGTTGCGGATTCCGGCGGAGCGGGCTGCCTGGAAGACGTTGTAGGAGCAGGTGATGTTGTTCGCGAAGGTCGCGGAGTTGGTCAGGAGACCTGGGGCCGGGATCGCGGCGAGGTGCACCACCGCGTCCACGCCGCCGTGGCGGTCGTCGATCGCGGTGAGGGCCTCGACGGTTTGGCCGTAGTTGGTCAGGTCTACCTGGGTGAAGGGGCAGTTCTGCTTCTCGGGTGAGGGGGCGCGGTCCAGGGCGACCACCTCGTGGCCGTGGTCCAGCAGGTCTTTGACCACGGCTCGGCCCAGTTTTCCGCTCGAACCCGTTACCGCTACTCGTGCCACCGACTGCGTCTGCGTCTGATCAGCCACGCAAGGCTCCCTTGACCGCGCCCGCCATGAACTGCCGGGCGAACAGGACGAATACCAGGACGACCGGCAGCAGGGCGAGCAGCGCGCCGGCCATGATCATACTGTAGTCGGCTCCGTGGGCGGTGTTCAGCTGGGCCAGGGCGACCTGCAGGGTGATGCGGTTGGGGTTGACCAGGACGATCAGGGGCCAGATGTAGTCGTTCCAGGCGCCGACGAACGTGTAGATGCCGAGGAACGCCAGGCCCGGGCGGATGATCGGGAGGCAGACGTGCCAGTACTGGCGGAAGAAGCCGCAGCCGTCCAGCTTGGCCGCCTCCAGCAGTTCGCTGGGCACGGCGCTCGAGGTGTACTGGCGCATCCAGAAGATGCCGAACGCGTTGGCGGCGGCCGGGACGACGAGTGCGCGCAGGTCGCCCACCCAGTTGAGCTTGACCATGATCTCGAACTCGGGGATCAGGGCCAGCTGCATCGGGAGCATGAAGGTGAGCAGGAGCAGGCCGAAGAGGAAGCGTTTGCCGGGGAAGTCGTACTTGGCGAACGTGAACGCGGCCAGGGAGTCCAGGAACAGGACCAGCGCGGTCGTGCTGACGGCGACGAGCAGGGTGTTGAACATCGAGCCGAAGAAGTCGATGTTGCTGAGCATGTGGCTGATGTTCGTGAACAGCTGGCCGCCGAAGATCAGCTTCGGCGGGTTGTGGTAGACGTCGCTGGTGTTGTTCGTGGCCAGGACCACGGTCCAGTAGAAGGGGAACAGGGACAGCACGACGCCGATCATCAGCGTGCCGTGCAGCAGGATGCCCTTGGTGCGTTTCGACATGGCCGTCACCTGTCCTTCCGCGCGACGAGGCGCCAGTTGATCGCCGTGAACAGCACGATCACCAGGAAGGCCGCCCAGGCGATGGCCGCGCCGTAGCCGAAGTTGTTGTTGTCAAAAGCCTGATGGTAGAAGTACAGGATCAGGGTGAGTCCGGCCTGTCCGGGACCGCCGGAGTTCGGGTTGACCGAGGCGCTGCTGCCGAACAGGACCTGCGGCTCGGTGAAGCTCTGCAGGCCGGTGACCGTGGAGACGATCACGGTGAACAGGATGATGGGCCGCAGCATCGGGATCGTGATGGAGAAGAACGTCCGGATCGGCCCGGCGCCGTCCACCTTCGCGGCCTCGTACAGCTCCGGCGGGATCGACTGCATGCCGGCGAGGTAGATGATCGCGTTGTAGCCGGTCCACTGCCAGCTCATCAGGATCGCGATGACCAGCTTGATCGTCCACGCGTCGCTGAGCCAGTCGACCGTCGGCAGGTGCATCGCGTGCAGCATGACGTTGACCAGGCCGTAGTTCTCGCTGAAGATCGCGCTGAAGAAGAGCGCGATGGCCACGATCGAGGTCACGCTCGGGATGAAGAAGGCGATGCGGTAGAACGCCGTGAACCGTCTCGTGGCGTTGATCAGCGAGGCCAGCACCAGCGACACGAAGAGCATCGGCACCGTGGACAGCACCCAGATGATCAGGGTGTTGCGCAGGGCCAGCCAGAACGTGGAGTCCTTGACCAGGAAGCGGAACTGCTGCAGGCCGACGAACTTGATCGCGCCGAGCCCGTCCCAGCTGGTGAAGGCCAGGTAGAGCGAGAACACGATCGGGATGAGCAGGAAGACCAGGAAGACCAGGTAGAACGGCGAGATCGCGAGGTACTGCGGCCAGAACGAGGCGACGCGCCGCGCCCGCCCCGGCCGCCGGCGTGCGGACGGGGCGGGACCGGAGGGCGTCCGGGCGCGGGAGGGCCGCGGCGTGTCCCGCGCGATGCGCATGCGCGGGGACGTCCGCTTCGATTCCCGCGGCGCCTGCGCCGTCGGCCGGGACGAGGACATGCTCAGCTTCCCCCCTGCTGGGCGAAGATCTGCTTCGCCTGGCTGACGGCGGCGCTCCAGGCCGAGTCGGAACTCGTGCCGTTCTCCACGTTGATCAGCTGGTTGTAGTAGGGCGCCGAGACCGCGGAGTCGGCCGGGGCGACGTACTGGTTCGGGATGTTCTGGGCGGCCGGGCCGAAGACCTCGATGGTCTTCTGCCCGCCGAAGTACTTGTCGCCGCTGGTGAGCGCGGACATCGTGTACGACGCGGGGGTCGAGGGGAACAGCGCCTCGTCGGTGAAGCCGCGGGCCTGGTTCGTCGGGTTCAGGATCCAGGTGATGATCTGGAACGCCAGCGCCGGGTCGGGGCACGTGGTCGGGATGGCCAGGAACGAGCCGCCGTTGTCCGAGGGGCCGTCCGGGGTCGCGGCGACCCGCCACTTGCCGGACAGGGCGGGCGCGGCCTGCTCGATGTCCAGCGCGTGCCAGGCGGCGCCGATCACCGAGCCGACGGTGCCGTTGGCGATGTTGCCGTTCCAGCTGTTGTCGTTGATCTTCGCATCGATGCCGAGGGTGACGGTCTTGACGGCGGTGTCCCACGCGGTGCGGATGTGGTCCTGGTCGCCGACGAACTTGCCGGAACTGTCGATGAACCGGCTCCCGGACTGGCCGACGACGGCCGTGAAGATGTCGCCCGCGTTGTCCACCAGGTAGGTCTTGGGGATCGCCTTGTGCAGCTCGACCCCGGCGGCGAAGTACTCGTCCCAGGTCTTCATCTGCGCGGCCACGGTGGTCGGGTCGGTTGGCAGGCCGGCCTGCGCGAACAGGTCCGAGCGGTAGAACATCGCGGTCGGGCCGATGTCGATCGGGAAGCCGATGAGCTTGCCGTCGGTGGTCATGCCCTGCGCCCACTTCCAGCTCAGGTACTGCGACTTGAGCTTGGCGGCGCCGAGGGTGTTGAGGTCGACGAAGCGGTCGGCGTCCGGGAGCATCGCGGGCATGTCCTCGCCCTTGATGCCGGTGATGTCCGGCACGTAGCGCCGGCTGGTCATCGTGGTCAGCAGCTTCTGCTTGAAGTCGCCGCCGATCACGGACGAGGTGAGCTTGGTCTGGGAGGCGAACTTCTTCGTCGCGTCCGTCACGACGCTGGGGCTCAGGCCCCCGCTCCAGTACCAGAGGGTCATCGCTGCGGCGGACCCGCCGCTGCTCGAACCGCCGCCGCACGCGGTGAGCGTGCCGCCCGCCGCGAGCCCGGCGGCGCCGAGCAAGCCGGTCCGAATCGCCTGTCTCCGCGTCAGTTCCACGGTCGTTCCACCTTCCGGAGTGTGTACTCCTGCTTAGCCTGCGCGCCGGCGCGCCTTCTGCCACCGGTGGCGTGGATTTCACGCATGAGATTGCACCAAGATGCTCGACTCTGACAAGAGTCCTTCAAAAATTCGCGTGACTGTGACCAAGTTTGAAGAGTATGGTGACGTCCATTATGAGACTCACGATCCTCGGCGGAGGCGGTTTCCGCGTCCCCCTCGTGTACCGCGCCCTGCTCGACGACCACGCCGAGGGCCGCGTCACGCACGTCACGCTGCATGATCTCGACGCGGGACGGCTCGCCGCGATCGCCCGGGTGCTGGGGGAACAGGCGGCGGACGTCCCGGACGCCCCCGAGGTGACCGTCACCACCGACCTGGAGACGGCGCTGCGCAAGGCCGACTTCGTCTTCAGCGCCGTCCGGGTGCGCGGTCTCGAGGGCCGGGCCACGGACGAGCGGGTCGCGCTGGACGAGGGCGTGCTCGGCCAGGAGACCGTCGGCGCCGGCGGCGTCTCCTACGGCCTGCGCACCATCCCGGTGATGACCGAGGTGGCGCGCCGGGTCGCCGAACTGGCCCCGGACGCCTGGGTCATCAACTTCACCAACCCGGCCGGCATGGTCACCGAGGCGATGTCCGCGCACCTCGGCGACCGCGTCATAGGCATCTGCGACTCGCCGGTCGGGCTCGGCCGCCGGGTCGCCGGGGTGCTCGGCGTGAACCCGGCCGAGGCGCGGCTGGACTACGCGGGCCTGAACCACCTCGGCTGGCTGCGCGGGCTGTACGTGGGCGGCCGCGACGTGCTCCCCCGGCTGTTCGAGGACGAGGGCGCGCTCACGTCCTTCGAGGAGGGGCGGCTGTTCGGGTCGGAGTGGCTGCGGTCGCTCGCCATGATCCCGAACGAGTACCTGCATTACTACTACTTCAGCCGGGAGACGGTGAGCGCCGCGCGCGCCGCCGCCAAGACCCGCGGCGCGTTCCTGCTCGACCAGCAGCGCGGCTTCTACGACCGGCTCGCCGACGAGGACGTCCCCGCGTTCGACGCGTGGGACCAGACCCGGCTGGAGCGCGAGGTCACGTACATGGCGGAGAACCGCGAGGCCGTGGACGCCGGGGAGCGCGACTCCTGCGACCTGCAGTCCGGCGGTTACGAGCAGGTCGCGCTCGGCCTGATGCGCGCGATCTCCCGGGACGAGCGCACCACGCTGATCCTGAACGTGCGCAACCGCGGCGTGCTCGGTGTACTGGACCAGGACGCCATCGTCGAGGTGCCGTGCCACGTGGACGCCAACGGCCCGCGCCCGCTCGCCACCGATCCGCTGACCGGCCACGCAGCGGGCCTGGTCTGCGCGGTCAAGGCGGTGGAGCGCGACGTGATCGCCGCCGCGAACAGCGGCTCCCGCGCCCTGGCCGTGCGCGCGATGGCCACGCACCCGCTCGTCGACTCGGTGAGCGTCGCCCGCCGCCTGCTCGACGGCTACCAGGAACGCATCCCCGACCTCGCCTACCTGCGCTGAGAAAGGATCGGACGAGCACATGCACGACGATCGAAGCCTCGTCGAGGCCCGTCTGGACCGGGCCCTTCGCGAGCGGATACGCCCGGCCGTCTACGCCGCGGCCACGCCCTTCGAGCTGACGGCCTGGCACGTGCCGGGCGAGCCGGTGCCCGTCGCGGACGCGCTGGCCGCCGAGTACGTCCCGTTCCGCGTCGGTGAGCGCTGGGGCGCGCCGTGGGCCACGACGTGGTTCCGGGTGTCCGGGACGGTGCCCGAGGAGTGGGCCGGGCGCCGGGTGGAGGCCGTCTTCGACCTCGGGTTCGTCGGCGACTGGCCGGGCGGGCAGGCCGAGGCGCTGGTGTACGACGCGGACGGGCATCCGCTCAAGGGCGTCGCGCCGCGCAACCAGTACGTGCCGATCGCGAACCCGGCGGCGGGCGGCGAGCAGGTGAACCTGCTGGTCGAGGCGGCCGCGAACCCGGACATCCTCGCCAACGGCTTCATCCCGACGCCGATGAGCGACCGCACCACCGCGCCGGACGAGCCGATCTACCGCTTCGCCCGCGCCGAGCTCGCCGTGCTCGACGAGACCGTCTGGCACCTTGTGCTCGACATCGAAGTGCTCAACGAGCTGATGCGGGAGCTGCCGACCACCGAGCCGCGCCGGCACGAGATCCTGCGCGCGCTGGAGTCGATGCTGGACACGCTCGACCTGCTCGACGTCGCCGGAACCGCCGCCGCGGCGCGCGCCGAACTGGCCGACGTCCTCGCGAAGCCCGCGCACGCGAGCGCGCACACCATCTCGGCGGTCGGGCACGCACACATCGACAGCGCGTGGCTCTGGCCGGTGCGCGAGACCGTGCGCAAGACCTCCCGCACCTTCGCGAACGTGACCTCGCTGGCCGCCGACTACCCCGAGTTCCTGTTCGCGTGCTCGCAGGCGCAGCACTACGCGTGGGTCAAGGACTGCTATCCGGAGATCTACGAGCGGATCCAGTCCTCGATCAAGTCGGGCCAGTGGATCCCCGTGGGCAGCATGTGGGTCGAGCCCGACGGCAACCTGCCCGGCGGCGAGGCGCTGGCCCGGCAGCTGATCCTCGGCAAGCGCTTCTTCCTGGAGGAGTTCGGCGTCGAGACGCACGGCGTCTGGCTGCCCGACTCCTTCGGCTACACGGCCGCCTTCCCGCAGCTCGCGCGGCTGGCGGGTGCGCAGTGGTTCCTGACGCAGAAGCTGTCGTGGAATCAGACCAACCGGCTGCCGCACCACACGTTCTGGTGGGAGGGCATCGACGGCTCGCAGGTGTTCACGCACTTCCCGCCGGTCGACTCGTACGTCGCGGCCTTCGAGGGCGCGGAGCTGGCGCTGGCCGTGCGCAACTACGCCGAGAAGGGCCGTGGCACGCGCTCGCTGGCCCCCTTCGGCTACGGCGACGGCGGCGGCGGCCCCACCCGCGAGATGCTGGAGAAGGCGCGGCGGCTGGCGAACCTGGAGGGCTCGCCGAAGGTCGTCATCGAGCCGCCGGACGAATTCTTCCGCGCCGCCGAGGCCGAGTACCCGGACGCGCCGGTCTGGTCCGGCGAGATGTACCTCGAACTGCACCGCGGCACCTTCACGACGCAGGCGCGCGGCAAGGCGGGCAACCGTCGTAGCGAGCACCTGCTGCGCGAGGCCGAACTGTGGGCCGCGACGGCGTCCGTGCACGGCGATTTCGAGTACCCGTACGAGGATCTGGACCGGATCTGGAAGGCCGTCCTGCTGCACCAGTTCCACGACATCCTGCCCGGCACGTCGATCGGCTGGGTGCACCGCGAGACCGAGGCCATCTACGCCGAGACCATCGCGGAACTCGAAGCCATCATCGCCGCCGCCGTCGGTTCGTTGGTCGGTGACGGAGAAGCGCCGCTCGTCCTCAACACCAGCCCCCGCGACCGTGCCGAGGTCGTCGAACTCTCCGACGGTGGAACGGCGTACGCACTCGCGCCCGCGTCCGGCGTCGGCCGCCTCACCTCGGACGTCCCGCAGCCGGTCAGCGCCACAGAGACCGTCCTCGACAACGGCCTGGTCCGAGTCGAACTGGACGCCGACGGCCTGTTCACGTCCGTCCGAGACCTTGCCAACGGCCGCGAACTGCTGGCGCCCGGCGAGCGTGGCAACCTGCTGCGACTGCACGACGACCTGCCGAACGAGTGGGACGCGTGGGACGTCGACGCGCACTACAAGCACCGTTTCACCGAGCTGACGCACGCCGACTCGGTGACCGTCGTCTCGCCTTCCCCGCTGCTCGGCGCGGTGCGGATCGAGCGCTCGCACGGCGAGTCCCGGATCACCCAGACCGTCCGGCTCCGCGCGGGCAGCCGCCGCGTGGACATCGAGACCGAGGTGGACTGGCACGAGACGGAGAAGTTCCTCAAGGCCGTCTTCCCGCTCGACGTGCACGCCGAGCGGACAGCGGCAGAGATCCAGTTCGGCCACGTGCAGCGTCCGACGCACACGAACACCAGCTGGGAGGCGGCGCGCTTCGAGGTCTACGCGCACCGCTGGATCCACGTCGCGGAGCCGGGCTACGGCGTCGCGCTGCTGACCGACTCGACGTACGGCTACGACGCGGGCCGCACGTCGCGTCCCGGCGGCGGCACCACGACGACGGTCGGTCTCAGCCTGCTGCGTGCCCCGCGCTGCCCCGACCCGCTGGCGGATCAGGGCGCGCACAAGTTCACGTACTCGCTGCTCGCCGGGGCCGACGTGGCCGACACCGTGACCGAGGGCTACGCGCTCAACCTGCCGCTGCGCGTCGTCAACGCCGCCGCCGACCCGGTGGCCGCGCCGCTCGTCACGCTGGACGGCAGCGAGGCGGCGATCATCGAGGCCGTGAAGCTCGCCGACGACCGCTCCGGCGACGTCATCGTGCGCGTCTACGAGTCCCTGGGCGGCCGCGCGGACGCCGTCGTCCGTCCGGGCTTCGAGATCGCGAGCGCCGAGATCGTGGACCTCCTCGAACGCCCGCTGTCCCCTGCCGTGATCGAGGTCAGTGAGGGCGGATCCATCCCCGTCTCGCTGCGTCCGTTCCAGATCCTGACGCTCCGTCTGACGCCGGTTCGGTCTTCGTGACGGCGCTCTTCCGGCCCTGGGAGACTCCCGAGCTGACCGCGTGGCGCCGCCTCCCCATGAGCGCGGTGCCACGGCACGTCACCGGCGGCAGTTCGCTCCGGCTCGACGGCCAGTGGCGGTTCCAGCTCCTCCCCTCGCCCGAGGCACCGCTCGCTGACCGCTGGACCACGACGGCCGTCCCCGGCTGCTGGACCATGCAGGAATTCGACGACATCCACGGCGTGCACGACGTGCCGCAGTACACGAACGTGCGGATGCCCTGGCCCGACCCGCCGCCGCACCTGCCGACCCGCAATCCGACCGGTGTGTACGAGCGCGCCGTCACCGTGCCCGCCGCGTGGGCGGGCCGACGGATCGTGCTGCACGTCGGCGCGGCAGAGAGCGTCCTGATCGCGCAGGTCAACGGCGAGGACGTCGGCTTCGGCAAGGACTCGCACCTGGCCAGCGAGTTCGACGTGACCGATTTCGTGCGGCCCGGCGAACCGGCGACCGTGCGGCTGACCGTGGTGAAGTGGTCTGACGCGTCGTTCGTCGAGGACCAGGACCACTGGTGGCACGGCGGGATCACCCGCTCGGTCTATTTGTACGCCATGGACCGGGAGCTCTACCTCGACGACGTGCACGTGGTCGAGGCCAGCGCCGGAGGTTCGCTCCGCGTCGACATCCGCGTGCAGTCGGCCTCGTCCAACAGCGTGCTCCCCGACGGCTGGTACGTCTCAGGCCATCTGGAAGGCCACGGCGAGCTCGGTCCCAACACGGCGTACGCGGCGGCGAACGAGGCCGACGAGCGCGTCTCCGACTGGCTCGGCCTGGCCCGCATCAGTGCACACATTCCCGGCGTCCGGCCCTGGTTGGACGAGACCCCGCACCTGCACACGCTCACCGTCCGCCTGCATCGCGCCGACGGAACGGTCGCCGACGAGTCCCGCTGCCGTATCGGATTCCGCGACGTCCGCATCGTCGGCCGCGACCTGCTCGTCAACGGGATCCGGGTGCTGCTACGCGGCGTGAACCGGCACGACTTCGACCCGGCGACCGGCCGCGTCGTCACCGTCGCCGACATGCGCGCGGACCTGGAAGCCGCCAAGCGCTTCGGCTTCAACGCCATCCGCACCTCGCACTACCCGAACGACCCCGCGTTCCTCGACCTCACCGACGAGCTCGGGTTCTACGTCGTGGACGAGGCGGACATCGAGACGCACGACCACGCCCACGAGATTGCCGACGACCCGCGCTACCTGGCGGCGTTCGTCGATCGCGTGTCGCGGATGGTGCTGCGGGACAAGAACCATCCGAGCGTGATCTTGTGGTCGCTCGGCAACGAGAGTGACTACGGCGCCAACCACGACGCGGCGGCCGGTTGGGTACGCGGCTACGACTCGAGTCGTCCGCTGCACTATGAGGGTGCGATCAAGGAGGACTGGGCAACAGCGGGCAAGCGCGTGAGCGACGTGGTCTGCCCGATGTACGCGTCGATCGGAGACATCGTCGCGCACGCGGAGTCCGGCACGCAGGACCGCCCGCTGATCCTGTGCGAATATTCGCACGCGATGGGCAACAGCAACGGCACGCTCGCCGAATACTGGTCCGCGATCGAATCCACGCCCGGCCTGCAGGGCGGCTTCGTCTGGGAGTTCCGCGACCACGGCCTCATTCAGCGCCTCCCAGACGGCCGCCGACGCTGGGCCTATGGCGGCGACTTCGGTGACGAGCCGAACGACGGCGTTTTCTGCGCCGACGGCCTGTTCCTCCCCGACCGCACCCCGAAGCCAGCAGCGTACGAGCACCGCGAACTCGCGGCCCCCGTGCGCCTCGAACTCACCCCGTCAGGCCACGTACGCGTCCACAACCGCCAGCACACGCTGGACGTGGACCGCTTCGAGGCCACGTGGATCCTCGCCGCAGCAGACGGAACCCGCCGCACCACTCCGGCCAGCCTCCCGCCGATCGCCCCCGGCACATACGCCGACGTCGACTTCCCCACGGAATCCGGCAGCGAGACCTGGCTGACTCTCCGCCTGACCGACAACGGCGTCGAAATCTGCACGCCCGCCATCCGCCTCCGCCCCGGAACGCCTCGTTCCTTCGAGGTAGCCGGCCATGCAGAAATCGACACCGACGGCCACCTGATCCACTCCCTCCTCGCCGCGCCGCCGACGCTGAGCCTGTGGCGTGCCCCCACCGACAACGACGTCCTCGGCGGAATGGCAGACCGCTGGCACGCGTGGGGCCTCGACTCGCCGCGTCGCAAGCTGGTGAGTATCGAAGGCTCCGTCGTGCGCACCGAGTACGCCTTCGGCGGTGGGCCTGTTATCCATGAGCAGGCGTTCAGTCTGCTCGCGGACGGCAGTGTGCTGGTCGAGGAGAGCGCCGTGCTGCCCGAAGAGTTGGACGACGTCGCGCGGGTCGGGTCGGTCTTCGAGACCAGCGCGTCCTACGCCGACGCCGAGTGGTTCGGGACCGGGCCGTGGGAGACGTATCCGGACCGGGATTTCGCGCCGGTAGGTGTCCATCGCGCGACCGTGGACGACATGTTCACGCCCTACCTGCGGCCGCAGGAGAGCGGCGGGCGCAGCGGCGTACGATGGCTGACGCTGTCCGGCTCCGGCGACGGACCCGGCGTCAGGATCGAGCTGGACGAGCCGCGTCAGGTGAGTGTGACGCGGTATCGGGCCGCCGATCTGGCGGCGGCGACGCATCATGACGAGCTCGTGCCGCTGGATCGGTGCGTCGTGCACATCGACGCGGCGCATCGGGGGCTGGGCACCGCGTCGTGCGGACCGGACACGCTGCCGCAGTACCGCGTGCCGAGCGGCGTGCACCGCTGGTCGTGGGTACTGCGGCAGCTCGGCTAATGCGGCGGCATGACGCCGAGCGTGGCCGACGCGTGGCGGACCTCGGCGGCGACGTCCGCGGGGATGACGTCATCGAGGAACGCGTAGTCGGCCCGCAGCCCGGACCGGCCCGGCTCGTCGCGCAGGGCCCGCCACCAGCGCGCCACCCCGGACCAGCCGGGCGCGGCGAGGGCGCCGCCGAACTGCTGGACCGCGAGCGCGGCGCCGAGGTTGGCGAAGCGCAGCCGGTCGAGGAGCGGCCAGCCGGCGAGGGTGGCCGCGACGAATCCGGCCCCGAAGACGTCGCCCGCGCCGGTCGCGTCGAGCACGTCGGCGGTCAGGCCGGGCACGGAGGCGCTCTCCCCGGTGGTCGCGTCGGCGGCGATGACCCCGTCGCCGCCGCGGGTGATCACCGCGACCGGCACCAGGTCGCCGAGCTTGGCGAGCGCCGCCTCCGGGCTGCCGGTGCGGGTGTACGCCATGGCCTCGTCGGCGTTGGGCAGGAAGGCGTGGCACATCGGCAGCTGCTCGAGGATCTGGGCGGCCGAGCGGTCCGCCTCGTCCCAGCCGGCGTCGGCGAACACGAGCGTGCCCTGCGCGTGCGCCCGCTCCAGCCAGGCCTGCCGGTGCGGGCCGAGGTGTGCCACCGTGACGCGGCTGGGCGGCGGATCACCGATCAGTTCATCCGCGGTCAACGGCGGTTCATGCCCATGCGTCACCATGGCGCGGTCATGGTCGTAGGCGAGCGAGACGGTCACCGGCGAATGCCAGTCGGGGAAGCGCCGGGAGCGCGAGAGGTCCACGCCCTCCTGCTCGCCGAGCACCTGCCAGCAGTACGCGCCGTACGCGTCGTCGCCGAACGCCGAGGCCAGCGACGTGCGCAGGCCGAGGCGGCTGAGCGCGACGGCGAAGTTCGCGATGCCGCCGGGGCCGGAGCCCATGCCCTTCGTCCACACCTCGACCCCCGGGCGCGGCGGCTGGTCGAGTCCGGTGAATACGATGTCGAAGAACAGCAGACCGGCGAGGAAGACGTCGAACGGCTCCTGTGGGGGTGTGGGATCTTGCACGGCCGGTCTCCATTCACCGCGACGGAAGTCGTGCAATCGTAGCAAAAGCCGATCACATATGAGTAGGATTCTGCTCAGGATTGAAAGGTAGTGTCCAAGCATGCTTCCCGAACGTCGGCACCAGCTCATCCTGCGCGCGCTGCGCGAGGACGGACCGTCCACCATCGTCGCCCTCGCCGAGCGGCTCGGCGTGAGCCCGGCGACGGTTCGCCGCGACTTGGTCCGGCTGGACGAGGAGGGGCTGCTGACGCGGGTGTACGGCGGCGCGTCGCCGATCTCGGACCGGGACGAGCCGTTCACCGACGTGGCGACGGTCCGGGTCGGCGAGAAGGACGCGGTCGCCGAGCGCGCCGCGGCCCTCGTCAAGGACGGCGAGACGGTGCTGCTGGACATCGGCACCACCGCGCACCGGCTGGCCCGGCGGCTGCACGGCCGGAACCTGACCGTCGTCACCAGCAACATGGCCGTCTACGAGGAGCTGGCCGACGACACGGGCATCGAGCTCGTGCTGCTCGGCGGCATGCTGCGGCGCGAGTACAGATCTTTAGTCGGCTTCCTGACCGAGGACAACCTGCGCCAGGTGCACGCCGACCACCTCTTCCTCGGCACCAGCGGCGTGCGCCCGGACGGCCGGGTGATGGACACGACCGTCGTCGAGGTTCCGGTGAAGCGGGCGATGATCGCGGCCAGCGACCGGGTGATCCTGCTGGCCGACGCGGCGAAGTTCCCGGGCACGGGCGTCGCGACGGTGTGCGGCCCCGAGGCGCTGAACACGGTCGTCACGGACGGTCCGGTGGACGCGCGGACCTCGGCGGCATTGCGCGAGGCGGGCGTGACGATCGTGGAGGCGGCCACCCCGGCGCTGGTGGACTGACCGACCGTCAGTCGTTGCCGCGCTGCTTCATCCGCGTGATCGAGTAGAGCGCGGCGGCGAAGGCGAGGTCGGACAGCAGCATCAGGCCGATCGAGTACGTGCCCTTCGCGCTGTAGATCGCGCCCATGACCAGCGGGGGCACGAAGCCGCCGAGGCCGCCGACCGCGCCGACGATGCCGGTGACGGAGCCGACCTGGGCGGGCGGGGTGACCCGGGCGACGAGCGCGAAGATCGAGCCGCTGGCGGTGCCGAGGCCGGCGGCCATCAGCAGGAACGCGATCGTGCTCGTCGGGGTCAGCTGCGGATCGAAGGACTGCACGATCGCGAACAGGCCGGCGACGGCGAGCGCGATCGCGGTGACCTTGGCCGGGTGGAAGCGGTCGGAGATGGTGCCGCCGACCGCGCGCATCACGACCGTCATCAGCGAGAACCCGGCGGCGCGGGTGCCCGCGTCGGTGGAGTCGAGGCCGTAGGCGTTGTGCAGGTACGTCGGCAGGTACACGCCGAACGCGACGATGCCGCCGAAGCCGACCGCGTAGAGCGCGGCGAGCTCCCAGGTGACGGTCAGTCGTCCGGCGGCGCCGAGTCGCTTGGCCAGCGGCTCGGTCGGGATCTTGCGGTTCGGCGGGTTGGTCAGCGTGAGCAGCGCCAGCACGGCGTATGCGGCGAGCGCGATGGCCAGGATCGTGAACGGCAGGTTCACGCCGTGCTTGTAGATGCGCGGTGTGAAGTAGCTCGAAAGTGCCGTGCCGCCCATCCCCATGCCGAAGACGCCGGTCGCGAAGCCGCGCCGTGCGGGCGGGAACCAGGCGTTGACGTGCGGGATGCCGATGGCGAACGTGGTGCCGCCGATGCCGAGGATGAAGCCGACGAGCACGAGTGACCAGTACGAGTTCTTCGCCGGGATCAGCAGCAGCGTGGGGATGATCGCGAGCGCGGAGAACAGCGGGAACATCAGCTTCGCGCCGAAGCGGTCGGTGAGCGCGCCGACCGGGATGCGGCCGAGCGAGCCGATGATGACCGGGACCGCGGTGAGCGCCGACTGCTGGAAGGACGAGAAGCCGAGCTTCGTCTGGAAGGTGCTGGCGAGCGGCGCGACGAGGTTCCAGGACCAGAAGGTCAGCGCGAACCCGATGGTGGCGACCCCGAGGTTCAGGTAGGCCGCGGTCGGGACGCGGTCGGCGGCGGTGCCGACGCCGGGCCGGATTCTCTGCTGCACGCTCACCTTATGAACATACGGAGATACGACTTCTGCTGGCCCGCCGAGGTGCGCCGAACGGGTGGTTCTGCCAGAGCTGTCGCTCGTCCGGTCCAGCACGCCACGGCCCCGGAGAAAGCCATGAGTAAGAGTGGCGATGGGCGAGTGCGAAAGGAGCCGGACACGTGGTGGACACAGCGGAGCCGAGGACGGCGGCGGGCGGGGCGCGCCCCGAGCCGGGCCTGGACGGCGCCCCCACGGACCTGCTGCTGCGGCTCGGCTCGGCGTTCCGGCGGGTAGAGACCAGCCCCGATCACCGCGTGGAGTTCCTGACCGGCGGCCGGGAGGGGGACGTCTTCTACCGGGACCGCTGGAGCCATGACAAGGTCGTGCACTCGACGCACGGGGTGAACTGCACCGGGTCCTGCCGCTGGAAGGTGTACGTCAAGGACGGCGTGATCACCTGGGAGACGCAGGAGACGGACTATCCCTCGGTCGGCCCGGACCGTCCGGAGTACGAGCCGCGCGGCTGCCCGCGCGGCGCCGCCTTCTCCTGGTACACGTACTCGCCGACCCGGGTCCGCTACCCGTACGCGCGCGGCACGCTGCTGCGGTCGTACCGGGAGGCGAAGGCGCGGCTCGGCGATCCGGTGCTCGCGTGGGCGGACGTGGTCGGCGATCCGGTGCGGCGCGAGGCGTACCACCGGGCGCGCGGCAAGGGCGGGCTGGTCCGGGTCTCCTGGGACGAGGCGCTGGAGATCGCGGCCGCCGCGCACGTGCACACGATCCGGGAGCACGGCCCGGACCGGGTCGCCGGGTTCTCCCCGATCCCGGCGATGTCGATGGTCTCGCACGCGGCCGGCGCCCGGTTCATGTCGCTGATCGGCGCGCCGATGCTGTCCTTCTACGACTGGTACGCGGACCTGCCGGTGGCCTCGCCGCAGGTGTTCGGCGACCAGACGGACGTGCCGGAGTCCGGGGACTGGTGGGACGCCGCGTACCTGATCATGTGGGGCTCGAACGTCCCGGTGACCCGCACCCCGGACGCGCACTGGATGGCCGAGTCGCGGTACCGGGGGCAGAAGGTCGTGGTGGTCGCGCCGGACTACGCGGACAACGCGAAGTTCGCCGACGAGTGGCTGCACCCGCATCCGGGCACGGACGGCGCCCTGGCGATCGCGATGGGGCACGTGATCCTGCGCGAGTTCTTCCTCGACCGGCGCACGGACTTCTTCGACGACTACGTGCGCCGCTTCACCGACCTGCCGTTCCTGGTCACGCTGGCCGAGAAGGACGGCGCATACGTGCCGGGCAAGTTCCTGCGCGCGGCGGACCTCGGCGGCGAGCAGGCGGCAGCCGAGGGTGCGGAGTGGAAGACGGTCGTGTTCGACGAGTCCAGCCGGGTGCCGGTGGTGCCGAACGGCTCGCTCGGCTTCCGCTGGACCGAATCCGGCGCGGGCAAATGGAATCTGGACCTCGGGCAGATCCGGCCGACGCTGTCGATGTACGGCGAGCCGGGCGTCGAGGTGCTGCTGCCGCGTTTCGACGACGCAGGAGGAGAACATCGGCACAGTGACACCGAGGGCGGCGAGCACGGCCAGGGGCGCGGCGAGGTGCTGCGGCGCGGCGTTCCGGCCCTGCAGCTCGGGCCGGACGGGCCGCTCGTGACCACGGTGTTCGACCTGCTGCTCGCGTCGTACGGCGTCGGGCGTGATGGCCTGCCAGGTAGTTGGCCCGCCAGTTACGAGGACGCCTCGGAGCCGGGGACGCCCGCGTGGCAGGAACAGATCACCTCGGTCCCGGCAGCGCGCGCGGTGCGGATCGCGCGGGAGTTCGCGGACACGGCCGAGCGCTCGCAGGGCCGTTGCATGATCCTGATGGGCGCCGGGACGAACCACTGGTTCCACTCGGAGACGATCTACCGCGCGTTCTTCGCCCTCCTGCAGCTCACGGGCTGTCAGGGGCGCAACGGCGGCGGCTGGGCGCACTACGTCGGCCAGGAGAAGTGCCGCCCCTCGACCGGCTGGGCGACGCTCGCGGCCGCGCTCGACTGGACCCGGCCGCCACGGCAGATGATCGGCACCGGCTACTGGTTCCTGCACACGGACCAGTGGCGGTACGACCAGTTCCACGCGGACGTGCTCGCGTCGCCGCTCGGCGAGGGCCGCTTCGACAAGCTCACCGGCGCGGACTGCCTGGCCATGTCCACGCGGCTCGGGTGGATGCCGACGTACCCGACCTTCGACCGCAATCCGCTGGAACTGGTCGCGGAGGCCGAGGCGGCGGGCGAGGATCCGGTGCGGCGGACCGTGCAGCAGCTCAAGGACGGCCAGCTCGGCTACGCGTGTGAGGACCCTGACGCGCCGGAGAACTGGCCGCGGGTGCTCACCGTGTGGCGCTCGAACCTGCTCGGCTCCTCGGCGAAGGGCGCGGAGTACTTCCAGCGCCACCTGCTCGGCACGCACGCCAACCTCAACGCCGCCGAGACGCCCGAGCAGCTGCGGCCGCGCGACGTGCGCTGGCGCGGCGAGGCCCCCGGGACCGGACGCGGCGGCGGGAAGCTCGACCTGCTGGTCAGCCTGGACTTCCGGATGACCTCCACGACGCTGCTGTCCGACCTCGTGCTCCCGGCGGCGACCTGGTACGAGAAGCACGACCTGTCGAGCACGGACATGCACCCCTTCGTGCACTCGTTCACCCCGGCCGTGGACCCGCCGTGGCAGGCGCGCACCGACTTCGACATCTTCCACGGGCTCGCGGAGAAGTTCAGCGAGTTCGCGGCCAAGCACCTCGGCGTGCGCAAGGACCTCGTGGCCGGGGCGATCGGGCACGACACGCCCGCCGAGACCGCGCAGCCCGGCGGCGTGGTACGGGACTGGCGGGCGGGCGAATGCGAGCCGGTGCCGGGCAGGACGATGCTCAACCTGACCGTCGTCGAACGCGACTATCCGGCCGTGGCCGCGAAGATGGCCGCGCTCGGTCCGCTGGTCGAGAAGCTCGGGCTCCCGGCGAAGGGCATCGCGCTGCACCCGGACGAGGAGGTCGCGGCGCTCGGCGCGCGCAACGGCGTGGTCGCCGACGGTCCCGCCGCCGGACGGCCGAAGCTGGACACGGCGGTGAAGGCGGCCGACACGATCCTGCTGCTGTCCGGGACCACGAACGGGCGGCTCGCCGTGCAGGGCTTCCACACGCTCGAGCAGCGGACCGGGCAGCAGATGGCGCACCTGGCCGCCGAACACGAGGGCAAGCGGGTGAGCTACGCGGACACGCAGGCCGCGCCCGTGCCCGTGATCACCAGCCCGGAGTGGTCCGGCAGCGAGTCGGGCGGGCGCCGGTACACCGCGTTCACGCTCAACACCGAACATCTCAAGCCCTGGCACACGCTGACCGGCCGTCAGCACTTCTTCATCGACCACGACTGGATGCACGAGCTCGGCGAGGCGCTGCCCGTCTACCGGCCGCCGCTCGACGTCGGCCGGCTGTTCCACGAGCCGAGCCTCGGCCCGGACGGACGCGGCCAGGTCACGGTGCGGTACCTGACGCCGCACAACAAGTGGTCGATCCACTCGGAGTACCAGGACAACCTGTTCATGCTCTCGCTCTCCCGGGGCGGCCAGTCGATCTGGGTGAGCCCGCAGGACGCGGCGGCGATCGGCGTGCGGGACAACGACTGGATCGAGGCGGAGAACCGCAACGGCCTGGTCGTTGCCCGCGCGATCGTCTCGCACCGGATGCCGCGCGGCCTGGTCTACATGCACCACGCGCAGGACCGCACCGTCGGCGTGCCGCTCGCGGAGAAATCGGGCAGGCGCGGCGGCATCCATAACTCGCTGACCCGGCTGATCCTCAAGCCGAGCCATCTGATCGGCGGCTACGCGCAGTTGTGCTGGGGCTTCAACTACCTCGGGCCGACGGGCAACCAGCGCGACGAGGTCACCGTCATCCGCCGCCGCGAGCAGAAGGTCGGGTACTGACACATGCGCCCCATGGCCCAGATCGCGATGGTGATGAACCTCGACAAGTGCATCGGCTGCCACACCTGCTCGGTGACCTGCAAGCAGGCGTGGACGAACCGGTCCGGGGTCGAGTACGTCTGGTTCAACAACGTCGAGACCCGGCCCGGCCAGGGCTATCCGCGCCGGCACGAGGACCAGGAGACCTGGCAGGGCGGCTGGGAGCTCACCCGGAAGGGGCGGCTGAAGCTCAAGGCCGGCGGCCGGGTGAAGAAGCTGGCGAACATCTTCGCGAACCCGGTGATGCCGACGATCCAGGACTACTACGAGCCCTGGACATACGACTACCGCAACCTGACCGACGCCCCGGCGGGCGAGGACTTCCCGACCGCCCGGCCGCGCTCGCTGGTCTCCGGCAGGCCGATGGACAAGGTCGAGTGGTCCGCGAACTGGGACGACAACCTCGGCGGGATGCCCGAGCACGGCGACCTGGACCCGGCGGTCGAGGCGGTGCGCCGGAAGGTCGGCGACAAGGTCAAATACGAGTTCGAACAGACCTTCATGTTCTACCTGCCGCGGATCTGCGAGCACTGCCTCAACCCCGCGTGCGTGGCGAGCTGCCCGAGCGGCGCGATGTACAAGCGGGCCGAGGACGGCATCGTGCTGGTCGACCAGGACCGCTGCCGGGGCTGGCGGATGTGCGTGACCGGCTGCCCGTACAAGAAGGTGTACTTCAACCACCGCACCGGCAAGGCGGAGAAGTGCACGCTCTGCTACCCGCGCATCGAGGTCGGGCTGCCCACGGTCTGCTCGGAGACCTGCGTCGGGCGGCTGCGCTACCTCGGCGTCATGCTGTACGACGCGGACAAGGTGCTCGAGGTCGCGACCACTCCCGACCCGACCGACCTCTACGAGGCGCAGTTGCGCGCGTTCCTCGACCCGCAGGACCCGGCCGTGCGCGCGGCGTGCGAGCGGGCCGGGATCTCGCACGACTGGATCGAGGCCGCGCGCCGCTCCCCGGTGTACGCGCTGATCAGCCGGTTCCGCGTCGCACTGCCGCTGCATCCGGAATACCGCACCGTGCCGATGGTCTGGTACATCCCGCCGCTCTCCCCCGTCGTCGAGGCGCTGGCCGACACCGGCTTCGACGGCGAGAGCCAGGCGAACCTGTTCGGCGCGATCGACGCGCTGCGCATCCCGGTCGAGTACCTGGCCGAGCTGTTCACGGCGGGCGACCCGAAGCCGGTGGACGCCGTGCTCCGCAAGCTCGCCACGATGCGCACCTACATGCGGGGCGTGAACCTGGGCGGCGCGGGCGACCCGTCGCTGGCCGAGGCCGTCGGAATGAGCGAGACGGAGATCGAGGAGCTGTTCCGGCTGCTGGCCATCGCCAAGTACGAGGACAGATACGTCATCCCCACCGCGGCCGTCGCGGAGGCCCAGCGGCTCGACGAATCAGCCCTCGACGCCGCGTGCAGCCTGGACTACGAGGGCGGCCCCGGCATGGGCGGCGGACCGTTCGGCGCGGGCTCGGGGATCGGCCTGACGGATCCGGTCGCGGTGGAGAACTTCCACGCGCTGCGGGAGCGCCAGACCGCCGACGAACCCGCCTCGGGCACGGAGGCGGCGAGCCGCAAGCGCGTCAACCTGCTGAACTGGGACGGCAACGGCAAGCCGGACGGCCTGTTCCCGGCGCGCAGCGGCTCCGCATCCGATGCGGCATCGGACGCGGAGGACCGGTCATGAGGCTGGCCGGGCTGCGGAATCGGCGGCAGGCGGATGCGCGGGACACGGCGCTGATCCGCAAGGCCGCGTCGATCTGCCTGAGCTATCCGGACATCGCGTTCTCGGCGCGGCTGGCCCTGGTCGAGCGGGCGGTGGACGACCTCGACGACGCGGCGGCCGCACCCTTCCGCCGGTTCGTCGCGTTCGCCGGGCCGCAGGACTCGTACGACCTGGCCGCCGCATACGTGGAGACCTTCGACCAGCGCAATCGCGCGTCGCTGTACCTGACGTGGTGGACGGCCGGGGACACCAGGAACCGGGGCGAGGAGCTGGTGAAGTTCATCGCGGCGTACCGGGAGGCGGGCTACGAGTACGGCGGCGAGGAGCTGCCGGACCACCTGCCCGTCGTGCTCGACTTCGCGTCCTGCGGCGGCGAGTACGCGGCGGAGATCGGCGGCGCGCTGCTCGGCGAGTACCGCGGCGGGCTCGAGAAGCTGCGCGAGTCGCTGGCCCGGGCCAAGCGCGATTCCTACGCCGACCACGCCGCCGCGCTCGTCGGCGCGGTGCTCGCGACCGTCCCGCCGACCACCCCCGGAGGCCACCGATCATGACCACTCCCGGCCTGCTGCTGTGGGGCGTCGCCCCGTACGTCGCGCTGGTCCTGCTGATCGGCGGCACGGCGTGGCGGCACAAGTACGACCGCTTCGGCTGGACCACGCGCTCCTCGCAGCTGATGGAGTCGCGGTTCCTGCGCTGGGCGAGTCCGCTCTTCCACTACGGCATCCTCGGCGTGATCGCGGGCCACCTGCTCGGCCTGCTGCTGCCCGAGACGTGGACCGCGAAGATCCACATCGACGAGCACACATACCACGAGATCGCACTGATCGGCGGCGTCCCGGCCGGGATCGCGGCGCTGCTCGGCCTGGCGTTCCTGATCGCCCGGCGGCGCGTGACGAAGACGGTCTTCCGCGCGACGACGACCAACGACAAGGCCATGTACGTGGCGCTCGCGGCCGCGCTCGCCCTCGGCCTGAGCGCGACGCTGTGGAACATCGGCTCGCCGGTCTACGACTACCGTGAGGGCGTCTCGCTCTGGTTCCGCGGCCTGTTCACGCTGGACCCGCGGCCGGAGCGGCTGCAGGCGGCGCCGCTGATCTTCCGCGTGCACGTCGGGGTCGGGATGCTGCTGATCGCGATGTTCCCGTTCACCCGGCTCGTGCACGCCTTCAGCGCGCCGATCATGTACCTCGTTCGGCCGTACATCGTCTACCGGGCCCGCGCCACCGGCCAACTCGCCACGCGCGCGGCGCGGCCGGGCTGGGAGACGACCGAGGTATGACGGTGATCTGGGTCATCGTCGGCGTGGCCGTGCTGGCGATCCTCGCGCACATAGTCGTGGCCCGGCGCGCGGCGGGCCACGAGGAGCACCCGCACCACGAGGCGGCGGCGACGGACTACGTAAACGTGCTGGTCTCGGCGGTCTACCTGCTGCTGATCGCGTTCATCATCGTCGTGCTCTGGCAGCGGCAGGAGGACATCAACGCGGACGTGCGCGCCGAGGCCTCGGATCTCAGCCAACTGACGTGGATCGCGCACCGGCTGCCGGGGGCCGACCACGCGATGCTGCACACGGCCGTCGAGGACTACACGACCGCCGTCCTGGCGCACGAGTGGCCGGCGAACACGGCGGCGGACACCGCGCCCGCGTGGCAGGCCTCGCAGAACGCGATCTCGCACCTGGCGACGACGTTCAGTCTCGACGAGCAGACGACGCTCCGGGACCAGGCCATCGCGCTGGTCGCCGACGTGCAGCAGAACCGCGCCGACCGCCTCGCGAAGTCCGCACAGGGCCTGCCCGGGCCGCTGCTCGCGACCTTCGCCATCGTCTCGGCGGCGACCGTGCTGCTCCCCTACCTGCTCAGACCCCGGATCCGCGCGCACAGCGTGATCGGCCTGACGGTCTCGGTCGGCCTCGTCGTCGCCTCGGCATGGCTGGTGCTCGACCTGCTCCGACCGTACGACGGCCTGCTCGCGGTCAGCCCGGAGCCGCTGCGCAACGTGCTGACACAGCTGTCGATCGTCTCCTGATCCGTCTGCCCCGGTACGCCGGACGGATGATCACACTCCGCGCCACGGGTGTCGGGCCGGATCACACGGCACCGGTCCTGCTAGATCTGGATCGTGATGATGGCCGCCACTGGTGTGCATGCGACCGTTGCCGTGCATGCCGCGACCGTGCCGCGTGAAGGCGGCGCTGGCCCGCACTCGCTCGGCCTCAGCGTCGCGACCGACACCCTGCCCGGCACGGCCGCCACCCGCTACGCCGTCCCCGCCGCGGCCCCGGTCGTCGTCCGCTACACGCTGGTCAACGACAGCGAAGCGGGGATCCTGAACCTGCGCATCACCGACCCGGATGTGCCGGACGCCGCGATCTCCTGCGCCGGCGGCACCGCGCTCCTCCCGCCGCTGGCCAGCCGCACGTGCACCGCCACCGTCCCGGCCGCCGACGGAAGCCGCGTCCGCACCGTGCACGCCTCCGGCACGCTCGCCTGGTTCGGGACGGAGACCACGGCCAGCGCCGCGACCGGCTACGTCGGCTATCAGGCCTCGCTGAACGTGCAGGAACTCGTGGCGGGCGGCAGCACCGATCCGAGCAAACCCGACTCGCTCACCGTCGGCGCCCCCGTCCCGATCAGCTATCAGATCACGAACACCGGCGACGTCCCCCTCGACGCCCTGACGCTGCACAGCACGCTGAACGGAACCGGCGGCTGCCCCACGTCCGCCCAAACACTTGCGCCCGGCGCCCACGTCGTCTGCACCCTGGCCCCGCACGCCGCGACCGGCCTGCACGTCGACACCGTCGTCGCCAGCGCCACCCCGCAGCTCACCGTCCTGAGCGGGAACGGAGGCCTCGCGGCGGCGCCTCCGGTCCAGGCCAGCGATCAGGGTGCCTACATCGGCGTGGCACCGGCCAGCGCGGTGCCGGTGACGGGTGCGGATCACGGCAATCGGCCGGCCGGCGTGAGCCACGGCGGCAGCGCGAGTGCGGCCGCCGGCGGAACCGGTCACGGCAGCGGCGGAGCGGGCGGTTCCAGTGGGGGCGACGGCGGGATCGGAGCCGGCGGCGGATCGTCCTCGGCGCCGCAGCAGACCGGTCCCGGACTGGCGTTGAAGGGCAGGGTGCCGGAGGCTCGGGCCGGGGCGGGATTTCCTCTCCTGCTGCGGCACGCACGGCATTCGCTGCCGTGGCTGATGCTGGTGTTCCTGGTGGTCCTGGTACCGGTGATCGTGCGGTTGGCGCGGGGGAACAGCTCCGCCGGGCGCTGACGGGGCGCCGAGGGGTCTTGACGGCTCGGTTCCGGGAGCCTAATCTCCCGGTTGCCGTTAGGAAAGTTTCCTAACGATACGCGCACAGCCACACCTCTCCGGAAGGACCCACATGGCCCGTGGTGTTCGCAAGGTTCTGATCGGCATATGCACCGTCGGACTGCTGCCCGCCGGCGCCGCCACAGCCGGCATACTCGCTTCGGCGTCGTCCGCCGCCGCGGCCACGACCGCGTTCCCCACGCACTACTCCGCCCCGTACCTGCAGATCTCGAGCTCCGACGCCGGGGACATGTCCGCGGACATGAGCGCGAGCGGGGACAAGTTCTACACGCTGGCGTTCCTCACCCCGCAGTCCGGCTGCACGCCGGAGTGGGAGGACAACGGCGACTCGCTCGGCGCCTTCACCTCGCAGGTCAGCTCGCTGCAGTCGGCGGGCGGCAACGTGATCATCTCGTTCGGCGGCGAGGCCGGCGGCGAGCTCGCGCAGACCTGCACCTCGGTCTCCAGCCTGGAGGCCGCGTACGCGAAGGTCGTCAGCACCTACAAGGTCACCCGCCTGGACTTCGACATCGAAGGCAGCGTGCTCGACGACACCACGTCGAACTCGCGGCGCGACCAGGCGCTGGCCGAACTGCAGGCGGCCGACCCGTCGGTGCAGATCGACTTCACCATTCCGGTCGACCCCACCGGCCTGGAATCCGACGCGACCGCGCTGCTGAAGGACGCCAAGAGCAAGGGCGTCGCCGTCAACCTCGTCAACATCATGACGATGGACTTCGGCGACGGCCAGAACGCTCTGAACGACGCCGAGTCCGCCGCGAAGGCGACGGTCGGCCAGCTCGAGAGCATCTACGGCGTCTCCTCGTCGGCGGCCTGGGGCATGCTCGGCCTCACCCCGATCGCCGGGCAGAACGACGACAACGAGGACTTCACCACCTCGAACGCGTCCACGCTGGAGTCCTTCGCGGCCTCGAACGGCGTGCAGGAGCTGGCGTTCTGGGAGGTCGACGGGTACGACAAGCCGGACGGCTACGCGTACTCGAAGATCTTCCAGAAGATCACCAGCAGCTCCTCGGGCGGCGGCAGCACGAGCTTCCCGTCCGGCTACCACCAGCTCGTCGTGCAGAACAGCGGCGACTGCGTGGACGTCAGCGGCGGCAGCACGGCGAACGGCGCGGCGATCGACCAGCTGGCCTGCTCGAGCGGCGCCACGAAGCAGGAGTTCCAGTTCGTGCCGGTCTCCGGCGGCTACGGCGAGCTGGAGAACGAGAACAGCGGCAAGGACGTCGTCGTGCAGAGCGCGTCGACGACCAAGGGCGCCCTGGTCATCCAGTACACGCAGAACGGCACCTCGAACGGCCTCTGGCTGCCGGTCGAGCAGTCCGACGGCACCTGGAGCTTCAAGAACCAGAACAGCGGCCTCTGCCTGGACCAGGCGGGCGCCGTGACCACGTCGGGCGTCCAGTTCGACCAGTGGACCTGCAAGTCCGGGACCGGCAACAACCAGGACTTCGCGACCAAGTAGGCGAAGAACGCGCACGAAACAGCGAACGTCCCGCCCACCGCTGCCCGCGGCGGGCGGGACGTTCCGCGTTCAGGCCGGTCAGGACCGGTTCGAACTGGTTCGAACCGGTTCGGACCGGTTCGGACCGGCTCAGGAGGCGAGGCTGCGTTCGGCGGACTCGACGATGTTCGTGAGCAGCATCGCGCGCGTCATCGGCCCGACGCCGCCCACGGCCGGGGACATGGCGCCCGCGACTCCGGCCACGTCGGGGTGCACGTCGCCGAGGATGCCCTCGACCGTCCGGGTGAGGCCGACGGACAGCACCGTGGCGCCGGGCTTGATCCAGTCCGGCTTGACCAGGTGCGCCACGCCCGCGGCCGCCACGACCACGTCCGCGACCCGAGCGTGCGCCGCGACATCCTGCGTAGCCTCGTGGCACAGCGTCACCGTGGCATGCTCGGAGGGCCGGGTCAGCATCAGCCCGAGCGGACGGCCCACGGTGATGCCGCAGCCGATCACGCAGAACTGCCGCCCGGTGATCGGCACGTTGTTGCGCCGCAGCAGGTCGATGATGCCGCGCGGGGTACACGGCAGCGGCGCGTCCGCGACCAGCACGAGCCGACCGAGGTTCGTCGGATGCAGCCCGTCCGCGTCCTTGGCGGGGTCGATCAGGTCGAGCACCTGGTGCATGTCGATGTGCGGCGGCAGCGGCAACTGCACAATGAAGCCGGTACACGCCGGATCCGCATTCAGCCGCAGCACCTCGGCCTCAACGTCGGCCTGCGTAGCGTCGGCAGGCAGCTCCACGCGGATCGAGGCAATCCCGACCTGCTGGCAGTCGCGGTGCTTACCCGCCACATACGAGCGGCTACCCGGATCATCGCCGACCAGGATCGTGCCCAGGCCAGGCGCGATGCCCGCCGCCTTGAGCTTCTCGACGCGAGTGGCCAGCTCACGCTTGATCTCGGCCGCGGCGGCCTTGCCGTCCAGGAGAGTCGCGGTCTTCATGATTCACATTTTCTCACGAGACCGAGACAGTCCCGAACCGCAGCCGGAAACTGCTGGAAGGTGGTGACGTGGGCCCGCCTGATCCTGCGGTTGGAAGGTCGGCCCTACCTACGCCGCCGCCACTGCGCTCGTTCCCCGTTCCGCAACGGCAGCTACGTCCGGGCCGATTACCTACTACTTACCCCGCCCACCCGCCCTAGCCTTCGGCCCGCTACCTCCACCCCCTCGTCGCTGGCGCTCCTCAGTCACTACGTCCGCGAGCCTTCGGCGTTCTCGTGATGAAGTCGTGTGGTCCGGCTGCGGTTACCAGCCCATGTCGTTGGCAACCTCGTGTTGAGCGGCGGCGATCTCCTGCTCGGTGGGCTCACGTTCACCACGGGAAGATCAGCGTTCACGACGTCCATGATGCCCGCCTCGGCACGACGAAGAGTCGAGATGCCCCGCAGCCCCGCACTGGAAGTGGATATTCAGGCGACGACGGGCGGCACGTGTGTCAAGGTTCGAAAGTGGAGATCTCCAACATCAGACGTGCGATCGCGGCAGTGACCTCGATTGCCACGTCTCGCGGCTTGCCGGCCAGCGACGCGATCGTCCTGCACAACTCGAACAAGCTGGCGTTGCGGCTGACGCCGTGCGATGTCTTTGCCCGGGTCGCCCCTGAGGGACAGGAGGTCGCCGAGTTCGAAGTCGAACTCGCCCAGCGGCTTGCCGGGGTCGGAAGTCCGGTGTGCCCCTTAGAGCCCCGGACGGATCCGCGCGTGTACCAGCGCGATGGCTT
Organism: Actinospica sp.; assembly: GCA_035493475.1. Lineage (GTDB taxonomy): Bacteria > Actinomycetota > Actinomycetes > Streptomycetales > Catenulisporaceae > Actinospica. Next base: position 198,480 of record DATJIF010000170.1, read on the forward strand.
CGCCGTGACGCTGTGGACCTACTACGAGCCTGCGGTGTCTGGCGTCTCACCAATCGACTACGCCACGTCGCTGGAGCAGTTGCACGTCGGCATGCGCAAGGTCGACATCGCGAGCCCGCGGTTCACGGACCGGATCGAGGAGGCGCAGGAGATCGTCGCCACCCCACGTCTCTCGCCGGAACTCCCCGACGCGGACCGTGTCTTCCTCGGCGGCAGACTCGCGAATCTGCGACACGCGATCGAGAACCGGGGCGCCGCGGAGCAGCTACTCCATGGCGAGCCTCATCCAGGCAACGTGCTCAGCACCAAGGACGGCCCGCTGTTCATCGACCTGGAGACGTGCTGCCGCGGACCGATCGAGTTCGACCTCGCCCACGCTCCCGAGGCAGTCTTCGAGCACTACCCGAACGTCGACCAGGAACTGCTGAACGACTGCCGACAGCTCATCCTCGCCATGGCCGCAGCATGGCGCTGGGACGTCGGCGACGAGTTCCCGAATGGAAGGCGCTTCGGTGAGGAGTTCCTGCGCGCATTGCACGACGGTCCTCCCTGGCCGACACTCGACTCGATCAGCCGGGAGCCATAGTGAGAACACTTGATGAGTTCGTTCCGGTCCTGGGTGACGCGCCGAAGCGGGGGGAAGGGGCGTTGATCGCGGCGATCGGCCAGTTCTGGTCCGTCACGTTGCCGACCGACTTCGCGGACGTCGCGGGCACCTACGGCGACACGACTATCTCGGGATACCTCTACCTGTGCGGCCCCCGAACCCTTGAATCGTACGCAGCGCAGATGGGGCCGCTTCTGGAGAAGTCATCCACGGTGCCATACACCGTGCTGCCCACGCTGGGTGGCGCCCTCTTGTGGGGCAACACCCTCGAGGGCGACCAGCTGTTCCTCGTGCCTCACGAGAACGACACATGGACGGTGTCGGCATTCCGCCGTAACTGGCATGACTTGATCGACACCGACATGTGCTTCAGTGATTGGCTGTACCTCGCTCTTACTGGCGGAACCGCGACCGACTGGCTCCCTGAGTGGGGTCCTCTGCCTCATGCCATCGAGCGGCTTGAGTAACGTCCGAGGGGTGAGGCAGAGTCGACCGGCCACAACCCGCCGAACGTAAGACGTTCCGCCCCGGAGGAAGGAATGAGTGCCATGCCGGAACAGCCACGGCCGATGCCGCCGTATCGGCCCGGGGACCCTCCGCCGTCCGAGGACGAATGCAATGGCATTGACAACGGACCGTGCCGGTCGTTCGCGCCGATGGAGTGGCCGTGGGAGGACCGGTGTCGGAAATGCGGTTACCAGCACCGGTGATGGCTACTTGTCACAGCGCAACCTGAGACCGACAACGCCGCAGGCTCGCGGACGTAGTGACCGAGGAGCGCCAGCGACGAGGGAGCGTAGGTAGCGGGCCGAAGGCTAGGGCGGGTGGGCGGGGTAAGTAGTAAGTAATCGCCCCGGACGTAGCCGCCGCCACGAAGCGAGGAACGAGCGTAATGGCGGCGGCGTAGGTAGGGGCGAATACGGATCGCAAGCCCCCGACGTGAACCGGGCCGAGCGCACACCGGGCGCACTCTATTGCCACCGCCGCTGCGCGTTCCTCAGCTCCCCGCGCCGGCTACGACGTTTCCCCGGCTGTCGTAGCCGGTGATCTGGGTGAAGTCTCGGGCGCTTGTCACGAAGGCCTGTCCGCCGATCCACACGACGTATGCGCCGATCGAGGGTGAGCCGGGCAGCGCGACTACGGTGGCGTTGAATAGGTGTCCGCGGATCTTCAGGGAGACTTTGGCGACGTCGCCGCTGACGAAGCCGATCGCTACCTGCTGGCCGGTGGCGGTGGTGGTGTTCTTGATCAGGTTCGGCGCGAGCGCGGTGGGCTTGGTCGCGGAGAGCCCGGGCGGGCGGGCACCGCAGGTGATCATGCTGCCTGTTTTGCCGCCGCCCACGGTGGCGGTTCCGTAGCAGATTCCGGGTCCGGCCCGCCATGCGACGGCGTCGAGGGTGAATCCTGCCTGCGGGTTCGGCCGCGAGTCGATGATCGTGACGTGGCCGCCGCCCGCGAGGATCTGGTCCAGGTCTAGTGTTTTCCAGGGGCTGGCCGTTTGTGCTGGGCCGACGACCGGCGCGGGCGACGACGTGCCCGGGGCCAGGTACGCCGCTGAGACTCCGAGGACGCCGACCAGTGCCGCCGCTACGGCCCCCGCGAGTGCTCTGCGGTTGCGGCGGATGCGTCGGCCGCCGGTCACTGCCGCGTCGAAGTCGATCGTCAGGACGCGCTCGTCGCGGAAGTGGAGGTTCACGGGGAGCGGCGGCTGGTCTTCGAGCTCGGATTCACTGCTCATGGTCTCTTCCCTTCCGGCGCGAGGTGCTGGTCTTCACGGAGCTTGGCGAGCGCGCGGAAGACGGTCGTGCGGACGGTCGCGGCCGCGACGCCGAGTTCGAGCGCGATCTCGTCGGTGGTGAGGTCGTAGAAGTACTTGAGGGCGACCGCCGCGCGTTCCCGCTGCGTCAGGCGGCCGAGGGCACGCAGCACGGCGTCGCGTTCGGCGTTCTCGTCCGGGAGGCTCGCGGGGGTGGCGTAGTCGGCGGACTGCTCGACCGGCGATTCCTTCCACGTGCCGCGCCGCCAACGGTCCCGGTGGCCGTTGACGATGCAGCGCCGCGCGTACGCCTCCGGGTGGCCGGTCCGCAGCTTCGGCCAGGAGGCGAACACCTTGGCGTACGCGTGCTGGACCAGGTCCTCGGCGTGACCGAGATCCCTGGTAAGCAGCTCGGCGAACTTGATCAGCCTGGTCTGCGAGCCCACCACGAAGTCGCGGAACTCGCCGACGGCCACCTCGTCCAGTGCTCTGCGCACCTGCCCCCCTCCCGATCCGCACGGCGGCCCGGCTGCAGCCGCTCCACCCCTAACAAACGCAGCCGCGGCGGCGAGTGTTCTATGCGGATTCGAGGAGTTGCTTCAGGCGCGTCAGATCGGCCTGGACGAGGGCGGCGTCGCGGTCGAAGTCCTCGTCGGTCATGTCGGGGGTCCGGCGCAGGGTGAAGACGATCTCGCTGCCCTCGGCGTTGGCGACGACGCGCAGCGGGTTGTAGACGACCTCGCCGGTCGGCAGGATCACGTTGTGGTCCAGGACGCCGTAGTCGTTGTGCGGGGCGAACTCCAGGCCCAGGCGTCCCGAGCCGGTCTCGACCCACCAGGTGCCGCCCTCCTCGGTGACGCCGGTGCCGAGGCCGGAGGCCCATTCGGGCAGGTGCGCCGGGTCGCTGGCGTACGCGTAGACCTCGCCGAGGGGACGTTCGATGCGTTCGCTGATCTGCTTCGATTCGAAGGTCATGGGGCCAGTCTGCCGGAACCCCGCGTGGTCCGAGTTCCCGCGCTCGCGGCCTCCTGCTGGTGCTTCTCCTTGATGCGCACGCCCTCCCGGCGCACCTCGGCCTGCGTCTCGCGCTCCCGGCGCAGCCAGTCCGGCACCTCCGCCTTGAGCGCCTCGATCTGCTCGGTGGTGAGCGGCTCGGTGACGCCGCCGCGGGCGAGTCCGGCGATGGAGATGCCGAGCTTGGCCGCGGCCACCTGCCGCGGGTGCGGGCCGTGCGCGCGCAGGTCGGCCAGCCACGCGGGCGGGTCGGCCTGGAGCGCGTTGAGCTCGTCGCGCGAGACGACACCCTCCTGGAACTCGGCGGGGGCGGCCTGGAGGTGGATGCCCAGCTGCTTCGCCGCGGTCGCGGGCTTCAGCGGCTGGGGGGTCTTCTGCGACGTCATGGTGCAAGATTACCGGCCGTCCGCGGCAGCCTCGGTTTTCGGCCGTTCTCGCGCCCGGTCCATCGGGCGGTCTATCGGCCGTACGGGTCCTCGAAGACGAAGCGGAATCCGTCCCCGTCCTGGCGCTCGAAGTAGTACATGGCGCCGGGTGACCTGTCGGCGGGCGCGCGGCGCGGGAACGCAGAGAGCGCTCTCTCGGCCTGCGCGTTTCCGGAGCGTCGGGCGGCGGCGGCGAACTCGGCGTCCGGGTCCACGCCGATGAGCTCGGCCGCGCGGTAGAGCAGCGCCATCGGGGCGACGACCTCGCGCGCGTCGTCGGTAAGCGCGCAGGCCAGCGCCGTGCCGCTGAGCCCGTAGCGGAGGCCGCCGGGGTCCTTCGCGCGCACCGCGAGGCTCGCCGCGCGCTCGCCGAAAACGGCCAGGACCCGCGCCGCGAGTATGGCGTGGGCCTGCAGTTGCTCACTCGCGGCGGCGAAGTCCGCAGGTCCAGAGAGCGCTCTCACGAAGCCGCGCACGTCCGTGTCGAGGGGGTCGGGCAGCGGGCGACCGCCGTAGCCGCCCGCGATCCTGCGTGTGGTGAGCACGGCCGGAACCGGAATCAACGGGACACCTCCGGGCATCATGGGGCG
>DATJIF010000171.1:0-4176 GCA_035493475.1 Actinospica sp.
GGTCGGAATTCCCCGAGAAGTCAAGAACCACGAGTACCGCGTGGCCATCACCCCGGCGGGCGTGCACGAGCTCGTCGAGCACGGGCACGAGGTGTACGTCGAGACGGACGCGGGCGTCGGTTCCTCCATTCCGAACGAGGACTACGTCGCGGCGGGCGCGACCCTGCTGCCGACCGCCGACGAGGTGTGGGCCACCGGCGAGCTGATCCTGAAGGTCAAGGAGCCGATCGCCTCCGAGTACCACCGGATGCGCCGGGACCAGACGCTGTTCACCTACCTGCACCTGGCCGCGTCCCGCGAGTGCACCGACGCGCTGCTGAAGGCGGGCACCACGGCGATCGCCTACGAGACCGTGCAGCTGCCGAACGGCGCGCTGCCGCTGCTCGCCCCGATGTCCGAGGTCGCGGGCCGGCTCGCCCCGCAGGTCGGCGCGTACAACCTGATGAAGTTCTCCGGCGGCCGCGGCGTGCTGCCGGGCGGCGTGCCGGGCGTGGCCGCCGCCAAGTGCGTCGTGATCGGCGCGGGCGTCTCCGGCTGGCACGCGGCGACCATCGCGATCGGCATGGGCTTCGACGTCACCCTGCTGGACCGGGACATCAACAAGCTGCGGGAGGCCGACAAGGTCTTCGGCAACCGGGTCAAGACCGTCGCCTCGAACAAGTACAACCTCGAGCGCGCCTGCCTGGAGGCCGACCTCGTCGTCGGCGCCGTGCTGATCCCGGGCGCCAAGGCCCCGAAGCTCGTCACCAACGAGCTGGTCTCCCGGATGAAGGCGGGCTCCGTGCTCGTCGACATCGCGATCGACCAGGGCGGCTGCTTCGAGGACTCGCGCCCGACCACGCACGCCGAGCCGACCTTCAAGGTGCACGAGTCCGTGTTCTACTGCGTGGCCAACATGCCCGGCGCCGTGGCCAACACGTCCACCTTCGCACTCACCAACGTCACCCTGCCGTACGCGGTGGAGCTGGCGAACAAGGGCTGGCGCGACGCCTGCCGCACCGACCACGCGCTCGCCCTCGGTCTGAACACGCACCAGGGCGAGCTCACCTATGCCCAGGTCGCCGAGGCTCACGGCCTCGACTTCCTCAAGCTGGACGAACTGCTCGCCTGACACGCATCCCAGGCGAGCGGTCCGTCCGCAGGGCACGCGATGATGCCCGGGTTCCCAGTGCGGGGGAACCCGGGCATCCGTGCGTTCGGCGGACAACTGTCGCCATGAAGGGCGCCACGTGCGAGGATTCAGCTGAGCTGCCTGCCCCCCACCCGAAGGACAGACATCGTGCGTGACATCGCCGTATTCAGCGGCAGTGCCCATCCCGAACTCGCCGCCGAGGTCTGCGCGCACCTCGACGTGCCGCTGCACCCGGTGCGCGTCAGCCGCTTCTCCACGGACTGCCTGGAGGTGCAGCTGCAGGAGAGCTGCCGGGAGCGGGACGTGTTCCTGGTCCAGCCGCTCGTCGCGCCGGTGCAGGAGAACCTGGTCGAACTGCTGCTGATGCTGGACGCGGCCCGCGGCGCCTCGGCGGCCCGCACGACGGTGGTCATGCCGTACTTCGCGTATGCGCGCTCTGACAAGAAGGACGCGCCGCGCATCTCGATCGGCGCCCGGCTGATCGCGGACCTGCTGGTGACGGCGGGCGCGAACCGCGTGCTGGCGATGTCGATGCACTCCCCGCAGGTCCACGGCTTCTTCAGCGTCCCGGTCGACCACCTGCACGCCCTGCGCGAACTGGCCGCCTACTTCGGCCGCTACGACCTGGACAACGCGGTCGTGGTCTCCCCCGACCTCGGCAACATCAAGGAGGCCGCCGCGTTCGGCCGCATGCTCGGCGTCCCGGCGGCCGCCGGCGCCAAGGAACGCCTCGCCGACGACCGCGTGGCCATCAGCTCCGTGATCGGCGACGTGGCCGGCCGCGACGTGATCGTCCTCGACGACGAGATAGCGAGCGGCGGCACGGTCCTCGAACTCCTCGAGCGCCTCCGCGAACAGAACGTCAAGTCCGTCCGCGTCGCCTGCACCCACGGCCTCTTCGCCTCCGGCGCCCTCAAGCGCCTGAGCGACCAGCCCGACGTCCAGGAGATCGTCTGCACCAACACGGTCCCCGTCGGCCCCGCGGACGACCGCACCGACAAACTGACGGTGCTCTCCGTCGCCCCCGCCCTGGCCGAGGCGATGCGCCGAATCCATAACGGTGAATCCGTCAGCGAACTGTTCCACGCGCCGAAGTAACGGCGTGTCAGGTCGGCGGCGTACGGAACGGATAACGAAAAAGCCCCGGATCCAGAGTGGTCCGGGGCTTTTCGCGTATTCGTTCAGCGGGTGAACGGTTCAGCGGCTGAGCGGCTCACGGTCGGACGGATGGCCCGGTGAGCGGCTCGCTGCTCACTGCCAGGTCGGCGGCTGCTGCTGGCCGGGCTGGCCCTGCTGCGGCTGGCCGAACTGCGGCGGCTGGCCGTAGTCCTGCGGCTGCTGGGGCTGCTGCGGGTAGGCCTGCTGACCCTGCTGCGGCTGCTGACCGTACTGCTGCTGCGGCTGCGGCTGCGCGGGCTGCTGGCCGTACGCCTGCTGCTGTTGCTGCTGCGGGTAGCCGGGCTGCTGGCCGTAGGCCTGCTGCTGGGACGGCTGGCCGTACTGCTGCTGCTGGCCGTACGCCTGCTGCTGCGCGGGCTGGCCGTAGGGCTGCTGCGGCTGGCCGTACTGCTGCTGCGGCTGCTGGCCGAACTGGCCCGGCTGGGCGCCGTACTGCTGCTGGCCGTACTGCTGCTGCGGGTAGCCGCCGAACTGGCCGGGCTGCTGGTAGCCGCCGAAGCCCCCCGCGCCGGCACCGCCCTGAACGGCCGTCAGCTGCGGCTGGCGCAGCGCCCAGATTCCGACGCCGGCCACGGCGAGGCCGAGCAACAGGCCGAGGTAGGTGCCGAAGCTCGCGCCCGCGCTGCCGCCGTCCTTCGGGTCGAAGTAGCTCATCCAGCGGATGATCACCAGCAGCGCCGCGAACGCTCCGACGCCCGTGGCGACCTGGTAGAAGATCTTGCCCGGCAGCAGCTGCGGCGCGACGAGCGCGCGCGCCAGGGCGAGGCCGCCGAGGACGAGCAGCAGCAGCATGGGAATCCACACGAGCGGCCCGGTGATGGTCTTGTTCAGATCCCCCGCCGCGGACGCCGAGTTCCACCCGTTGACCGAGACGCTGAACCCGTCGGCCGAGTAGCTCCACCAGGGCAGGAACGTCGCGATGAACGCGAGCAGCCCGGCCGCCGCGAAGACCAGATCGGGTATCGCTATCTTGCGCTGATTCACATGGATCCCCTCCGTGAGCGATAAGACGGCTTGCAGCATACGTTAATCGGTTCAACCGACGACACTTCGGTCGGCGGCGTGTCGACCCCCCTGCCTTCGATGGTGACGCGACCGAGGCGACTTGTCGACAAATCAGCAACAGTCTTGGCCCGTTAGCCCGCACGAGCGACCTGTCTTTGCTCTCATTGCCCCGTATTGTCTAGAGTCTGCCCAGGCCAGCCGGGGCAGGACCCGATCAGATTGACGAGTCGATAGGTCGACAATTGCACCCCGGGCGGTGGACACTAGGCATGCACGCCGGGCGCACGCGCCCGCGGCTACGGACTTACTGAGTGGGGGGCTGGGAGGATGACCGGCAGGTGACTGATTCGACCATGGTGACGAGCGGTCAGGCCGAGGCCGGCCGGTGGGCCGGCGACGTCGAGATCGATGATCCGTACGGCATCGACGACGAGCTGCGCTACGAGGACGGCTTCGACCCGGACGCCGAGATAGAGCCCGATCCCGAGTACGCGGCCACGCTGGCCCCGGACCCGGCGACGCAGCGGCGCGAGCGGGTCGGCCCGACCGGCCGGCCGATGCCGCGCTTCCCGGCGCCCCGTCCGGCGATGGAGCACGGTCCGGCGAAGATCATCGCGATGTGCAACCAGAAGGGCGGGGTCGGCAAGACCACCTCGACCATCAACCTGGGCGCCGCGCTGGCCGAGTACGGACGCAAGGTGCTGCTGGTCGACTTCGATCCGCAGGGCGCGCTCTCGGTGGGCCTCGGGGTGAACCCGATGGAGCTGGACCGGACCGTCTACAACCTGCTCATGGAGCGGGGCGTGACGATCGAGGACATCCTGCTCAAGACGATCACCCCGGGCATGGACCTGCTGCCG
>DATJIF010000172.1:0-18922 GCA_035493475.1 Actinospica sp.
CCGGACGGCTCACCGCCCGGCACCCGCACTTCGACCCGGTCACCCTCGCCGACCGTTCCGGGCTCGAACCGGCCGCGCTGGTGTGCGACAACGAGACCAACGCGGAACTGCTGTTCGGCTCGCAGAACCCGTCGCGTTACCCGAAGGACGGGATCGACGAGCACGTCGTGCACGGCGCCGCCAGCGTGAATCCGGGGCTCAAGGGCACCAAGGGCGCGCTGCACTACCTGCTGGAGCTTGCTCCCGGCGAGGTCCGCAGCCTGCACCTGACGTTGAGCGCGGAGCCGGACGCCCCGACGCCGGCCGGCTCACGCCTGGCGGCCGCCGACGACGTCGAACGCTGCCTCGCCGAACGCGCGCTGGAGGCCGACGCGTTCTACGCCGCGCTCACCCCGCCGCGGACCGACCCGGTGGACGCGCGCATCATGCGGCAGGCCTTCGCGGGCCTCGTGTGGGCCAAGCAGTTCTACCACTACGACGTGCACCGTTGGAGCGAGGGCGACCCGGCGCAGCCGCTGCCACCCGCGCACCGTGCGCACGACCGGAACCAGTCCTGGGCGCATCTGTGGGCGCGCGATGTGATGCTGATGCCGGACCCCTGGGAGTATCCCTGGTTCGCGGCCTGGGACCTCGCCTTCCACTGTGTGGCGATGGCCGGGATCGACCCCTGCTTCGCGAAGAACCAGCTCTACACGTTCCTCTCCCAGCGCTATCAGCACCCGAACGGCAAGTTCCCGGCGTACGAGTGGGACTTCGACGACGTGAACCCGCCGGTGCTCGCGTGGGCGGCGCTGGTCGTCTACCGGGCGAACGGGCACGACCTGGACTTCCTGCGGGCCTGCTTCCACAAGCTGCTGCTGGACTTCACCTTCTGGGTCAACCGCAAGGACGCCGAGGAGAACAACATCTTCGAGGGCGGATTCCTCGGCCTGGACAACATCGGGCCCTTCGACCGCTCCAAGCTGCCGGTGGACGGCGTGCTCGAACAGTCCGACGGAACCGGCTGGATGGGCTTCTACTGCCTGTCCATGCTGGAGATCTCGCTCGAACTCGCGCTGCGCGACCCGATCTACGAGGAGATGTGCAGCAAGTTCGCCGAGCACTACGCGTACATCGCGGCGGCCATCAACGACCACGGGCTCTGGGACGACGAGGACGGGTTCTTCTACGACCGGCTGCGCCGCGCGGACGGTTCGGCGCTGACCGTGCGGGTGCGCTCGATGGTCGGGGTGATCCCGCTGCTGGCCTCGCTGCCGATCGACCGGGCCACGCTGGACAAGCTGCCGCGTTTTGCTCACCACCTGGCGGAGTTCACCACGCGGCGGCCCGAGTACATGCGCGCGATCTGTCGTCCGCACAGCGGCGGCGGCGTGCTGTTCTCGCTGGTGAACCAGGACCAGGCGGAGCGGGTCATGGCGCGGGTGGCCGACCCGGACGAGTTCCGCTCGCCGTACGGGCTGCGCTCGCTCTCCCGCGTGCACCGGGACAAGCCGTTCGAAGCAGACCTCGACGGTATTCACGCGACCGTGGACTACGAACCCGGGGAATCCCGCTCCGGACTGTTCGGCGGGAACTCGAACTGGCGCGGTCCGGTGTGGATGCCGATGAACTTTCTGATGGTGCACACGATCGAGAAAATCCTGCACGCGCTGGACGGCACGCCCACGAAGATCGACCGGCGGGAACTGGCCGCGCAGTTGCGCACCGGGCTCGTCGACCTTTTCCGCGCGGACGCCGCCGGCCGCCGCCCGGTGCTCGGCGACGTGCCGCTGTTCCAGGGCGATCCGCGCTGGGGCGAGCGGCCGTGGTTCTTCGAGTACTTCCACGGCGACACCGGCCGCGGGCTCGGCGCCGCGCACCAGACCGGATGGACCGCGCTCGTCGCCGAATTAATCCGCAGTTGACACGAAATCGTGGCTTGATGTTGGGTTTTCGGCCGAGATGATCAGGGCATCTCCCGGTTGGACAGGGCGGACAAGGGGCGCACTGAGGCATTGAGCGGATATTCCTTTCGATTCCTTTCGGGGTGCGATTCGAGGTGGCAAAGCAGACTCAGGAACGGATCGACGGACGCGGACATTCGGTACGCGAGCTGTTCACCGGGCGGCGTTACGGCCTGGAGCACTACCAACGCGAATACGACTGGACCCGCACACACGTCACCGACCTCCTGAACGACCTGGCCGGACGCTTCCTGGAGCAGTGGAACGAAGACCACGAGCGCTCCGACGTCGCGGACTACCGGCCCTATTTCCTCGGACCCTTCGTGACCTACCCGGTGCCGGGGATGAGCTTCCTGGTGGACGGCCAGCAGCGGTTCACCACGCTGCTCCTGCTGCTGATCCGGCTGCGGCACCTGCTGACCGAGGCGGACGAGCACGCGGGCGCCGCGGTGCTGGACAACATGATCTGCACCGTGCAGTACGGCGTGCCGACGTTCACCGTGCACGTGGACGAGCGCGAGCCGGCGCTGCGTCAGCTGCGCGCGGGACGCGAGTACCCGGTGACCGAGCAGACGCCGCTGGCCGTGCGCAACATCTGCCAGCGCTACCGCGACCTGGTTGAGGACCTGCCGAGCGGGCTGCGCGGCCCGGCGCTGCCGTACTTCGTGGACTGGCTGCTCGAGCGGGTCTTCCTGGTGGAGATCTCGGCCAGGGACCGGGACCACGGCTGGGAGATCTTCGAGTCGATGAACGACCGCGGGGCCCGGCTGACGCCGCTGGACCTGCTCAAGTCCTTCCTGCTCTCCCGGGCGGACAAGGACCACAGCGCGCTGAACGCCGTGTGGCGGCGCACGATCTCCGCGCTCGCGGTGACCGACGACCAGGCGCCCGGCGACTTCGTCAAGACCGTGCTGCAGGCCCGCTACGCGCCGACCGACCAGCCGACCGCGGAACGGATCAACAAGGCCTTCCACGAGTGGGTGCGGCAGAACCCGGACGCGATGGGACTGGCCAGGCCGCGCGACTACCGCGTGTTCATCCGGGACACCATCCGGCCGCTCGCCGACCGCTACCGGGCGCTGGTGGAGGCCAGCGCGGCGCCGGTGCGCGGCTTCGAGCCGGTGTTCTACAACGCGGCCAACGGCTTCGGCCAGCAGCTCACGCTGATCATGGCGGCGATCGGGCCGAACGACACGGACGCGGCGTTCCGGGAGAAGTCCCGCCTCGTCGCCGCGTTCTGCGACCTGCTGCTCGCCCGGCGGATGGCGAACTACGCCTCGCTCACCGCGAACGACCTCGCCGTCTACATAAGCGGTCTGATAATGCCGCTGCGCGAGGCGGCCACGGTGGACGACGTGCGCACCCTGCTGTCCGTGGAGATCGGCAAGATCGAGCACAGCTTCGCCGGCCTGGAGAACTTCGGGCTGCGCTCGGACAACCGCCGGCAGGTGCGCTACCTGCTGTCCCGGATGACGCACTTCCTGGAGACCGGCTGCGGGCAGCCCGACCTGATGGTCGACTACCTCGGCTTCGGCGCGAGCGGGCGGCCGTACGAGATCGAGCACATCTGGGCGGACCACTTCGGGCCGTACGCCGAGGAGGTCGGCACCCCGGAGCGCTTCCGCTCGGTGCGCAACCGCTTCGGCGCGCTGCTGCTGCTGCCCAAGGAGATCAATGCGGCCTTCCGGGACGACCCGTTCTCGCTCAAGGCGGAGCACTACCGGGCGCAGAACCTGCTGGCGAAGTCGCTGCACCCGCTGTGCTACGAGCGCAATCCCTCGTTCCGCAGGCTGATGCTGCGCTACGGGCTCACGGAGCTGTTCCGGCCGTACCCGCACACCTTCGGGATCACCTCGATCACCGAGCGGCAGCGGCTCTACCGGACGCTGTGCGAGCTGATCTGGGACCCGGTCAGGCTGGGCTTCACGACTCAGACCGAGCAGACTCCAGCAGTTCCCGTGGGGTCGTAGGCAGCGGCGCGACGAAGCAGGGCCCGCCCAGGAAGGTGCCGGTGTCGAAGTTCGCGGCGTACCCGCTCGCGTAGACCAGCGGCCCGGTCACCTCCTGCGGGTCCCGGCCGAGCAGCAGCGGGACCGGGGAGTGGCCGTGCACCACCTGGCGGCCGCCGTACTCGGCGAGGAACGAGCAGGCCGCCTCGCCGTCGTCCGAGGCGAAGGCGAAGCGCTTGGTCATCATGTGCGTGAGCTCGTCGATCCGCTCAAGGTCGACCGGCGCGGCGAGTATTCCGGCGACCGCGGCGTTGACCTCGTCCACGCTGGAGCCGTAGTTGCGGTAGCCGAGCGTGTCGGCGTGCACGAGCAGGTGGTCGCCGAGCAGCGCCATCGCGGGCAGCGCGGCGATCCAGGCGAGGTGCTCCGCGGTCAGCCGGGCCGAGTCGGCCTCCTTGCCCCCGTTGCCCATCCAGCGTTCCCGGAACATCTGATGCGCCATCTCCTCGGCCTGCGGGGAGTAGCGGGTCGAGCCCTCCGGCAGGTGCGCGGCGAGCAGCATCAGCTCGTGGTTGCCGAGCAGGCAGTTCACCTCGCCGCCGACCTCCGCGGCCTGCCGTTGAAGATCCATCACGAGATCGACGACGCCCACGCCGTCGGGGCCGCGGTCGGTCAGGTCCCCCAGGAACCACAGACTGGCCTCGCCGGCGATCCACCGCCCCGAGCCGTCGGTGAACCCCGCGCGCCCGAGCGCGTCACGCAGCGGGGCGAGACAGCCGTGGACGTCCCCCACCGCGTATGCCGACTGGTCAACCATGAATGCGAGGGTAACGGTAGGCGGCCGGGAAACGGTATACCCGCCCCGAATCAGGGGTACCGCGATACCGTGAATCCGACGCTCCGCCACGGGGCGTGACCGGAGAGGCGGGCGGGGTTGGCCAGGCGAGGGGCGGAGCAGCCGCACCAGGCGGGCACCAGCCTGCGCGCGCAGTACGAGGACACCCGGCGGCAGTGGGCGGCCAGGCAGCGCCGCTCCGTGTGGCTCTCGGCGCTCTGGTGGGGCCCGGCGGCGGTGCTCTTCGGCCTGCTCGCCGGGATCGGCACCCGGTACGCGCTGTTCGGCCTGCTGGTCACCGGGCTGGTGGTCGCGGCCGTCATCGACGTCGGATTCCGGCACCCGCAGTCGATGGACCGGCTCAAGGAGCGGGCGGACGCCGAGGCGGGCACCGCGCGCGAGCTGCGGCTGCTGCAGGTCCGCGGCGGCGCGCGCAGCCTGCACGACCGCTTCTACTCCGCGACCTCGGGCGAGTCCTTCGAGGTGGAGCACCTGGTGATCAGCCCGCGCGGGGTCTTCCTGGTCGACTCGAAGGAGTGGCACGGCTTCGACGTGCGGCTGCTCGGGCTGGACCTGTTCGTCAACCACGTGAAGCAGGACACCGCGATGGCGGCGATGCGGGCGAACGCGGCCACGCTGGCCAAGGCGCTGACCGAGGCGGCGGGCGGGAACGAGGAGGTCGGTGTGGTGGATGTCACCTCTGTGCTCTCCGTGCACGCCGACGGGATCACCGGCACCCCGCGGGTGATGTACGGGGTCATCGTGGTGCGCCCCGAGCAGCTCCCGGAACTGCTGCGCTCGGCCTATCCGCGCTGGTCGGCCGCGACCACGGCACACCTCGCGTCGGTCGCCGAGGTGCTGCTTCCGGCGCGCTGAGGGTGACCGAGCAGTGTGGGCCGGATCAGGGAGCGGGTCGAGGGCCGAGTCTGGCAAGGCGGAGGAGTCCTGCGCACCGGGTTTGTGCGCAGGGCGACGACAACGCGGCCAGGCGAGAGCCATCGGCACGCGAGCCCGGCCCACACTGCTCGGTCACCCTTGGGCCGCGTTTGCCTGGAGCCGAGGGCGACGTACGCTGTGCCCGGGAGCTCGAAGAACGTGAAGGAGTAGACGTGGCCGACATCACCGCCGATTCGGACTCGGAGCGCAGGGTCAGGCTGCGTGCCGCGATCGCCGGCATCCCGGCGTACAAGGCGGGCCGGCCGCCGGCGCCGTTCGAGGGCACGTCCTTCAAGCTCGCGTCGAACGAGAACCCGTACCCGCCGCTGCCCGGCGTGCTCAAGGCCGCCACGGTCGCCGCCGAGGAGATCAACCGCTACCCGGACTTCGGCTCGACCGCGCTGATCGAGGAGATCGCGGGCTTCACCGGCGTCCCGGCGGACCGGGTCGCGGTGGGCACCGGCTCGGTCGGCGTGCTGCAGCAGCTGCTGCAGATCACCGCCGGTCCGGGCGACGAGGTGCTGTTCGCCTGGCGCTCCTTCGAGGCCTACCCGATCATCACGCAGATCGCCGGGGCCACCGCCGTGACCGTGCCGCTGCGCGCGGACGAGACGCACGACCTGGACGCGATGGCCGAGGCGGTGACCGAGCGGACCCGGCTGGTCCTGGTCTGCAACCCGAACAACCCGACCGGCGCGATCACGGGCCGGGACGAGCTCGAGCGCTTCCTGGACCGGGTGCCGAAGGACGTGCTCGTGGTGCTGGACGAGGCGTACGTCGAGTTCGTCCGGGACGCCGACTACCCCGACGGAGTGGCGATCTCGCTCGATCGGAGCAACGTCTGCGTGCTGCGCACCTTCTCCAAGGCGTACGGCCTGGCCGGGCTGCGGGTCGGCTACGCGATCGCCGCCGAGCCGGTGGCCGCCGCGCTGCGCGCCTGCGCCGTGCCCTTCGGCGTGAACCTGGTCGCCCAGGCCGCCGCCGTCGAGTCGCTGCGCTCGCGGGACGCGCTGCTGGAGCGGGTGGACGCGCTGGTCGAGGAGCGGGAGCGGGTGCTCGCCGCGCTGCGCGGGATCGACCTCGCCGGGCGCTACGGAGTCGAGCTGTACGACAGTCAGGCGAACTTCGTCTGGCTGCGTCTGGGCGGGCGAAGTGTGGAGTTCGCCCAAGCCTGCGAGGCGATCGGTGTCACGGTCCGACCGTACGGACAGGACGGGGTCCGTGTGACAATTGGCGAGCAAGAGGCCAATGACCGGGTCCTCGACCTGCTCAGATCCGGTTTCTAGGCCCCCTTGCGCGTCCCTGAGCCCGTCCCGGCCCTTCATAGTCCGGTGACTGGTGGGTAACGTGACCTCGGAATGACCCCCGTGGTCCTCGCCAACGATGAGGGAGACCGCATGACTGGGCGCAGGGCAGTGGAAAAATCCACCACCCCCAACCCCGCATCCGGGAGTACGAAGCGCGCCCCACAGGGCCGCGGTACCCGCCGGACCACCGGGCTCAAGGAAGAGCCCGAGTTCATCCAACTGCTCACGCCGACCGGGGAACGGATCGATCATCCGGACTACCCGCTCGAGGTGAGCGCCGAAGAGGTCCGCTCGCTGTACCGGGACATGGTCCTGGTGCGCCGCGTGGACGCCGAGGGCACCGCGCTGCAACGGCAGGGGGAGCTGGGCCTGTGGGCCTCGCTGCTCGGCCAGGAGGCCGCCCAGATCGGTTCGGGCCGGGCCATGCGCCCGGACGACTTCGCCTTCCCGACCTACCGGGAGCACGGCGTGGCCTGGTGCAAGGGCGTCCCGCCGGTGAACCTGCTCGGCATGTTCCGCGGCGTGAACAACGGCGGCTGGGACCCCAACGAGAACAACTTCAACCTCTACACGATCGTCATCGGCTCGCAGACCCTGCACGCCGTCGGCTACGCCATGGGCGTGCAGCGCGACGGCGGGGACAGCGCGGTGGTCGCCTACTTCGGCGACGGCGCGTCCTCCCAGGGCGACGTGCTCGAGGCCTTCGTCTTCGGCGCCTCGTACAACGCGCCGGTGGTGTTCTTCTGCCAGAACAACCAGTGGGCGATCTCGGAGCCGACCAGCCGTCAGTTCCGGGTGCCGCTGTACAAGCGCGCGGAGGGCTTCGGCTTCCCCGGCGTGCGGGTGGACGGCAACGACGTGCTCGCCTGCCTCGCGGTCACCCGCGCGGCGCTGGAGCACGCCCGCTCCGGCCAGGGCCCGATGCTGATCGAGGCCTTCACCTACCGGATGGGCGCGCACACCACCTCGGACGACCCGACGCGGTACCGGTCCAGCGACGAGGTCGAGTCCTGGAAGGCCAAGGACCCGATCGCCCGGCTGAAGGCCTACCTGGACCGCGAGGGCCTGGCCGACGAGACCTTCTACAAGGAGGTCGACGACGAGGCGGACGAACTCGCCGCGCAGATCCGGGCCGGATGCCTGGCGCTGCCGGACCCGGAGCCGCTGAGCATGTTCGAACACAGCTACGCCGCCGAGCACGCGCAGGTGGCGGAGGAGCGGGCCTTCCTGGCCGACTATCTCGCCGGCTTCGCCGAGGAGGAGCACTGATGACTCAGCTGACCCTGGCGAAGGCGATCAACGCCGGACTGCGGCGGGCCATGGAGCAGGACCCGAAGGTCGTGCTCATGGGCGAGGACATCGGCAAGCTCGGCGGCGTGTTCCGGGTGACCGACGGCCTGCAGAAGGACTTCGGCGAGGACCGCGTGATCGACACGCCGCTGGCCGAGTCCGGCATCATCGGCACCGCGCTCGGCATGGCGCTGCGCGGCTTCCGGCCGGTCTGCGAGATCCAGTTCGACGGCTTCGTCTTCCCGGCCTTCGACCAGATCACCACGCAGGTGGCGAAGTTCCGGGCGCGCTCGCTCGGCACCGTCAGCATGCCGATGGTGATCCGGATCCCGTCCGGCGGCGGCATCGGCGCGGTCGAGCACCACTCGGAGTCCCCGGAGGCGCTGTTCGCGCACACCGCGGGCCTGCGGGTGATCTCCTGCTCGAACCCGGAGGACGGCTACTGGATGATCCAGCAGGCCATCCGGAGCGACGATCCGGTGGTCTTCTTCGAGCCGAAGCGGCGCTACTGGGACAAGGCGGAGGTGGACGTCGACGGCTCGGCGCCGCGTCCGTTCGACCGGGCGGCGATCGTGCGTCCCGGCACCGACCTGACGCTGGCCGCGCACGGCCCGATGGTGCGCACCTGCCTGGAAGCGGCCGCCGCGGCCGAGTCCGAGGGCCGCAGCATCGAGGTGGTCGACCTGCGCACCATCTCGCCGCTGGACGTGGACACCGTCGCCGGCTCCGTGGACCGGACCGGCCGGCTGGTGGTCGTGCACGAGGCGCCGGTGTTCTTCGGGCTCGGGGCCGAACTGGCGGCCAAGGTGACCGAACGCTGCTTCTACCGGCTCGAGGCGCCGGTCCTGCGGGTGGGCGGCTTCCACGCCCCGTACCCGCCGTCCCGGGTGGAGGAGATCTACCTGCCGGACCTGGACCGGGTGCTCGACGCCGTGGACCGCGCGTTCGCCTACTAGCCGCCGTTTGGGAGATCGAGAGACATGGCAATCAAGCAATTCCGCCTGCCCGACGTCGGCGAGGGACTGACCGAGGCCGAGATCCTCGGCTGGTCGGTGGCCGTCGGCGACGTGGTGAAGGTGAACCAGATCCTGGTGGAGATCGAGACGGCCAAGGCGGCCGTCGAGCTCCCCTCGCCCTTCGCGGGCACCGTCAGCGGCCTGCTGGTGGAGGCCGGACAGACGGTCGACGTCGGCACGCCGATCATCGAGATCGAGGTCGCCGGGGCCGAGCCGGACCCGGCCCCGGCCAAGAAGGCGGCCCCGGCGGCCGAGCCCGCCAAGCGGGAGCCGGTGCTGGTCGGCTACGGCGTGGCCCAGTCGGCCACCACCCGGCGGGCCCGCAAGAACGGCCCGGTCCCGGCGGCGCCCGCCCCCGCGGTCCCGGCCGCACCGGCTCCGGCGCCCGCTCCGGTGGCCGCCGCGGCGCCGACCGTGGCCCCGACGCACGTGCTCGCCAAGCCCCTGGTGCGCAAGCTCGCCAAGGACCTCGGCGTGGACCTCGGCACGATCACCCCGGCCCGCGAGGACGGCGTGATCACCCGCGAGGAGGTCGAGCGCGCCGCCGCGGCCCCCGCGACCGGCCCGATCGCCGCCCCCGCGGTGACCGCGCTGGCCGAGGACCGCCGCGTGCCGATCAAGGGTGTGCGCAAGGCGACGGCGGCGGCGATGGTGGCCTCCGCCTTCACCGCCCCGCACGTCACCGAGTTCCTCACGCTGGACGCCACCCGCACCGTGGAACTGGTGGAGCGGCTGCGCGAACAGCGCGAGTACCGGGACGTGAAGGTCTCCCCGCTGCTGATCACGGCGCTGTCGCTGATCCGCGCCGTGGAGAAGTACCCGGAGATCAACGCCTCCTGGGACGAGGCGGCCCAGGAGATCGTGATCCGCGGCTCGGTGAACCTCGGCATCGCCGCGGCCACCCCGCGCGGGCTGGTCGTGCCGAACATCAAGGCGGCGGAGCGGCTGCGGCTGCGCCAGCTCGCCGACGCGCTGGCGCAGCTGACCGCGACCGCGCGCGAGGGCAAGACCCCGCTCGCCGACCTGACCGGCGGCACGATCACGATCACCAACGTCGGCGTCTTCGGCGTCGACACCGGGACCCCGATCCTGAACCCGGGCGAGGCCGCCATCCTCGCGTTCGGCGCGATCAAGCTGCAGCCGTGGGTGCACGAGGGCGAGGTCAAGCCGCGTTGGGTGACCACCCTCGCGCTCTCCTTCGACCACCGCCTGGTGGACGGCGAGCTCGGCTCGCGGTTCCTGCGCGAGGTGGCCCGGGGGCTCGAGGACCCGGCCGTCGCGCTGCTGTGATTCAGCTCCCTGCCGGGCCGGCTCCGGTCGGTCCGGCGGGGAAGCGGTGCACGTACAGGTCGCGCACCGTGCCGATCTCCGCGCCGTGGTGGGCGACCTCGTCGAGCGCGTGCAGGGCCAGCAGCAGGTAGCTCTCGTCGGCGAACGGGCCGCCGAACTCGCCCATCGGCCGCAGCAGCCGCTCGTCGCCGAGGGCCTCGACCTGCCCGATGAAGCGGGACCAGTCGGCGGCCAGCATCTCAGTCCCCTCCTTCGCCGTGCCCGGCCACTCGTACCACTCCTCGTCCGGCGCGCCGGTGAAGAAGCGGCCGTAGCTGCGCAGGCAGTCCGCGCCGATGTGCCACATCCGCCAGCCGATCGTGGTGAACGGGGCGGGATTCGGCTCCTGCCTGGGCCGCGGGTCGGCGCGGAAGATCCCGGCCGCCTCCGGACGCAGCGTCATGCAGTCCGGGACGGGCTGCCAGAGGTACTCCTCGTCGGTGAGGCCGTCCAGGCGGGCGAACAGCCGGGAACGTACGTCCTCGAAGGTCTGCAGAACATCGCTAGTCACCATTTCACTAGGATGGACCCCATGAAGGTCGCCATGGTGCAGCTCGACGTCGATTTGGCCGTTCCCGTCGCGAAGGCGCGCGAACTCGCCGTGGCCAAGGTGCACGAGGCCGCGGAGGACGGTGCGGAACTCGTCGTGCTGCCCGAGCTGTGGGCGCACGGGGCCTTCGACGCCGAGCCGTGGGCCGCGACCGCCGAACCGATGCACGGCGAGACCGCGCAGGTGCTGCGCGAGGCGGCGATCGACTGCGGGATCGTGCTGCACGGCGGCTCGATCGTGGAGCGCACGCCGGACGGCAAGCTGTACAACACCTCGCTGGTCTTCGACGCCGAGGGCGAACTGCTCGCGGGCTACCGCAAGATCCACCGCTTCGGCTTCGACCAGGGCGAGGCGGCCGTGATGTCGCCCGGCGAGCACCTGACGACGTTCCCGCTGCGCGACATCGACGACAGCGTGCTGACCGAGATCGGCCTGGCCACGTGCTACGACGTGCGCTTCCCGGAGATGTACCGCAAGCTGCTGGACGCCGGCGTGCAGACCGTCGTGCAGGTGGCGGCGTGGCCCATGCGCCGGGTGAGCCACTGGACGACGCTGTGCCGCGCGCGGGCGATCGAGAACCAGATGTACGTGCTCGCCTGCGCCGTCGCCGGAACGCAGACCGGGCTCGAGATGAGCGGGCACTCGATGGTGATCGACCCGTGGGGCGAGGTGCTCGCGGAGGCCGGGGCCGAGCCGACGATCCTGTACGCGGAGATCGACCCGGCTAACGTGCCGACCACCCGGGAGCGCTTCCCGGTGCTGCGGGACCGCCGCCTGTAGGACCGGGCGAGCGGGAATGACCACCGTGCCGGGTGGGGTTAGATAGGACCATGGCACCTCATGCACGGGTACGCGCTCCTCAGCTGGTCGGCCGGGGCGGCTGGATCAACACCGCCGACGACCTCGCGCCGGACCTGACCGGCAAGATCGTCCTGCTGGACTTCTGGACGTTCTGCTGCGCCAACTGCCTGCACGTGCTGGACGAGCTGCGCGAGCTCGAGGCCGAGTTCGCCGACGTGCTGGTCACCGTCGGGGTGCACTCGCCGAAGTTCGCGCACGAGGCCGACCACGACGCGCTGATCGCCGCCTGCGAGCGCTACGGCGTGCACCACCCCGTGCTCGACGACCCGGATCTGACCACGTGGAAGGCGTTCGCGGTCCGCGCCTGGCCGACGCTCACGGTCGTGGACCCGGCGGGCTACGTCGCCGCGCAGATGTCCGGCGAGGGCCACGTGCACGGACTGCGCTCGCTGATCACCGAACTGGTCGCCGAATTCGACGCCAAGGGGGCACTGCGCCGCGGCGACTCGCCCTACGTGGCCCCCGAGCCCGAGCCGACGGACCTGCGCTTCCCCGGCAAGGTGATCGCGCTGCCCGGCGGCACGTACCTGGTCTCCGACACGAGCCACCATTCCATCGTCGAACTCGCCGACGACGCGACGACCGTGCTGCGCAGATTCGGCTCCGGCGAACGCGGTTTCGCCGACGGCCCGGCCACCGACGCGCGCTTCAACGAGCCGCAGGGCCTGCTGCTGCTCGACGAGCACACCGCGCTCATCGCCGACACGGTCAACCACGCGCTGCGCGAGATCGACCTCGCCTCCGGCCGCGTCCGCACCGTCGCCGACACCCGCGACTCCGCCCAGGCCAGCCCGTGGGACCTGACCTGGGACGGCGAGCACGCGCGGGTCATCGTCGCCGCGGCCGGAATCCACCAGCTGTGGAGCTACGACCCGGCCTCCGGCAGGCTCGACGCGTGGGCCGGCACGACCAACGAAGGGCTCGTGGACGGCCCGCTCGCCGACGCCTGGTTCTCCCAGCCGTCCGGCCTGACGACCGCCGCCGACGGCAGGATCTGGGTCGCCGACTCCGAGTCCTCCGCGCTGCGCCACATCGACGCGGAGAACATCACCACCGTCATCGGCCAGGGCCTGTTCGACTTCGGCCTGCGCGACGGCAGGGCGGACCAGGCGCTGCTCCAGCACCCGCTTGGCGTCACCGCGCTGCCCGACGGCTCCATCGCGATCAGCGACACGTACAACGGCGCCATCCGCCGCTACAACCCCGCCGACGACCAGGTCAGCACCCTGATCACCGGCCTGAAGGAACCCTCCGACGCGCTCGTCACCCCCGAGGGCGACCTGCTCGTCGTCGAATCCGCCGCGCACCGGCTCACCCGGGTCAAGCTCCCCGAAGAGGCCCTGCACGTCGAGGCCAGCGCCTACCGCACCCAGCGCCCGGCGACCGAGGTGGCCCCCGGCGACCTCGAACTCGAAGTCGTCTTCGAGCCCCCGCCCGGCGAGAAGATGGACGACCGCTACGGCCCCTCCACCTTCGTCAAGGTCTCCGCCTCCCCGCCCGAGCTCCTCCTCGACGGCACCGGCGGCGGCACCGACCTGGCCCGCACCCTGCGCCTGAACCCGGACATCACCGAGGGCGTCCTGCACGTCTCCGCCAAGGCAGCCTCCTGCGACGACGGCGAATTCCCCGCCTGCCACCTGCACCAGCAGGACTGGGGCATCCCGGTCCGCCTCAGCGAAGGCGCGACGGACCGGCTGCCGCTGATCCTGCGGGGCTGACTCAGACCTCGAGGAAGGCGTTGAGGGCGGCGGCGAGGATCCAGGGGTCGTCGGCGCCGACGAGTTCGCGGACGGAGTGCATGGACAGGCCGGGGACGCCGATGTCGAAGGTCTCGATGCCGAGGCGGGTCGCGGTGAGCGGGCCGATGGTGGTGCCGCAGGGCTGGTCGTTGCGGGAGACGAAGGTCTGCCAGGGGGTGCCGGCCTTCTCGCAGGCCCGCGCCCACACGCCGCGGCCGACGCCGTTGGTGGCGTAGCGCTGGTTGGCGTTGACCTTCAGCACCGGGCCGCCGTTGGGGCGGGGGCGGTGTCCGGCGTCGTGCTTCTCCGGGTAGTTCGGGTGCACGGCGTGCGCCATGTCGGCGGAGGCGACGACGGATCCGGCGTACGCCCTGGCCCGTGCGTCGACGCCGCCGCCGCGGACCTCGATCAGGCGCTCGAGCACCGCCTCGAGGAAGGGGCCGCTGGCGCCGGAGATCGAGTCGGAGCCGGTCTCCTCGTGGTCCATGGCGGTGATCACGGGGATCGCGGCGCCCGCGGGCAGGCCCTCGGTGACCGCGGCGGCGAGGGCGGCGACGGATGCGTGCACGGACACCAGGTTGTCCAGCCGTGCGCCGACCACGAACTCGGCCTCCCGGCCCAGGTAGGCGGGCGGGGCCACGTCGTAGGTCATCAGGTCCCAGCCGAGCACGTCCTCGGCGCGCAGGTTGTGCTCGGCGGCGACGAAGGCGATCAGGTCGCCCTCGTGGGTGTCGCCGAGGCCCCAGATCGGCGCCAGGTGCTGCTGGGCGTTGAGCTTCACGCCCTCCGCGTTCACGCCGCGGTCCATGTGGATCGCGAGCTGGGGGACGCGCAGCAGCGGGCGGTCCACGTTCACCAGGTGCTCGGTGCCGTCGCGCAGCACCAGGCGTCCGGCCAGGCCCAGGTCGCGGTCCAGCCAGGAGTTGTACAGCGGGCCGCCGTAGACCTCGACCGCGACCTGCCGCCAGCCGAGCACGCCGGTGTCCGGCAGCGGCTTGACCCGCAGGTTCGGCGAGTCGGTGTGCGAGCCGAGGATGCGGAACGGGCGCGCGGCCTCGGCGTCCTCGGGCAGGTACCAGGCGATCAGGGCCCCGCCGCGCAGTACGTACCTGGCCCCGGTCGCCGCGCCGTCCGCCCAGGACTCGGTCTCGGGCAGCCGGGTGAAGCCGGCCCGCTCGAGCCGCGCCGCCGCCTCGGCCACCGCGTGGAACGGGGTGGGCGAGGCGCGCAGGAAGTCGAGCAGGTCGTCGGTGTGGGCGCGGTCGAATTTGGTGGCCATGGGCACCAGCGTAGTCAACCCGCGTGCAAAGCTCAGAACGGCTTCGGGACCAGCAGTTCCACGTTGCGGTCCCGGGCGGCGCCGCGCCGGCCGTCCGAGCCGGGCTCCGGCCGGGCCCGCTGCTGCCAGTCGTTGATGCCGAGCAGCCGGGACAGCCCGGCGAGCTCCACCGGCGAGGACAGGTCCCAGGACGGCTGCTCGGGTCCGGCGTGGTCGATGACCGTGCCGAAGACGGAGAGCGTGCCGTTCCCGTTGTCCACGAGCTCGATCAGCCGCGCCTGCTGCGGCCAGTCGATGTGCGAGGCCGTGTTGACCTCCCAGAAGCCGCCGGGCACCGCGGACTCCGGGTGCCGCGTGTGCGGGGTGACGCCGTTGACGTGCGTGTGGCCGTTCACCCACAGCACCACGTTCGGGTAGCGCAGCAGCAGGTCCCGCACCCGCGGGCCGAGCACGCGGTGCTTGTCCGGGTCCGGATCGGTCAGCCAGTTGTCCATCGTGGCCACGGTGTGGTGGCTGAACAGCACGACCAGCCGGTCCACGCCGGGGCCGTCCACCCAGTTCCCGTTCTCGTCCAGGTAGTTGCCGGAGTTGGCCAGCAGTTCGGCCTCCAGCCAGTGGAACTGCTTCTCGTCCAGCGAGCCGTTCGCGCCGCCGACCGGGTTGACGGTGTCCAGCACCAGGCAGCGGATCGTCGAGCCGTCCACGGCCGGTGCGTCGAAGCCGTAGTACGCGGTGCCCTCGGACCGGTTCGTCTCGGTGAAGCCGTGCCCGACCGGCGCGCCGAGGGTGTGGAAGTGCTCTTCGACGACCTGCGCGCGGGTCAGTGGCCTGCGATCCGGATCCGCGGTCACCGTGCGGAAATCGCCGGAGAACAGCGTCTCTATCGCGTGCGGGGAGAGCCGGAACAGGTCGATCGCCATCCGGACCAGGCTGGTGCCGGTCGGCAGTTCGACGGCCTTGTGCTCGCCGGTGGCGTACTCGCTGCTGCCGTAGATGTGCGGCAGATTGCCCTGCAGCAGTGCGTCGTGGTTGCCGTAGGCCGAGTACCAGGGCATCCGCAGGCCGCTCGCGGTGAACCGGGCCAGCGCCTTCTCCAGCAGGCCGCTGACGATCGGGAAGCCGTGCAGCGCCCGCGGCCGGTCCTCGATCTGGCCGGACGGCGTGCCCTCGGGATGCCAGTAGTGCACGTCGTAGTGCGCCCAGTCCATGACGCCCTCGTACGTGCCGAGCTTGCCGGAGTCCGGGTGCAGCGGACCGCCGTCGAGCACGTCGATGAACCAGCGGAACTCGTTGTACTGGCTGTTGTCCGCGTTGTCCCCGGTGCTCACGGTGAAGGCGAGCGGGATCCCGCTGACCGGACCGAGCCCGATCTCGTTGATCCGCCGCACCATCGCGTCCACGACGTGCGTGGCGAGCATCTCGTTCGCGCGGTACGAGCCGGTCACGTTCGCCAGGCCCGCGAAGCGCGAACCGGGATCGTTGTAGCGGTCCAGGAACTCCACCCGCGCCGGGGACTGGTGGTCGACGATGTGCACGTCGGTCAGCTGCGCGAAGGCCAGCAGCGGACGCGGCACGGCGCGGGCCGCGGGCCGCGCGGCCAGTTCGGTGCGCAGGATGTGCGCCTCACCGGGGCCGGCGACGACGGGTCGGAATCCGCCGTCGTCCGCGGGCCCGGCGATCAGGGTGCGTTCGATCGTGGTCCCCCGCGGCGCCACCGGAACCACCGTACTCAACGGGGCATCGCTCACGTCCGTGTCCGTGCCCTGACGGCATGCTCGCGAAACCCACGCCGCACCGTGGGTTCCGCGAGCGCACGCCTGCCCTAGGAGAGTCCTAGAAGGCCGCCTCGTCGAGGTCCATCAGCGACAGGTCGGTGGCCTCGACCACCGCGCGCGTCGAGCTCAGGTGCGGCAGCACGTTGCCGGCGAACCACTTCGCCGCCGCGATCTTGCCGCTGTAGAAGGCCACGTCCTTCTCGGGGGCGCCGGCCGCCAGCCGCTCCTGGGCGATCGCGGCCTGGCGCAGCAGCAGCCAGGAGACGATCAGGTCGCCGGCCGCGTACAGGAAGGTGGTGGTGGACTGCGCGGCCACGTGGATCTGCCGCGGCTCCTCCATCGCCTTCGCCGCCTGGGTGAACAGCGTGTTCAGGATCGCCTCGACGTCCGCGACCGCGGCGGCCAACTGGGCGCGGGCCGGGGCCAGCGCCTCGCCGCCGGGGGCCGCCGCCAGGAAGGCGTCGATCTCGCCCTTGACGTGGGTGAGCGCCTGGCCCTGGTCCTTGACGATCTTCCGGAAGAAGAAGTCCAGGCCCTGGATCGCCGTGGTGCCCTCGTACAGGGTGTCGATCTTGGCGTCGCGGATGTACTGCTCGATCGGGTAGTCCTGCAGGAAGCCGGAGCCGCCGAGGGTCTGCAGCGAGCGGGCCAGCTGCTCGTAGGACTTCTCCGAGCCGTAGCCCTTGACCAGCGGCAGCAGGAAGTCGTTGAGGCGCTCGGACAGCTCGTCGCGCTCGCCGCGGGCGTTCGCGGCCCAGATCTTGTTCTGGTACGAGGCGGCGTAGAAGACCAGCGCGCGCATGCCCTCGACGTAGGCCTTCTGCTGCATCAGCTCGCGGCGCACGTCGGCGTGGTGCGTGATGGTGACGCGCGGGGCCGCCTTGTTCGCGGACTCGGCCAGGTCGGCGCCCTGCACGCGGTTCTTGGCGTACTCCAGCGCGTTCAGGTAGCCGGTGGACAGGGTGGCGATGGCCTTGGTGCCGACCATCATCCGGGCCATCTCGATGACCTGGAACATCTGCGCGATGCCGTTGTGCACCTCGCCGACCAGCCAGCCCTTGGCCGGCTGCTTCTCGCCGAAGGTCACCTCGCAGGTGTTGGAGACCTTCAGGCCCATCTTGTGCTCGACGTTGGTGACGTACACGCCGTTGCGGGCGCCGAGTTCGCCGGAGTCCCAGTCGAACTCGTACTTCGGCACGAGGAAGAGGGACAGGCCCTTGGTGCCGGGCCCGGCGCCCTCCGGACGCGCCAGCACCAGGTGGATGATGTTGTCGGACAGGTCGTGCTCGCCGGAGGTGATGAAGCGCTTGACGCCGGTGATGTGCCAGGTGCCGTCCTCCTGCCGCACCGCCCGGGTGCGCCCGGCGCCCACGTCCGAACCGGCGTCCGGCTCGGTCAGCACCATGGTGGCGCCCCAGCCGTTCTCCACCATCCGCTGGGCGACCTTGCGCTGCTCCTCGGTGCCGACGTACCAGATGACCCGGGCGAACGGCGCGGTGCAGCCGTACATCCAGATGGCCGGATTCGCGCCGAGCACCAACTCGCCGATCGCCCAGTTGAGTGAAGCCGGGGCGACCGTGCCGCCGAGGCCCTCGGGTAGGCCGAGACGCCAGAACTCGGTGTCCATGTACGCCTTGGAGGAGCGCTTGAACGCCTCGGGCAGCGGCGCGGTGCCGCTGGCCGGGTCGAATATCGGCGGATTGCGGTCTGCCTCGGTGAAGGACTCGGCCAGCTCGGTCACGGCCAGCCGCTCGGTCTGAGCCAGCACGTCGCGTGCGGTCTCGACGTCCACGTCGGGAAAGTCCGCGGAGCCGAACGTCTCCGTGCCGCCGAACACCTCGAACAGGTTGAACTCGATGTCCCGCAGATTCGCCTTGTAGTGGCCCATGGGCTGGTCCTTCGCGCTGTCGGCCGGTCCGGCCGGAAAACTGACCCGTCAGTAACCTCTGATGCTACCCGCGGGTAACTTCATGCCAGGCGCCGCCCCCACCGGGAGGGAGCGTGTCCGCGGGTCGGCAGGCGTAGAACGGTCGGGCCCCGAGCGGATACCCTCGAAGACGTGTACGGCTATCCGGGAGAAGAAAACGGCGGCGCGCAGATCCTGCAGCCCTCC
>DATJIF010000173.1:0-6569 GCA_035493475.1 Actinospica sp.
TACCCGCCAATACGTTCAAAACATGATCGGTGGTGCTAGGTTCGACGTCGTGGCCATCCACCACGCCGCCGAGACCGGCTACGAACTCGCCGCGGCGGACTACGAGCGCGTCCGGCCCTCGTATCCGACCCGCGCCCTCGCCGTGCTCGCCGACGCGCTGGACCTCAAGGCCGGGCAACGGGTCGCCGACCTCGGCGCGGGCACCGGGAAGTTCACCCGGCTGCTGGCGCTGACCGGGGCGAAGGTCGTGGCGGTGGAGCCGGTTCCGGCGATGCGCGAGCGGCTCACCGAAATCCTGCCGCAGGTGCACTGCGTGGCCGGGATCGCGGAGGCGACCGGGCTGCCGGACGCCTCGGTGGACGCCGTCGTGGCGGCGCAGGCCTGGCACTGGTTCGACGGTCCCGCGGCGCTGACCGAGATCGAGCGGATCACCGGGTCCGGCGGGCGGCTCGGGCTGGTCTTCAACACCCTGGACACCACGGTGCCGTGGGTCGCCGCGTACTCCCGGATCTACCAGACCTGGCGCACCGACGAGGTGCCGGTGCACACGGACGGGGCCTGGCGCTCGGCGTTCGAGGGGCGGCGCGGCTGGAAGGCGCTGAACTCGGCGCACGTGGCCAATCCGCATGTGACCGACCGCGAGGGCGTGCTCGGCCAGGCCCTGACGTCCAGCCGGATCAGCACGCTGGGCGACGCGGCGCGCGAGGAGATCCGGCGTGAGCTGCTGGCCGTGCTGGACCGCTATCCTGACACCCGGGGCGAGCGCATCGAGATCCCGTTCGTGACGGACGTCTACTGGACGGCAAAGCGCTGACCATACGGGGTAACGGGCGGTTCACGACTTCTTAAAACCGGGGGCGGCGCCGTTAGGATGCGCACTCGCATATCCACCATCCATCAAACCGAATACTGAACGGGGTTGGGGACGACCATGTCGTATCAGGATC
Organism: Actinospica sp.; assembly: GCA_035493475.1. Classification (GTDB taxonomy): domain Bacteria; phylum Actinomycetota; class Actinomycetes; order Streptomycetales; family Catenulisporaceae; genus Actinospica. The sequence goes on from DATJIF010000173.1 coordinate 948, forward strand.
CGAACCAGGCGTCCTTCGGGGCGCCGCAGCAGGACCAGCAGCAGCCGTGGGGGCAGCAGAGCCAGCCGCAGGGGACGTGGGGGCAGCCCGGCGCGGCCCCGCAGTCCTCCGGGCAGGGCTGGGGCGCGCCGCAGGGCCAGATACCGCAGCAGCCGAACTACGGCGCGCCGGGCTACGGCCAGGGCCAGCCGCAGGACTACGCGCAGCAGCAGCAGTACGGGCAGCCGGGCTACATGCCGCAGACCGACTTCGGCTCCGGCGGCTACGGGGCGGGCTACCCGATGCAGGGCCAGCAGCAGAACAGCACGCTCGCGACCTGGTCGCTGTGGCTGGGCATCCTCGGCGGCTGGGGCCTGATCAACCTCATCGTCTCGATCATCGCGATCAACGAGACGGGCCCGGGCAAGAAGCTGGGCCGCAACAAGGCGATCACCGGCCTGATCCTCACGTTCGTGTGGGCCGCGGTGTGGATCGGCGTGACCCTCGCGGTCACCAGCCACGCCAAGGCGACCGTCGCCGCGGCCAGCACCGTCACCACCCCGGCGGCCGTGTCCACCGCGACCGCGGGTTCGACCGCCGGATCGGGCACCAACGTGCAGGCGACCGGCGCGAGCGGCGACGCGGGCTGCCAGGCGGCGCAGACCGCGTACAACACGTACGAGAGCACCATCACCAGCAACAGCTCGAACGCACTGACCGCGATCGAGACGCTGGGCAACGCGTTCGTCTCGGCCTCCGGCGAGAGCCAGACGGCGAGCAGCCAGCTCAAGACCGTGGGCAACGACTTCCTGTCGCTGTCGAACGGCAACGCGCCCTCGTCGATGGTGACCGACATGGAGGCGCTGGACAGCGCCTGCGGGATGGTCTTCACCGTCAGCTAGCCGTCCGCGCGGCCGCGTCGCCGCGCCTCGTCAGACCAGGAGTTTGACGATCGCGGCGATGCCGACGCAGACGATGACCGCACGCAGGGCCGCGGGCGGAAGCCTGCGGCCCACGTGCGCGCCGATCTGGCCGCCGAGCACGGAGCCGAGCGCGATCAGGCCGGCGGCGGTCCACGAGACGTGGCTGAGGATGATGAACAGCACGGCCGCGATGCCGTTGACCAGCCCGGCCAGGATGTTCTTGACGGCGTTGACCCGCTGCAGCGAGTCGGTGAAGGCGATCCCCATCATGGCGATCAGCAGCACGCCCTGCGCGGCGCCGAAGTAGCCGCCGTAGACCCCGGTGGCGAAAACCCCGAACCACAGCAGCGGGCCGCCCGCCTCGCGCCCGGCCGTGCCCCGCTCCTCGCGCCGTTCGGCCGCCCACTTGCCGACCCTCGGCTGGATGACGACCAGCACCAGGGCCAGGCCGATCAGCACCGGCACGATGTCCTTGAACGCGGAGCCCGGCAGGTTCAGCAGCAGGATCGCGCCGAGCGTACCGCCGAGCAGCGAGAACACACTGAGCGTCAGTGTCCTGCGACGTTGCCCGGCCAGCTCGGCCCGGTAGCCGTACGCGCCGGAGAAGGAGCCGGGGACCAGGCCGATGGTGTTGGAGACGTTGGCCAGCACCGGCGGATAGCCGAAGGCGAGCAGGGTCGGGAAGGTCAGCAGGGTGCCGGAGCCGACGACGGTGTTCATGATCCCGGCGGCGATCCCGGCTCCGAAGATCGCCGCGTACTCGGCGAGGTCATGGGCCACGGTCACCCGGCCGAGTCTACTGACCCGGCCGGGGTGCGCTCCTTACCGTCTCAGTGCGCGGTCTACTCGTCCCGCTTGAACAGCACGTCGGCCGGATTGCGGCGCACGGCCGGGCGGTCGGCCGGGTTGCCGGAGCGGGCCGGGGGCAGCGCCGCCGCCTCGTCGCCGTCCTCCACGGCCTCCTTGGCCTGCTGCTGCGGCAGCGCGGTCCCGCCGCCGTCGCCGAGGCCCGGCATGTTGGCCTTGGTGAAGGCGCTGCCGATCCCCTCGACCGCCTTGCCCAGCTCGCTCGGCACGATCCACACCTTGTTCGACGAGCCGTCCGCGATCTTCGGCAGCATCTGCAGGTACTGGTAGCTGAGCAGCTTCTGGTCGGCGTCGCCCTCGTGGATCGCCTTGAAGGTCTTGGAGATCGCGCTCGCCTCGCCGTCCGCGCGCAGCGCCGCGGCCTTCGCCTCGCCCTCGGCCTTCAGGATCATCGACTGCCGCTCGCCCTCGGCGCGCAGGATCTCGGCCTGCTTCACGCCCTCGGCGGACAGGATCGTCGCGCGCCGCTCGCGCTCGGCCCGGACCTGCTTCTCCATCGCCTCGGTGATGTCCCGGTTCGGCTGGATGGTGCGCAGCTCCACGCGGCTGACCCGGATGCCCCAGCGGCCGGTCTCGCTGTCCAGCACGTCGCGCAGCTGCCGGTTGACCTCGTCGCGGCTGGTGAGCGTCGCCTCGAGGTCCATGCCGCCGATGATGTTGCGCAGCGTCGTGGAGACCAGGTACTCGATGGCCTGCACGAAGTTCTGGATCTCGTACGTGGCCCGGCGCGGGTCGATCACCTGGAAGTAGACCACCCAGTCGATGTAGACCAGCAGGTTGTCCTCGGTGATCACCTCCTGCGGCGGGAACGGCATGACCTGCTCGCGCAGGTCCACCGTGGCGCGCACCCGGTCCGCGCCGGGCACCAGGAAGCGCAGGCCCGGCTCCAGGGTGCGCTTGTACCGGCCGAAGCGCTCGATGACCGCCGCGGTGGCCTGCGGGACCACCCGGATCGACCGGTAGACGTAGAAGATCACCGCCAACACGACGACGACCACGAACACGACCAGACCGAGGGTGCCCATCAGCGCCTCAATCCCTCCCACGATTCGGTGCCGCCGCCGCAACACAAGGCGGATACGAGCACGATTACACCACCATCGCTGTCGCCCCGTCGATCGCCGCGACGTGCACGGCCTCTCCGGGTTCGAAGATCCGGTCCGGATCCAGCGCGCGGGCGCTCCAGATCTGGCCCTCCAGCCGTATCTGGCCCTTCTGCCCGTCCACCTGGATCATCACCAGCGCCTGCTGCCCGACCAGGGCCGCGGCCCCGGTGCGCAGCCCGGGCCCGGACTGCCTGCGCCGGGAGACCGGCTGCACGAAGAAGATCAGGCCCAGGGTGACGAGCACGAAGGCGGCCAACTGCCCGTACCAGGGCGTGCCCAGCGCCGCGAGCACGGCGGCCACGGCGGCGCCGCCGAAGGGCATCAGGAACACGAGCGCGTTCGTCGCCAATTCGCCGAGCAGCAGCAGGACGGCCGCCAGGAGCCACCATTCCCACCCGTGCAAGGCCATGTCGCCATGGTAGCCGCTGGTTGACGCGGCGTCAGCAATCTTCAGGGATGGGAAGGGATCGCTAGACGATCGTGACCACGGTCCCGGCTTCTTCGAGCGCTGATACCTCGTCGGCGGGCGCGGCGGCGTCGGTGACGAGGGTGTGCACCAGCGCGGACGGACCGACGTGGGCGTGCGCGGTGCGGCCGAGCTTGCCGCTGTCGGCGGCGGCGACGATCCGGCGCGCGGAGCCGATGATCGCCTGCTTCACCGCGGCGTCGTCGAGGTCGTACGCGGTCATGCCCTCGGCGGCGCTCAGGCCGCAGCAGCCGAGGACCGCGGTGTCGAAGCGCAGCGCGGCGAGCGAGGCGAGCGCCAGCGGACCGGTCAGGGCACCCTCCGTACCGCGCGCCCGGCCGCCCGGAACCAGCAGCGCCGTCGGTTCCGGCGCGTCACTGAGCACGTGGATCGCCTGCAAGGACAAGGGCATCACGGTCACCTGCCGGCCGCGCAGCAATCGGGCGACCTCCAGACACGTGGTGCCGCTGTCGAGCAGCACGGTCTCCCCGTCGGCGACGAGCCGGGAGACCTCGGCCGCGATCCGCCGCTTGGCGTCGAGGGCCTCGTGGGCACGCAACGCGAACGGCGGTTCCGCACCGCGCAGCAGCAGCGTCCGTGCCCCGCCGTGGAACCGTTCGAGCACGCCCTGCGCGGCCAACGCGTCGAGGTCGCGCCGGATGGTCATCTCGGAGGCGCCGGTCAGTCCAGCGAGTTCGGGGACCGTGGCTCTGCCCGAGTCCTTGACGGCCTGGGCGATCAGCCGATGCCGGTCCGCGTTGCTCATGACCCGATTCAACACGAAGCCGAACAAACATGCAAGCTGTTCATTTTTCCTCTATTCAAACACGGTACATGTTCGTTACGGTGATCGCATGGAACCTTCGCTCCGCGCCGCCCGGGCGGCGACCTTCGGCTACTTCGTGCTCGACGGCACCCTGATGGGCCTGTGGCTGGTGCAGATCCCGGCCGTCCAGCGCGACACCGGGGTCGGCAACGCGGCGCTGGGCAGCCTGCTCGTGCTGCTGGGCTTCGGCGCGTTCCTCGGCATGCAGGCGGCCGGAAGACTGGCCGACCGGCACGGCACCCGGATCGTCGTGCCCGTCGCCGGAGTGCTCTGCGCCGCAGCCCTCGTGCTGCCCGGCCTGGCCCGCGATCCGTGGACGCTGGCGGGCGCGCTGCTGGCCTTCGGTTTCGCCAACGGCGCGCTCGACGTGAGCATGAACGCGCACGCCGTGCACGTGGAGAAGGCGTACGGCAGACCTGTGATGTCCGCCTTCCACGCCACGTTCTCGATCGGCGGAGTCATCGCCGCGCTCGTCGCCGCCCGCACCACCGGCACGAGTCCGGCCACGACGCTCGGCGTGGCGGGTGCGGCCGGCGTCCTCGTCGCCCTGATCCCGGCCCGCGCCCTGCTGCCCGGAGCGCCATCCGACGCGGCTGTCTCTACGCCTGCTCCCACGCGGCGGCGCGGCGTGCCCGGACGCATCTGGATCCTCGCCGCACTCGCCCTCGTATGCATGCTCTGCGAAGGCGTGGCCAACGACTGGAGCACGCTGGAGGCGAAGACCGTCCTCGGCGCGCCCGCGGACGTCGCGGCCTTCGCCTACGGCACGTACGCTGCGACGATGACCATCGGACGGCTGCTGGCCGACCGCGTATCCCGCAGGTTCGGTTCCGCCAGCGTGCTGCGATACGGCTCCGCTGCCGGCGCCGCCGGACTCGCGATCGTGGCCCTCTCGCCCTGGTTCGCCGCGACACTCGCGGGATGGGCGCTGTTCGGCCTGGGCCTGTCCGGCTGCGTCCCGCAACTGTTCAGCGCCGCCGGGCACACCGACCCCGCCGCTGCGGGCACGAACGTCTCCCGGGTCGCGGGGATCGGCTACCTCGGCATGCTGAGCGGACCCGCCGTGATCGGCTGGCTGACCCGGCTGGTCCCGCTCGAGCGCGCGTTCCTGCTCCCGGCGCTGCTGCTGGTGGCCGCCTGCCTGGCGGCCGGGATCCTGCGCGCGGACGCCGGCCCGGACTCAGCCGCTACAGGCCGCGCGCGTAGTAACGACCCTCGAACGTCTGCACCTGCAGCGGGATCCCGTAGCAGGCGCTGAGGTTCTCCGACGTGAGGGTGAGCTCGCTGGGGCCGGAGGCGACCACCGCGCCCTGCCGCAGCAGCAGCGCGTGCGTGAAGCCCGGCGGGATCTCCTCGACGTGGTGGGTGACCAGGACGGTGACCGGGGAGGCCGGGTCGGCGGCGTGGTTGGCCAGCCGGCGCACCAGGTCCTCGCGGCCGCCGAGGTCGAGGCCG
>DATJIF010000174.1:0-106190 GCA_035493475.1 Actinospica sp.
ACGTCGGGCAGCAGGCCGCGCTCCGCCAGCAGCTTGCCGCCGCGGATCGCCTCCTCCTCGCCCTGGGCGGTGAGGTCCACGTCCACCCAGCCGGTGAACAGGTTCTTCGCGTTCCACGCGCTCTCGCCGTGGCGCAGCAGCACGAGGCGGTAGTTGTCAGCCATAAGCCGAGACTATCCGAGCGGGTTCGCGGCGTCGCCGGGTGTCTCGGGTCGTAGACGTTCGAAGGCGGCCAGGTTGAACGTGGGCTCGCCGCGCTTGAGCCGCCAGGCCCATTCGCGCCGGATCGAGGTGGCGAATCCGAGTTCGAGCAACGTGTTGAAGCTGCTGTCCGAGGCCTCGAGCACGGTGCCGAGCAGCCGGTCCACCTCGGTCGCGGTGACGGCGGCGAGCGGCAGGCGGCCGACGAGGTAGACGTCGCCGAGGCGGTCGATGGCGAACGCGATGCCGGCCAGCTTGGCGTTGCGCTCCAGCAGCCAGCGGAAGACGCCCTCGTGGTTCTCGTCGGCGGAGCGCACCACGAACGCGTTGACCGAGAGCGTGTGGTCGCCGACCAGCAGCGAGCACGCGGTGGAGAGCTTGCGGGTGCCGGGCAGCGAGACGACGTAGTGGCCGGGCGCCGGGCTCTCGTACTCCGCCTCGGCCTCGCGCAGCGCCTTCTCGATCTCGGCCGCCGCGGTCTCGCGTGCTGTCTCGGTCACGGATTCGAGCTTACGCGGCACGCAGCGCGGCGGCGTGGGCACCCGTGACGGTCAGCGCCTCGTCGTACACCTCGAGGGTGCGCCGCGCGGTCTCGCCCCAGCCGAACTGCGCCGCGTGCAGCCGGGCCGTCTCGCCCATCCGGCGGCGCGCGTCCGGGTTCTCCAGCAGCCGCGCGCAGGCCTCGGCGTAGTCGGCGGGGTCGTGCCCGGCCACCAGCAGTCCGGACTCGCCGTGCCGCACGGCGGTGCCGAGGCCGCCGACCGCCGCGGCGACCACCGGGGTGCCGCAGGCCTGCGCCTCGATCGCGACCAGGCCGAAGGACTCGTTGTACGAGGGCACCACGACCACGTCGGCGGCGCGGAAGTAGTCCGCCAGCCGGTCCTGGTCCACCGGCGGTATGAAGCGCACGTGGCACGTGATGCCGAGCCGCTTGGCCAGCCGGGTCAGGTGGTGCGGGGTGGCCTTGCCGCTGCCGCTCGGGCCGCCGACTATCGCCACCACCAGTTCCGCGTAGCGCACCGGGTCGCGGCGCAGCAGCTCGGCGGCGGTGTGCAGCAGCACGTCCGGGGCCTTGAGCGGCTGGATCCGGCCGGCGAACAGCAGCAGCGGCGCGTCGATCGGCAGGCCCAGCGCGGCACGGGCGGCACGGCGGTCGCCCGGCGCGAAGCGGTCCAGGCTGACGCCCGGGTGCACGACCGTGACCTGCTCGGGCGGGGCGTCGTAGAGCCGGACGAGCTGCTCGGCCTCCTGCGCGGTGTTGGCGATCAGCCGGTCGGCGGCGCGCACCACCTGGTCCTCGCCGATCAGCCGGGCGGCCGGTTCCGGGGTGTCCCCGGCGGCCAGCGCGTTGTTCTTCACCTTCGCGAGCGTGTGCATCGAGTGCACCAGCGGCACGCCCCAGCGCGCCTTCGCCAGCCAGCCGACCTGGCCGGAGAGCCAGTAGTGCGAGTGGATCAGGTCGTAGTAGCCGGGGTCGTGGAAGGCCTCGGTGCGCAGCACGCCCGAGGTGAACGAGCACAGCTGGCCGGGCAGGTCCTCCTTGGACAGGCCCTCGTACGGACCGGCCGTGACGTGCTGCACGAGCACCCCCGGCGCGAGCTCGACCTGCGGCGGGAGGTCGCCGCCGGTGGCCCGGGTGAAGATCTCGACCTCGGTGCCCAGCTGGGCGAGCTGCTTGGCCAGCTCGACGATGTACACGTTCATGCCACCGGCGTCACCGGTCCCCGGCAGTTCGAGTGGGGACGTGTGCACGGAGAGCATGGCTGTCCGCCGCGGCTTCACGATCACTCACTCCTCTGGTTGCGCACTTCGGGGCAACCGCCAGAACCTCTCCCGCCCGGTCCAGTATTCCCTAGTGCGCGTTAGTGCCGGTGGCGCGCACGGGAGCGCGCGGGGGGCTCGCGCCCGCGCGAGGTCGCCGGTTTGGAAGAATGGCGGCATGACCCAACCTGTAGCGGTGGTGACCGGAGCGAGCAGCGGGATCGGGGCGGCCACGGCGCGCCGGCTGGCGGCGGAGGGCTTCGCGGTGATCGCGGCGGCCCGGCGTCTCGACCGGCTGGAGCAGCTGGCCGCGGAGACCGGCGTACGGCCTGTTGAGCTGGACGTTACCGACGAGGCCTCGGTGGCGGCGTTCGCGGCCGAGGTGCCCGAGTGCGCGGTCCTGGTGAACAACGCGGGCGGTGCGCGGGGCCTGGCTCCGGCAGCCGAGACCGACATCGAGGACTGGCGCTGGATGTACGAGGTGAACGTCCTCGGCTCGGTCCGGATGGTGCAGGCGCTGCTGCCCGCGATGCTGAAGTTCGGCCGCGGCCACGTGGTGAACATCACCTCCGTCGCGGGCCACGGCGTCTACGAGGGCGGCTCCGGCTACACGGCCGCCAAGCACGCCCAGCACGCGCTCTCGGACACGCTGCGGCTCGAGCTCAACGGCAAGCCGGTGCGGGTGACCGAGATCGCCCCGGGCATGGTGAAGACCGAGGAGTTCTCGCTGAACCGGCTGGGCGACGCGGCGCGGGCGGACGCGGTGTACGCGGGCGTGGCCGAGCCGCTGGTCGCCGAGGACATCGCGGACTGCGTGGCCTTCGCCGTGACCCGGCCGCCGCACGTGGACGTGGACCTGCTCGTGGTGCGCCCGATCGCGCAGGCCGCCTCGCACAAGGTGCACCGGGAACTGTAGAGGGATTCGATGGCCAGGACCCGGCCGGTCGGCACGGTCACCCGCGGCACGACCGCGCCGAACCGGCTGCGCCGGGTGGACCGCTGGCTGCTCGGCACGCACCGCGCGGCGCTGTGGCGGGCCCCGGCGGGCGCGCTGGCCGTGGACCTGGGCTACGGCGCGTACCCGGTGACGACGGTCGAGTGGGCCGAGCGGCTGTGGACGGTGCGGCCGGACCTGCGCGTGCTCGGCCTGGAGATCGATCCGGAGCGGGTCGCGGCGGCCGGGCCGTATCAGCGTCCGCCGGCGCTGGAGTTCCGGCTCGGCGGCTTCGAACTGCCGGTGCCGACGCCGCCGGTGCTGCTGCGCGCGTTCAACGTGCTGCGGCAGTACGACGAGGGCGCGGTGGCCGAGGTCTGGACCCGGCTGTGCGCGGGGCTCGCGCCGGACGGCATGCTGCTGGAGGGCACCTGCTCGGAGAACGGCCGGATCGCGGTCTGGGCCGCGCTGGGCCGGGAGGGCCCGCGCACGCTCAGTTTCGCGGCCAACCTGGCCACGCTGGAGAGCCCGGCGATCTTCGCGCAGCGGCTGCCCAAGGTGCTGATCCACCGGAACGTGCCCGGCGAGAGCGTGCACGCGTTCTTACTCGACTGGGAACGCGCCTGGGCCGCCTGCGCCCCGCTCGGCGCCTTCGGAGCCAGGCAGCGCTGGATCGGCGCGGCCCGGATGCTCGGCGCCGACTGGCCGATCCTCGACCGCGCGTCCAGATGGCGGCTCGGCGAGCTGACGGTGGATTGGGAAGCACTGGCGCCGAGATAGAAAAACCTGTGGCCTCGGGGAGCTCGCGGGGGGTAGCTCAGCCGAGGCCACAGGGGTTGGTGCTCGAAGCACCCTCCGAGGGTCGGGCACCCTCGGAGAAGCGGGGTTTTCCGGCGAACCGGTCCACCCCGACCTTGGGGGGTGACTCAAACTATGCCGACCGAGACTTAGCCGGTCGTGAAGCTACTTTGAGAGTTTGCTTTGAACCTGGGCGATCCGCGTCCACGCAGGTGGCAGTGGGGCGCGTGGTTACCAGGGGCCGTAGGGTCCGTCGTGCTGGCGGCCGCGCGGGCCGCCCTTGGGGGTGCGCCCGGAAAGCTGACGCAGCGCGGGACGCACGTCGACCATGTAGATGATGGCCGCGGCGGCGCCGATGATCGTCAGGAACGAGACGAACGAGCCCCACTTCAGGTCGTAGACCGCGCCGATGCCGAGGATCAGCAGCCAGGCCACCTTGGTCAGCTTGCCCGCCGCCTCGTACGCGCGGGCCGGGCGGATCGCCGCGTCCACGAAGACGAAGACCTTGAAGCAGAACAGCGCGAGCAGGAGCAGGTTCAGCACGCTGAAGAAAGTGTTGGTGATCAAGCCGCTGCCCAGCATGTGCCCGTCCCTTCGAGTCGGTCGTCCCGGGTGTGCTCCGGTGGGGATGCGCATACCCCGTGGCGTCCCACGCTACCTCGAACGCGGGACGGCACGGGGTTTTCTTACCTTTTCCTACGCCTTCGGCGGGCGCGGGGTCTTCGGCGCGGCGGCCCGCTTGCGCGGCGCGGCCTTCTTGGCGGCCGGCTTGGACGCGGCGGTCCGGCGCGCGGCCTGCGGCTTCGCGGCCTCCTCGGCCTCCTCGGCCACGGCGGCCTCCTCGAAGACCTGCGCGGCCTCCTCGGCGGTCTCGACCGGCGCCTCGGTGATCTCGTCGTCCTCGATGACCTGCTCGACGACCACCTTCACCGGGGCCTCGTCCTCGACGGTCTCGCCGGCGACGGTCTCGACGCCGCCGGTGTAGCGGCCGACGACGACCTTGCCGCGCTCGGCGAGCTCGTCATAGGTCTCCACGGCCTTGCCGGCCGCCTCGAGCAGGCGTCCGACCTGCTGCAGCGCGACGGTCTGGGCGGCGCCGCGCAGCGCCTGGGTGTCCGGGCGCAGGCCCTTGGTCGCCACGTCCTGCACGGTCGCGGAGGCCTTGGCGAACCGCTCCGGCGCCTCGGCGGCGATCTTGTTGGCGATGGTGGTCAGGGTGGCCCCGGCCTCGGCGATCAGCGCCGGGGTGTCCTTGAGCCGCTCGGGGGCGTCCTTGAGCTTCTCCGCCGCGAGGTCGCCCGCGCCGGCGAGCGCGTAGAGCGGCTTGGGGTCGCTGAGGGTCTTGCGGATTTCGTCGGTGATGGCCATGGCTCACTCACTGCCTTCCTGCCCGCGCAGGGAGAGGTAGATCTCCCGCAGGGCGCTCTTCTGACGTGGGGTCAAATGCGGGTCCTCGGCGATGGCGGCGAGCACGCTGACGCCCGTCCGCTCCGCCCGACCCTCGGGCTCTTCGTTCGCTTCGCTCGGCGCGTCGTGCGCGCCCTGCTCCCCGTCGAGCAGCCCGGCCCGCACGTACAGCGTCTCCGCGGAGATCTGCAGGGCCTTGGCGAGCTGTTGGAGCACGTCGGCACTGGGCTTGCGCAGCCCGCGCTCGATCTGGCTCAGATAGGGGTTGGACACCCCGGACACCGAGGCCAACTGCCGCAGCGAGTACTGCGCGCTCTGCCGCTGTTCGCGGATGTACGCGCCGAGCTGGGCCAGCCGCACGGGGCCGAGGTGGAGGTCCGTCACATCTCCAGGGTAAGCCGGAGTGCTAACTTTTGCAAGCGCACTGGCAAGCATGCTTGCTCGGGCTCAGCGGCGCGCCTTGGCCGCCAGGCCGCGCAGCAGCAGCCGGAGCATGTCCGACTTGCGCGGCTCGTTGTAGACGATGAAGTCCTCGAACCGGTGCACGCCGCGGCTGCCCGCCACATCGCGGGCCGCGTCCCGGACCACCGCGAGCCGGTCCGCCGACATCTGCGGTATTCGCTCGTCCGGCTGGTAGGTCGCGCCGATCGGGTAGTCGCGGGTCGGACGGTTCGTCATCTCGATGTGGCAGCCGAGGACGTGGCTCACCGGGCGCGTCGCGGCGAAGTCCACCATCCGGTCCAGGGTGGCGAGGAAGGCGGCGTAGTCGAACGCGTAGAGCCGTCCCGGCAGCACGGTGTCCCCGGTGAACAGGATGCCGGTCCACGGGTCGTAGCACGTGATCGCCGCCTTGTGGTGCCCCGGCGACCCGAAGATCTCCAGCACCCGGCCGCCGAGGTCGAAGGCGACGGTCTGGTCCGGCCACTCGATGGTGCTGAAGCCGAAGAAGTCGAGCACCGCGTCGAGTTCCCGCGGCACGACGGTCGTGTTCGGGCGGCCTTCGAACTGGACGTCGCCCGCCACGTGGTCGCCGTGGCCGTGCGTGTGCGCGACAACGAGTTCGTAGTTCTCGCGCGGATGCTGCCGCAGCCACGTGTCGACGAGCACGTCCACGGTGGTGCGCAACGGAAACAGCGCCGCGTCCTTCGTCGCCCCGGTGTCCAGCAGCAGCGCACGGTCGTTGCCGAACAGCAGGAACAGGAACGGCGCCTCGTAGTTGACCGCCTTGCTCTGCCGCAGGATCACGGTGTGCTCGTCGTACAGGTGGGCCTGGATCGCGGGTTCCCGATCGGCGCCCTTCCCGCGGGTGCCGTGGTTCCAGACGACGTCCAGCGACCCGTCGACGGGCGCCGCGCTCGTGAAGTCGATCCGTTCAGTCAGGCCCATACGCTGAAGGTACCCGTACTCAGGCGAGTAGTTCGTCCACGCGTGCTTCACCCTCGCGGTAGCGGCGGGCGAGTTCGGCGGCGTAGGCGTCCACGACGTGCTGGACGGTGCGGCGCAGCGCGGAGATCTCCTGCTCGTGCCGGCTGAGCCGGTCGGCCACCTCGGTCAGCCGCGCGGTGGGGCAGGAGTCCAGGTCCGGCAGGTCTATCTCGGCGAGCGCGGCCTCCGTCTCGAGGCGGTACTCGCCGATGGACAGCGACTCGATCGGCAGGTGCCGGGCCGAGGCCTGCCGGGGGGCGGGCTGGTCGGCCAGGATCTCGATCAGCCGGCCGATCAGCGGGCTCGCGTCGCCCGCGGCCCGGCCCTTGAGCTCGGCGGTGATTATGTCGATCCGGCCGTGCAGCAGCCTGCGCAGGTAGGACAGGTCGGCCTCCTCGGCGATCGCCTCACCGCGCCGCTCGCGCAGCTGCGCGGTGCTCAGCCCGCTCAGGTCCACGTCGGCGGCGAGCACCCGGTCGAGGCGCCGCTCGGCGCGCCGCGTCACGTCCGTCATGGCTGCATAGTGCCACGGTGCCCGCGCGTACGGATGCGTGACAGACGACTGTCACCCGATCAGCTGAGCGTGCGGGGAAAATTACACGCCCCTCGTCGCAAAACCGGCCAATTCGGTATCGGATGCAGACCGTACTCAGACCGGACGGCGCAGCCGCTCCCGCGCGGTGCCGCCGGTGTCCGGCGCGACGACGACCTCCTGGCTGGCCGGGACGCCGTCCGCCTCGAGCACCGCGTCCACCGGCACGTTCCGCTTCACCAGGGCGAGCGCGATCGGGCCGAGCTCGTAGTGCCGGGCGGCGCTGGTCACGGCGCCGACCTCGCGGCCGTCCTGCAGCACCGGCGAACCGTGCGGCGGCAGGTGCTCCTCGGTGCCGTCCAGGTGCAGCATCACCAGGCGGCGCGGCGGGTGGCCGAGGTTCTCCACGCGGGCCACGGTCTCCTGGCCGCGGTAGCAGCCCTTGTTCAGGTGGACCGCGGAGCCGATCCAGCCGAGCTCGTGCGGGATGCTGCGCTGGTCGGTGTCCAGCCCGGCACGCGGCCGGTGCCCGGCGATGCGCAGCGCCTCGGCGGCCCAGATCCCCGCCGGGTGCTCGTGCGTGCGGCCGTACTCGGCGAGGCGTTCGCGTGGCAGGAACAGCTCACGGGACCCGTCGGGCAGCACACGCGCGACGACGTCGGAGACCTCGCTCGGCGCGGGCTCGTAGACGATCGCGTACTCGTCGGTCACGTCGACGGGTTCGACCTCGAGCATGAAGCGCATCTTCGTCAGGAACGCGGCGAACGGCTCGGCCGCGCCCGGCTCGACGTGCGCCCAGGTGTACTCGCCGTCGTCCACGAGGTAGAGCGCGTACTCGATACGGCCGTTGGGGTCCAGCAGCAGCGTCTCGGTCGCGGTGTTCGGCGCGAGCCCGCTCAGGTGCTGGGTCGTCAGGGAGTGCAGCAGCGAGAGCCGGTCCTTGCCGCCGATGCGCAACACGCCGCGGTGCGAGAGGTCGACGAAGCCGCGGCCCGCCGTCAGCTCCCGCTGTTCCACGTGCGGGTTGCCGTAGTGCGCGGCAACGCCCGCGTCGGGGGCTTCGGCCGGGACGGCGCCGGGCAGGTCGAGCAGGGGGGATCGCATAACCGGATCAACTCGCCGGACCGGCCGAGTTGTTCCCGCCGTGCCGAGCCGTGTTCACGCTGGCCCCGGAAGCCACGCACTCGGCGCAGCGCCCGAACAACGCGAAGTGCGCCACGTCCGTCTCGAACCCGAAGCGCTCCCGCAGCCCGTCCACCAGTGGGTCCGCACAGTTGGCGGCCGCCTCAGTGATCTTCCCGCAAGCGCCGCAGACCAGGTGCAGATGGTCCCGCTCGTGCGCGGCATGGTAGATCGGCGCACCGTGGCCGAGGTGGGTATGCGAGACGAGGTCGAGCTCCTCGAGCAGCTCGAGGGTGCGGTAGACCGTCGAGAGGTTCACCGAACTCGCCGTACGCTGCACCTCAGCGCAGATCGCGTCCGGCGTGGCATGTTCGAGCGCGAGCACGGCGCCGAGCACGAGCTGCCGCGCGGGAGTGAGCCGGTAGCCCTTGGCCCGCAGCTGCCCGGTCAGGTCGATGGATGCACCGCTGCTGGACGACACGCGTCCAACTCTACGCCGTGCGCACGCCCACTTTTAAACGTTATTTCACGCGCTTGAGCTGGGCGGCGAGGTGGTTCTGGATGTCCTGGCCCATGGCGGCCATGTCGAAGGTCCAGTACAGGTCGCCCTTGACCAGACCGTAGAGGCGGTGGCCGGCGGAGTACTCCTTCGAGGAGGCGGTGCGGGCCACGGCGTCGGTGCGCAGTTCGATCTTGCCGTTGTCGACCTCGCCGAGCCAGATCTCCACGACGCCGGTCGGGTGGGCGAGCAGCAGTTCGACCTGGCCGTCGGGCTGGGGGCGCCAGTAGCCGTGTTCGCGGGCGAGGGGGCGGACCTTCTGGCCGTCCTCGTCGATCAGCCAGGAGCGCGACTCGTAGTCCAGGAAGGACTTGCCCGGCGTGTAGGTGACCACGACCTCCTGGCCGAACCGGAAGTCCTCGATCGTCGGGTACTGGCCGAGGCCCACACCGGCCCACTCGCCGATCAGGAAGGAGAGCGGCAGCAGCGCGGGGTCGAGATCGGCGGGGATCTCGATGGGCATCAGCTCTGGCCCTTGAAGAGCTTGAGCACCACGTAGCCGGCGAACCACACGACGGCGATGAACATCACCACGAGCAAGGCGGTGAAGAAGTTCTCCATGGCGTTGCGCTCCTGAGCGTCTGGCTGGGCAGGTTGCGCGACCAGTCTAAATTACGCTCGATACCCATGACGGTCAGAAACCTCGTTATCAAGCTCACGTCCGGGGCCGAGGCGGCGGAGCGCACCGCGCAGGCGTTCACGGTGGCGGCGGTCGCCGCGTCGTCCGGGGCCCGGGTCTCGCTGTGGCTCACCGGCGAGTCGTCCTGGTTCGCGCTGCCGGGCCGGGCCGAGGAGTTCGACCTGCCGCACTCGGCGCCGCTGGCCGATCTGCTGGCGGCGGTCCAGGCGAACGGCACCGTGACCCTGTGCACGCAGTGCGCGGCGCGGCGGGAGATCACCGAGGGGATGCTGCGGCCGGGCGTGCGGATCGCGGGGGCGCAGGTGTTCGCGGCGGAGATCCTGGAGGACGGGACGCAGGCGCTCGTCTACTGAGACGCGGCACGCAGAACGGCGAAGGGCCCCGGCACGTCGCCGGGGCCCTTCGTGAGATCCAGAGGATCGGCGGTCAGACCGCGATCGCGACCTCGTGCACCTGGCCCTGCGTGGCGACCACGGCGCGGTCGGCGCTGCCGCCGGGCACCAGGGCGCGCAGCGTCCAGCTGCCGGGGGCCGCGAAGAAGCGGAACGCGCCGGTCGCGGAGGTCGGGACCTCGGCGGTGAACTCGCCGTCCGCGTTCAGCAGGCGGACGTAGCCGGTGACGGGGACGCCGTCCTTGCTGATCGTCCCCTCGATCACGGTTTCCTTGGACACGTCGATCCCCTCTCGGGACAGGCCGCCGGTGGTGGCGCCGCACATAAGGACTCTCCTAATCCGGCGCTCAGGCGCCGATCTCGATCGGCACGCCGACCAGGGACCCGTACTCGGTCCACGAGCCGTCGTAGTTCTTCACGTTCTCCTGGCCGAGCAGCTCGTGCAGCACGAACCAGGTGTGCGCGGAGCGCTCGCCGATGCGGCAGTAGGCGATGGTGTCCTTGGCCAGGTCCACGCCCTCCTCCTGGTACAGCTCCGTCAGCTCCGCGTCCGACTTGAAGGTGCCGTCGTCGTTCGCGGCCTTCGACCAGGGGATGTTCTTGGCGCTCGGCACGTGGCCGGGGCGCTGCGACTGCTCCTGCGGCAGGTGCGCCGGGGCGAGCAGCTTGCCGGAGAACTCGTCGGGGCTGCGCACGTCGACCAGGTTCTTGACGTTGATCGCGGCGACGACCTCGTCGCGGAAGGCGCGGATGGTCGCGTCCTGCTCCTGGGCCGTGTAGGTCGTGGCGGCGCGGGACGGCACCTCCTCGACCAGGTCGCGCGAGTCGAGCTCCCACTTCTTGCGGCCGCCGTCGAGCAGCTTCACGTCCTGGTGGCCGTAGAGCTTGAAGTACCAGTAGGCGTAGGAGGCGAACCAGTTGTTGTTGCCGCCGTAGAGCACGACGGTGGTGTCGTTGCCGATGCCGCGCTCGGAGAGCAGGGCCTCGAACTGCTCCTTGTTGACGAAGTCGCGCCGGACCGGGTCCTGCAGGTCGCGCTTCCAGTCGATGCGGATCGCGTTGCGGATGTGGTTCTTCTCGTAGGCGCTGGTGTCCTCGTCCACTTCCACGACGGCCACCTGCGGGTCGTCGAGGTGCTGCTCGACCCAATCGGCGTCGACCAGGACGTCGCTGCGGCTCATGTGAGTCTCCTGATGCTCAAGGTTTGGTGATACCGGGAATGCCGGGCTGATCGCGTGCTGGGGTGCGGGGCCGGACCAGGCTGCTGCGAACGCGTGTCCGAGGGGGACAGGACGGAGTTCGGGCCTGGATCAGGCCAGGCGACACAGGCAGGTGGCGACGCGGCACAGGTCGACTGCGCGCCGCTTGGTGAGCTCTGCCTGGGGCCTCATGCCGTCGATACTAGGGACGGATCGGGCGGGCTGTCACGAACATCTCGCTGAGTGAGACGATGGTCTCACATTTGAAACACAGCGGCCCGGCGGCCGCGTTCCCGCAAGTCAGCCGCCGGACACCGAGCTCTGGCTGAGGTTCACGTGGCTTCCGGTGGCGGAGATCTCCACCTCGGAGTCGGTGAACGTCAGCTGGGTCAGGCTCATCCCGAAGGGCAGCGAGCCGAGGCTGTACTTCACGTCGAAGTTGGACGGCGTGACCAGGCCGGACAGCGGGGTGTCGAAGCTGACCGACTTGAACTCCAGCTCGTTGGTGCCCGCCAGCGTCACGTCGATGACCGCGCTGATCTGCACGCCGAGCAGCGAGTACGTGGCCTTGAGCTGGTCGTTCCCGGCCCGGCTGAGCTGGATCTCGCCGACCTGCACGCCGTCCACGTTCAGCTGGGAGGCGAGCGCCTTGGCGATGTCGCTGTAGGAGATCTGCGCGGTCGCGGTCAGCGAGTCCACCTCGGCGCCGTTGAAGGCGCCGTTCACGTGCACCCCGTGCAGGTCGGCGTGCAGGTCGGTGATCGTCAGCGAGTTCGCGGTCAGGCCGTGGATGTCGACCGTGGCGTGCGCGAAGTCCCGGGAGACCACCTGGGTCAGGAAGGGGAAGCCGGAGATGCTCACGCCCGGCTTCTGGCTCAGATGCTGGGACGACTGGATCCGGCTGGCGAGCTGGCTCTCGGCCACCACGAGCGCGATCCGGTCCGCGCCGACCAGCAGCGCGAGCAGGATCACGAGCGCGATCAGCCACTTGGTGCCGCGGCGGCGCCGCCGCGGCCTCTTCCCGCCCGCGGTGTCCACGGGCTGCGTGGGCTGTTCCCAACTGTCATGCGGCATGGGCACGGTCGGCTCAGTCACACGGCAAGCCTATTGCGCGACGCGCCCGGGCGGCGAGCCCCGGAACGACGCGGATTGCCGCAGGGTCAACGGAAAACCGCGGAGGCGATGAGCGCGCCGACGGCGGAGAGCGCGACCGGCAACGTCTGCGACACGATCCGGGTGGAACCGCGCGCGTCGGCCTCCGCGACGATCCGGTCCAGCACGCCGACCGCGGTGGCCGCCGCGAGCGCCGCGACCGCGCCGCCCAGCGCACCGGCCTGCAGTCCGCCGTCCGCCTGCAGCGCCTTCGCCGCGTACGCCCCGACTCCGGCGCCGAACACCAGCGCGGCGACGATCCCGCGCAGCGGATTGCGGCCGAGCAGCGCGCAGCACAGCACGCCGAGCGCGGCGGCCGAGGCGCACGCGCCGGTCAGCGCGGAGTCGGTGCGGTCCGCGACCACGAATCCGGCGGGCAGCACGGCGAACACGGCGCCCGCGACCGAGATGCCGAGCCCGGCGACGCGTTCGCCGTCGCCGAACGTCCGGTTCCGACGCGCCGTCTGATCGGCCGCCAGCAGCAGGAATCCGATGCCGAGGGCCACCGGGATGCCGAGCGACGCGCTGTCCGTGGACAGCCGGAACGCCGTCGCCGTCGCGGCCCAGCCGATCAGGGTGGTGAGGACGGCGGCGCGGCGGTCCAGGCGGCCGCCGTCCCGCGCGCCCATGGCCTGCTGCCAGCCGACCGCGATCCCCAGCTGGATCAGGGCGACCACGACCAGCACCGCGCCGCTGGTGGCGATCGCGGCGACGGCGGTCACCGCGGCGATCCCGGCCGCGCCGAAGGATCCGCGGTCGACGTTGGCGGGCGACGCGGCGGCCTGCCGGGACGGCGCGGCCGGCGCGGGTTCCGGCTCGGCGGTCTCGGGCTCGTACGCGGGTTCCGGCTCGGGCTCCGGCTGCTCGACGCGCTGATGCGGAAACCCGGCGGGCTCCTCCGCGTAATCCGCGTACTGCCCGTAGTCCGGGTACTGCTCGTACTCCGGCGGGTAGTCCGGCACCGGCAGCGTGCGCGGCAGATCCGCCTGGTACGGCTGGAAATCCGTCCCGGACAGCTCGTTCACCTGGGTGAACGGATACTGCGCGCCGTGCCGCGCGTCGTTCCAGGCCTGCTGCTCCCAGCCGAGCCCGGACTGCGCCCACTGCTGGTCCTGGTACGGCGCCTCGTACGGCTCCTGATACTGCTGCGGCTGCTCGTACTGCTGCTGCGGCTGTTCATAGGGCTGCTGCAGCTGTTCATAGGGCTGCTGCTCGTAAGGCTGCTGCGGCTGCTCGTACGGCTGCTGATACTGCTGCTGGTCGTACTGCTCGTACTGCTGGTACGGCTGCTGCTCGTACTCGTCGTACGGCTCGTAGGACTCGTAGCTCATCCGCTCAGCCCCCCGCGAACGGTGGCAGGATCTCCACGACCGCGCCGTCCGGCAACTCGACCGACGCCGGGTCGGCCCGGCCCACCTGCACCCCGTCCAGCAGCACGGACGAGCGGCCGAGCACGCGGCGCAGCTCGGCCCCGGCCCCGTCCTCGCCGCCGCGCCGGAGCACCGCCTCGTCCAGGGCCCCGGCGAGCGTGCTCGCGCGCACGGTCTCCTCGGCCGCCCCGGCCGCCTCCCGCGCGGCGGCCCAGAAACGCAGTGTCGCTGTCACGGCCAGCACCCGACCCATCGCTAGTTTTGAGGCACACGTTCTGGAGCAAGTATCCGCCACC
Organism: Actinospica sp.; assembly: GCA_035493475.1. GTDB lineage: Bacteria > Actinomycetota > Actinomycetes > Streptomycetales > Catenulisporaceae > Actinospica. The sequence goes on from DATJIF010000174.1 coordinate 13,789, forward strand.
GGGTCCGGGCCGTGGACACGGTCCAGATCAGATCGTGTGTTCTTCGTTACAGACACCTGGTGGTCACGTCGGCTATCCTCGCTGTTAAAGGATCCGGGCGACGAAGCCGCCGGATCCTTTGCTGCTTTTTACGCGCGGGTTACAGAACCCGCACGACCGCCCGGCGGAAGGAGCCCCTCCGGTGGCCACGCTTTTACTGCTGACCAACGCGCTCGCGCCCTCCACCGAAGTGCTGCCCTCCCTCGGGTTGCTGCTGCACACCGTCAGGGTCGCGCCCGCCGAGGCGTCCGCCCTGATGGACACGCCTCCCGCTGACGTGCTGCTCGTCGACGGCCGCCGTGAGCTTCCGGCAACGCGCTCGCTGTGCCGGCTGCTGCGCACCACGGGCCTGGACTGCCCGATGCTCCTTGTTACGACGGAGGGCGGTCTGGCCGCCGTCACCGCCGAATGGGGCGTGGACGACGTCCTGCTGGACACCGCCGGGCCGGCCGAGCTCGAGGCGCGCATCCGGCTCTCGCTGGGCCGGCTGGCCGCCGCGTCCGGCAACGAGGACCTGCCGCTGGAGATCCGCAACGGCGACCTGGTGATCGACGAGGCGACCTACACCGCGCGGCTGCGCAACCGGGTGCTCGACCTGACCTTCAAGGAGTTCGAGCTGCTGAAGTACCTGGCCCAGCACCCCGGCCGGGTCTTCACCCGGGCGCAGCTGCTGCAGGAGGTCTGGGGCTACGACTACTTCGGCGGCACCCGGACCGTGGACGTGCACGTGCGGCGGCTGCGCGCGAAGCTCGGCACCGAGAACGAGCAGCTGATCGGCACCGTGCGCAACGTCGGCTACCGCTTCGTCAACCCGGACAAGCGCACCGAGCGGGAGAACGTCACGGTCTGAGGCCGTGCCGCGCCCCCGCTCGCTCGTGCGGGGGCGCCTCAGTCCTCGAAGGCGGTGTCGCGCGCGGTCTTCTCCCAGGCCGCGATGTCCGCGCGGACCGCGTCGAGGTGGCCGACGACGGCGTCCACCGAGTCGGCGCCGAGCGGCAGCCGCAGCGGGGTGCGCTCCGCGGCGAGCGCGGCCAGCACCGCGGCCGCGGCCTTCGCCGGATCACCCGGTTGGCTCCCGTCCCCGGCCGCGACCATCCGCCGGGTGTTGCCGACCGTGGCCTCGTAGTCCGCGAGCTCCGGGCTGAAACTTCCGTTGCCCATCAGCGTGGTGCGGAAGGCGCCCGGTTCCACCACCAGCACCTTGATGCCGAGCGGCGCGACCTCGTCGGCCAGCGCCTCGGACAGTCCCTCGAGTGCGAACTTCGTGGCGCTGTACGCGGAGAAGCCCGCGAACGACATCTGCCCGCCCATGCTGCTCATCTGCACGATCGCGCCGGAGCGGCGGGCCCGCATGTGCGGCAGGACCGCCCGGACCAGCTCGGCCGGGCCGAAGAAGTGCAGGTCGAACAGTTCGCGCAGCTCCGCGTCGGTGGTCTCCTCGGCGGCGCCCACATGCGTGCGCCCGGCGTTGTTGACCAGCACGTCGATCCGCCCGTGCCGCGCGGCCACGTCGTCCACCAGCGCCCGCGCGGCGGCCTGGTCGGTCACGTCCAGCCGCGCCGCCTCGACCTGCTCCGGATGCGCCGCGACCAGGTCGTCGAGCGTCTCCGGACGGCGCGCCGCGGCCACCACGAAGTCCCCCGCGGCCACCGCGGCCTCGGTGAACGCCCGTCCGAAACCGCTGTTGGCGCCGGTGATCAGCCAAACCCTGGACATCTCGTTCCCTCCGTCGGTCTTCTCCCGTCCGAATCAGTCTGCTGCGTCCCGCACCGTCCCGTCCAAGACTTTCGACCATCCTTGATCCGCTCTGTACTCGTCCGCACATCTAATCTGGAATCATGCGTGAGCAGACCCTGGGACAGCTGACCGGACCCGATCGCGAACGGGTCACCGCCCTGGTAGCGGCGGCGGCCTCGGCGGACGGCCATGTGCCGCTGTCCGAGGAGGCCCGCCTGGCCGTCGCGCACGGCAGGCCGGGCACCGTGCACCTGATCGAGCACGGAGCGGCCGGCGCCGTGCTCGGCTACGCCTACATCGGCAACCCCGACCCGGCCGAACCCGACGGCGGCCGCAGCTGCGAGCTGGTGATCGCCCCCGAGGCGCGCGGCGCCGGGCTCGGCACCCTGCTGGCCCGGGACGCGCTCAAGGCCGGGGCGACCCGCTTCTGGGCGCACGGCGCGCACCCCGGCGCCCGCCGGGTGGCCGCCAAGCTCGGCCTGGTCGAGTCGCGCGAACTGCGGCTGATGGAGGTGGCCGGCTGGGCGCCCACCGCGCTCTCGCCGAAGCCGCCTGCCGGGATCTCGATCCGCGGCTTCCGGCCCGGCGAGGACGAGGACGGCTGGGTCGCGCTGAACGCCGAGGCCTTCGCCAGCCACCCGGAGCAGGGCCAGTGGACCCGGGCGGACCTGACCGAGCGGATGGCCGAGCCGTGGTTCGACGCGGCCGGGTTCTTCGTGGCCGAACGCGGCTCCGGCACCGAGCGCGAGCTGGTCGGATTCCACTGGACCAAGACCCACCCGGCCGGCGCGTACGCGGAGGAGGAGGTCGGCGAGGTCTACGTGCTGGGCGTCTCGCCGCGCGCGCAGGGCACCGGTCTCGGCCGGGTGCTGCTGCACCAGGGACTCGACTATCTGACCAAGCGCGGCTTCCGCACCGTGATCCTCTACGTGGACGGCGACAACACCGGGGCCGTGCGGCTCTACGAGCAGGCCGGATTCCACACCCGCTCGGTGGACCTGGAGTACCGGGTTCGCCGGTAGGTGGAGGGCGGATAGCGGGGGTATGACGGCTTGATATCGGGAATCGGAAGGGATACACCGAAAATCTGAGCGGAGGACACCCTCCGTTCATCGCGCTATGCGAGAGTTGGATCATGGAACAGCCTGGGGACCCGACCGCCGCGAGTGCGTCGCGCTTCCTGGACCGGGAGGCCTCCTGGCTCCAGTTCAACAGCCGCGTGCTCGACCTGGCCGAGGACAAGGACGTGCCGCTGCTCGAGCGGGCCAAGTTCAGCGCGATCTTCGCCAACAACCTGGACGAGTTCTTCATGGTCCGGGTCGCCGGGCTCAAGCGGCGGATCGCCACCGGCGCCGCGGGGGCCACCGCCTCGGGGCTCAGCCACCGCGAGGTGCTGCAGCGGATCTGGGCCACCACCCGGGACCTGATGAACCGGCACGCGCGCTACTTCCAGGACCAGCTGCGTCCGGAGCTCGCGGCGCAGGGGATAGAGATCGTGCTCTGGAAGGATCTGAGCAAGCCCGAGCAGGAGGAGCTGTACGTCCTCTTCCGCGAGCGGATCTTCCCGGTGCTCACGCCGCTGGCCGTGGACCCGGCGCACCCCTTCCCGTACATCTCCGGGCTCTCGCTGAACCTCGCCGTGCAGGTGCGCAACCCGGTCACCCAGCACGAGCACTTCGCGCGCGTGAAGGTGCCGCCGCTGCTGGCGCGCTTCATCGAGGTCAGCGAGCAGCGCTACGTGCCGCTGGAGCAGGTCATCGCGGCGCACCTGCCGTACCTGTTCAACGGCATGGAGGTGCTCGGCTGCCACACGTTCCGGGTCACCCGCAACGAGGACGTCGAGGTCGAGGGCGACGAGGACGACACGCTGAGCCTGCTGGAGACCCTCGAGCGCGAGCTGCAGCGCCGCCGCTTCGGCCCGCCGGTGCGCCTGGAGGTCGAGGACACCATCGACCCGGGCGTGCTGGAACTGCTGGTGCGCGAGCTGGGGATCGGCGAGCCCGAGGTGATGCGGCTGCCCGCGCCGCTCGACCTGACCGGCCTGTTCGCGGTCGCCGGCGAGGACCGGCCGGAGCTCAAGTACCCGCCGTTCGCCACCGCGATGCACCCGGACCTGGTCGAGTTCGAGTCGTCCAACGGCGTGGACGTGTTCGCGGCCATGCGCCAGCACGACATCCTGCTGCACCACCCGTACGACTCGTTCACCACCTCGGTGCAGGCCTTCCTGGAGCAGGCCGCCGCCGACCCGGACGTGCGCGCGATCAAGCAGACGCTCTACCGCACCAGCGGCGACTCCCCGATCGTGGACGCACTGGTGGACGCGGCCGAGGCGGGCAAGGAGGTGCTCGTCCTGGTCGAGATCAAGGCCCGGTTCGACGAGCACGCGAACATCGTCTGGGCGCGCACGCTGGAGCAGGCGGGCTGCCACGTCGTCTACGGCCTGATGGGGCTCAAGACGCACTGCAAGCTGTCCCTGGTGGTGCGTCAGGAGGGCGGCAAGCTGCGCCGGTACGCGCACATCGGCACCGGCAACTACAACCCGAAGACCGCGCGGCAGTACGAGGACATCGGCCTGCTCACCTGCGACCCGCAGGTCGGCGAGGACCTCACCCACCTGTTCAACCGGCTCTCCGGCTACTCGCGCACCACCAGCTACCGACGCCTGCTGACCGCGCCCAACGGTCTGCGCGACTCGATCATCGAGAAGATCGAGGCCGAGAAGGCGAAGATGGCCAGCGGACGGCGCGCGCTGGCCCGCACCGCGCGGATCCGGATGAAGATGAACTCGCTGGTGGACGAGGCCGTCATCGACGCGCTCTACTCCGCCTCGCAGGCCGGCGTGCCGGTGGACCTCGTGGTGCGCGGCATGTGCGCGCTGCGGCCCGGGGTGCCCGGCCTGTCCGAGAACATCAGGGTGCGCAGCGTGCTCGGCCGCTTCCTGGAGCACTCCCGGATCTTCGTGTTCGGCGAGGACCTGCCGAGCCGCGGCGCGGTGCGCACCGCGGCCGAACCCGCGCAGGTGTGGATCGGCTCCGCGGACATGATGCACCGCAACCTCGACCGCCGGGTCGAGGCGCTGGTGCGGATATCGGAGGCCGCGCACCGCAGTACCCTGATCGGGCTGATCGACACCGTCTTCGCGCCGGACGCCTCCTGCTGGGAGCTCGGGCCGGAGGGTGACTGGACGCGCCGAGGCGCCCCGGAGGGCGTGCCCACCCGGGATGTGCAGACCGCGCTGATCGCCGCGCGCAACCAGCGTTCGGCGGCGCGGCGGGCCCGGATGGGCTGAGTTCTCCCGTCCCGAGCGGGACGTGGGCCGACCGGCGCCGCCACCAGGGCGTCGTAGCGATGTGGATGTGTCAGATGTACGCGACCAGGATCAATGGGGCGGAAGCAGGTGAGGCGGGCATGGACCCGACGGCGGGTGACGTGCTGCGCATGTATCTGGCGGAGCAGAGCAACGCCTTCCTGGCGCAGCTGCCCCGACTGCGCCAGGACAAGCCGGAGGCCGCGCACAAGCTGCGGGTGGCCTGCCGGCGCACCCGCTCGGTGCTGCGCACGTTCCGGCCGCTGCTGGACGCCGAGTGGGCGGACGGCCTGAGCGAGCAGATCTCCGCGCTCACCGACGTGATCGCGCCGGAGCGGGACATCGAGGTGGTCCGGGAACGGCTGCTGACCGCGCTGGAGCGCTACGGCACCGAGGACGCCGGCGTGCTGCGGGCGCACACGCTGGTGGACCGGATGCTCAGCAAGGACTACGCCGCGGCCCACGACGCGACGCTCTCCGCGCTGGCCGGCCCCAACTTCCACGCGCTCGCCGACCGGATCGCGCTGGCCCCGCAGACGGTCGCGTCGGGCGACGGCCCGCTCGGCGAGAAGGCGGAGACGGTGCTGCCGCCCTTGGTGCGCGCCGAGTTCGCGCAGGTGGTCAAGCGGGCCGCGGCGGTGGACCAGCACGGTGCGGACGAGCCCTGGCACCGGCTGCGGATCAGCGCCAAGCGGGCCAGGTACGCCGCCGAGGTGTGCGTGCCGGTGATCGGGATCCCGGCCGAGGCCTTCGCCTCCCAGCTGAGCCGGATCACCGAGGAGCTCGGCCAGCAGCAGGACGCGGCCGTCGCGGGCGAGATCGTGCTGCGCGCGGCGCAGTCCCCGCGCATCGCGACCAGCACAGGGTTCGTACTCGGCCGGCTGCTCGGCGAGTCCCGGGCCGAGATCGCCCGCTCCCGCCGGGCCTTCCCGGAACTGTGGACCGCCGCCACGGCCCCGTCGTACCGCGCCTGGTTCGCCGAGGAAGTACGCTGATCTTGCCATGCCGACCTACCTGGAACCCGATGACGTGAGCCGGATCAAGGCCTCCGGCGCCGTGCTGTGGCGGCTCGGCCCCGGCGGCGCCAAGGACCTCGAACTCGCCCTGATCCACCGGCCGCGCTACGACGACTGGTCCTTCGCCAAGGGCAAGGCCGAGCCGGGCGAGCACGCGGTGCTGACGGCCGTGCGCGAGGTCGAGGAGGAGACGGCGCACCGCGTCGTGCTCGGCCGCCGGCTGCCCGGCACGGACTACGAGGTGCTCGGTCGGCCGAAGCGGGTCAAGTACTGGGCCGCGCGCGTCGTCGAGGAGGGCCGGTTCGCCGCGAACGACGAGGTGGACGAGCTCGAGTGGCTGCCCGCCGAGCAGGCGCGGGAGCGGCTGACCAGCGCGCTGGACGTCGAGGTGCTGGACGCGTTCCTGGCCGGTCCGGCCGACACGTTCCCGATCGTGTTGCAGCGGCACGGAAAGGCCGAGCGTCGCAGCAGCCTGTATGCCGACGACCTGGCCCGGCCGCTCGCCCCGGCGGGACGGCAGCAGGCGATCGCGCTGGCCGAACTGCTCGCGGTCTACGGCGCCGAGGAACTGATCAGCTCCCCCGCCGTCCGCTGCGTCGGCACGGTCCAGCCGTACGCGGATCTGCACGGCGTGGAGATGCACCTGGAGTCGGCGCTGACCGAGATCTCCTACGTGCACGCGCCGCGCGCCGTCGTCTCCTGGCTCGCGGACCTGGCCGCCCGCCGCGTGGGCGCCATCGCCTGCACGCACGGCCCGCTGCTCGACGAGCTGATCGCCGCCGTCCTCTACGGCCCCGGATTCGCCGATCCCGAGCAGGAGCCGACCCTCAACGGCCAGCCGTGGAGCGCCGAACTCGCCGACCGCTGGGCCAACGACCCGCTGCCCACCGGCGCCGCCTGGGTGCTGCACTTCGCCGCCGACGACGGCGACAGCCGGTCCCCGCGCCTGGTGGCGGTGGACCGGCTGAAGTCGTAGCGCGGCTGCTGCTCAGCCGGCCTTCGGCTCCCGCTCGTAGAGGCGCCGCGACCAGACGTACGAGACGGTCGCGACCCCGACGCACCAGGCGATCGTGATCACCAGGTTGTCCCCGATCCGGGTGCCGGTCAGCAGTCCGCGCAGCGTCTCGTTGACCGGCGTGAACGGCTGGTACTCGGCGAACCAGCGCAGCCCGGCGGGCAGCGAACCGGTCGGCACGAAGCCGCTGCCGAGGAACGGCAACAGGATCAGGAACATCGGCGAGTTGCTCGCGGTCTCCACGCTCTTCGCGGACAGCCCGAGGCCGACGCACAGCCAGGTGACGGCGAAGGTCAGCAGCAGCACCACCCCGAAGGCGGCGAACCACTCGGCCACGTTGGCGTGCGGGCGGAATCCGACCGCCAGCGCGGCCCCGGTGACCACCGCGACGCCGATCATGGTCTGCACGGTCGCGGCCACCACGTGACCGGTCAGCACGGACGAGCGGGCGACGGCCATGGTGCGGAAGCGGGCGATGATGCCCTCGGTCATGTCCTGCGCGACGGCGATCGCGGTGCCCTGGGCGGCCGCCGCCACGGACATCAGGATGATCGCCGGGGCCACGTAGTTCGCGTACGCGGCCCGGCCGCCGTGCAGCCCGAGCGGCATCCCGCTGCCGAGCCCCGAGCCGAGCGTCCCGCCGAAGACGTAGACGAACAGCAGCAGGAAGACCAGCGGCATCAGCGTGATCATCAGGGTCAGCGAGGGGTAGCGCTGCATGTGCCGCAGGTTGCGGCGCAGCATGACCCAGGCGTGCACGAGCGCGTGCGAACGGGTGTCGGCGGTGCCCGGGGCCTCCGGGAGGTCCGCGTCGACGTCCGCGAGTGTCATGGTGCTCATGGTCAGGCTCCCTTCGTGGCGGTGAGGGCGAAGAAGACGTCGTCCAGGTCGGGGGTGTGCACGGTCAGCGACTCGACGTCCACGTGCGCGTCGTCCAACTGCTGCAGCAGGGTCCGCAGGGTGCTGACCCGGCCGTCCCCGGCGAGCTGCAGGGTGAGCGCGTCGTCGTCGCGCTCGGTGGGGGCCAGCAGTTCGGCCGCGGCGTCGAGCTCTGCGCGGTCGGCGAAGGCCAGTTCGATGTGCCCGCCGGGAATGCGCGCCTTGAGTTCGGCGGGCGTGCCCTCGGCCACGATCCGGCCGCCGTCCAGCACCGCGACGCGATGCGCGAGCTGGTCGGCCTCCTCCAGGTACTGCGTCGTCAGCAGGATGGTCGTCCCCTCCGCGACCAGCCCGCGGATGATGTCCCACATCGTGCGCCGGCTGCGCGGGTCCAGGCCCGTGGTCGGCTCGTCCAGGAAGATCACCTTCGGCCGGCCGACCAGCGTCATCGCCAGGTCGAGCTTGCGCTTCATGCCGCCCGAGTAGGTCGCCGCCGCCTTGTCCGCGGCCTCGGCCAGCTCGAAGCGCTCGAGCAGTTCCTCGGCCCGGGCCCGGCCGACGGCGGCCGGCAGCAGGTGCAGGTCCGCCATCAGCATCAGGTTCTCGCGGCCGGTCAGGTAGCCGTCCACCGCGGAGAACTGGCCGGTGACGCCGATCGCGCGGCGCACCCCCTGTGGATCGACCGCCGGATCTCGCCCGGCGACGCGTATCTCCCCGGCGTCGGGCCGCAGGTAGGTGGTGAGCAGGTGGACGGCGGTGGTCTTGCCCGCCCCGTTCGGGCCCAGCAGGGCGAGGATGGTGCCCTGCTGGACCGTCAGGTCGATGCCGTCGAGCACGGTCTTCCGACCGAAGGACTTGCGCAGGCCGCGGGCCGAGATGGCGGCGAGAACCGGGAGTGTTCCGTTGGTGGGGATCACGGCTCAGATCTCCTCTTCGAGGCGCGGGGCGCGGCGGATGGTGATGTCGCCGAGCTTGGTCTCGGCGCGGACCTCGACCTTGTCCACCGGCTCGTCGGCCGCGGGGGCCTCGGCGGAGTCGAGTTCGTTGTAGACGCGGCCGACGTTGGTGTTCAGCTCCAGCCAGGCGGCGCTGCCCTCGCGCACGCCCACCTCGATGGCGCCGTTCTTGGACGTGGCGGACACCTTGCCGCGCACGACCTCGCCGATCCGCACCTCGCCGTTCGAGCTGGCGGCGGTGATGTCGGACAGCGCGCGGTCCACGGCGACGACACCGTTGGCGGTCTTGATGACCGCGGTGCCGGTGATGACGCCGACCTGCACCTTGCCGTTGCTGTTGGACAGGTCCGCGCTGCCGTCCACCGCGCCCATCCGGATGTCCCCGGAGCTGGCGTGCACGTGCGCCGAACCGCTGACCCCTTCGACGTGGATCGCGCCGACGCCGTTGCGCACGTTCAGCGGACCCGTCTCGGCCAGCCGGACCGCGCCCATGTTGGTCTTGATCAGCACCGTGCCGAGCGCGCCCTCGGACGAGAAGTCGCCCAGTTCGGCGTCGCCGCGCACGTTCGAGTCGGTGGGCAGCTGGACGATCACGTCGATCGACTCCGGCCGCTTGCTGCTGAAGTTCACGAACCGGCTGACCGGCTTGCGCGACACGACGCTCACCGTCCGGCTCGCCTCGTCGTACTCGACGCGGGTGTTCTCGGCCGCCTTCACATCGGCGCCCTTGTTCGGATCGGACGGCCGCACCTCCACGACGGTGTCGGCACGGTCGGAGGCCACGAAGCGCACGTCGGCGACGTACAGCTCGAGGTCGACGGAGATCGGGGACGGAGTGGCGAAAGTCGAGACGGTCATCTCAGTGCTTCCTTTGCTTGAAGTGTCTTCCCGGGTCTTACTGCTGTCGCTGTTCATCGGGCCCATCCGCTGTATCCCTGCCCGACCGCGCGGTCCGGCTTCTGCGTGTTCGACGATGCGGAGCGGGCGCGCCGCCCCTCGTTGGCCAGCCCCGCGGCCGCCGCCCGGACGATCCAGGCGTTGACCGAGAGCCCGCCGCCGGCGGCGGCGTCCTCGATCAGGGCCTTGAGGTTGGCGGGCAGCCGGAGGTTGATCCGGACCATCGCGGCCTCGTCGCCCTCGGCGATCGGCAGCCGCACCTCGACGGGCGCAGCGGAGTCCGGGACGGCGGGCTCGGCGGCCGCGGGCGGCGGCGTCACGACGAATCCCGCCGTCCCGCCCCGCAGCCGCACGTCCACCGACCCCGGCGCCAACTCGGCCGAGATCTCCTCGGCCGCCGAGGACAGCGCCTCCAGCAGCGTCAGCCGCACCGCCGCGTCCAACGGCGCCAACAGCCGATCCGCCAACTCCCGCGCCTCCGCGCCCCCGACCTCCGCCGCCGTGGTCAACTCGCGGCGAAGGTTCTCGACGTACTGGGTGAGTTCCATGGCTCAAGCATGGCACCACTTTGGCACCACCGCAAGTCTCTTTGGCTCAGACCTTGGTGCCACATGGCACCAAGGTGGCGTCCGCTTGATGTGATCATGCCCGCCGCCCGATAATGAACCGCTCATCAAGCTGCTGACTCAATGAGCGCATTCCAGACAATTCGAAATCGTGGGGGGCACGTGCGCGCGCGAATAATCGGCGCCCTCGTCTTGTCCTTGGCCGTCGCGGGCGGCATCGGACCGGTGAGTACGAGTACGGCACAAGCTGCGGTCACGCCGCACACCACACCCGGATCCCAGCCGACGGAGTTCTACTTCGCGAGCGGCGAGGGCGACTACATCGGCGTCGGGCAGACGGTCGACTACACCGACCCGACCGTGAGCATCTCGGCCGACATGCACAGCATCAGCGCCAGTGTCGCCGGCTGGAGTCTGGGCTTGTCCGCACCGTCCGGCCAGCAACTCGCGCCCGGAACGTACACCGGCGCGACGCGTTTCGCGTTCCTGGGCACCGGCACCGGCCCCGGCATCGATCTGGACGGCAACGGTCGCGGCTGCAACCAGGACTATGGCAGCTTCACGATCTACGAGATCAGCGCGACCACTCTCAACGCGACGTTCAGCCAGACCTGCGAGTCGAACACGGCGGCACCGCTGGTCGGCTTCATCCGTTACAACGCCACGACGACGACTCCGATACCCACGCTGCCGTCGAGCGCGCAGCCGATCACGGATCCGCCGAACTCCGGCACCACCACCGCGAACGCCAACGAGTTCTCGTTCCGCAGCAGCGAGGGCGACGCGATGGGCGGGGGTAGGACGGTCGACTACACCGGCGCCGGCAACGTGTCCCTCAGCGGCGCCCTCGGCCACGTACGCGTCGGCGCAGGGGGGTGGATGCTGGATCTCGCGGCGCCGAGCGGACAACAGCTGGTCCCCGGCACATACACCGGCGCGACCGACTATTTCGGCGCCGACAAGGCGACTCCCCAGATCTCCGTCTCGACGATCAGTTCCACGTGCGGCACGGCTTCCGGCACCTTCACGGTCTACGAGATCACCTCAGACCCGACCGGGACGATGACCAGCCTCAACGCGACCTTCAGCGAGAACTGCAACTCCAGCACGACGGCGCCGCTGGTCGGGTTCATCCGCTACAACGCCACCGTGCCGACCCCGGTCCCGTCGCTCGCCGCGTCGTCCGCCGAGCCGATCACCGACCCGCCCAATTCCGGCACCACCTCGTCCAGCGCCGAGGAATTCTCCTTCCGAAGCGGCGCGGGCGACTACATCGGCAACGGCGCGTCGGTCGACTACACCGGCGCGAGCAGCGTGTCTGTGAGCGGCACTCTCGGCCAGGTGTCCTTCAGCGCGGGAGGATACGGCGTCAGCCTCGCGGCACCGGCCGGGCAGCAGCTCACGCCCGGTACGTACACCGGGGCGATCAGCGGACCCGCGAATCCCGGCACGGCCGCCGGGGTCGAGATGAGCGGCCCGGGGGTCGGCTGCAACAACAACTACGGCAGCTTCACGATCTACGAGATCACTTCGGACTCGACCGGAACGCTCACCAGCCTCAACGCGACCTTCAGCCACAGCTGCGAGTCGCCGACAGCCCCGCCGGCGGTCGGTTTCGTGCGCTACAACGCCACGGTCGCCACCCCGATCCCGACGCTGCCGTCGTCCGCCGGGCCGATCACCGACCCGCCGAACTCCGGCACGACCAATGCCGACGCCGACGAGTTCTCGTTCCTGAGCAACGCGAACGACGGCGTGGCCGCAGGCGCGTCGGCGGACTACGTGGGTGCGAGCAACGTGCAGGTCAGCGGGACACTCGGCGTCATCTCGGTGTTCGCGGGCCCGTGGTCCATGTACATCTCCGCGCCGAGGGGCGAGCAGTTGGCTCCCGGCACCTATACCGGTGCGACTCCGTATCCGTTCAACTCCGGCAGTGCCCCCGGCTTCACGCTCTCCGGAAACCATCTCGCCTGCACGGATTCCGCGAGCTTCACGGTCTACGAGATCTCCTCGGACTCGACCGGCAAGCTGAGCAGCCTCAACGCGACGTTCAGCCGGTCCTGCGGGCCGACGACGCCGTCGCTGACGGGATTCATCCGGTTCAACGCCACGCAGCCGACTCCGGTCCCGACGGTTCCGCCCGCGCTCGGCGCCGCGCTCAAGGCGACCACCGGCGCGGCCGCGGCGAACGGCGAGACGACCGTGACCCTCGACGCGTCCGGCAGCACGAACACCGACAGCGGCACGAAGTACTCCTTCAGCTTCGGTGACGGCACCTCGGCGGTCTCGTCGAGCAGCCCGGTCGTGTCGCGCGCCGAGCCGGAGGGCACCTACGAGGTCGACGTCACGGTGACCGACTCGACCGGCCGTAGTTCGACGGCGGCCCCGCAGTGGCTGACGGTCGGCGACGGCTACCACCCGGTGAACCCGACGCGGCTGCTGGACACGCGTTACGGCACCGGCGCGGCCGGGCCCGTCGCGTCCGGACATCTGGTGACCCTCCAGCTGCCGTCCTCGATCACGTCGTCGGGGCACGGGCCGCTGCGTGCGGTGGTGCTGAACGTGACCGTGACCCAGCCGACCGCCGGCGGCTACATCCGGGTCTACCCGGACGGGCTGTCGCAGACCCCGACGACGTCGAGCCTCAACTACGCCAAGGGCGAAACGGTCGCGAACCTGGTCACCGTGCCGGTCGGTGCGGACGGCAAGGTCGTGTTCTCGGTGCAGCAGTCGAGCGGCACGGCGCAGGTGATCGCCGACCTCGAGGGCTACTACACGGCGGGCGACGATCCGACGAACGCCGGATACGCGCCGCTGACGCCGACCCGGATCATGGACACCAGGCACTCCGTCGGCGGGGTCGGCGGCCGGCTGGCCGGATGGGGCCACGTGCGGCTGACGCTGCCGTCCTCCGTCCCGGCCGGAGCCACGGCGGTCGCCCTGAACGTGACGGCGGTGGGCACCTCCGCCTCCGGCAACGTGAAGGTCTACCCGGACGGGCTGAGCGTGCCGAACGCCTCGAACCTCAACTTCGCGGCGGGCGGGACCGTGCCGAACCTGGTGATCGTGCCCGTTCCCACGGATCGGGTGATCGACTTCTACCTCGAGAGCCCGGGCTCGGCGGACCTGCTCGCGGACCTCGAGGGCTACTACTCGACGTCGGCGACGGCGAAGTTCGTGCCCTTCGCGCCGACGCGGCTGCTCGACACCCGCACGGGCGTGCTCGGCGGACCGCTGCCGTCCGGATGGGATGTCAGCGTCTCGATGGCGTACGGCCTGCAGGTTCCGAGTTCGGCGCTCACCGCGGGTCTGTACAACGTCACGGTGACCCAGCCGCAGGCCTCCGGCTTCGTCAGCGTCTTCCCCGACGGCCTGACGACGCCGCCGAACGTCTCGAACGTGAACTTCGGCAAGGGCGAGACCGTCGCCAACGCGACACTGGCCGCGATGACCGACGGAAAGCAGGACTTCTTCAACGGCAGCACCGCTCCGACGCAGCTGGTCGTGGACTTCTTCGGCTACTTCGCGCAGCCGCTGGCGACGACCGCGCCGCCGAGTTCGGCCGACGTCTCCACCACCGGATCGCCGATTCGGGCCCGGCTGCGGACGCAGGTACGGGCGCAACCGCTCCGGTAGCCGGGGAGACCGGGTTGCCCGGGGCCCGGATCGCGGAGACGCGATCCGGGCCCTTCATACTTTCCGACAATCGTTTGATGGCATCGTGACTAGAACAGTGGACGCTCGTTGCAGTGAGTGAGAGCTCGTCAGCTCGCTGTGAGGAGTCACTGTGAACAGCACTACGCGGCAGGACGTTCCGCAGATCCAGATTCGCAACACCCAGCACGCCTACGCACACGCGGTGCACGGGCTCGTCGCGATCGCGAAGGGGCCGGACTACTGCCTGTGCGGGAACCTATGGCCGTGCCGGCCTTCGGAGGAGTCCGCGGGCTAGCTCGGCGGGGCCGCCTGGTCGCCTGCGTGGCGCGGGTGGCTGGGGGTCTGGGCGCGGGGGCCGAAGAGGGCCGCGGCCAGGGCGGTGAGCTCGGGGTCGTCCATGCTGGGCTTCGGGGCGGCCGAGAGGGTCGGCGGGGCCACCGGGCGCAGGCCGGGGACGGGGATGTCCCCGGGGGCGTCGGCGAGCTCCGGTTCGACGAGGGTGGGTTCGGGCTGCGGCGGCCTCGGCGCCGCGGAGGTGACCGGGAGGGCCACCGGGTGCTGGGGCTGCGGCTGCTGCATGGCGGCGACGGCGCGGGTCGGCGGGAGGGCCCGGGCCACGGCGGGGACCAGGGGCTCCAGGGCCGGGGTCACGGGGGCCAGGGCGGCCGGGGCGATGGGCGGGCTGTCGAGGCCCTCGCGCGGGGAACTCTCGGTCATGGCGCGGTCGGTGAAGACGAGCGGCTTCTCGACCTCGGTGACGATGTGCTTGACCACCTGCACGTCGCCGTTCACGTCCCAGACCGCGATGCCGGGCGAAAGGGTCGGGATGATCTCGACGGCCCAGCGCGGCAGGCCCAGAACGCGTCCGGTGGCGCGGGCCTCGTCGGACTTCTGGGCGTAGATGGTGCGGGTGGAGGCCATCTTGAGGATCGCCGCCGCCTCCTTGGCCGCCGCTCCGTCTATCACGTCGGAGAGGTGGTGGACGACGGCCACGAACGACAGTCCCAGGCGTCGGCCGAACTTCAGCAGGCGCTGGAAGAGCTGCGCGACCGAGGGCTCGTTGATGATGTGCCAGGCCTCTTCGACGAGCAGGATGCGCTTGCGGCGGTCGGGCCGGAGCCAGGAGTGTTCGAGCCAGACGCCGACGATGGCCATCAGGATCGGCATGGCGATCGAGTTGCGGTCGATCGTGGAGAGGTCGAAGACGATCAGGGGGGAGTCCAGGTCGATGCCTTGGGAGGTCGGGCCGTCGAACATGCCCTTGAGGTCGCCGTCTACCAGGCGGTCCAGGACCAGGGCCACGTCCAGGCCCCACTCGCGCACGTCTTCGAGGCCGATGTTCATTTCCTCGGCGGCCTCGGGGCGGGGCTCGCGCAGGGCCTCGACGACGTCGTGCAGGATCGGCTGGCGACCGCTGGTCTGCGCGTCGGCGTGGACGGTGGTGTGGGCGGCCTTGAGGGCGTAGCCGGAGCGTTCGTCCAGTGAGCGGCCCAGTGCGACTTCGACGATGGTGCGGAGCAGGGCCAGCTGGCCGGTGCTGGTGATCGCCGGGTCCAGCGGGTTGAGGCGGATGCCCTGGCCGCCGCGGGCGTGCGGGTCCAGGCGGATCGGCTTCACGCCCAGGGCCTCGGCGATCAGGTTCCACTCGCCGACGCCGTCCTCGCCCTGCGCATCGAGCACCACGACCTGCCGGTCCCGGAAGCGCAGCTGGCGCAGCACGTACGTCTTCTCCAGCGCCGACTTGCCGTTGCCGGACTCGCCGAGCACCAGCCAGTGCGGGGCCGGGAGCTGCTGGCCGTAGAGCTGGAAGGGGTCGTAGACGTAGCCCTTGCCGCTGTACACCTCGCGGCCGATGATCACGCCGGAGTCGCCGAGGCCGGGGGCGGCGGTCGGCAGGTAGATCGCCTCGGCCTGGTTGCTGGACGTGCGCACCGGGATCCGGGTCGTCTCCCGCCGGCCGAACAGGGCCGTCGCGAAACCCTCGGTGATCAGGTCGCCGATGCTGCCTCGAGTGGCCACGATGGACTCCTTAGCGTCGGACGCCGGTCGCGAACGGCAGGGTGTTGACGAACGCGCGGTGGTGCTCGCGGTCGCACCAGTCCAGCTTCAGGAAGCTCTTGCCCGCCGAGGCGCGGATGGTCCGCTTGTCCCGGGCCAGGGCCTCCGGCGAGCGGGAGGAGACCGTGATGTACCCGGCCAGGTTGACCCCCGCCGCGCCCGCGGCCAGGTCCTCGCCGCGCAGGTCCACCCGGCTGGAGTGGGCCCGTTCGCGCGGGTCGTCCACCCGGCCGAGCTTGGCCTGCCGGGACGCCTCGGCGTCCACGTTGACCCGCTCGGTCAGCATCCGCTCGATCGCCACCTCGGTCGGCTCCAGGTCCATGGAGACGGCGACGGTGCGGATCACGTCGGGGGTGTGCACCAGCAGCGGCGCCAGGAAGTTCACCGCGACCGGCGTCAGCGGCCACTCGCGGATCCAGGCGGTCGCGTGGCACCACGGGTCGGCCGTCAGCGATTCGCGGGTCTTGGCGCGCAGGAACAGCGGCCAGGCGGCGTCGAACTCGGCGGGCCACGCGTCGCGCTCGCCCATCCCGTCGGTGTGGTCGATCGGGTGTTCGGGGTCGTACATCGAGTGGATCAGCGAGGACAGCGCGGGGACGTCCAGCGGCCTGCGCACCTTTATGTCGGCGTCGGCGAGCCGGGCGCAGATGTCGGTCAGCTCGCGCACCATGATCACGCAGATGCCGTGGTCCATGTCGGCGCCGCCGGACATCACCCGCGCCTCGGTGGCCAGCTCGCGGGTGTAGGCCATGCACGCGGTCAGGTACGTGCGGTGCTGCTCGCTCGAGGTGGAGACCATCGACAGCAGTTGCGCGTACGAGTCGCGGATCCAGCCCGGGGCGTTCGGGTCGCCGCGCCGGGCCACGTCCTTGGCGTGCGCGTCCGGGTCGGCGGGCAGCGTGCGCGCGAGCATCTGAACCCGGGTCACGAAGCCGTCGCCGTTGGCCACGTGCCGCAGCAGCGTGCCGTAGCGGTCGACCAGCGCCTCCTGGTCCTCGGCGTCCCGGGAGCCCACGCCGGGGCCCTCGATCTCGATCGTGCACGTGATGGTGCCGCGGTCCAGGTGCATCAGCACGGCGAGCTCGTCCGGGCCGAAGCGCGCGGTGATCCAGCGCACCTGGCCCACGCCGGGGGGTGTCGGCACGGCGAGTTCCGCGCCGCCGAGCGTGGTGCCCGCGGTGTCGGCGTTGGAGGCGTAGAACGCGGCGCGGCTGCGCACCATCCGCCGGTAGGTGCGCTCGATCTCGAACCACTTGTAGTACGTGCGCTTGCGGTACGGCGCGAACACGATCAGGCCGCCGAGCGCCGGGCAGCCGACGATGGTGAGGATCTTCAGCGGCAGCGTGGGCACGGCGAAGCCGCAGACCATCGCGAGCAGGCAGCCGGCCGCGAGGATGGCGAGCTCGCCGGTCTCCCGGTTGCGCCCGACGATCCCGTTCGGCTTGGCCTTGCCGATCAGGAAGGAGCGCCGCCGCTCGTAGCCTTCGGTGGTGCTCACGGCCGATCCCCTTCACCCGACAGGACGGAGCGCCGCCGCTCGTAGCGCTGCGCTTCCGTGGTGCTCACGCGCCGGTCCCTTCAGTGCCCGCACCCGCGGTCGGAGTCGGCGCGCCGCGTCCCGCGTTGGCGGAGGGCATCGTCGGACCCTGCGGAGGCAGCCCGCCGGGACCGCCCGGACCCGCGCCGGGGATGCCGCCGGGGCCGATGGTGCCGACCTGCGGATCGGGGCGTTGCAGGGCGAGGCGGGCGGAGGCCTTCAGGCCCTGCGCCGCCATGCCGGCCCCAGCGCCGAGGGCGGCCATGGCGGGCGCCGCGACCGGGTTGCCGGCGCGCTCGCCGTGCGCCGCGATGCCCTGCTGCATCCGGGTCGCCGGGCCGTCCATCGCGCCCTGCTGCACCTGGGCCGGGGCGTCGCCGCCGCGGGACTGGGCGATGCGCAGCATGTCGTCGCCGAAGTTGGGCACGAAGCGGTAGATCAGCCCGGAGGCGAAGATCGACAGGACCATGATGGCGAGGCCCGAGAGCACCGACGCGAACGAGGAACTGGGCGTGCTGCCCGAGGAGATCGCCGTCGCCAGTCCGAGCACGATGACGATGACCGGTTTCACCATGTCCACGGCGATCATCAGCCCGGCCCAGCGGCGCACGTGCGGCCACAGGTCCTTGTCCACCAGCCCCGCGTAGACCGCGCCGGCCAGCGCGGCGCCCACGTAGAGCATCGCGGCCCGGATGAGCAGCTCCAGCCAGAGCACCGCCGCCGCGATCATCGCGACCAGCGAGATGAAGATGAGCAGGATCGGGCCGCCGCCGATGGTCGAGTTCGAACCGTTCGTCGGGCTGAGGGTGTTCGCGAAGGAGCTGAGGAAGTTGTTGGTGCCCGAGTTCGTCGTCGAGCCGATCGCGTCGGTCACCGAGTCCGTCAGGGTCACCATGCCGTAGAGGATGACGGGGGTGAACGCGGAGGCGCCGACCGCGAGCCACAGGAAGCCGGTCGCCTCGGTCACCGCGGTCACGATCGCGTCGCCGCGCACGGCCCGCTTGATGACGGCGAGCATCCACAACAGCACAGTGAGAATCGTCGATGCGGCGAAGACGATCGCGTACTGCTTCAGGAAGCCTGAGTTGGTGAAGTCCACGCCGCTGTTCCCGCCGACCGCGCCGGAGACCTGGTTGATGACCCAGGCCGCGGCCTGCGCGCAGGACTTCGCGATGGAGCCGAGCGGGTCGGTGAGCATCGAGCTCGCCGAGGTGCTGCCGGACGTGGTGCCGTTGACGAGTTTGCCGGTGTTCTCACACGCCTGCTTCACGCTGCCGAAGAGCGCGGCGCAGGGATCCGCGTCGGCGAAGAACCCACTAACGGCCATAGCGCAGACCCCCGAACTTCGAGACGGCTGCTTGCAGCGTCGACCCGGCGGCGGGTGTCTGCAAGCCTCCGAGGGGGGCCGGTCCGTCAGAGGACTGGAAGGAGAACCACTTCCAGTCGCCGTGGGTCCAGTTGAGGGTCACGGTGACGGTCGACCAGTCCTCGTAGACGGCGTGCTGCGAGTTGGCGCCGGCGAGTCCCTGGAGCGTGACGGTCCACACCGAGACGACGGCGGTGTTGCCGGAGTCGCTCACCAGCGAGACCCCGATCGGCGCGGCGCGCTCGACGTACGTCTGCCCGGCCGGGGGCTGGCCGGAGCTGGTGAGGCCCTCGTTGCCGTCGATCTGCGCGTAGGCCGCGTCGAACTGGCCCTGCAGCGAGGACGCTATGGCCGGGTCGGCGATCGCGTTGACCAGCCGGGCGCGGGCCGAGGAGCGGACCATGGCGGCGGAGTTGAAGGCGACCACGTAGTTCGCGGCGGCGGCCTGCGCGCCGGAGGAGGTGTGCGGGTAGCCGACCGGGACGCCGTCCGCGCTGTCGGAGGCCTGGCCCGCGTCGTACGCGGTGGTCAGCGGGGCGGAGGCGGTGGCGCTGGGGTCCGGCGTCGGGGTGGCCGAGGCGGTGGCGGCCGCGGCGTTCGGGGAGCCGCCCTTGCCGCCCTGGTTGACCAGCGCGATGATCGCGAACAGGGCGACGACGACCCCGCCGACGATCAGCGGGCCGCGCAGTCGGGAGCGCCGCGGCGCGGTGTCCGAGTACGGGTCGGCGGGCAGCCTGATCCGGGTGCGCGCGCCACCGGAGGCGCCGGCGGCCGGCGGCCGGCGGGTCGGCCCAGCTTCCACGGTGGATCCCCGATCGGTGCGGCGCGGCCGGCTCACTTCAGGCCGCCGCACGGTGGTGATGCTTGCGTGTGCGCGAGTACCGGACCCGGCCCTCATACGATATGAAAGCGGACGATATCGCCGACGGCGGTCTACCCGCCGCGCACCCCGGCGAATCAGCACTCACAATGATCAGATCGCCATACCGTAGACAATGGTGAACAGCGTACTGAGGCTGCCGATGATGAACACGCCGGTGAGCCCGGCGATGATCAGTCCCTTGCCCTGCTCCGCGCTGAACGAGTCGCGCAGCGCGGTGGCGCCGATCCGCTGCTTCGCCGCGCCCCAGATGGCGATGCCGAGGCACACCAGGATCGCGGCGGCCATGATGACCTCGATGAGCACCTTCGCCTGCTGCCCCACCGAGCCGAACGGGCCCCAGTTGGGGGCGATCCCGTTGATGATGTTGCCGATGTTTCCGTTGCCTGCGGCAAGGACCGTGGCCAAGGCCATCTGGCGGCCCCCAATCTGTGTCGCGCTGCTTGAAGCATCCTGGAAGCGTCACGGCTGCTGACGCGGCGTCATCCTGCCCTTATCATAGGGTGCACGGCCACCTCGGCGCTGTGCCCGCGCCGACTAGTTTTCCCGTCGGAGTCCGAGCCCAACCATCGGCACGCAGGGAGGGGAACTCCATGTTGCGCCCGGCGCCGCCGCCGATGCTACGGCTGTCCAACAAGTGGATCTGGGTCGGCGTCGTCGCGCTGCTGACCCCGTTCGTCATCGTGGCCGGCGTCACGGTCGTGGCACTGGGAATCTCGGATTCCGAGACGGTCCAGGTGCAGGAGTCGCTGCAGCCGAACACCGTGCCGAGCGCGTACGTGGCGCTCATCGAGAAGGCCGCGACGACCTGCCCGGTGCTGAGCGCGCCGCTGTTGGCCGCGCAGTTCTACCAGGAGTCCGGCTTCAACCCGAACGCGGTCTCGGACACCGGCGCCGAGGGCATCACCCAGTTCGAGCCGTACACCTGGACGACCTGGGCCTCGCCGAACGACGGCGACGGCAAGGAGAATCCGTTCAACCCGGCGGACGAGATCCCGGCCGCGGCCCGCTTCGACTGCGCGCTGGCGAGTCAGCTCTCGAAGGTCCCGGGCGACCAGGTGGGCAACATGCTCGCCGGCTACAACGCGGGCGCGGGCGCGGTGCTCGCGGCGAACGGCATCCCGCACATCTCGCAGACCGAGGACTACGTCAAGAACATCAAGGCGCTGGAGAAGTCCTTCGCGAAGCCGACCACGACGACGATCGCCGCGAGCAGCGTCGCCGTGCAGGCCATCAAGTTCGCCTACAACCGGCTCGGCACGCCGTACCTGTACGGCGGCACCGGAACCGCCGCGGAGAACGGCGAGTTCGACTGCTCCGGCCTGACCCAGGCGGCGTACGCGAGCGCCGGGGTGACGCTGCCGCGGGTGGCCGCCGAGCAGTGGTACGCGGGCGTGCACATCCCGCGCGACCAGCTGCAGCCGGGCGACCTGGTGTTCTTCGCCACGAACGTCAACGACCCGGCCACGATCGAGCACGTGGGCATCTACGTGGGCGGCGGCGCGATGATCGACTCCCCGCACACCGGGGCGTTCATCCGCTTCGACGCGATCGACGGGTTCAACCCGCAGTACATCGGCGCCGTCCGCCCCTACTCGACGGTCCCCTCCTGGCCGGTGGCGACGGGGCTGGCCACCCCGTCGGCGACGGCTTCAGGAAACTGACACTCCGCTCAGGCCGTCGGCGACGGTGGTCCGCGCGCGCCAGCCGGTGGCGTTGTGGAAGGCGTCCGAGGAGATCCGCTGCGAGCGCAGGAAGGGCTCCGCGCGCTTGGCGACCAGCCGCAGCGCCAGCGGGGAGAGGTAGCGCGCGGGTCCGCCGACCCCGGCGGCCTTCCCCAGCGCCTCGGCCCACTCGGCGCGGGTGAGCGGCGCGCCGGAGACGTTGTAGACGCCGGAGGGCGCGGCGAGCGAGGCCACGACCGCGCCGGCCGCGTCCTGCACGGTGATCGGGGACAGGTAGCCGGCCGGGTCGCCCATCACGACGGGCTTGCCCTTGCGCACCCGGTCGAGCTGCCAGCGGGTCGCGGGCTCGTCGCCGTAGAGCAGGCCGAAGCGCAGCACGACGGCGAAGCGGTAGGCGTCGGCGAAGTCCATCGCGTGCTCGGTGGCGGTGATCGAGGACGCGGTCACGGCGTTCGGGCGCACCGGGTGGTGCTCGGTGATCCAGTCCTCGCCGCCGTCCTCGTACACGAAGGAGACCGCCTCCTGTACCAGCCGCAGCACGCCCTCGGCGGCGGCCGCATCGGCGAGGTTCCTACTCGCCTCGGTGCGGATCCGGTCGTTCTCCCGCCAGTTCTTCGCGCGCAGGGCGGCCGTGCCGGGCGGAATGCTGGTGGCCAGGTTGACCACGACGTCGTGCCCGGCGACCGCGTGCCGCAGCCCGACCGGGTCGAACAGGTCGGCGGCCACCGGGGTCGCCCCGGCGGCGGCGAGGGCATCCCGCTTCGGCTGGCTCCGCGCGACGCCCGTCACCTTGTGTCCGCCGGCGACCAGATTCCGCACGGCCGCGGTGCCCAGCACCCCGGTGGCTCCCGCGACGAATACCCGCATCCTGTCCTCTCCCTCGACCGAACTCAGGGCCCTTCGACGGCCCGCTGAAGTCCACTACCCGCGTAACCCGCGCCCACTCGGCTCGTTGGGGAGTCCGGGCGCGGTCACCGGGGACAGTGTGCCGCACTTCGCGCCCCCCTTGCTCCCGGTTTCACCGGAATTCCCTATATCCATACAAAGTCCTGTGGAGGTGTTCGACGGTGGAGACGGCGAACGGACGGCGCACGCGCAGGCTCGTGCGCGCCGGGCTCGCGGCCACGGCGCTCGGGGGCGCTCTGGCGACGGCCGCGTGCTCGGGCGGCGCGACGGGGGTGACGGTCGCGGCCGACCCGGTGGCGGCGGTGCGCTCGGCCGGGACCGCCTCGCTGAAGATCGGCACCGCGGAGATCGCGACCTCGGTGGCGATGAGCGCGCAGGGCAAGACCGACCAGTTCTCCGGCACCGGCGCCTTCGACTTCAGCAAGCAGCTCGGCTCGATCCGGCTGACCGTGCCGCCGGACGTGAGTGCGCACAGCACGCTCGACGAGGTCGTCACCCCGACCACCCTCTACATGCGGCCGACCGGCACCTCCGGCAAGTGGGTCCAGGTGGACTCGGACCGGCTGGCCGACGGCGACCTGATCAGCGCCGGGTACACCAGCCCGATCCTGGCCTTCGCGATGCTCGCGGGCGCGGGCGCGTCCGGCGGCGCGGTGCACTACGTCGGCCAGGACTCGGTGTACGACGTCCCGGTGGCGCACTACTCGGGCACCCTCGACCTGGTCGCCGCGGCGAAGGCGGCCCCGGCGCCGGAGAACGCCGCGCTCGCCGCCGCCGGCAGCTCGTTCACCAAGCACGCGGTCCCGTTCGACGTCTACCTCGACGCCGACGGCCGGGTGCGCCGCTTCGTGGCGCACTTCGAGTTCCCGGCGCCGGCCCCGGCGAAGGGCACCGTCACGATCGTCTCCAGCACCGATCTGTACGACCTGGGCAAGAAGGTCACCGTGGCCGCCCCGGCCGCCGCCGATGTGCTCGCGGCCAACTGACTACCCGGTCAGTCGTCGAGTGGCGGACCGGGCGGTGCCGGGCAGGTGACCCGGACCAGGCGCGGATGGCCCACTCGGGCCATGGCGGCCGGACTGAGGCGCCCCTAACCTTGATGTACAGGGAGCTGACTGTCACTTCGGTCCGCGAAGCCGCGAGGAGGTGGTCTGGGTGCGTACTGAGACGACGGCTGTGACTTCGTCCAAGTCCGTGGCGTCGGGGGCCACGGCGCAGCGGACGTCGCGCGTCGCCCGCGCGGCGGCGCCGTCGCCGCCCCGGTACCGGGCGGTGCACGACCGGGTGGCCCTGGACGAGATCGAGCTCTACGCGGAGCTGATCATCGCCGCGGAACGCAGCGAGGAGCCGCTCTCGCAGGAGGCGATCGACCGGATCCTGGGGCTGACCGTACGAGCATGAACGCCGGGTGAACTCCCGGTAGTGATTTATCTCTCAACCATTTGGCGCTGACCAGGCACGTCCGTCGGCACGAATGGTTCTCTCGGCGCGCCTATACCCCGGAGCGTCTACCATCCTTGTGGTCATGGAACACTGACGTCCCGGAGCCGGATCCACCGATTCGCCGTTCCGGTCCCCCTCCCACCACAAGCCCGGAGAGCCCCGTGCGCCTGCGTCTGACGCCGAAGGAGACGAGCTTCTACGACCTGTTCGCCAAGGCGGCGGACAACCTCGTAGTCGGAGCCGGCCTGCTGACCGAGCTGCTCGGCGCCGACAAGGCGGGCCGGGCGGAGATCGCGCAGCGGATGCGCGACGCCGAGCACGTCTCGGACGAGATCACCCACGAGATCTACCAGCAGCTCAACTCCTCGTTCATCACCCCCTTCGACCGCGAGGACATCTACACCCTCGCGAGCCTGCTGGACGACGTGATGGACGAGATGGACGCCGCGGCCGACCTGGTCTCGCTCTACCAGATCGACGCGCTGCCGGACGGCGTGGCCGACCAGGTGGACGTGCTGGTGCGCGCGGCCGACCTGACCTCCGAGGCGATGCCGCGGCTGCGCAGCATGAAGGACCTGCGGGACTACTGGATCGAGATCAACCGCCTCGAGAACCAGGCCGACCAGGTCTACCGCAGGCTGCTGGCCCACCTGTTCTCCGGCGAGTTCGACACGCTCAGCGTGCTCAAGCTCAAGGAGGTCGTGGAGACCCTCGAGCAGGCGGCGGACGGGTTCGAGCACGTGGCGAACACGATCGAGACCATCGTGGTCAAGGAGTCCTGAACCGCCGTGCTCACCTTCTGGCTCATCGTCGTCGTTCTGGTGGCCCTGGGCTTCGCGTACACCAACGGCTTCCACGACTCGGCGAACGCGATCGCCACCTCCGTCTCCACCCGGGCGCTGACCCCGCGGGTCGCGCTGCTGATGGCGGGCGTGATGAACCTGCTCGGCGCCTGGCTCGGCCTGCAGCTCGGCGGCGGCGTCGCGAAGGCCGTGACCAGCGGGATCATCGCCGCCCCGCCGGACGGCTCGCGCGGCCTGGTGATCGTCTTCGCGCTGCTGGTCGGCGCGATCACCTGGAACCTGGTCACCTGGGCCTACGGCCTGCCCTCGTCCAGCACGCACGCGCTGATCGGCGGCATGGTCGGCGCCGGCCTGGCCTCCGGGCTGCGGGTGAGCTGGAGCGGGGTGTGGGAGAAGGTCGTGCTGCCGATGCTGCTCAGCCCGGTCGTCGGCTTCGTGCTGGCGTACGCGCTGATGGTCGGCATCCTGTGGGCCTGCCGCCGGGCCAGTCCGGGCCGGGTCACCCGCAACTTCCGGATGGCGCAGACGGTCTCGGCCGCGGGCATGGCGCTCGGCCACGGCATCCAGGACGCGCAGAAGTCGATGGGCGTGGTCATGCTCGCGCTGATCGCGGGCGGGCACGCGACCAGCAAGTCGGGCGTGCCGTGGTGGGTGCTGTGGTCCGCGGCGCTGGCGATCTCGGCCGGCACGTGCGCGGGCGGCTGGCGGATCATGCGGACCCTGGGACGCAAGGTCATCGAGCTCGACCCGCCGCGCGGCTTCGCGGCCGAGACGATCGCGTCGCTGGTGCTGTACTTCACCGCGTTCATCTATCCGGCGCCGGTGTCCACCACGCACATCATCACCGGCTCGATCATGGGCGTCGGCGCGACGAAGCGGCGCACGGCGGTCCGCTGGGGCGTGGCGCAGAACATCGTGTTCGCCTGGTTCCTGACCATCCCGGCCGCCGCCTGCTGCGCCGCGATCGTCTACTACCCGGTGCACGCGATCTTCGTCTAGAAACGGAGAACTCCCGCAGGCGGTGCCTGCGGGAGTTCGCGTCCTCGGGTACCGCGCCGATCAGCCGAACCGTCCGGTGATGTAGTCCTCGGTGGCCCGCTGGGTCGGGTTCGCGAAGATCCGCGGGGTGTCGTCGATCTCGATGAGCTTGCCCGGCTTGCCAGTGCCCTCGATGTTGAAGAAGGCGGTGCGGTCCGAGACGCGCGCGGCCTGCTGCATGTTGTGCGTCACGATGACGATCGTGTACTCGTTCTTGAGCTGCGCGATCAGGTCCTCGATGGCGAGGGTGGAGATCGGGTCGAGCGCGGAGCAGGGCTCGTCCATCAGCAGCACGTCCGGGGACACGGCGATCGCGCGGGCGATGCACAGGCGCTGCTGCTGACCGCCGGACAGGCCCATGCCGGGCTTGTTCAGCCGGTCGTTGACCTCGTTCCAGAGGTTCGCGCCGCGCAGCGACTGCTCGACGATGCCGTCCAGGTCGCTCTTGCCGCGCACGCCGTTGAGCCGCAGGCCGGCCGCGACGTTCTCGTAGATCGACATGGTCGGGAACGGGTTCGGCCGCTGGAAGACCATGCCGACGGTGCGGCGCACCGCGACCGGGTCGATGCCCGGGCCGTACAGGTCCACGTCGTCGAGCATGACCTTGCCCTCGACGCGGGTGCCCGGGATGACCTCGTGCATCCGGTTCAGCGTGCGCAGCACGGTGGACTTGCCGCAACCGGACGGCCCGATGAAGGCGGTCACCGTGCGCGGCTCCACGGTCAGGCTGATGTCCTCGATAGCCCGCGTCGAGCCGTAGTAAGCCGACAGTCCGGAGACGTCGATTCGCTTGGCCATGGTTCTCAGGTCTTCTTTCTTCAGCTACGGGGCTACGGCTACCGGGAGGCCGCCGGGGCCTTCCACCAGGCGATCAGACGGGCGATCAGGTTGAGCAGCATGACCAGGATGATCAGGGTGAGCGCGGCGGCCCAGCCCCGGTTCACCGCGAACGCCGAGGGGTTCTGCGACTCGTTGAACGCGAACAGCGGCAGCGATCCCTGCGGGTTCTGGAACACGTTCGGGTTGATCGACTCCGCGGCTCCCGCGAGCAGCAGCGCCGGCGCCGTCTCACCCATGATGCGCGCGATACCGAGCATCATGCCGGTGACGATACCCGGCAAAGCGGTCGGAAGCACTACCTTGACGATCGTCCGCCACTTCGAGACGCCGAGCGCGTACGAGGCCTCGCGCAGCGCCGGGGAGACCAGGCGCAGCATCTCCTCGGTGGAGCGGATGGCGATCGGCATCATCAGGATCAGCAGCGCGAGCGAGACCGCGAAGCCGGAGGCCTTGTTGTTGAGGCCGAGCAGCCAGAAGGAGAGCACGAACAGGC
Source organism: Actinospica sp. (assembly GCA_035493475.1). Lineage (GTDB taxonomy): Bacteria > Actinomycetota > Actinomycetes > Streptomycetales > Catenulisporaceae > Actinospica. The sequence continues at coordinate 40,907 of DATJIF010000174.1, forward strand.
CGGCGACGATCGAGGGCAGGCCCATCATGACGTCGACGAAGAAGGTGACCGCCTGCGCGAGCCGGCCGCGGCCGTACTCGACCAGGTAGATCGCGACGAGCAGCGACAGCGGGATGGTGATCACCGCGGCGATGCCCACCTGCTCGAGCGTGCCCAGGATCGCGTGGTATGCACCGCCGCTGTTCTGGTTCTCCGAGACGTTGCGCATCGAGTGGCTCAGGAAGTAGCCGTTGAAGTCCTTGGCGCCCTTGACGATCACGGTCCACAGGATCGAGACCAGCGGGACGCACGCGACCACGAAGGCGAGCCCCATCACGACGTACGCGATCGAGTTCTTGGCCTTGCGGACGGGGCTGGGGTGCGAGAGGGACATCAGGCACCGGCCTTCTTGGCGGAGCGGCGGATGACGAGGCGGGCCGCGTAGTTGACGAGCAGGGTCAGCAGGAACAGGATCATGCCGGAGGCGATCAGCGCCTGGCGGCCGGTGGTGAAGGCGTCGGCGAAGGCCGTCGCGATGTTCGCGGCGATCGTGTTCCCGCCGGGCTGCAGGATCCGGGTGACCAGGCCGGGCACCGAGGTGAGCACCATGGCGACGGCGATGGTCTCGCCGAGCGCGCGGCCGAAGCCGAGGATGATCGCGCTGGTGACTCCGGAGCGGCCGTAGGGCATCACCGCGAGCCGGATCATCTCCCACTTGGTCGCGCCGAGGGCGTAGGCCGCCTCGATCTGCTCCCGCGGGGTCTGCTTGTAGATCTCCCGGGAGATCGCGGCGATGATCGGCAGGATCATGATCGCGAGCACGATGCCCGCGGTGAAGATCGAGCTGCCGTAGGTCCCGTTGGTCTTGAACATCGGGATCCAGCCGAGCACGTCCTCGATGATCTTGGACACTCCGCTCATGTGCTGGTCGAGGACCAGCAGGCCCCAGAGTCCGTAGACCACCGAGGGCACCGCGGCGAGCAGGTCGACGACGTAGCCGAAGACCGTGCCGAGCGTGCGCGGCACGTACTGCGTGATGAACAGGGCGATCGCGATGGCGATCGGGGCGCCGATGAGCACGCCGAGCGCCGAGGTGATCAGCGTGCCCCAGGCGATCGCGGCGATGCCGAACTCGGCGTCGCCGTTGGCGGTCGTGTTGCCGTCCGGGTCCCAGGTGAAGGAGGTGAGGAAGTCGACCTTGTCCTTGCTGATCGCGTTCACCGACTGATAGATCAGGAATCCGGCGATCGCGGCCATCAGGATGAGGATGAACACGGCGGCGCCGCGGGCGCTGCCGCCGAAGATCCGGTCGCCGAGACCGGCCTTCGCGGTCAGTGCCGAACGCGGAGCGGAGGACTTGGGAGCCTCGTCCTGCGCCTCGGCCACCGCCGGCGGGGTGTCGCTGCTCATGGGAACTTCCTCACCTCCTATCGGAGACTAGGGGCGACTAGGACAGGGAGTTGACGACGGCGGCGTCGGCGGTCTGCACCGCGGAGGGCAGCGGGACGTAGCCGAGGCCGGTCAGCTCGCTCTGCGCGGTGCTCGACACGACGTAGTTCAGGAAGCCCTTGATCAGCGGCAGGGCGGTCGAGTCGTTGCCGGTGCCACAGGCGATCTCGTAGGTCACCAGGGTGTTCGGGTACGCCGAGGCGTTCGAGTACTGGTAGTTGAACGCCAGCTTGGTGTCCTCGCCGGACTGCTCGATCTTGGCCTGCGCGATGAAGTTCGAGGCGTTGTCCTGCGTCAGCTTGATGAAGGCGCCGGCCGCGTTCGAGACGTTCGCGTAGGTCAGGCTGTTCTGCGTGGCGTAGGAGTACTCGGCGTAGCCGATGCCGCCGGAGGTCGACTTGACCTTGGCCGCCACCGCGGAGGAGCCCTTGGCGCCCTGGCCCGCCTTGCCCGGCCACTGCTTGTTGGCCGCCGCGAAGCCGCCCAGCGCGTTCAGGTAGTTCGAGAAGTTGTACGAGGTGCCGGACGTGTCCGAGCGGTAGAACGGCTGGATCTTCGTGCTCGGCAGGGTGACGCCGGGGTTGTCCTTGACGATCGCCGCGTCGTTCCACGTGGTGATGGTGCCGTCGAAGATCGCGGCCAGGTTCTTCGCCGAGAGGTTCAGCGAGGTGGTGACGCCCGGGACGTTGTAGATGACGGCGATCGCGCCGGCCACGGCCGGGATGTCGACGGCCTTGCCCGAGCCGCAGCGGCCGGCGGTGGTGACCTGGCCGGCCTGCGTGGTGCTCAGGGAGTAGTCGGAGCCGGCGAAGTCGGCCTGCTTCTGGATGAACGCGGTGACGCCGGCGCCGGAGCCGTTGGCGTTGTAGTTCACCGTGACGCCGGTGCACTTGGTCTGGTAGTCCTTGGTGAACTGCGAGATCGCGTTCGCCTGGGCCGTCGATCCGGCCGCGTTCAGCGTGCCCGAGGGGCAGGCGGACGCCGAGGAGCCGGAGGAGCTACCCGAGCTGGCCGTCGAGGACGACGAGCTGTTGTTGTCCGAACCACACGCGCTGAGCGCAAGAGCCGCGGCCACAGCCACGCCGGCCACAGCGCCGTATCGCTGAAACTTCACGGGGAAGTCCCTTTCGTCCTGGGACCGGCGGGGCACCGCCGGAGGTCAATGCTGGAAAAATCGCTGACCACCCGAACGTAGGCAGACGTGGTGAATGAGTGGACCTCAGCAGGTGAACTGCGGGTTAACGGCCCCGGGACATTGCTCTAGAGAAGATAAAGAATCGGTCACGGATCCGCTGGCCAGGGGCTTGTCACGAGCTCGCGGGGCAGTTCGGACCGGCTTTGGAAGGTGAACAAACGGCTTGGGCCGTTCAGGGCGCCTTCGGGAGGTCAGCCGAGGCCGATCTCGCACCACACCGACTTGCCCTCGGCCAGCTGGCGGCTGCCCCAGGACGCGGCGAGGGACGCCACGATACCGATGCCGCGGCCGTCCTCGTCGGTCTCCTCGGCCAGGCGGCGGCGCGGCAGGTGGTCGTCGCCGTCGGACACGTCGACGATCAGCCGCCGGTCGGTGCGCCGCAGCCGCAGCCGCACCGGGGGACGGCCGTGGATCGCGGCGTTGGCCACGAGTTCGCTCACGGCCAGCACGCCCATGTCGCACAGGTCCTCGCCGAGGTGCCAGCTGCGCAGCACGCCGGACGCGAAGGCCCGCGCGTGCGCCGCGATCTCGGTGCCGCCGACCAGGTCCACCGCCGCCGAGCGGAACAGCTGCGCGCGCTCGCCCTGCCACTGCGGGACGTGCACGACGAGCAGCGCCACGTCGTCGTCGTGGTCGAGCGGCAGCTGCATCCCGGCCAGCAGCTCGTCGCGCACCTGGTCCACCGGACCGCCGCGGCGCCCGGAGACGCCGCCGATCGTGGCGCCGAGGGTGATCCCGTTGGAGCTCATCTCCAGCGCCGCCTCGTCGGCCGGATCCAGCAGCGGCGCGCGGCTGAACACCTCGCGCAGCCGGGCCAGCTGGCTGTCGAGGTCGAAGCCGCGCCGCTCGATCAGGCCGTCGGTGTAGAACGCCAGGTACGCGGCGGCCGGGACCGGGACCACGGCCTCCTGCCAGGTCCACTCGCCGGTGCCGAGCGGCGGCCCGACCGCGTCGTCGAGCTCGACGACGGTGCCGTCCGGATTGCGCAGCAGCGGGGCCGGGTGCCCGGCCGCGGCGTACGTCAGGGTCTTGTCGTCCGGGTCGTAGACCGCGTACACGCAGGAGGCCAGTGCGCCGAGGTCGCAGAGCCCGGCCCGGGCCGAACCCGCGGTGTAAGCGACCCCCTCGAGCTCCGCCGCGTGCCGGTCGAGGTGCAGGATCAGCTCGCCGGGCGGCAGGTTCGCCGCAGCGTACGCGCGCACGGCGGCCCGCAGCTGCCCCATGATCGCGGCCGCGTGCACCCCGCGCCCCATCACGTCGCCCATCACGAACGCGGTGCGTCCGGCGCCGAGCGGGATCACGTCGTACCAGTCGCCGCCGACCTGGAACTCGTTGGCGGCCGGGCGCTTCGCCGCCGAGAACGCGTCCGGGCCGCCGGGCCGCAGCGTCTCGCCGAGCTGGTCCGGCTCCCCGGCGGCGGGCAGGTAGCAGCCCGCGATGCGCAGCTCGTCCGGCTGGGTCAGCCGCTGCGGCAGCAGGGCGCGCTGCAGGGCGACGGCCGCGTTGCGCTGCCGCCGTTCCGCGCGCTGCAGCCGCCGGGTCTCCGCGGCCTGGTCCGTCGTGTCGATCAGGTGCAGCAGCACGCCCTCGATCGGCTCGTTCTCCGCGACCCGCACCGGCGAGCAGGTGACCCGCAGCACCGCCGGGCGGCCGGACGGGCCGTACTCCGGCACCCGCACCTCGGGCGCGGTGAAGACGGTGCCGCTGGCGTGCACCAGGGCGAGCGCGTCCAGCAGGCCGAGCCGGGCCAGCACCGGAACCGCCTCGGCGAGCGGCACGCCGGTCAGTCCGCGTCCGTGGCCGCGCGGGTGGGCGAGGCCGAAACCGCTGCGGAAGGCCGGGTTCGCGTAGTCGAGCACGTAGTCGCCGCCCTCGACCACCGCGACCGCGCCCGGGGCCGCGTCGAACACGGCGTGCAGCGCGGCCGAGGCGCCGAGCGGGGCCGAGTCCGGCTGCGGCCCGCGCGGGCCCGGCAGCCGCCAGTCGTGGTCGGCCGGGTTCTCCAGGGCGGGGGCGGACGTGTCGGACTTCCAAGACACGGGTGATGGCGTCCTTCCAGACGGCTGCGCTGCGGGCGCTCGAAACCGCCGCGCACCAAGGGAGAACGCCGCGAATTTTCGGAGTGTCCAGTGTGCCGGACGCGCCGGGAACGCACGGCTGGGCGAACCGCGCACGCATTCGACCGGGCCGCCGCGCGCCCGCGCCGTACCCCGGCTGAACTGGCCCGATGCGGGAACGGCGGAGAGCGCGCGGTGACCTGAACGGATGACGCGCCGCGTACTCGCCCGACGACGCTCCGCTACCGGACCGGTCGCCGGTCAGCCGCAGCCCGGGATCGGCGTCGCGCTGCCGCCGACCTGGGTCTCCGCGAGTTGCAGCAGGCCGCACAGCGTGGTGTCCGCGACCAGCCACTTGCCGCCTTCGTAGACCGCCTGGCCCTGCATCGCGTTCTCCACGACCTGGCCGTTGAGCGAGATCGAGTAGGTGACATCGGCCTTGGTCGAGGAGGGGAACGTGACGCCGGTGACGTTCGCGGTGACCTCGCTGACCATCGCGTTCGTACCGAAGGCCTCCATCGCGCTGGACATGGCCTGGCCGTTCTGCAGCAGCGCCGCCTTCTGCGCGATCGGCGTCGTCTTCGAGAAGAACGTGGTCCACGTCTGCTTCACCAGGCTCGCCGCACTAGCCGAGTTGAAGCCGCCGCCACCGCCGGTGGTCGGGCTCGGCGTGGTCGTGCCCGGGCTGGTGCTGCTGCTGCACGCCGCGAGCAGGGCCGCGGCGAGCAGGGCGACGGCGGCCGAGGCGACGCGGCCGGGGCGGGTGGAACGCGTTGCGCTGGGGACTGTCCCGTTCATGAGGTGTCTCTCCCGCGTGAGACGAATCTGAAATACCATTTTCTCGCTGCTTGGAACGATTGGGGAGAGTTGCGCATGGTTGATCCGCCGAGACGCCTCGCCGCCGCGCTGGCCGGTGTCGGAGCGGTGTTGTGCGTGCTCGGCTGGTACCAGATCTCCGGGCAGCCGACGGTGGCGCAGCAGCTGCCGTACCTGGCCTCGGCCACGATCCCGGGCGCCGCACTGCTGGCCGTGGGCCTCGGACTCGCACTGCGCACGCCCTGGCCGCGCCGTGGCCGGGAGCGGGCCGATGTTGCTCCGTCCGGTGGTGTCCCGGCCGCCGGCTCCGGCCTGCGCCGCGTCCCCGACGGCCGCTACCTGCACACCCCCGACTGCCCGCTGCTCGACGGCCGCGACGACGTGCTTGAAGCCGAGTCGGGCTTGGAGTCTGAACTGCGCGCCTGCCCGCTCTGCCACGCCGGCGCGGAGGACTGATGAGCGGCGCCGCCGACCTGGCCGTGGCCGGGCTCGGCACGGGCGCCGTCGCAGCGCTGTCCGGTCTCGGCGTGCTGGCCACGTACCGGGTGACCGGCGTACTGAACGTGGCCTTCGGCGCCATCGGCATGTTCGGCGCGTACCTCGTGCGCGCGCTCGTCCGGGACGCCCACCTGCCCGCGTATGCAGCGGGGATCATCGTCGTGTGCTGCTTCGCCCCCGTGCTCGGGCTGTGTCTCGAGGCGCTCGTCTTCGGCCCCTTACAGGCACGTGCCGCGGACGCCGGACGACTGCTCACCGCGGGATTCGGCGTCACCGTACTGCTCGTCGGCATCGCGACGGCCGTGTGGGGCCAGGCGGCGAAGACGGACGCGCCCGCGCTGCTCCCCGGCGGCACGATGCGGATCTGCGGCATCGACGTCCCCGCGGCCGTGCCGATCGAACTCGCGCTCGTCCTCGTCGTGGCCCTCGGACTGGCCTGGTTCTCGCGCAGCGGCCCCGCGATCCGCGCCGTCATCGACGACCGTCGCCTGGCCGAACTCGCCGGACTGCCCGCGCGGCGCCTGGCCCGCATCGGCTGGGTCGCCGGAACGATGCTCGCCACGCTCACCGGCGTGCTGCTGGCCCCGCAACTCCGCTTCGACCCGCCGACCCTCACGCTCGTCATCTTCGAAACCCTGGGCGTCGCCATCGCGGCCCGCCTGCGCAGCGCGTCGCTCGCGATCGTCTTCGCCCTCGGCACCGCGATCGCCCAAGCCGAACTGACGGGCGTTCACCTCATCGGCGCGGCCGGATCGGTCCTGGACGCCGTCCGCTCGAACCTCTTCGTCGTCCTGCTGCTCCTCGCGACCTGGCTCACCCCCGCGTTCACCGCCCCGGTCACTGCCGCCACCGCACGACCCCACCCTTCCGCTCGCCGCGCCATCCCCGCCGCACCGCTGCTGCTCCTCCTCACCTTCAGCGTCTTCTGCTGGAACCTCCGCGCCGTCGACCTGCGCACCGCACTCACCATCCCCGCGCTCGCCCTCGTACTGCTGTCCTTCCGCGTGCTGCACAGCGCCGGACTGCTCTCACTCGGGCAGGCAGGCTTGGCGGGGATCGGCGCACTCACAGCCGGATGGGCGTCCGGCTGGGGCATCCTCGGCGCCCCGGCCACCGGAGCCGCCGTCGCCGCAGTCCTCGCGCTACCGGTCCTGCGCCAAGCCGGACTACACCTCGCCGTGGCCACGCTCGCCGCCGCCACCGCGCTCAGCAGCTTCCTGTTCAACCAGCCCCTGTTCACGCCCGCGTCCGTAGCCCGCCCCGCCTTCGCCCAAGCCGACCGCCCCTACCTCTACTTCGAACTCTGCCTCGTGGCCGTCGTCCTGATCGCCCTGGTCACGCTCGTCCGCGGCCGCATCGCCCTACGCCTGTCAGCCCTCCGCGACAGCGAAACCGCCGCCCGCACGGCCGGAATCGCCGTCGACCTCGAGCGCCTGGCCGTGTTCGCCGCAGCCGGAGCCCTCGCCGCACTCGGCGGTGCGCTGTGGGCGGCGGGCGACCAGGTCTTCGACGCCACCGCCTTCGAGCCCGCGCAAGGCCTGATCTGGTTCGCAGCCGCCGCGGCAGTCGGATTCGCCGACTCGACGGCTCTCGTCGCGGCAGCCATCGTCATCGTCGTAGCCGACACCTACGTCGCCGGAGCCTCCGCGATCCTGGTCGGGCTCGCGACGTTGGTCCTCCCTGCCATGGGGGTGATGCACGGTGCCTCCCGCTCCCGCTCTCTCCTGTGACGACGTCCACGTCCGCTACGGCGGCATCGAAGTCCTGCACGGCGTCCGCCTCACCGCCGCGTATGGCACGTTCTCCGCGCTGGTCGGCCCCAACGGCGCCGGAAAGACCACGCTCCTCGACTGGTGCGCCGGCGCCGCGACTGCGTCCCACTCTTCGTCATCGGGCCGCCTGAAGCTCGACGGCCGCGACGCCACCACCTGGCCGGTCGCCCGCCGCGCATCACTCGGCCTGCGCTACGTCCCCTTCGAACGCAACGTCTTCCCCGGCCTGTCCGTGCTCGACAACCTCCGCGCGTGCGACGCCACCACCGCGTTCGCCCGCTTCCCCGAACTCGAGCCGCTCGCGTCACGCTCGGCAGGCGTACTGTCCGGCGGCGAACGCCAGCTACTAGCCGTGGCCAGCGCGCTCTTCGGTCGCGGCAGGATCCTGCTCCTCGACGAGCCGACGCACGGCCTCGCATCCCCTCTAGTCGACCGCGTGCTCACTGAACTGGCCCGCACCGCCCACGATGACGGCCGCGCGGTCCTCATCGCCGAACCCCAGCTCGACCGCGTAGCCCAGCACGCCGACTTCCTCTGGCCCCTGTCCCGCGGCGCCCGACTCCCAGCGGTGGGCGCCTAGCTCTGGCTCCCGCCCTAGCCCTTCGTGGCGAGAACGGGCACGGTGAAACAGTTGGCGTACATATCCGGAGTCTGCGTCACCCAGCCCCCGTGACCGCCGTTCGCCGAGTCCTGCCAGCGCGCGACGTTCAGGCAGGCACGCGTCGTGGCCCCGGGACGTGAGACGACGAACGAGGTCGGGATCAGCAGCCCGTGGCCGTCGTACGACTGCGACCGGTTCATGTAGCGCTCCACGCAGCCGCGCGTGACGTCGTCCCCGCACGACCGGATCGCGTCCGTCAGCCACTGCGCCGACGCCCAACCGTCGAGCTCCCACATCGACAGATTCCCCGCGCGCGACGGGAAGTACTTCGCCATCGCGGACCGGAAGGCGGCGACCGGCGCGTACTGCGTGTCCTCGTAATTGCGCTCAGATGACGTCGCGTACAGCACGTTCCGGCACCGAGGCGCGTTCGCGTACGTGCTCAGGACGGTCTGATCCCAACTCTGCGGCGTGGTGACCTTCGCGATCAGGTTCACGCCCGCCTGATCGAGCGCCGTGCACAACGCCCCGTTCCCCGTCGTATCGATCGCGTCGAACACGATCTGCACCCCGTGCGCCTTCATGTCGGCGGCCGCGGCGGCATAGTTCGGCAGCGCGAAGTCGAGTTGCTCCGTCACGACCGAATACCCCTCGGCACGCAGCCCCGCGACCTGCATCTGCCCGTACCGGATCGAGTCAGGCTGATTGAACTCGACCACCGCAGCGACGTGCGCCCCCAACTTCTCCTTGAAGTAGGCATAGATCTCGGTCGAGGAGTACAGCGTCCCCCCGAACCCGACCGCAGTCCCGTCCCGCGGCTCGTCCGACCCGTACAGCGAATAAAGGTGCGGATACTGGTCATACGCCTGATCAATCGGCTCCCCGCCAATGTCCGGCACGTCCTTCGAGCTGACGTACGCTGCCCCCGCGTAGTCGAAGATCGAATTCCCCGCGAACGCGAACACGCCATCGGTGTCGATCAGCTGATGCGCGCACTGAATGTTCCCGATCCCCGCCCCCGCGTCGTCACACTGATCCACCACAACCTTGCGCCCATCCACCCCACCTGCGGCATTCAGCGCATCAAAGTACGCCTGAGCCCCGTATCCGGGCCCCGAGAACGCATTGGCCCCCAACGGACTGCTGATCGAGTCGATCATCCCCACCTTGATCGGGGCCGTGCTGCCACCGCTGCTCGTATCCCCCCGCCCCGTGAACGCACTAGCCGGCAGCCGAGTCCCACACCCCCCGACCCCCAGCCCCAGCCCCAGCCCCAGCGCAAGAACGAGGGTGAGGACGGGCAGCCCCACCCCCAACACACCCCGCCCCCACAATCGTCGTGACCGCCGCAATCGCTGCGCCCACCGCGGCCTCCCCAATCGCCACAACCGCCGCTGACCAGCCCAAACCCTCACCCCCCGCCCCTTCCCCGCCTCACCCCCGCTATCCCCGCCACCAGCACCCCGTCCGCCGAATGGCCGCCCCCACCCTCCCAACGGCCGCCGCCACCTAGTCCCCCTCCGTCCCCTCCGTCCCCTCCGTCCGCTCCCTCTCCTCCCTCCCATCCCCATCCCCATCCCCGAGTTGCCGCCGCACCCCCTCCTGCACGGCCCCCACCACGACCCGCGCCGCGATGCCGATCAGCAGCAGATCGCCCATCATCTGCGTGACCACGACAAGCCGCGCAGCCTGCGAGTGCGGCGCAATGTCCCCGAAGCCGACCGTGCTGAACACCGTGGCCGCGAAGTACAGCGCATCCGTCCGCGTCAGATGCTGCAGAAAGTCGTCGCTGTGCCCACGTTCCATCAGGTAGTAGGCCGCCGAATAGAGCAGCAGAAACGGCGGCACCGTGGACACGAGCGCCTCCACCGCCCGCAACCGCGGATGCGGCGAATGCACGATCACCGTGACCTGCCACACCAGCAGCAGCCCGATCGCCACCAGCCCCAACACGAGCCCCACCGCGTACCCACCCGAAAACGGCCGATCCATCGGCAACTCGTAATACGCCGCCACCAGCCCCGCGACCACCGCCACCGACCGCACCACCGTCAACACTACAGCCCAAGGCCCAGCCCCAGCCCCAGCACCCGCCCCAGCCTCCGCGCGCATCGCCCCCGACCGCGGCCCCGATCGCCCCGCCATCCGCACTCCCTAGCTGTAGCCGCCTGACCTCTGACCTGGCCAGCCCCCACCCCTCCATGCTCAACCCCCACCACCCGCCCCGCACGCAATGACCCCCATCCGGGTAGCCGTTGGAGTTCGTGTTCGCGGCTGCGACGTTGAACTGGATGCTGCTGCCAGTCCGCTTGTCCGGCTCCGTACTACGCGCGGGGGAGGGCGCGAACCGAGCGCAGCTCCTTCACCTGGGCGCGACTAGTCAGCACGAACGTCTTGCTGGGGAACTCGCCGACGAGGAAGTTCCTCATCCACATGTAGTGCGCGCCGATTTCAGGGTCAGTCATCGGACCGTCGCCACCGTATTCGCGGACCGGCACCACGCGCCCGACTATCGGGCCGAACTGATCGCTCGGACCATCCGCCTTCCGGGCCGGCAAACGACGCTGTCTCGTGAGCACTGCTTTCAGATATCGATCAACGGAGTCGACCGCCGCGTAGATGGAGCGGCTCACAGCGAGATCCATCTCGGCGCGGAAGTTCGGCATCACCAGGATCACCTCAGCCCTCCGCGCGAACGGTTCAACCCAGTACCGCGGGCCACCGACCGCGAGCCACCGAGGCTCAGCGGCAAGCTCCTGCGCGAGCCGCGCCCGCTCCATTGGCGCACGCGCAACGCCGTCGGGGCCGTATACGTAGGCGAAGTAGTCGATCACCTCGAGGCCGAGCGTCTGAGGAAGATCACGGGAAAGGCCGTGGTACGAAAGAACGCAGACCTCCGTAACGCGCCCCGCAAGCAACCGCGCCCAAAGCCTCCTACGAGACCTGGCATCGACGTCAAGCGGCCGCCCAGACTCAGTCACGAACGACGATGCTACGCCGCCGTCCAGTTCTAGCCCTGAGCAACCAGACGAGCTGCCCGCCAAGCTTCGCGGCCCGCCGCTAGGGCCCCGACCGGGCCCCGACCGACATGAAAGAGCCCCCGTCCGCGTGGACGGGGGCTTGATCTCTGTGGCCAGGGGCGGGGTCGAACCGCCGACCTACCGCTTTTCAGGCGGTCGCTCGTACCAACTGAGCTACCTGGCCCCGGAACGAGAACGGGCGCCGCGTTGACGTTCTACTCAACGCAACGCCCGGATCGTACCGAGCGGTCCTGACGGGACTTGAACCCGCGACCTCCACCTTGACAGGGTGGCGAGCACTCCAACTGCTCTACAGGACCTTGAGGTACTGCCTTGCCGTACTGCTGCTCCGACGTTCCCGCCGGGTTTCCGACCAGGAGATCCTAGCACGTCACCGCGCTGCGAAATCTCCCTGCCGTAGCCCCTACGGGATTCGAACCCGCGCCGCCGCCTTGAAAGGGCGGTGTCCTAGGCCGCTAGACGAAGGGGCCGAGCACCCGTTTGGACCGGGTCCCGGTCTCCCCCGGACGTCTGTCCGTCGGGGACGCATGAAGCATACGGGACCGGGGGTCGCAGCGCCAAAACCATTTCATCCGCCCAGCTCAGCACCCTCGCCCCGGCACGCTCCCACGCGACCGGAAAGCTTCGTTGAGTCGCGCCCCCGAAGTTGGCTACGCTGGCCCCGGACCAATCGCCGCGCGCGGTTGTGCCGGGACGCTAGCTCAATTGGCAGAGTAGAGGACTTTTAATCCTTGGGTTGTGGGTTCGAGTCCCACGCGTCCCACCCGTGATCATGGCTTTGACGTGCCCTTTCGGCGCCCGCCCTCCCATCGGGATGCCCGTACGCGGGCGTCGGCGGGAGGGAAGTGGGAGGGGCCCGGAATGATCTTGAGCCGCCGTCGCTGACATTTTGACCCGTGGGAATCCAGGGTCGAATCCGTTGGCCGTCGCCCGTTTCTCCTCGCGTTGCCCCCTTGTTCACGGCCACCTGTCACGTAGCACCAGCCCGACCGTCGTCTTGGACTCCTACCCTGGCTCCGCCCCTTGGTTGTCACGTTCTTAGCCTCCAGCTAACGATACGTGAGCCACTTACGCGGCGTAACAGCTGAGGCACCGCTAAGGTATCTGCAGGGTTTGCCTAGCGGCGGGAGTCACCTTCGTGGGGTCATCGGCAGGTTCAGCAACAGCCAGCGAATCCGAGTTGGAACTGCTGCACACCATCGCAGCAGGACGTGCTGTCCTTCTGCTTGGGCAGAGACATACTGTTGGCCTGGTCGATGACCTCGTCCGGGACATTGCCCTCTTGTCTGGGAGCGAGCAACGCAGCTCCCTACACGAGCAAATGCAGGAGCTTGCAGGGTACAGCCAGATGGACCAAGTCAGGCGAGCCTTTACGGGTCACACCCCTCAGCGTGATCTGCTCGAGGTCGCGGGCTGCCCGTGGAGCCTCGCGATCACGTCAGCTATCGACCCCCTCCCGGTCGAGGCGTTTTCTCGCGTAGGCGGTGGCGCGAGTCGGCGCCTGCGAATCGTCTACCCTTCTCAGGCACGGTCTCTGACTGCATCGGTGAATCCGGCTTCGCTCACGATGGTCCGACTATTCGGGTCGATCGACGAGCAAGCGGTGACCAATCTACCTCCGCTAACCACGGCGGCCCTGCGACAAAGGCAGGCGTTCAACGTGGGACCCATTCTGCAGCAACTGCCTTATGTCACGACCAGTGGTTGTCTTGTCATCGACGGCGTCGGCAGGGACGATTGGCTTCCGCTCGACCTGTTAAGCCTGGCCTGCGCATCCCTTCCTCCACGCTCGGTGCACTGGTTCCTGGGCCGCGAACGCCCAGCGCGGCCGACGGACTATCCCGACTTCGGCGATTCGCTGGTAGTCCACGAGGAAACACTCGCCGAGTACCTCGCGAGGTGGAGCGAGCGCCCGGAAAGCGGCGATCTCGCGGCCGCGCAAGACAGACTCGCTTCACCGCAAGATCATGTAGTCACGTTCGATCGGAGCGGGAAGACCCACAAGATCATCCTTTCGGCACAGGAGTGGCGCAACATAACGCAGACCGCGACGGTGCTTGACGACGCGACCACCGCACCGCCGCCACCACTCGGGCCAGACGATGAGCGTGCCGCCTTCCATCGGTTCCTGCGTGGCGCTCAGCGCCCTCCTGACTGGAGCGGTGTCGGGCGGGGGTTCCTCTTCAAACGTGACGTTGCGGACGCCCTCGCCGATACTGTGGTCCGCGCGCTCGGCGGCCTTGGCTCGGTGAATCCCTCCGATGCGACCGAGCGCTACACCGTCTACTACTCCCGACGACCCATTCTTCTCACTGGTCCGCCAGCCTCGGGAAAGAGTCGCCTACTGCACTGGCTCGCCATCGAACTGCGCCGGCGGGGTTACGTGGTGGCATACGCAGGACCAACCGTCGGAAGGCTGAAAGTCGAAGCCTTGGAACGAGTCTGCAGGATCCTGGAGGAGAAGGGAGCGCCGTGCGTCGCTTTGCTGGCGGACGACCTCGACAACGGCCAGTATTCGCAACTGGCTGACGCGCTGGCCGCCGCCGGGCGAAACGTCATCGTCGTGGGGTCTGCGCGATATGCTCCTCGAGCGATCGGTCTTGACGAAGACCCGCGCAAGGCAGCAGGCAAGCAGGCGGATTTCACCTCGCATCCCATCGAGCGTCGCCTGAGCGCGAAGGAAATCACAGACTTCCGAAATTATCTACACCGCCACGGCGAGCAGACAGCTGGCTTGACGCCTGAACGCATGGCAGAGCCCTACTTTCTTCTCCTGTTGTACTTCCTGCTTCCCGATACGCGAGGCAACGTACGGCTACGTCTTGATACCGCCTATGACCGGCTGGCAGGTGCGTTGGACAGCGCGTCCCGTGCCGCCGATCAGAGCGCTCTAGCGCAGGACACACGTCGGCAGAATCAGCTACGGGAAATCGCGCAGCAGCTCTTTCCCGGATTCGAGCTGGGCCAAGCCGAGGAGCTCTCTGGGTCACCCTTCGAACACTCCGCAGTCACGCGCGATGCGCTTGACCTCGCACTCGTCTGCGCACGACTGCGTCGACCAGTCCCGGTCGATCATCTCCTTCGGGCTATGGGCGAGGACTTCCTTCGAAGCTATCCCTCATTCAGCCGGGATCTCGGCGAATCGGAATTACTCTACGAACAGGTAGACGACAACGGCACACTGGTGCTCAACACCGATCACGCTGAGTTGGCGCGACTGGTCCTCCAAAGCGTGCGGCCGATTCCCGCAGAGCAGCTCAAACTTATCGCTTGGCTGGTCGACGCGGTGCAGTGGAGTTCACTCAACTTCCCAGGTGACGACCTGGAACAAGACTTCTGCACTGAACTTCTTCAGGTCGTTGGCCCACGAGGCGAGTTTGATGACTTCTACTCATCACCGGACAGCCTCATAGAAATATCAGAGCTCCTTCGACATGTTCGAGAGGACTTCCAGGTGCAGCTGCCGAAGCTGCTCCATCTAGAAGCGCAAGCGCTGCGCTTGCTGGCGGACCGCAGTTCGGACTATGCGGCCTCACTTGGCAAACTCGCCCTGGCTATCGAGGTACTTGAACAAGCCGAGACACTGCTCTTAGAACGGCGGCCAACGGAGACCCGCAACGTCGAGCTGGTGAATGTACTCACAACACGCGCGGCCGTCCATGGTTACACAGTCGGCTCACACCTGAAGCGTTTGACGGAACTGCACGAGCAGAGGTGTTCGCCGGACGAGGCATCACGTCTGAAGGCGGTTATCGAGTCAGAACTGGATCAGGTCAACCTTCATGTCAGCCGAAGCCGCGCTGTAGGGCGCGCAAGTTTCTACCCCCTCGATGTGAGCTTCTGGAGCCATCGCGATGTTCTCGAGCAGATGCCTGGACTTTCAGAGCCCGAACGTATGCGGTTGCTGTCCCGACTGGCATCCGTGCTTGAAACAGCGGTCGAGGAACCCCTCGAGTCGAGCCAGGTCGGCAAGTACCGCAACCGCCGGATCCAGTTGGCCGAGTTGGAGAAGCAGCACGAGGTCAGCACGGAGATCGCCGAGTCGATGCGCGCACACGGCGATTACTCCGGTTGGTGTCAGATCATCCGGGCTCGCGTCTATTCCGCCATCTCCCACAAGTCTCGGTCGCCTGAGTCCAGCGCGGAGGGCCTCGAACAGCTGCTAACCCTGGACGAAGGTGTTTGGCGAAGCAGGGACGCCATGGCTCTCGCTCACCATCTATGGATGGAGGCGCACCTACCGCAGGGACAGGGGCAGTTGGGTGGCTCAGACCCTGTCATGGCCCAATGCACCCGGGAAGACTGGGCGATGTGGGGGCGGATCTTGCGAGCAAGGCGCAGCTTCGCCGAGGACGCAGACAATGCTTTTGTTGTGTTCTGCCTCGCTTGGTCGCTGTTCCAGCTCGGTGAGCCCAAGGAGGCGCTCGACCAGATCGCCGCACTGGAGGGAAACACCACGGGCAACCGGCGTCGCATCGGCTGCCTGACCGTGCTCACGGACGAAGCGGGTGTGCCGAGAAAGTACCGCCTCATCGCGCGTCGGCGTCAGGCAAACGTTTGGATCTGTTACGCACCGCAACTTCTGGCAGAGATCCGCGTGTCGCTTGCGGCGCTCGGATCGGAGATCGACCTGCAAGTAGGCAGCGAGTTCTCCATCGTGGTCGGCCTTAACTACCGTGGACTCTTGCCTTGGGACCAACACCCGGAGGGCCGGTCGTCTTCCACGGAGCGTGCCCTGCACGGCAAGCCAGTCAGGCCACCGACAGAACGCGAGGGACGCAGTTCGCGGGGAGCGCCGCCATCGCCGGCAACAATGCCGCGCAGGCGCCCCGGCGGCAGCCGATGAAGCGGGCGGCGTGGCAGCAGCGCTATGCGGAAGTCGGTACCTGGCGCCGTGAGTACGGCCCGAACAGCGTCCCGGTCAAGGTAGTCGCCGCGAGTCCCGAGATGAGGGAGATCTGCAACCTAATCGAAAAGATCCGCGATGGAGAGGCTCATACTGTCCTCGTCCAGGCACCAAGCGGAGGAGGTAAATCCACCGTCGTATCTGCTGCAATTGCAGAGTTCGCCGAGAACGCCATCGAATACCGGTTACTAGCTCCCGGCGATGACTACGGCCCGACAATGCTCGAGCTCGCTAGGAACAGCGTGAACGCGACAATTATCATCGATAATTGCGATGTTCTGGACCCTACGTTGTTGCGGAAAATTCTGGAGAAACGCCGCAACTGTAATGGCCTGCTCCTCACCGCGGCGAAGGTGCCAAAGACTCTGACGACTCTATTGTCCGAGGCGATGGATCATTATGTCGTCCTTCCACGTCTCGAGGAGCGGCCTGAGGATCTACTGCTAATTGCAAGTATTCTCTGGGAGGACCTAGCATCGGGCGACCTGGCCGTGCTCTGCGATGACTCCGCAGTCGAAGTACTATTGGGTGGGCCTCACGCAACTGGCGCGTGGTCTCTGCAGCGCGTACTGCTTGCGATCGTGGAGCTCAGGGCCAGTGCCGACGACATTCTCGACGACCAGGTCGACGAGAGGATCTCATTCGGTGACATCACACCTGTGCTTCTTCAGATGTACAAGGAGTCCCTTCCTTCAAGCACTATCGGCCCCGCGGACGCAGTGCTGGTCGTAGAAGGGGATACAGACGAAAGGTATTTGTTACACGCGGCCAAGCTCGCTGCGGATCACTTGGGATGGGACTTGCTCGACGGGCTATCCGTGCAAGCGGCGGCTCCAGGACGGTCCGGTGGAGCGACCGAGGTCGGACGTCGCCTCCTACAACTCAGCAATGAGGGTACATCGGCGCTAGGCCTGTTCGATTATGATCCCCCCGGCAGTGGAGCCCACGACAGCGCGAAGCACAACAAGCTGCAGGTCATGCGCATACCCGCGGAATTCGATGCACTGTCACGAGACAACGAATCAGCAGTCGTGGAAGCGGAGGATCTACTTCCCAGCGAGCTGCTGAGACGGTATTACGAAAGACACGAAGATCAGTCGCCAGAAGAATGGCACTGGCGACTTGACTACCTCCGCATAGTCCCGCATGGAGCCCAGAAGGGCGATATCGCCGACTGGGTCTGCAGTGTGTCGTGCTACGAAGATATGGAGCGCTTCGTCTATCTCCTCGTGGATGCCCGTAAACGCCTCCGATTGCCGTGTCCGAGCCTCGAGAAGGGCTGGCTGCAGCGAATCCGTGTCCGTCCGGTCGCGAACGAAGTCGATGTCATTCGACGAACTCCTAGCTAGGGTCTGTCCCTTGGATCTTGATGGGTTGAGGTGTAAGAACTCTGCGTGGATGACGAGCGTCTTCGGCGGCATGACCTGAGCGATGCGGAGTGGGACCAGCTGGCACCGCTGTTGCCGGCCGATCCGCCGCGTGGCGGGCGGTGGCTTGATCACCGCATGGTGATCAACGGGGTGTTCCACCGGACCCGAGCCGGGTGCGCTTGGCGGGATCTGCCGCCCTGGTACGGGAACTGGAAGACGGTCTACAACCGGCATCGGCGCTGTTCTCTGGACGGTACCTGGGATAAGATCCTCGACGCGCTGCGCGCCGGGTGCGACGAGGCCGAGGGGGAGGACTGGACGGTGGGTGTGGATTCCACCGTGGCGCGCGCCCACCAGCATGCCGCCAGGGCCCGGCACGCCCCGCAGCGCGACCTGCCCGCCGGGGGGCGGAGGTAGATTACGGTTCGAATACGGAGGGCCTGGGCCGCTCGCGCGGCGGACTGTCCACGAAGATCCACCTTGTCGCCGACCGGCGCTGCCGCCCGATTGCCCGCCTGACCAGCCCCGGCCAGCACGGCGATAGCCCCAGGTTCATCCCGCTGATGCGCGCCATCCGTATTGCACGGCGCGGTCTCGGCCGCCCGCGTACCCGACCCGGCGCCGCGATGGCGGATAAGGCCTACAGTTCGAAGGCCAACCGTGCCTACCTGCGCGTACGTCGGATCACCGCCGTCATCCCGGTCAAGGCCGACCAGGCGGCCAACCGCCGCAAGAAAGGATCCCGCGGTGGACGGCCACCGGCCTTCGACGCCGAGCGCTACAAAGAGCGCAACACGGTCGAGCGGTGCTTCAACAAGCTGCGCCAGCACCGCGCCGTCGCAACCCGGTACGACAAGCGCGAGCGCATCTACCAGGGCACCATCGACGTTGCATCCATCCGGATCTGGCTCCACGACCCCGCCACATGATCCACGGGACACGGCCTAGGGCCGCCGAGTAGCCGGGGGCATCTCAGCGCCCGGCTACTCGGCGGGCAAGGCTCGTGAACTGGGCATTGCACGCTACTCGAACCTAAACCATCAGGCAGCCCATCACACAACGGCCAACTCGTCTGCACTCCATTCAGCTGCGCAAATAGCAGCACCAATGCGCCGTCTTGATGACGAAGGCCTCAGAAGAAGGCCAACTGCCCGCCATCAGTTGCGAAGAGTTCTGGAGCGAGATTCACGATCGCAGCAGCGGGAAGCGCCGCAAGCTCCTTGGGCTCCATCTTGTGCAGCCCGCCACCGTAGACACGGCCTCCGTCACGGATGTCATCTGCCGACATGGACAATAGCGCTTTGTGGACGCGCGCAAGGCCATCCGGCTCGGTGTCTAGGTACTTCTGCAGGAGTGGTGTGGGATAAAGCATCAGGTAGACATTCGTCGCGACGGCGCGAGAATGATTAAGGATGAAACGCAATGGATGCTTCTCACCCTTGCCCCGGCCCATGTATGTAAGAAGGATTGGAGCGGGATCTCGAGACTCTTGTTTGTACCACGGCGTTCGTCGGCTGACCAGGTACCCCGTCTTGATCTTTTCGTCGGCGGATCCAAGATAGCCGGCGAGTTCAGGGTTGCTCTCCCGAAGCCTTTCGATTGGCTCTGGACAATCGATTAGCGCGAGTTGGCTCGGCAACACGGGCCAGCCTGACTGGTCGGCCTCAATAACATCTAACTTAAGCCCTCTCGGACTAGGGAGCACTGGCTTAATAAAACCGTCGCTAATGCCCATCTTCTCTGCATCTGCACGCTCAAGGATGAAAAACGTATTCGAGCCGGTGGCTAGACCTCTGCGAATTTTGAAGAAGTCCGAGAGGACCCGGCCAGCAGATCCACGCGCGGCATCGCTCGTCCCCTGAATGTATCGTGACCACTTTGTGGCAGGATCAATACTGCTGGCATCGATTCGGTGAACTACGCGAGGCGATGGCAAGGATCCACCGAAGGTGAATTCGGCCATATGCTCATCCGTAGGCGGCTCGTTCTTGAATACCACGACAGCGGACGTAACCAGCGCATCGCTAAACTGTGCCTCGGCGGGATCGTACCGGTGGATTCGGAGTAGGCTCACGTTCTCCGTAAGGTACCGCTTCAGCGACAGGCCATAGTTGACGTCCATGAATTCACTCGGAATAAGCCAGGCGGAAATGGCTCCCGGCGCGAGATGCCTGTGACTCAAGAGGACGAAATACAGATAAAGACCCGAAAGTCCCGACGGACGCAGGCCCACCTGCTTCGCCACCGCTTCTCCAAGCGCCTTCTTCTGAGTGGCGCTGAGATGGTGGTGACGCACGTACGGAGGATTTGCAAGTAACAACGAAACGGCGGGATCGCCGATAGCGCAGTTAGTGAAATCAGCATGCATGACTCGGAGGCCCTTGCCGCCCCACAGGCTGTCGGCAGCTTTGGCAAACCGCTGGTCAAACTCGACGCCCACAGCACACTCAATCCGATGGTCCACTAACTGATTGAGTAGAGCAGAGAAGAACGAGCCCGTGCCACAGGACGGCTCCAAAAATGAGACGCCGCTTTGTTCGTGCAACTGCAACGCATACCGAGCGATCTCATTCGCCAGGGCGGCAGGCGTTGCGAACTGACCCGCCTCGTTGCGTTCTTGCGACGAGCGTTCGGCGTCCAGCGCATCCTGAAGTTGGATGCGCCGGGTCTCTAACTCCCGCAGGTCCTCAGACACCAGCCGCCTCCAGGTCATCGATGCGATGCTCCCACACCCAGTCCAGGTGCTCCGCAGCAGAATACCCCAGGTACCCCGCATCAAAGTAGCCGCAAAGGAAAAGGATCAGTGAGATCTCATCTCCATATCTTGCTTTTAGCTGATGGATCTTTGTGGCTTCCTCTTTTCTCCGCTTGTTCGGATTCGTAAAATCGCCCGCAGACTTGGCCTCTATGAGCACTGGCAAGCTGTGTGAAGCAGGCTGATGAGGCTGGATGACCACATCGACCGGGATATTAACCGAAAGATCGCTCCCGACTATGACATTTTGTCTGAAAGAAAATGTTCCGGCAGGCATTTCGTTCAGCGACAATAGGGAAGAGTGATTCTGCTTGCGATACCCACGCTTCGTCAACCAGTTTTCAATGAGAGCCAGCTGACGCTGCTCTTGTGCGTTGCGGACAATCGGATCGGAGATCGCTCCGCAAAGCCGGTCCGCCACGACCGTAGCAGCCATTTCGTGCTGCCTCGGGTCCGCCACACCTCCCGTTCTGATCCAGGGAACAAGGTCCAAGTCAAGGAGATCCAACACGACCTTGCACATCGAATCCAAATGCGATTCCAGAGTTGCGCGCTTCATGCGTGGAGGAATCTCACCCTTCTTCTCCATCGTTTCAACGAGCGACTTCGAACCATAAGACAGTCCCACCAGGCGATCTCTAGCAATGGGCGGAGCGGTGCTCATGCGAAGCGCGGGCAGGACCTCCGGATGTTCGAGGAGAACATCCGGCGTGATCGACCGGAGGTCGTTAGTGAAGGCGAATGCTTGGTTTACATCCTCCACGGTGCGCTGTCGCGTATCGCGGTATGCCTGAGGCGCTGCGTCCAAGAACCAGTTGTTGTAAAGCCGGACCGAAGCTTGGACATCGTCGGCCCACAGGTGGGGCTTATCCGCGTTGATCACGTGCGCGCGCCTTCCTCTCGAAGCAGTTGACAGACAGCACCGCAGTGCCCAGATACAGCGTAGAGGCACCCGAGTGCTGGTGGATGATCGAGCCCACCTTCTGGACCGCATCATGAAACAGAAACGTCCGAGGTCGACGGTCCGCCGGGCGGCCGAAACGGCGAAAGCCCCGGTCATCCATGTGATGACCGGGGCTCGCCCGTTGTGCGCCGTCAGAGACTTGAACTCCGAACCTGCTAATTTAAGAGGTTAGCCGCTCCAGAGGCTACGAGGCTCCCCGGGGCGGCCGTCGGTTTCGTGCTCGCCGCGTGCCCGTACGGAGCGGTAATGGCGGTCAATGACGGTGAGCGGGCCGCGTGGCCGCAGGTCAGCGCAACGTGCGGGTAACGCAGGAAGCGATGCGGGATCTCAAAGGCAGGTGGTCGGACGCACGCCGTCGACCCGCGGCAGCGTCACGGCGCTGTGGTTAGTTTGTTCGCCCGAACCCCCATGTAGGAAACGCTCTCGAATCCTTGGCCCGGCATGCCCGCGTGGATGTGCGGCGCCGCCCGCCGGAGTGTTCCAACGGGCGGCGCGGGCCGCGGTGTTTGGCCTCGGAGATGTCCTCTGCTATGCGCTATTCGGCTTCGGGTTCCGTTTCGCGGGCCTTGGCGGCGTGGCTGAGGAACGCGGCGAGGGTGGTGGCGGCGGTGCGGCGGGCTTCGTCGGCGACGCCTTGGTAGGTGTCGCGGGTGAAGCTGGAGGTGGTGTGCCCGAGCAGGTCCTGGACGAGTTTGACGTCGATCCCGGCCGTGAGCGAGTGGGTGGCGGTGCCGTGCCGGACGTCGTGCAGGCGGATCGGCGGGAGTTCGTGTTCGCGTGCGAGCTTGTAGAACTCGTAGGTCAACTGTGCCGGGTGCAGGCGCGTGCCGTCCTCGCGGGTGAACACGAGTCCGGTGTCGTGCCATCCGGGGCCGTACTCGGCGCGCTGCTGCTCCTGCGCGTCCCGGTGGGCGCGCAGGAGTTCGACCATCGAGGGATCCAGGGCAATGGTGCGGTAGGAGTCCTCGGTCTTCGGGCGCGTGAGTTCGGTGCGCCAGCCGATCTGGGCGACCTGGCAGGTGACCATCAGTTCGCCGGCATCGAGGTCGACGTCGTGCCAGTGCAGGCCCGCGGTCTCGCCGCGGCGCATGCCGGTGAAGACCATCAGGTGGTATGCGGTGGCGAACCGGTGCCCGTGGGTGGCGCGCAGGAAGTCGATGGTCTGCTCGACCGTCCAGATCATCACCGGGCTCGGCTTGACACCGGTCTTGCGCCACGCCGCGACCCGGGGCCCGGTCCACACCAGACCCCGCGGGCGGCGCCCGCCGGACAGGCGCACGAGCTTGGCCGGGTTGACCGGGATCAGCATCTGCGCGACCGCGTCCGACAGCGCGGAGGACAAAGTCGCCCGGATCCGGCGGACCGTGGTCGGCCCGGTCTCCGGCGACGGCCGCCCCAGGGCTTTGATTTTCGCGCGGACGGCCCTGGCCCGGTCCATCTCCCCAGCCTCCACAGCCTGTGCGAGCTCCGCCTTGAGCGCCGACCGCCTCAGCGCAGTCGCCTGGCGTTCGGTGTTCTGCGCCTCGATCGCGTCGACCATCGCTCGGATGTGGCTCACCCGCAGTTTGTCCAGTTCGATCGCCCCGAGGTGCGGGATCAGGTGGACGCGCAGGTGCATCTCGTAGGCCATGCGCGTCCCGCCGGCCAGGTCCGCCTTCGTGCCCAGCCACTCGGTCAGGTATTGGCCGATCGTGAGCCTGGAATCGGCGGGCAGCCCGATCGCGAGCCTGCGCCGCAGCTCGTCCTCGTCCGGCAGCGGGTTCTTGTTCTTCAGACACACCCGGATCCGACCGGCAATCGCGCGCAGCGCCAAATCCGGGTCCTCGGCGCCGTCGGCCAGCCGCAGCAGGCGCGTGACCGCCTCCAAGCTCTCGCGCGTCTCGGCCTCCGTGGCGAACCCGGCGCGCAGGTGCTCGCGCTTTCCTCCGTCCGTGACGGGTACCTCGAGTTGGAACCGCCAGGTGCCGTGGTCCTTCGACCATCGCCCGTCCTTCATCGTCAACCGCGGGCAGGCCTTGCCCCACGGCTTGTTCTGCATCGTGCCGTCCGGCTCCGCCACCGGCCTCGTGCACGAGCAGCGCTTGAACACCGTCCCCGAGAGCTTCCTGTTCGCCGTCATCACTATCGCGCCTTTCACGTGTCCGGAATCTGTGGGCGGCACCCCCGCGAATCCGTGGGAAACACCGCCGCGACCCATGCACGCTCGACCGCCCCGCGCCCGGCAACCGGTCGCGTGAAGATGCTCGACCGTCCGCCGCAAACGCCACGGCCCTGCCCCGCACCCGGCCGGAACGCGGCCGGACGGTCGGGCCGGATCGGGGCGCAACGCGACGCGGCGAACCGGGGCCCGGTACGGTGCGGTTTGGCGTGCACCTAGATACAGATTGGGAAGGCCCGTTTGTACCAGAAAATCGGTAAAATTCAGGTAATTCTTAGGCTGATAGCTCGCGCCACAACCCCCACCACAAGTCTTTCCACAACCCCCACCACAACCCCGCCACCCCGGCAGCGGGACCTGTCAAAGACGCCGCAGGCCATCAGGCGGATCGCTGTTCACATCGGTTCAGGCTAATAGGGCTAAACGCCCTTTATCGCGCGAACCCCCCTGCCGAGGGCCGTGCGTTCCCACGCGTGAAGGGCGAACCGGCAGACTCCCACACCGCTCGACGACGGCATGCGGTCCGAGCTGGTTCTACCCGAACACCGGAGACGACAACACCGAAGCGGGCCGCGAATCGCGGTGGCCGTGGGCCCGGCCGTAGGCTCGTCCGTGGGCTGCTCCGTAGGATAGGCAGCTGTTCCGGGGCGATGTCATCGACAAGCCGCAGCTCACGCCCGAAGATCGGCGCTTACACCGGTTCAGGCTGATAGGGCTATACGCCCTATACCGCGCGAACCCTCGCCGAAAGCGATCCAGTTCCGTCGGCGAGGCCGGGTCAACGGCAACTCGGCCAGCCACTCGACTCACGTGTCAGTCCGCGTGCCCGGTGCCGGTCGCCGCCTCGGCCGCCTGCACGCCGGAATGCAGCGCCGCGTAGCGTTTGGGCGCCAAGCGCGTGCACACCAGCCGGTGCTCGCGGCAGAGGCGCTCGGCAGCGTTTGTGATCGCACCGATTGACCGGCCGCCGAGCAGCTTCGACATTCCCACCGGGCCCAGCTCGTCCGGATAGTACTCGGCGAGCAGATCGAGTACGAGCGCCTGCAATCCGCCTTTGGGCAGGCGCGGATTGCCGGTGACCGGCCCGACCGCGCCCGCGCCGCCCGGCCCGGGTTCGGCGGCGCGGGCCGTGAAGGCCCACGTGGGGCCCGTCGCGGCCCGCGCGCTACCGCCCCCGGCCCCGTGGCCGCCCGGCGCCCCGTCGCCGCCACCGGGGCCCGCACCGCCCGAAACCGCGCCGCCCCCGCCGTTCCCGTCCCAAACGCCCACCATGATCACATCCAATCCGCGCCATAGGCCCGATCCGGCCGGACCCGCGTGGACCAGCGACGACCCGCCACCGGGCCACGTCAACACAAAATCGGAATGTAATGACGCAGACACGACGGGCGGACCACCCCGCGCGCCCCGCACGCGCCCCCGTCGCGGCCTCTCGCCCTTGTGTGGCCCGTGGGTCGGGCGGTCGGCCACGGGCGCCGTATCAGCCGCCGTGCCCCGCCGTCCCGGTGATCACTCGGGCGGCAGGGCACGGCGATGGAAATGATCGAACATCTCGGCGGGCCTGGTCAGCGAGGCAGCAGGCGTCGGGCTAGGCGAGCGGGAAACGCGCGATTACGCTCTTGCTGCGCCTGTCCACGCAACGCACCTCGACGCTCAGCCCCAACGCGCGCACGATGTGCAGGCCACGCCCGTGCTCACCCAGCCCGGCTGGAACATCGCCGGGCCGGGTGGGATCCGGCCCGCCGAGGTCGGCGACCTCGAGGTGCACGAACCCTGAGCGCACCCCCAGGCGCATCCGTGCCGGGCCAGCGGTGTGGCGCAGCGCGTTGGTCACCAGCTCGCTCAGGCACAGCACGACCTCGTCGACCCGCGGGCGCGCGGCGCCCCATGCGAGAAGGTTCGCGGTCGCGAGGTGGCGCAGCGGGCGAATCAACTCGGGTACCTCGGCCGGTACGGTCACGATCAGCTCGCGCCACGAACCGCGCACGCGGTGACGGCGGCGCAGGCGGACGGGACAGCGGGCGGGTATCGGTCGGCGGGTCATACGCGTCTCCCGGGGTGATCACGGAACGGGTCGTGCGCAGCGTTGCTCCACCGCCCCCGATCAGCCACAGGGCGATGCAAGATGCTTGATATTTCGCCGCGATTCGCCACCCCGCACCCGAAACCGCCGTCCCGGCCGCACCGGCAGCGCCGAACCGGCCGACGCCCGCCGGGGCGACCCGGACCGGCGCGGCGCGGACGGGCCCGCCGCCAACGCCGCGCACGGCCGCCCGGCTCGCCGACGACGGCAACCCACGGCACACGGGCCGGGCGGCGCCGGGCGCGGCGCTACCGCGCGAGGTAGGCGGAAAGCTTCGCCATCCGCTGAACCAGGGCATTCATATCAGAGGCGATCGCGGACAACTCCACGGTGGCCTCGTCGGGATCGGGAGGCAGCACCGGGGTGCACAGCACCACGAACGGCAGTTGCGTGGCCGCTTCCAGCGCACGTTGGACCGAGGGGTGGGGCATCTTGACCTCACCGGACTCCCACTTCTGCACGTTCCTCTTCGTGCAGCCGTTGGGCTCACCCAGCCTGGCCCCGGCCGCCTGGACCGCCTTGGCGAAATCGTGCTGAGAAAGATGGAGTTCTTCGCGGGTGCGACGCAGCCGCTCGCCGTTGAGCCGCGTCGCCACGATCCGGGGACGCCGCACCGCACCGTCCCCGAGACCGAAAGGCGCGCCTTCGATCGACCGTTCGTTGGAGCGGACCGCCGTCCCCAACGAGCCCTGGTACGGCTGCGGCTGCACCTCGGCCTCGCCCAAGCCGTCGCGGTCGAACGCGGCGAAGGCTCCGGGCAGAGCCCCGCCGTCGGCGTGGAGCCTCTGGGTGTCGCGACTCGGCGGATGTCCGGGGGCAGGTACCAGGCGCGCCAGTTCGATCGGGAAGTCGTGAAGGTTCGACTCCATGACGTCTTTCGTCTCCTAACTAACGTGGGGAAGAGGGATCCGGGCGCAGCCGTGGCCTGTCCCAACCAGCAGGCGGGATGCACTTCGGCTGCCCTGCGGAGAAACCGGCGGACCGTCAGAGCACGGCCGCACGATTCCGGACACCGCTACTCGGGTCGGCGCGGCAAACGACCGAAGGTAAACCAGCCCGGAGCCACCACCTGGCTCGTGGGAGGCGACACCTCCTGCCAGGAGCCGTCAGGCCGACGGATCTCCGCGCTCTTCAGATTGTGCGTATCCAAGTTCCGGTAGCGGTCCAGGACGAACCTCGACAGACCCACGGCACTTCGCGCGTCCGGCGCGGCGTGGAAGGTGACGCTGTCCGACTCGCTATCGCCCTCGCCGGCCCACCGACACCGGACCGTCCAATGCGGGTACGTATCGGCGTCGTCGGGCAGGCGCGTCGTAATGAGATCGATGATTGCGGTCTCGGTCATGCAAGAACCCTTCGTTTCACTGTGCGTCAACGAGTGGTGCGGAATCCGTGAAAACATCTACTCTGATCGTGTGCGTCGACGCCATGCCGCAACAGGCCGAACAGCGCAACTAACGCCGTGTTGGAAGGAACGATCATGTCCGCATCCGGCGAGGCCGAACCGGGCGACTCGTTCGCCGCGTTCTTCGGGTCCGAACTCAGGCGGATTCGCAGTGAACAACGCAACATGACGCAGGAGGATCTCGGCAACGCGATCCACTACACCGGGGCGCAGGTCGGCATGGTCGAGCTCGCGAAGCGGACGCCATCACGGCAGTTCGCCGAGGAGTGCGACAGAGCGCTGCAGACCGACGGCTACTTCGCGCGGTTGTGGCCGTTCCTGAATCCGGTCACCTTGCCGTCATGGTTCCGTGGCTACGTGGAGCTTGAGGCCGCCGCACGCAGGATCCAGACATTCGAGTGCCAGAACGTGCCAGGGCTCCTGCAGACCGAGGGCTACGCGCGTGCCGTGCTGAGCGCCGGACGACCCGAAGACATCGAAGAACGCGTCGCAGCACGGATCAGCCGCCAGCGCATCCTTGCCGAGCCAACAGCACCGCTGTTGTGGGCCGTTGTCGATGAGGCAGTCTTGCACCGGCCGGTCGGCGGTCCCGATGTCATGAGAGAACAGCTCAAGAGACTCGTCGACGCGACCACGACGCGGCAGATCGTCCTTCAAGTCCTCCCGTTCCGCGCCGGCGCACACGCGTGTATGAACGGCGCGCTCAGCATCGTCACGCCAGCCGAGGGCCCGGACGTGGTCTACGTCGAGGACGCGCAAGCCGGGCGTCTGTTCGACCGGCCGGACCAGGTCGAGAAATACCAACTCCGATACGATCTCGTTCGGGCAGCAGCGCTCTCCCCGGACGAGTCCGTCACCATGATCGAAGCGCTGATGGAGGAGACATGACCGCGAACTCCTACGACGACTTCACTTGGCGCAAGTCCACATTCAGCGGCAACCAGGGCAACTGCGTCGAGGTCGCCGACTTGCCAGACGGCGGGATCGCCGTACGCCACTCGAAGGCTCCCGCCGGTCCGGTCATCGAGTACACCGAGGCCGAGTGGGAGGCGTTCCTCAAGGGCGTGAGGGCCGGCGAGTTCGACCGCTGAGGAGCGTACGCACGCCGTAGTTTCGCTAGCTTGCTGTGCTCGACGGCGCGGGTGAGACAGTAAGCGTCTGCATCACACCAGCGCCCGCCGAACTGGTTGGGGCCGGAGTCGCATAGCACGTCTGGACTGAGAAACCGAGACTGCCGCTACTGGCGCTGAGGCCTTCTGCTGCAAACAGGATTCCGTACGAGCCGGTGTCAACAGAGACTCCGTTGGGCTGCGTTTCGTAGGTCGGGTTGCCGTATCCAAGTTGTTTCATGCTGCTGCCGACAGCCTTCAGCTCGGCATTTACCTGCGTGGCAGTGAAGTTCCCGGGCAACGAGTAGTCGATGACAACGGCGCCGTGTGTGTCGTCCGTATCGTGGCATAGACCCTCCGAGTAGGTGAATTCCGTCGTCGGAGCCCGGTGTACGGCAAGCAGGATTTGGTTAATGTACGACTCGCTTTGCCGAAATGCCTGCTCTCTGGTTGGCAGTGAAGCTGCCGATTGGGATTCGGACGGAGTTGTACTTGCGCATCCGGCCAGGCCGACACTGGCCGCGGTAACGGCGATCGTGGCCAGTAGAGGTGATCGCCGCTGACGCCGCACTCGTAAACGCATACGATGATCCATTCGTTTAGCTGGCTCGCACAACCCGAGCCCTAGCCTACGGCTGCGGGCTCGGGGTTTGCGGCGTCGGTGAAGGCGCGTTGAACGGAGGGCTGGGCATCGGGTTCGATCGCGGCGGCGCTGGTATCGCGGGATGCACGAGTGCGACCTTATTCGTCTGTCCGGAGATTATGTAGCCGATGTTCGTAAGCGAGGACCCGCCGTGGTCGTTGTTGGTGTTGTTGAACGGGTCGTCGAAGTACTCTCCGTGTTGGCCGAAAAGGCCGCCCCCGCCCGTGGCGTTCACGGTGAACTGGTTCGCGCCGAAGCCGGGATCGGTCGGTGGTTGCCCGAACCAGCCGAATCTCGCGACTGGATCGTTCGGTGCGGTTCCGGTCCACACGTGCTTAGGGTCGATGTTCAGGGCGCTGGCGCTTCCAGCCTCCACGCCGGGGCTTCCCACTAATACGATGTTGTTCACCGGGAGGTGCGATGCCATGGCTGTCTCGCCGACGACGACAGATCCGTAGCTGTGTCCGAGCAGGGTCAGGTTCGAGATCTCGCCGTTCACGTTCCGCAGCGATGTGACGAAGCTCGTGAGGTTCGGCACCGCATCCGTCGCATCGCCGGTGCCTGCGACAGCCGCGGTCTTTAGGCCGTCGACCTGGGGCGAGTTGTAGCCGAGCCACAGGATGGTGGCTGTGTCGTTCGAGCCGGTGTCCTGATCCGCCGCGAGGGTCATGTTCTGAGTGTGCTGGATGTCGAACTGGAAGTGAGTGCTGTTGGAGCTCGTGTTCAAGCCGGGAACGTAGACACAGACGTTCTTCGCGGTGTCCGGGTTGCCACAGGCAACGATGGCGTGTCCGGCGTTGTTGGTGTCGAAGCCGAGTAGGTACATCGGCGGCATGGTCGTGGGCCTGCCCGCGAAGGTGTACGGCTGTCCGCCCATAGTCAGTTCGTGCTGAAGGTTCTGCAGGGCTGGCAGTTGCCCGTTGATTCCGGCGAGTCTGGTGTCGATTGAGTTCAGCTGATTCGTCAGCGCGGCCAGCTGGTAGGACGGCACGTTGGGGGTGCGGGGGTCTACCGCCTGCCCGTTCGCGTACAACTGGTCGATCTCGGCTTGCACCTGCCGCTGCTGAGCGTTCAGGGCGCTTTGCTGCTGGAGATCATGATTTATGTCGTCGGACAGCACGATGCGGTTCGCCTTGTCGCGAACCATGGCGGGAATGCCGTTGAGCGCCCCGATGAGCGCGGGCTGGTCCTTGACCAGCTGCACCTGAGCTGAAGGGCCCATGGCCTTCCACCACGCGTTGACTTCGGCCGAATCGGTGCCCTTGGCCGGGATGCCGGCTTGCTCCAGCCGCGTGCCCATCGCCGCTGCGCTCGATTCGGCGGCAGCCGCATCCGCCTTCCAGTTCGCGCCGTGCCCGTACTGCTCGGCGTCGGCCATGGCCTGGGAGACTTGGTCGTTGACGGCCTGGGCGGTCGAGAGCGCCCGGCCGATCAGATCCAGCATGTCGAGGTACTCGGGGTTCGCGGTCATCGACTGCCAGACCTGCTGAACCAGCGCCCTGTTGCGCAGCGCCCCGGAGACCACGGGTTGAGCTTGGCCGTTTTCGTCGAGTTGCCAGCCGTTGTTCGCCGCGATGGTCTCGGCCGCCTTCAGATACGCCTGCGCCTCGCTGATCCCGTCAAAGGCCGTGCGGAGCAGCCCTTGAAAACGGTCAAGGTAGTCGAGCGTCGCCTGGTAGTCGGCGACCGTGGAGCCGATCCTGGAGAGCGCGGCAGAGGCCGCGGCTCCGGACCAGGAGTACTCCAGCTTCTGATAGATGCCATGGTTGAGGTCAACGGTGGCCTGCTCGAATCCATCGATGACCGGTTGCAGCGCGGTCGCGGCCGCGTCGTACGCGCTGGGCTGTGCCGCTTTGAGTACACCGTAGGTGATCTGGGTGGTCACGCTGCGAGCCGCCCTCGATTAAGGGCGGCGACGATATCCGCTTCGGTCTGCTCGTACCCACTGGCGTTCTCTGTCAGCGACGTGGCGAGAGTCGTGGCCTCGCTCGCCAACTGGGTCAGCCGAGTGTTCCATGCATCTTGCGCTGACTGGAGCGCCACACCGATGTCGAGGCCGCCGGGGACACCGAGTGCAAGTGCTGCCTGGACTTTCCCAGCGAGTTGGTCAACGCTCTGGCCTGTCGTCGCGGCAGCCTGCGCGAAGCCATGCAACGCCTGAGCATCGACCTGGTACCCCCCACCACCAGCTATTCGCTGGAACATCCGATCCCCTCCAGACACCTACCCCGAGCAGCGACCATCACTCGACATGCTTCATGTCGCTACTATTTGCGAACAAGATTACCGGCCGCGGCGAGCCAGCTACAAGCAATGTGGATCTTGGCGGCTCTATGCGAGGCTGGACGTAGGTCCCTACTCGACGCGCACAGCAGGCCGTCGACGGTGACGCGCATATTCACACTCCTACAGGCTTCCCCAGCGCGGTTCCGAGGCAGTTACAGGTCACCGTGAGGCGGTTCGTCAATCGGCTGACCGGACTTTGCGCGCTTGACTCGTCGATCGCGGATCGAGGCGACCCCTCGCGCCGGGTTCCGATGCCCTCCACGATCACCAGTGGCCCGGTGGGGCAGGATCTATAACCGGAACGCCGCGGCTCGGCTGGCACCTGGTCGGCCAGATCCTCCGCGGACGCCGCTAATACAGGGCGCTGATCAGTCTTGCCGCTGCCGGGTGAGGGTTCGACCAGCAGCGTGTTCAATCCGAGCAACTCTCGCAGCGGCGTGGTCGGGGCGTGGAGGTGTTCGATTCTTCTCGCATACTCAAGCATCGGCAAGCGCATATCCGCAGACCAGGTGGCATTCCCGGACCGCCGCGCGATGCTCATCCTTGAACCGCCCATACCGGATATCTCACGTAAGAACCCTCGCCCGCACGAAGCGTGCTGTCACGGCGTACGCCTCGAGGCCGTTCCGGAGACACCGGCCCCCTGACACCCCCGATGCTCAAGCATTACAAACATACCCTTTGGGGCTGATGGCACCAAAGAGAAAAGCAGAGCACGTATACAGCTGGACGGCTGGGATTTATCGTGCGAAGTGGTGGGTCTATACGAGTTCCGCTGCCGGACACAGAGCGAGTTCTCGCCTGATCTGAAGCGTGTGTTGCGGACACCGGGCGGATTCGACGCGGTACGAGGGGAGCGCATCTTGTCTGCCAGGTCATGGCCGAGCGCGGTGGCTCACGCCGTCTCGTTATTCGGCGCCGAGGTGTCCCGGAAGCTGACGGCCGGCGGCGCCGAGGAGCAGTTGAAGGCGCCGACGGAGCGCCTGCTCACCGTGTTGGGCGAACGGCTCGGCCTCGAGCGGATCGTATGCCACGGCGAGGTGCATCTGTCCGAGTTCGGCGTGCGCCCGGATATTCGCGTCGATGTGGGCGGCGGCCTGGTCGGATACATCGAACTCAAGGCACCGGGCCGATCGATCGACCCGAAGACGTTCCGCGACCGCGAAGCCGCGCAGTTCGCGAAGCTTTCCCTGCTACCCAACGTGATCTACTCCAACGGCCAGGAGTGGATCTTGCGCCAGCTCGGCAGGCCAGAGCGCACAGCCCGCTTCAACCTCCCCCTTGCTGCCGCCGGGTCGCGCCTTCAGCCCATGGACGACGCGTTCGCCGCCCTGATCCGCGACTTCCTGCGCTGGGCGCCCGAACCGCCCCGCGACCTGCCAGGGCTGGTACACGCAGTCTCGGGTCTGTGCCGCCTGCTGTACCTCGAAGTGCGCGACGCTCTGGCGGCAGAAGGGCATCGCCCGAGAACCGCCGGGCCGGGATCCTTCCGGAGCCTTGCGAACGACTGGCGTGAATTGCTCTTCGCGGACTTGAACGACGACGCATTCGCCGACCAGTACGCCCAAACAGTCACATTCGCGCTTTTGCTGGCGCGCCGTGACGGGATCTCTTTCGAGAACAGGTCCATCGAGGACATCGCGAAGCTGCTCGGAAAGCAGCACAGCCTCATGGGGCGGGCCCTGCAGCTTCTCACGCAGCAGGAGATCTCCGACCTCGGCCTGTCCGTCATCCTCGACACGCTCACCGCGGTCATC
Source organism: Actinospica sp. (assembly GCA_035493475.1). Lineage (GTDB taxonomy): Bacteria > Actinomycetota > Actinomycetes > Streptomycetales > Catenulisporaceae > Actinospica. The sequence goes on from DATJIF010000174.1 coordinate 73,751, forward strand.
GGGGCCGTCGACTGGGCTCACGTCGAAGGCCACGACAGCGACGCCTACGTGCATCTGTACGAGACGTTCCTCAAGCAATACGACCGCGACCGACGCAAGGCCACCGGTTCCTACTACACGCCCAACGAGGTGGTCAACGCCATGGTCGCCCTCGTCGAAACCACCTTGATCGAACGACTCGGACAGTCACGCGGGTTCGCATCGAAGGACGTAACCGTGGTCGATCCGGCGATGGGCACCGGGACCTTCCTCATCAACGTGCTCGAGCGCGTCGCCCGCGAGATCGATGCCCGCGAAGGCCCCGGCGCCGTCGGCCCTGCGCTGCGCGAGTACGTCGAGGCGCAGCTCTACGGCATGGAACTGCAGCTCGGCCCATACGCCGTCGCCGAACTCAGGCACTACGACGCACTTCACCACTACGGCACCCAGCCGCCGCTCAACGGGCTCAAGCTGTTCGTCGCGGACACACTCGATCCACCGGATCCGATAGCCCGGCAACTGGGCATGTGGTACCGGCCGATCCTTCAATCCCGGATCGAGGCCGCACGGTTCAAATCCGACGTCCCGGTGATGGTCGTGCTCGGAAACCCTCCCTACGGAGAACGTCCAGCCGGCGGCGGTAAATGGATCGAAGGAGACCCACCGGGCCTTCGAGGCCGCGCCCCGGCGCCCTTGGACGCCTTCCGCGCACCCGGCAACGGAAGACACGAGTACAAACTGGCCAACGCGTACGTCCACTTCTGGCGGTGGGCGACCTGGAAGGCCTTCGACGCCCACGAAGACCATCCGGCGGGCGTCGTCGCATACATCACGCTCGCCGCGTACTGCACCGGCCAGGCGTTCCGCGGCATGCGCGAATACCTCCGCCGCACCTGCGACGAAGGCTGGATCATCGACCTATCCCCGGAAGGACAGCGGGCCGCGGTGAACACGCGGATCTTCCCCGAGGTCCAACAGGAGATCTGCATCGGCATCTTCGTCCGGGCCGGAGCGCCGGACCGGACCTGTCCAGCACGTATTCGTCGGCTCAGCCTCTCCGGCGACCGGGCTGCGAAACTCGACGCGCTCGCGCACTTGAGGCTGGACGACGAGCGATGGCGCGACGTGCCGACGGGCTGGCGAGAGCCCTTCGTCCAGGCGCAGAGCACGGCTTGGCTCTCGACGCCATTGCTGACCGACCTCATGCCATGGACGACACCCGGCGTGAAAACCAATCGAAACTGGGTCACAGCACCTTCCCCGGACGTACTCGCACGACGCTGGGAACGGCTCGTGAGCGCGCCGGCGGAGCAAAAAGACGCGTTGATGAAAGCCACGCGCGATCGGCATATCGCGAAGCGATTCAGCGGAGCCGGCACCCGGAGAGCCGCCCTCGGAAGACCGCTCGCGGAGGAGAGCGGCAACTGCCCAGCCCCAGAGCGTTTCGCAAACAGAAGCTTCGACCGACAATGGATTATCCCTGATCAGCGCGTGATTGACTTCCCGCGCCATGAGTTGAGGAACAGCCTCAGCAGGCGGCAAGTCTTCGCAACGATCCCGAACACCGAGGCTCCGGAATCCGGACCCGGGGTGACATTCACCGAGCTTCTGCCGGACACCCACCACTACAGCGGCAGGGGCGGTCTTGTCATACCGCTCTACCGTGACTCGAGCGGAGCCGTCCCTAACATCCGGCCCAGGCTGCTGGCGGCACTCGCGTCGCGGATCGGCCACGAGATCACCGCGGAGGACCTCTTCGCGTATATCGCCTGCATCGTCGGCCACGCTGGATACTCGAAGCAGTTCGCAGCGGAGCTTGCCGCGCCGGGCATACGCGTGCCGCTGACCGCGCTCCCCGGGGTGTGGGACTCAGCCGTTCGGATCGGACACGAGGTTATCTGGCTCCATACGTTCGGCGATCGCTTCGACGCTGCTGACGACGGACGACCGCGAAGTGGGAGTAACGATTGCGGTGTGACACTTCCCGTCGGCCGACGTCCGCGCACGATCAGGATGATCCCGGACGGGCCCGCCGATATGCCTGAGCGGTTGCAGTACGACCCGGCCACTGAGACGCTGCACGTCGGAGTCGGCCAGATCAAACCAGTACCAGAAGCGGTGTTCCGGTACGAGGTCTCGAGCATGAAGGTCCTCAAGCACTGGTTCGACTACCGCAAGAAGAAGCCGTCGGCCAAGCGCACCTCAGAGCTTGACACGATCATCGCCGAGGCGTGGAAACCCGCTTGGACCACCGAACTGCTTAGCCTCATCACCGTGCTCGGCCGCCTGGTAGACCTGGAGCCAGCGCAACGTGTCGTGCTCGATCGGGCCCTGGACGGCCCGATGATCACGCTCACGGAGTTGTACGAAACGGGCGCTCTGCCCGCACCACAGGCGCCATTGTTTTGAGTGCTCCCTCACACCGTGCTGGCTCCCTCGTGAAGGCTCTCGCAGCCACCTCGAGCCATGCATAAGCCTGCTTTTGCATGCTGCTGTGCAGGTGGACATCGCCCAAGAGAGCTTCGCGGTCACTTCACCTAGTCCGCGGCCACCCGCACCAGAGAGTCGGACGCTGCTTCGCATAGCAAATCGTCGCCGGTTGCAAGCCGTGCTAACCGATCCTGTAGCCGATGCCCGACCGGCGATGGAGCACCCGGGTGGGTGCTCCATCGCCGCCGATTAGGTTTGCTGTTGCCAAGCCGACCCCGTCAGGCGTCGCCGAACACTCCGAAAGCGTCGACGATCAGGTCGAAGCTGCCAGTTCGGCTTCCGTTGTAAAAGTCGATGAAGGTGTTGCTGCCGATGGTTGCGAAGGTCAGGTTCGGCACCGTGGCCCCGGCGGAGAAGTTGAGGTTCGACGCATTCGGGGGCGTGGCGCCGCCGTTCATCGCGTCGCCGTTGTCGGGGAATACAGTCAGGAATCCACTCCCTGTCACGTTGGTGACAGTGCAGTTGAGAACGAATCCGGTGATGCCGGGCACGGAGTCCTGGTTCATCGGGGCCGAAATGTAATAGTTCGCCAGCAGGGCACCGCCGCCTCGCGTGTCGATGATGCGAGTCGGCACGACCGGCACGTAGGCGCTTCCGCTTCCAGCCTGGAAGTAGCCCTCCACGTCCACGATGACGGCGACGCTGCCAGGTCCTTGCTTCGCCAATTCGATCTGGCCGTTCGCGTTGACCGGCACGATCGCGGCGTTGGCGATCGTCTGCTTGGCCGAGTAGTTGACGGTCGACGTGCCCGGAGCCGTTTGTCCGGCCGGGAACGCGGCGATGTTGCCGAAGCCGGTCGCGTTGGTGATGGTCACATTCACGGCCACGGCCGAGATCCCGCTCGGCACGCCGTCGGCGCCGGTGACGTTCAGGGTGATTGGGGCCGCGGAGGTGAGCGGGGTGTCGACGCCGCCGGTGCCGTAGCGGGTGTCGAGGACCCGGGTCGGCGACATGGTGGTGTAGCCGTTCGCGTCTGCGGTGGTGAAGTAGCCGGTCACATCCGCGATCATCGCGACGCTCCCGGGGCCCTGCTTGGCGAGATCGACCACGCCGCCGGCGCCGACCGGCACGATAACGGCGTTGGCCACGGTCTGGCCGGTGCTGTAGTTCAGATTCGACACGTTCGGCGCCGTCAGCCCTGCCGGGTACGCCCGGACATTGCCATAGCCGGTGGCGTTCGTCAGCGTCAGGTTCAGCGCGACCGCGACGATGTCGCTCGGGATGCCGTCGGCCCCCGCGACCCGCATTGGAAGCGCCGCGGCCGAGGTCAGTGGCGAGGTCGAGCCGTTGGTGCCGATCCCCGAGCGGGTGTCCAGGATTCGCGTCGGCCCGAACGCCGTGTACTCGGACCCGGCCGTCTCGATGTGCAGCGAGTTCGTGGCCGTGTCACCGAGGTTGTCCGTGACAGTGACCGTGACCTGATAGGCCCCCAGCGACTTGTAGCTGTGGCGAGGGATCTGGTTGTTGGTGCCCCCGCCGAGCATCGGAACCGAGGTCGTCGTGCCGTCGCCCCACGCGGTCGTGGACGTCAGGTTGACGCCGCTGGCACTCGTCAGCTGCGGCTTCAGGGTGACGCCGAAGGCCGTTGTCTCCGCCGTTACGCCGATCGCCAGAGTCGGATCGGGAGAGACGTACTGGATGGCACCGCGCGTGTTGAACGGCTTCACGCCGTAGAAGTCCGTCGTCTGCGCACTGGGTGCACTCACGTTCGCCGAGCCAATGGCGGCGGAATCCCATACAGGTGCGGCGTTGACCCACACGTTGACGGCGGGCCAGATGTCCACAAGCCCGGTCTCGAGGGTGTCGATCGCATCGTGGGCGCCCTCGTCGGCGGCCGCCTGGAAGGGCGCGAGCGTCGCGTACGTGGTGCCGCCCCAACTGTACGGGTCGGTCCCGTCGGTACCGAGGTAGAAGTCGTTGTAGTCGGAGGTCACGCCGGTACTTGAGCCGGCGGCCACCGTTACGTCGGGTTGCCACGGCATGCCGGAGATCTTGCAGTACTCCGGGTTCGCCGCCGAGCCGCCCCCGCCGTTCGTGCCCGTCTCGCCGTTGCCGTCTTCGAGAACGTTGTTTTCCAGATAGACGCCTGTCGAGGTGCCCTCGACGTCGATGCCCGAGCCGCAGCTGCGCTGGATCGTGTTGCCCGTGACGTCCAGGCCGCTCACGCCGGTGGCGGTGATTCCCCCGGCGAGCACCACGTCCGCGGCGAGCGTGACAGCACTGGCGCCCGAGGAGATCAGGACCGCTGAGCCGCCGATGCCGTAGCCGTTGTCGATCACGCTCCGGGTGACGGATACGTTGCTCGACGTGCCGTCGATCGTCAGCGCGTCGTTCGGCGAGATCCCGATTGCCGCGGCCATGTAGTCCGCGGTGAACGTCACATCCGAAGATCCGATCACCTGGACGGCCGGGTCGCCGTCCGAAGTGAACATCATGCCGCTGACCGTTACCCCGGTGACATCGTCCAGAGTCAGGGCAGATGGGATGTAACCGCCGGTTGCGATCGCTGCGTGACCGCCGACACCGACGATCGAGATGTTCGAGGTCTTGACCGTCACGGAATCCGAAGAAGACTCGCCCGACGTTCCGCTGACATCGATGGTGTCGCCCGGCGATGCGGCATTGACGGCGTCTTGCAGCTTGCAGTACGGGGCGGCCTGCGTGCCGGTTCCGGTTTCGGTCGAGCATGTGCCGGACGTGGTTGCGTAGATCGTCGTGCCGCTGGTGGCGACCACGTTCGACGCCGCGCTGCGCGCGGCCACAGCCGACCTGCTCGGCGTCGCGACGGACTCGATCCGCCGCGAATCGCTTACCGGGGTGCTGAAAGTGCGCGATCCCCACGTCGAGAACGTCGAGTTCGCCTCGGCTTTCGTCGATGTCTTCACCACGTGCGCGCCGGATGTGGACGGCGATGCGGCGAGAGCGGGACCAGGCAGGCACATGACAGTGCCGAGAGCTACGGCTAGTGGCGCTGCAAGACGACGGCGACCGAGCACCGGACCCCCACGGATTATCGAGATGTCGAGAGCCCAGGCAGAGTGGGCAATCCGCGATTATCCACGATCGACGCATATTGTTGAGATCTAGATACTGCTACAGCTGTGTCACAGGACCCGCGGGCCGTGAAGCTCGCAGTCGATCCGTGCCCGAGGAGGACTGTCGAAAGTCGCTGAGTCGGAGCCCGTGCCTGCGCCACCATCAGAGGACACGCCGACAGTACTGCACAATGCGCCTACGACACGTTACGTCCTCGCATCAGACCGCGCGACCCGGCCACGCGGTGCAGCACCCCAGCATCGCTTAGTGTGCCCTCCCGGAATGGCACCGGTGTATCCAGCACCTGGCCGCGCGCCTACGCCGCTTCGGCCTGTGTGACGCCCAAGCTGCCCAGATCTAGGGCGTATTCCTCACCGTGCACTGTCACGACGATGGAGACACCGTCGACTCCGGTGGCACGCAGGTAGCTTGCGAGTGTGGAAAGGAGCATGTCCTGGCGGTTCTCCAGTCGCGAGACGCTGCCCTGATCAGTTCCGAGGCGTTCGGCGAGCTCGGCCTGGGTGAGGTCGGCCGCCTTGCGGATCATGGCGAGATTCATGGCGTAGGCACGGTTCATCTCCGCCCGTGCGTCACGCCCTTCAGCTACGTCCATGGCGACCTCGGGCTTCGCGAGGAACCTGTCGACGCGCGCGGTGGCCCGTTCGAACTCGGGGCCGCGCGGCTCACGTGTCTGATTCGTCATCGGAAACCTCCCGCTTCCAAGCGTCGATCAATGGGTCGGCTCGGCTGGCGACGCTGTTGTACCAGACATCGCCGATCCGCGCCTTGTCGCCGACGAACAGCGTCACGACGACCGTACTGGTACCCGGCGGGAACCAGCAGATGAGCCTGACCGCTGCATCCGGATGGTACGGATGGCTCACACGCCACAATTCATAGCGACGCGACTGCCGGACCCATCTCAGGTCGGCGCTCTCCGCCTCACGCGTCGGAGCATGGGGCAGCTCCCGCAGCAGCGTCAGAGCCTCAGCGACATATCTGCGCACGAGCCGTGCGTGCGCATCGCCACGGTCGGCATCGGCGTCGACCCGGTCGAGCCAGTCTCCGAACTGCTTCGGCCAGTCGATCTCCACGAGCAAATTATGGCACCAGTACCATATGGTATGCAAGCCATGAGCCAGTGGAGCGGCACACCCGACAACCCGACCTGCAGGGCTCGTGCTCGTTGTCCGACGTTTCCGGGCCAATTCGACCGGCCAGACAGCGTCGGTGGGCGATGGTGGCGTGGCTTGCCGGTCCGCTGTTGCTGCGCGCGTCCAAGGCCGGAGCCTCCCCAACCGGGCTAAGCGTCGTCGGGTCGCCCAGAAGTCGCAAGGGCCGCTCGAGAGGCCCCAGGTCGGTCGAACCGACGCTGAGCAGCGGTCACCGTCGCGGAGGGCGTCGAGGCTCCAGGTGATCGAGTCGGCCGGATCAGTGGTTCCGGGAATCTCGCACATGCCCGGGTGGAATCGGAACGCCCGGTCCAAGCGGTCCCGCACGGAGTCGGACTCACGCCTGGCAAGCCGCTCGAGGGCTTCGCTGGCCACGCCCCGAAGATGACGGCTTGAGTCCGCGCGGAAGTACACGTGATCCGACGATCCCAGCGACAGCCGGCGGCCACAGTGTGCCGCCATTGGTGAGTACGGCGATCTCGTCCGGACTGTCGAGGCGGCTGCGGAATAACGGAACACGAACAAAATGAGCTTGACCTGATAATCAGGCCACTGGCTCCTCCTCCCATGGGAGGCTACCTGCATGAAGCCGCTCGAGGCATACGGGAAGCCGCACCGCGTGTCCGATGGCGCGCATCGGACCATCCTGAACTCGGCAGCCTGGCAGACGCGGCCTACCCTCTGGGAGAACTCGCCATGACCGATGTTCCGATTGATGCTGTCGACGCCGACGGCAACGATGTCGACCGGGAGGTTGTCGAGCATGCGCGGGCCGAACTTCGAGAGTTCGTCAAGGGTTTGAGCGCGGACGATATCAAATCGGGCGGCTGGTTCACCAAGCTAAGCGCTCAAGCCCTGAGCACCTACACCGACAAAGTCGACTGGCAGTACTTCCAGGAGCGGTATGCGGGCGTCCCGGCGGACGCCGTCGTCGATCAGCGGATCAAGATGGCTGCTCGGTACGCCGCCATCGAAGGTGGGCTCTCTGCCGGGGCCTACTCGGCGGCCATCGTAGCTACCCTTGGAAGCCTTGGCGGTGCCTCGCCGGCCACACTCCCGGCCGCTGCCGTGACCATGATGGTCGATGTCGCGTTCATCACCCGGCTCCAGCTCCGCCTCGCCTACGACGTCGCAGTCCTCTATCGGGTCCCGCTTCACCTGTCCGACCCCGATGACATGTGGAAGCTCATTCGAGTCGCCTTCACGATCAAAAGCGGGGAAGCGGTCCGCGAAGGCGCAGCCAAAGTGGTGCCGGTCATGATGCGGCCGGTGATCAAGCGCTTCTACTCCGGAGCGGTGCTGACCGCCGCGAAGGGGCTTCCCTTCGTCGGGAAGTACCTCCTGCAGCGCAACGTCATCAAGATCGGTATACCCGTGGTCGGCGTTCCGCTGGCGGTGGCGTTGAACCGCTATACGACGCTCCTCACGGGGCGGCACGCACAGGCCGTCTTCCGGAACGAAGCACGGGTGATCGAGCTCGCTGAGGGCTTGAGCACGCAAAGCCGGCACCCACGGTTGATGTTGTGGGTCGCGTGGCTCGTCATCAGCGCCGACTCCAAGATCAGTGACGATGAGGCGCTGTTGATTCGGCATCTGGTAAGGCTGGTCCGGGATCAGCATCAGGTGGTCGACGACCACTTCTCCCAGCTTATTGATATCGACCCCGTCGAGGTGTGGCGACGCCTGGACGCAGAACAGGGGGACCTGAGCGACCTTCTCGACGTGGCCGACAGAGTGGCCACCGTGGACGGTGCCGCAAACGCGCGCGAGAATACCGTCATCTCCGAGCTTCGAGATCACTGCCGCCGAGCCTGACGCTGCCATGCACCTCCTTACCCCTATGAGGAATCGCCATCGTGGCGGTGCGCTGGTCGTGGAGCCAGTGCGGTGCGGTGTGGTCGTACTCGCATACGCTGGCGCCCGCCAGCGTTGCGGGTCGCTTGTCACCCACTGGACCTTGCGGTTAGTGAGCACGAGCACGGCGCGCACGGACGTGTCGGCCGGTGCAAGATCGGTGCCAATGAGGTCATAATCATGATTCGACTCGCAGCGCTAGGAGTTGTGGATCCATTGCTGGAGGCACCCTTGGACACCGCCGCGCTCGTCGCTCCTGAACGCTTGTGGACCGCGAGCGACGTCCTGGCTCGGCCGAGCCCCATACCTGCGGCTTCAGGAGTGTACGGCTGGCATTTTCAACAGCCTCCGTGCCCGGAGCTGCCAACCGGCCAGCTACTTTACGTGGGTATCGCCCCGCGACATATGAAGACGCGAACGAGCGCCCAAAGCCTTCGCACGCGCGTGCGCTACCACTTTCGCGGCAACGCATATGGCTCCACCCTGCGGCTCACTCTGGGATGCCTGCTCGGGCTCGAGCTACGCCGTGTGGGCAGCGGCCAGCGCATGACGTTCTGCAAGCAGGGGGAAGCACACCTGAGCCAGTGGATGGCAGCACATGCCCGAGTCTGCTGGGTGGAGGACCCGGAGCCGTGGGCCGCGGAACGCGAGCTCATCACGCAGCTCGACCTGCCCCTCAACCTGGACCAGAACCAGCACAACAGCTTCCACCCATTCCTCAAGGAGCTTCGCGCCCAGGCGCGTCGGGGAGCGAGAGAGCTCCCGGTCACGTCGTGATCACGAACCAGAGCCACGGCAACGCGGCGACAGCGAGAATGCGCGGCGTGAATACAGGTTGGTGGGTTCACGCGGGCAGCCGGCAGATGCCCGCCGCACGTCCAAGGCCGTTCTGCGCCGACCAGCGTCAACCGCTTGTGCATGACACTGACCGCGGCCGCCCCCGTGATACGGAATCCCCTAAGCATGGGGAGCACGATCAGCGCGTTCCCGGGCAGCTGTACACAGGTGCCCGGGAAGTAGGAATGACGACATCTTCTCGGTGTTCGGTGTTCGGTCAATACCGAACAAAGATCACCTGTTCGCCGTACGGCTTTGACCGAACACCGAACACCGCGGTTGACCGCAGGGACACCGGCAGCTGAGCCGGCTCCCGTAGCCGGCGATTGGGCTGAGCGGGCCAGACGGCGGAACCGTGAGTGCGCGGACGACGTCGCCGCAGTCAAGTGGCTGTGTCGACCATCGAGGTTGGGGATATGGAGTGCTCGAGTCGAGGCCGGTGCGACACGGTAGATCGCTGGACGCCCGGATGGCTCCTCGCAGAGCATCGAGGCCTCCGGGAACTGATCACCTCACAGCCCCCGTCAGCGTGAGCGGCCAGGCTGCATAACGCCAGCTATGCGACCCCGTGACTGGCGTGTCGGTACCCACGACGACAAGCCTAGGCGCTCAAAGCCACAGCGGTGGTGGCATCGGCGCAATCGCGAATCGGGAGGGGCACAGCCACGCGCACCGCGTGGCGCATGGGAGGGCAGCGCGAGGGCCAGGCCGTGACATGCGACAGCACGAAGCCGTACCGGACGGACGGTGAAACGGAATTACCGGATGGATCGGCTCAGAATGAGACGCAAATCAATAGGATTGAATATCAATATGCAGACTTTTAATCCTTGGGTTGTGGGTTCGAGTCCCACGCGTCCCACCCAGCAGGCCTTGGGCCGATGAGATGATTTAGGCGCTTCGTGCTGCGTGGCTGCGGGTGACGGGGGTGCGGGGGTTTCTAGCTTGGGCGCATGGAGATGCGTCAGGGGCTTGTCGGGGTGTCCGCCGTGCTGGCTGCCGGGCTGGGCGGGTGGGCGGCGGTGCCGGCGGCGGCTGTGGGGACGGCGGGGACGCGGGGGGCTGCGGTGCGGGCGGCGGTGGGGAATCCGCTGGCGGGGAATCTCGGGTTCGGGACGATCGTGGAGCGGGACGTGCTGTTGGGGAGCACGGAGACCGAGGGGACGGTGGCGCTGGGCGGGAATCTGGCGTTCGGGCCCGGGTACAACGTGATGATCCATCAGACGGGGACGTACACGGCGCCGGGTGAGAGTTCGCCGACGGCGTTGCTGGTCGGGGGACGGATCTCGACGACGGGGAGCGCTTCGGACGGCGTGCTGAAGGTCCTCAACAACGGTTATGTGCACGTGGGGGACATGGCGGGGATCTCAGCGCTCGCTACGGACTCGAACGGCGCCTCGGTGAACACGCACATCGTGGCCGCAGGTTCGGCGTACGACTCGGTGCCTCGGGTGGAGCTGACGACGCGGGAGACACCTTCGGCGGTGGGGCCGTTCACGTCGCCGATCGACTTCACGTCGTTGTTCGCTACGTATCGGGAGCGGGCGCGGCAGATCGCGGATTGTCCGCAGAATGTGACCTTGACCGACGCGGCCGGGACGGCGCTGCCGCAGCAGACGGGGTTCGGGTCGGGGACGCAGGCCTATGTGACGCTGACGCCGGGCAGGACGAACGTGCTGCATCTGACCGGCGCGGATCTCAATAATCTGTCCGAGTTGAGCTTCCGCACGCAGCCGACCGCGGCTACTCCGTTCGTCGTGGTGGTCGATCCGGTCTCCACCCCGTACCTGTGGCACGTGCCGAATCTGCCGGGGGTCTCGGGCCCGCAGGCTCCGTACATGCTCTGGGATTTCCCGACGGCCACGGACATCACCATGACCAGCGGCGACTCGCTCGAGGGCACGATCTACGCACCGAGCGCGCATCTGGTGGACCTGGACGCGTCGAACATCGAGGGCGACATCGCCGTACGGTCGTTCGAGGCGGGACCGCCGGACGGGAACGGCGGGTACACGAACGCGGGCGAGATCCACGACTTCCCGTTCGCGGCGGAGTTGGACTGCGTGGGGACGGAGACGGGGACGGCGACGCCGACCACGGCTTCGCCCACGGACACGGGGGCTTCGCCTACGCCGGATGACGGGAACTCGCCGAATACGGGGTCTGAGTCGCCTGGGTCGCCCAGCGCGGACAGTTCGACTACGCCTGTCACGCCGACCACGTCTGGAGCGTCTGGGGCGTCGGGTGGCAGTACGCCTGCCGGGACGCCGGTGCCCAGCGGCGGGCCTTCATCGCCGGGCTCCGGGCCGCAGCTGGCGCAGACCGGGTTCGGGGACGGGGTCGCGTTGTTCGGCGGGCTCGGGGCGTTGGCGGCGTTGGTGGGGGCGGCGTTGCTGACCGGGGTTCGGGCGCGGCGGCACTAGGCGGTCAGACGGTGACCGGCGCGGCTAGACGGTGTCGGGCGGTGCCGGGGACTCAGTCGGGTGCGGCTGCGGATGTGAACGCGGCTGCGGATGCGGGTGCGAGTAGACGGTGAGGACGGCGCCGTCGACCTCCACGCGTCGGGAGCGCGTGGTGTCGCCGGCGCGCAGGCGGTCCAGGCAGCGGAGGAACAGTTGCATCTCCTCCGCGTCGAGGACGGCGGCGGCCAGGTCCAGTACGGGCGCGAGGCTCTCGTCGGTCAGTTCGGCAGGTAGTTCACCCGACAGGAGGACGACCGACTCCCCTTCGCGGCCCCGGACCACGGCGGTGGTGGGCCCCCCTTGCACGACAAGCACGTGACTCCCTGGTGCGTTGTGCCGGCGAACCGTGGACGCAGGTCGAGCCCGCGGATCGGTTTCTGCGACGTTAACGTGCGTCGACGTCTCTTGGCGGAGTCTTGACCGAAAATCCCGGTCTCGATGCTTGGCGCCACGGCGGCGCCACCCGGGGGCCAGGCTCGCTCACTCGTTCGGGGCAGCCTCGGGACCCGCGGTGTCGGCCGGCGCGGCGGGTTCGGCGCCCTTTCCGCGCTCCAGCAGGGATTCGACGAGCGCGGCCACATGCCGACGGTCCTGTGCGGAAAGCTGCTGCAGGCTCGCGATGAGCACGTCGACCTCGGGGTCGGGCGCGGCCTCGTAGACGTGGATGCCGCAGGCCTCGGCGGCGGCGCGGCGCACGGCGTCGAGCGGGAGTTCGAGTCCGCGGGCCAGGCCCTCGAGCGTGGCGGGCTGCGGCATCCGGACCAGGCGTTCGGTGGTCGCCAGGTGGTGCACGGTGGAACGCGGGATGCCGCCGCGGCGGGCGACCTCGCCGTAGGACCAGCCCTGGCGCTCCAGTCGCTCGCGCACCAGTTCCTGCAAGGCGTTCATGGCGTTCGACGCCGCGTTCGTCACTTTGACACCTGCACCTGCGCTCGGTGGGACCCGTGGGTATGCCGCGACGCCGATTCTATGCGCAACGCGCGGGACGCGAGTCAACCTGTCGCCATCCCGGAGCCTTCGCAGGGCTCTCCGATCCGGGCCCACCAGCCGGTTTCGCAGCGTTATCAGTCCGTTGCACGCAGTTTCCGCAAAACGCTTGCGCGGGCTTCCGGCGGCGCACTACTGTCCAATCTCGTTGGACAGAACGTCCGACACGGTTGGACACACGACGCAGTCCGCCATCCCCCTCCCGAACCAGGAGATCGACATGAGCATGGATCCGCGCGAGCTCGAGGCCGAGACCGCTGAACTGCTGCCGGGCCGCGAGGCGCTGGGCAAGCTCTCGTTCAGCTTCACCAAGACCGTGAACGTGCACAAGGCGGTCGTGTCGGCCCAGAACACCTCGAACGTCGGCAACTGGTGCTCGCCGGGCGCCGTCGCCGAGGGCGAGGCCGTCCAGAGCATCTCGATCAGCCAGTAGGCGACGCGCAAGCACAGCCCATAACACCGCAGGACCGCTACACCGCAAGACCGCACCACCGCTACACCCCTCGCGAACGATTCTCCGAACACGAAAGGCACCACCATGAGCATGGACATGCACGAGCTCGAGGCCGAGTCCGCCGAACTGCTGCCGGGCCGCGAGGCGCTGGGCAAGCTGTCCTTCAGCTTCACCAAGACCGTGAACGTGACGAAGAACGTCCACGTGGCCGACGTCGCGGCCTCCAACACCTCCAACGTCGGCAACTTCGGCTCCTGGGGCGCGGCGGCCCAGGGCGAGGCCGCGCAGAGCATCTCGATCAGCCAGTAGCGGGCACAGGCCACCAGACGACCGGGCCGAGGGCACGGGGCGCCGCGGACCGCCATCCGCGACGCCCTCCCGTCTTCACGAAACAGTCGAGGACCATGACAGTCGCTTCGCAGACGAAGACACCGGCGTTCGTGCCCGGTCCGGGCGGGTTCGCCACCCTGGTGCCCCTGGCCCGGTCCGCGGCCCCGCTCGGCCGGGGCTTCCCCGTCCCCCGGCCGAGCGCGGGCCTGCGGCTGCACGGCGAGTACCAGGGCTCCGGTTTCACCGAGCCCAAGTACATCGCCCGGCGCGGTGACGGCCAGGTGGTGCAGTTGTCCCGGCTGCTGCACCTGGTCGCCACCGCCGTCGACGGCGAGCGGGACACCGAGGGCATCTCGCATCGGGTCAGCGCGCGCTTCGGGCGCGAGGTCAGCGAGGAGAACGTCCACTTCCTGATCGACCAGAAGCTGATCCCGCTGGGCGTCGTCGTGCCCTGGGAGCAGGAGCACGACGAGGTCGAGGCCCCCGGCTCCGACCTGCTGCTCGCGCTCAAGGGGCACCGCGTGCTGCTGAGCGAGGCGCGGGTGAACCGGATCGGCAAGTCGCTGGCCTGGCTGCACCGGCCGCCCGTCGTGGTGCTGGTGCTGCTCGCGGCCGTGGTGATGGACGTGTGGATGTTCGGCTTCCACGGCGCGATCGCCCCGGTGCTCGGGGTGCTGAACCAGCCCGTGCTGATGCTCGCGGTGTTCGGGCTGACGATCGGCTCGCTGGTCTTCCACGAGTTCGGCCACGCCTCGGCGTGCCGGTACGGCGGAGCCCGCCCCGGATGCATCGGGTGCGGGCTCTATCTGATCTGGCCCTCGATGTACACCGAGGTCACGGACGTCTACCGGATCAGCCGCGGCGGCCGGATCCGCACGGATCTCGGCGGGGTCTACTTCAACGTCGTGTTCATGCTGATGCTGACCGGCTGTTATCTGCTGACCGGTCAGACGTTCCTGCTGAGCGCGGTCTACCTCGGCCACTTCGAGGTGCTGGAGCAGCTGATGCCGGCCGTGCGGCTGGACGGCTACTACATCCTCGGCGACCTCGCCGGGGTGCCCGACCTGTTCGGCAAGATCAGGCCGATCCTGCGCAGCATGGTCCCCGGGCGGCCGACACCGCCCGAGGTCCGCGATCTCAAGCGTTCGGCGCGCGTCATCGTCACCGTCTGGGTGCTGGCGATGGTGCCGCTGCTGCTCGGCGATCTGGGCTACGCGCTGTGGAATCTGCCGCGGATCCTGACCACCGGGGCGCGCTCGCTGACGGAGCAGCTCGCGGGCACCGGTTCCGCCTTCGTGCACGGCCAGATCGCGGCTGGTCTCGTGGGCGTGATCGGCAGCCTGATGCTGGTGTGTCCGCTGGCGGGCATGACGTATCTCTCGGTGCGGCTGTGCGGCCGTCTCGGGCGCACGCTGCGCCGGGTCAGCGAGGACAACACGCTGCTTCAGGTCGGGATCACGGCGACGGGTGCGGTACTGGTCGGCGGCCTGTGCTTCGCATGGGTCGTGGGCCTCACGCCGAAGCCGCTGCCGCCGACGCCGCCGATCGTGCCGATCCTGCAGCCGGGCGTCCCGACGGCGGTGGCGGCCACGGTCGCGCCGACCGGTGCGTCGAGTCCGGCGGCGACCGCCAAGCCGTCCCCGAGCTCGCTCCCGAACCTGCGTCACACCGCGACGGCGTCCGCGTCGAGCAGCGGCGCGGGTGCCGGAGGCGTCGGGGCGAGCGGCGCGAAGTCGGCCGCGGCCGGACAGAGCGCACCGCCCGCGTCCTCGGCCCCGAGCACGGCGGCGGGCACCCCGTCGTCGTCTGCGACCCCCTCGTCCGGTGGCACGTCGCCCACCCCGTCCGCGTCGGCCTCGGCCACGCCGACGAACTCGGCGACCTCGACCACGTCCGCCACGCCCAGCGGATCCCCCTCCTGAAGGAGAACCATGACTTCCCCGAACCAGTACGAACCCCAGTCCCCTCCCCATTCACACCGCGGCGCCGGACGCTCGATAACGGGTATGCGCCGGATGATCCGCGTCGGTGTGCTCGCGACGGCCGCGCTCGGCACGGTCGGCTCGATCGCCGGGATGGCGCAGGCCGTCACCGTCGGCGAGGGCTTCTCGGCCGACCACGACGGCGTGGCGGCGGCGAACAACACCACCTTCGCGCTCAGCAACGCGCACGACCAGACGTCGTTCAAGGACTCGTTCACGATCCACCAGTACGGCGACGTGACCGCCGCGTACCTGCGCAACCAGGCGACGGCCGAGTCGGTCGCCTGCTCGCCGGACGCGCCGTGCCGCGCGGTCTCGCTGTCCTTCCAGATCGTCACGATGGCGGGCGAGGACATCCACCTGAGCGCCGTGAATCTGAGCGACGCCGAGAACGTGCACTGCGCGGGCTGCCAGACCGTCGCAGGCGCCTACCAGTTCGTGGTGAGCACTCCCGGCGCGTTCACGCTGAGCAAGACCGCGCAGACGCAACTGGAGGCGATCCACCACCAGCTCAACGCCCTGAGCAACTCCACGCTCTCGGCCGACCAGGTGCAGGCCCAGGCCGACGCCCTGGCCGCGAAGGTGGCCGCGATCCTGAAGACCGCCGCCGCGACCTCCCCCCAGAAGCCGCCGCTGCAGCCGTTGTCGGCGTCCACGGCCGGCAGCCCCCAGGTCACCGTCTATAAGGATTTCCAGCACCACTGAGACGGTCACTACCCTGCTCGCATGACTGTGGACCGCGAGCATGAGCCGGCTGTGCCGGAGGGCGCACTGCTGCTCTCCGGCATAGTCGGCTCGACTGCGTACGGGCTGGCCGGACCGGGCTCGGACGTGGACCGGCTGGGGATGTTCGCGGCGCCGACGCTGGATCTGGTGGGGCTGCGTGCGCCGGAGGAGAGCCGGGTCAGCACGCATCCGGACGCGACGTACCACGAGGCGGGCAAGGCGCTGCGGCTGTTCCTGGCCGGGAATCCGACGGCGATGGAGCTGCTCTGGCTGCCGGACGAGCTGTACGAGACGCGCACGCCGTTGGGGGACGAGGCGATAGCGCTGCGGAGTTCGTTCCTCTCGGCGCGGCGTACGAAGGATGCGTATCTGGGCTACGCGACGCAGCAGTTCAGGAAGCTGATGCTGCGCGACCAGGGCTCTTCGGCATCGTCGCCCGCGCGGTTGGCGAAGCACGCGCGGCATCTGATGCGGCTGGTCGAGCAGGGGTACGAGCTCTACACGACGGGGCACGTGCGGGTGCGGCTGGCCGAGCCTGAGGTCTATCGGGCGTTCGGGGAGCGGGTGGCGGCGGATCCGCAGGTCGCGGCGCCGTATATGGCCGAGGCGCAGGAGCGGTTCGGGGCGGCGCGCAGCGTGCTGGCGGAGGAGCCGGACTACAAGGCGGCGGAGGCGTGGCTGTTGCGGGTGCGGCGGGCGTTCTGGGACGGGTGATGGGACACTGACCTGGTGGAACTGCTGGCGGCGGTGATCGCGGGGTATCGGGGCGCGGCGGATGCGGAGCGCGCGGCGGCTCAGCGTGCGTATATGCGTGATCAGTTTCCGTACCTGGGGATCCCTACGCCGGAGCGGCGGCGGTTGTCGAAGGCCGCACTGAAGTCGGTCGGCACGGGGAAGAAGCCGACTACGGATGAGTGCGTCGAGTTGGCGTTGCACTGTTGGGAGTTGCCGGAGCGCGAGTTCCGGTACTTCGCGATCGACTACCTCGTGGCGAACGTGAAGTACTGCGACAGCACGCTGCTGCCGACGGTGCGCACGATGCTCACGACGGATTCTTGGTGGGACACGATCGATCCGCTGGCTACGCGGGTTGTGGGGCCGCTCGTCACTGCGGATCCGGCGCTCGTGGGCACGATGGATGCGTGGGTGCGCGACGAGAACATGTGGGTTGCGCGCACGGCGATCCTGCATCAGCTGCACTACAAGGCCGCGACGGACGAGAAGCGGCTGTTCTCGTACTGCACGATCCAGGCTGCGCATCCGGACTTCTTCATCCGCAAGGCGATCGGGTGGGCGTTGCGGGAGTACGCGTACACGGCGCCGGATGCCGTACGTGAGTTCATCAGCCGGACGGAGCTTTCGCCGCTCTCGGTGCGGGAAGCGTCGAAGCACCTTTAGCCGACTGCCGGGTCAGAGGGGCGCGCCGAACTTGGCCACGTAGTGCCAGACGTACTTGAGCTGCTGCGGGTCGTGTCGGCCGGTGGCGACGGCCTCGCCGATGACGCACGGATCGAGCCAGCCGTCGGCGGCTATGCGCGTGCCGAGCTCGACGATCTCGGGGCCGCGGAAGTCGGGGTGCGCGGCCATCTTCTCGACGCGCAGCAGGAATCCGCGATGCCACTCGACCGGGCACGGCAGCAGTTCGGCGGCGACCTCGACGTCCGTGCCGCGGTAGCAGGGGTCGAGGACGAGCGCCTCCACGTCACCGTCTATGCGGACGGGGCCGTGCACGTGCGCCTCTACGTAGTCGTCGAGGTTCTGCCGCGACACGTCGGCCGACGCTAGTTCGATCAGGCCCATGCGATGCGCCGTGCCGAAGTCCTTCGGTTCCGCGGCGCTGTCCGGGAAGCAGAACGTGGCACGTGCGGCGGCCTCGGCAGTCAGCCGGAAGTGCGCGGAGCCGAAGCGGTGCGCGGCCCCGTACGCCCGGCCGCGGAAGTTCAAGGCACCGTAGACGGGGCGCAGTCGCGGCTCGGCCTCGTCGTACGCGCCACCGAAGATGCGGCTCTCCCAGTTCCAGCGGTCGCCGCCGGGATGCGCGGTCAGGCCGCCGTTGCTCGTGCCGGTGACGAACTGGGAGCTGTAGACGCGTTCGCGGGCCAAAGCGGCGAGGATCGGCACGCCGCCGGTCGAGCGGTCCGGGTGGAAGTTGAGCGTGACGCGCAGCGCGGGGTCGAGGGCGGGGCCGGCGGCGAGCGACTCGACGTGCGCGATGGCGCGGGCGTGCGGAGCGTTCAGAGCAGTGCCAGCCCGAGACCGGCGCCCGCGGCCAGCAGCCCGGCCGCGATGCTGCCCGCGATGTTGCCGACGGCGCCGACGAGCGAGCCGTCCTCCGCGAGACGGATCGTCTCGAAGTTGAAGGTGGAGAACGTCGTGTACCCGCCGCAGATCCCGGTGCCCAGCACGGTGACGACGTGCGGGGACAGGCCGTCGTGCAGCGAGAGTCCGGTGATCAGGCCGAGGACGAAGGAGCCTGACACGTTGATCACCCACGTGCCCCAGGGGAACGCGGACTCGAACTTCTGCGCCACGGCCTGGTCGAGCAGGTAGCGCGCGAGGGCGCCGACCGCCGCGGCGAGACCGACGAGGAGCGCGAGCAGCATCAGGAGCTCCGCCCCACGTAGCGGATGACCTCGACGTCGTCGATGATCACCAGGCCCTCCGTCACCAGTTCGTCGAGCTGCGGCAGGAACTCGTCGATGCGCGCGCGTTCGTCCACGATGACGATCGCGACCGGCAGGTCCTGGGACAGGCTGAGGAACCGCGTCGTGTGGATGTGGCTGCTGGCGCCGAAGCCCTCGATGCCGCGCATCACGGTCGCGCCCGCCAGCCCGGCACGATGCGCGCGCTGCACGATCTCGGTGTAGAGCGGGTGGTGGCGGTACTGGTCGCTCTCGCCGATGAAGATCGTCAGCCGACGCGCGGGTCCGGTGAGTCTCATCGCAGCGCCTCCGATTCGCTCGATTCGGTGTGCTGTTCGGGCACGGCCGCCTCTTCGGTACCGCGGGTGTTGCGGTAGGCGACCAGCGCGCGGCCGACCGCGAGGCCGAGGGTGGTCGCGGCGAGTCCGGCGAAGAGCGAGCCGAAGACGTTGGCCGCGGCCACGCCGTAGCGGCCGGCCGAGATCAGCTTGTCGGTGTCCACCATCCAGGTGGAGAACGTCGTGTACGCCCCGCAGAAGCCCGTGCAGAACAGGGGCCTGAGGTACTTCGTGGGCGGCCAGACCTCGAGGATCAGCACCAGCAGCAGCGCCAGGATGAAGGAGCCGGAGATGTTGATCGCGAAGATCGTCGCCGGGAACGTGGCGTGCGCCGTCGGGAAGGCCAGGCCCAGCAGATAGCGCGCCTCCCCGCCCGCGAAGCCGCCGAGCGCGATGGCGGCGAGCACCCGCGGGTCCTGCCGTCGCCGGCGCGGCCGGGGCGCGAAGGGACGTCCGTCGACTTCGGGGGCCATAGCGACAGCGTATAGGCTCAACGACCGTGAAGATTCTGGTCATCGGCGGCGGCGGCCGCGAGCACGCCATCTGCGTCGCCCTCAGCAAGGACGACTCCGTCACCGCGCTGCACTGCGCCCCCGGCAACCCGGGCATCGCGCAGGTCGCCGAGACGCACCCGGTGGACGCGCTCGACGGGGCCGCGGTGGCCACGCTGGCGCTGCAGCTGGGCGTGGACCTGGTCGTGGTCGGCCCGGAGGCGCCGCTGGTGGCCGGGGTGGCGGACGCGGTGCGCGCGACCGGGACCGCCTGCTTCGGCCCGACCCGAGAGGCCGCGCAGCTGGAGGGCTCGAAGGCCTTCTCCAAGGACGTCATGGCCGGGGCCGGGGTGCCGACCGCCGAGTCCTTCGTGTGCACGACGGTCGAGGAGGCGGAGCACGCGCTCGACGCCTTCGGCCCGACCTACGTGGTCAAGGACGACGCGCTGGCCGCGGGCAAGGGCGTCGTGGTGACGGACGACCGGGCGGCCGCGCTGGACCACGTGCGCGACTGCGTGCTGCGGCCCGGCGGCGGACGCGTCGTCGTCGAGGCCTTCCTGGACGGGCCCGAGGTCTCGCTGTTCGCGATCACCGACGGCACGACCGTGCTCCCGTTGCAGCCCGCGCAGGACTTCAAGCGGATCGGCGACGGCGACTCCGGGCCGAACACCGGCGGCATGGGCGCCTACTCGCCGCTGGACTGGGCCCCGGAGGGCCTGGTCGACGAGGTGATGGAGCGGGTGCTGCAGCCGACCGTGGACGAACTGCGCCGCCGCGGCACGCCGTTCGCCGGGCTGCTGTACGCCGGGCTCGCGCTGACCAGCCGCGGCACCCGCGTCGTCGAGTTCAACGCGCGCTTCGGCGACCCGGAGACGCAGGTCGTGCTGCCGCTGCTGAAGACCCCGCTGGCCGGCGTGCTGCTGCGCGCCGCGACCGGCACGCTCGCCGACCAGGAGCCGCTGAGCTGGCACGACGGCGCCGCGGTCACCGTCGTGCTGGCCTCCGACGGCTACCCGGCGAGCTCGCACACCGGCGACGTGATCCGCGGCGTGCGCGCGGCCGAGATGCTCTCCGCGCCGACCGGCGGTTCGGTGACGGTGTACCAGGCCGGGACCGCGCGCAACGCCGAGGGCGAGCTCGTCACCGCCGGCGGCCGGGTGCTCGCGGTGACCGGGCGCGGCCGGGACCTGGCCGGGGCGCGCAAACTGGCCTACGCGGGCGTCACCGAGGTCGGCTTCGACGGCGCGCAGCACCGCACCGACATCGCGTCGGCGGCGCTCGCCGGAACGGTGCGCCCGGCCGACGCGTAGCGCACCGTTCAATCACTCATACGAGCGCATCCCGGGCCTTCCCGGGTGCCGTGCCGCGCTGACCGGCGCTACAGTCCGGAATAAGGGACTCTTCGGTCCCGCAGCGGAGCACTTCGGGAGCGGGTGAACGCGGTGGGCGTCACGGACCAGCCGGTGCGGCTGGCCAGGGCGATCCTGCGGATCGGGGCCCTGGCGGTCGCGCTCTGGGTGCTGCTGGGCACCGGGGTCGCGGCGCTGGCCGCCTGGCTGCTGCCCGGCTACGTCGCGCTCGGCGCCGCGGTCGCGGTGCTCGGCTTCACCGCGGTGCCGGTCTGGCGCTTCCACCGGATAGCCCCGCCCGCCTCGGAGACGGTGCCGCTGGAGAACGCGGACCGCAGCGAGCTCGCGCTGATCGTGCGGCAGATCTCGGCCGCGCTCGGCGTGCCGGTGCCCGCGGCGATAGAACTCTCCCCGGACTGCGACGCCTGGCTCGAACCCCGGGTCGGCGGTCCGGTGCTGGTGGTCGGGACGCCGTTCCTGTGGTGGCTGCGGGTGAGCGAGCTGCGCGGGCTGCTGGCGCCGGTGATCGCGGGCCTGGAGGCGGCGCACGACCCGGCCGTCGTCCGGGCCCGTCGCATCGTGCGGCGTCTGGACTGCGCGCAGCGGCAGGGCTGCGCACCCTGGCCGCGCGGCCTGCTGGCCCGGGTGGCGGACGGCTGCCGGGCCCGGGCCGAGGGGATGGAGCGGGTGATCGCGGCGCAGGCCTCGCAGCGGGCCAGGATCGTGGAGCCGGCCGGGCGGGTGTACGCGCACGAGCAGGTGGGCCTGGTCGCGGCGGCCTGGGACCGGCTGCTGACCCGGCTGGCGTATCCGGCCTGGGACGCGGGCTACGCGCCGAACGCGCTGAACGCCGCGCTGGTGTCCGCGCTGGTGGAGCTCGGCGAGCGGGACCGGGTGGGCGTCGGGCTCGCGGACCGGCTGAGCGAGCGGCCCGGCTGCGACCTGCTGGACGAGCCGGGGGAGGTGGACCGGGCGGTGTCCGCGATCGTGCCGGTGGTCTACCAGGCCGAGCCGGTGGACCGGGCGCTGGACTGGGGCGACTACACCCGGCTGGTCGCCGAGCCGCTGCTGCGCAAGGCGGCGGCCGCGGCGCCGGACCACCCCCTCGTGGCGAAGACCAGGGCCCTGCTGCTCGCCCCCGCACCCAGTACGACGATCACACCGATACCCGACGCCGGCGACGGCGAGCTCCCGGCCGGGCTGCGCGCCGTGCTCCAGTGCGGGCTGGTCGACCTCGGCTACGCGAACTTCACCGTGGACTGGCTGGACGGCGTCGTGCTGCGGGACGCGGCCGGGCTGACCGTGCCGGTGGACGAGATCGTGCACGCGCTCGTCGACTACTCCGACTTCACCCCGCTGCGGGACTGGCTCTCCTACGCAGCCCGGCTCTAGCCCTCCGGCAGCGGTTAGGATCGTGGGCGGCGGGCCAGGTCTGTCCCGCTGAAATCCTCCCCGAAGGAGCGATCCGTCGTGATCGGACGGTACACACTTCCGGACATGGGCCGAGTCTGGTCCGAAGCTCACAAGTACGAACTCTGGTGCCAGGTCGAGACCCTGGTCATGGAGGCGCACGCGGCGGCCGGGGTGGTCCCCGCCGACGCGCTCGAGGCGGTGCGCAAGGCGCCGGCCCCCACCCCCGAGGCGGTCGCCGAGATCGAGGCGGTCACCCAGCACGACGTCATCGCGTTCCTGAGCGCCTGGGCCGACAACACCGAGCCGCGCGAGGCCGCGGCCTACGTGCACTTCGGCATGACGTCCTCCGACCTGCTGGACACGGCGCTCGCGCTGCAGCTGGTCGAGGCCACGGACATCCTGCTCGAGAAGGCGGACCGGCTGGTCGCCGTGCTCCGCGACCACGCCCTCGCGCACCGGAACACGCTGCGCGTCGGGCGCACCCACGGCATCCACGGCGAGCCGGACGTGTGGGGCCACCGGGTGGCCGACTTCGCGTTCGGCGTCGCGCGGTCCCGGGACCGGCTGCGCCGCTCGCGCGCGGCCGTCGGCGTGATGGCGATCTCGGGTGCGGTGGGCACGTACTCGAACATCGACCCGGCCGTCGAGGCGTACGTGGCGCAGAAGCTGGACCTGAAGGCGGCGGACGTCTCCACTCAGGTCGTGCTGCGCGACGGGATCTCCGAGTGGGTCAGCGACCTGGCGATCATGGCCACGGTGCTCGAGGCGATCGCGCTCGAGGTGCGGCACGGACAGCGGACCGAGGTCAGGGAGCTGTCCGAGGCGTTCGGCAAGGGCCAGAAGGGCTCCTCCGCGATGCCGCACAAGAAGAACCCGATCATCTCGGAGCGGATCGCGGGCATGGCGCGGATCGTGCGCGGGCAGATCGTGCCGGTGATGGAGGGCATCCCGCTGTGGCACGAGCGGGACATCTCGCACTCGTCCACCGAGCGGATCGCGCTGCCGGACGCCTCGATCGCGCTGGACTACCTGCTGAATCTGACGATCCGGCTGGTCGACGGCCTGGTCGTGAACGAGGCTCGGATGCTCGCCAACCTGGAGTCCACCGGCGGGCTGATCTACACCTCCACGGTGCTGCTCGAGCTCGTCGAGATGGGCCTGGAGCGCGACACGCAGGCGTACCCGCTGACCCAGCGCGCGGCGATGAAGACCTGGGAGACCGGCCGGCCGTTCCGCGAGACGCTGCGCGAGGAGGCCGCCGAGGCGAACCTGGAGATCGACGAGAAGCGGCTGGACGAGGTCTGCCGTCCGGAGCGCTTCGTCACCCGGCTCGACGGGATGTTCGCGAAGCTGGCGGACCTGAAGTGACCGACACGCTGACCGATGTCCCCGGCGTGCGGCATCTCGGGTCCGGCAAGGTGCGCGAACTGTACGAGGTGGACGGCAAGCTGCTGCTCGTGGCCTCGGACCGGATCTCCGCGTTCGACTACGTGCTGGACACCCCGATCCCGGACAAGGGCAGGATCCTCACCCAGCTGAGTCTCTGGTGGTTCGAGCAGCTGGCCGACCTGGTGCCGAATCACCTGGTCACGACCGATCCGGCGATGTTTCCCGTGGAACTTCGCGATCACAAGGACTTGCTATCGGGCCGCTCCATGCTCTGCGAGCGGCTGTCCATGATCGAGATCGAGTGCGTCGCGCGCGGCTACCTGACCGGCTCCGGACTGGCCGAGTACCAGGCGCACGGGACGGCGTGCGGCATCGCGCTGCCACCCGGGCTCGTGGACGGATCGCGGCTCGCCGAACCGATTTTCACACCGGCGGCCAAGGCGGCGGTCGGCGAGCACGACGAGAACATCGACTTCGCCGAGACCGCGCGCCGGGTCGGTGCGGAGCTGGCCGCGGAGATCCGCGAGCTGACCCTCGCGATCTACCGCCGGGCGCACGAGATCGCGGCCGAGCGCGGGATCATCCTGGCCGACACCAAGTTCGAGTTCGGACAGCGCGCGGACGGCACGGTCGTGCTGGCCGACGAGGTGCTCACGCCGGACTCCTCGCGCTTCTGGCCCGCCGACCTCTGGGAGCCGGGGCACGCGCAGTCCTCGTACGACAAGCAGTACGTGCGCGACTGGCTCACCTCCGCCGAGTCCGGCTGGGACCGGAAGTCCGGCGAGGCGCCGCCCGCGCTGCCGGACGAGGTGGTCGAGCGCACGCGCGGCCGCTACGTCGAGGCCTACGAGCGGCTGACGGGCCGCGTGTTCACATAGGTGCAGGTCAGCCGGACCCGGGCGGGGGCACTGCCTCCGCCCGGGTAGGCTTGAGGCACCGCCAACAGCGATCACACGCGGACGTGTGTGGTCACGACACCGGGAGCGTTTCATGGCACGCGTCGTGGTAGACGTCATGCTGAAGCCGGAGATCCTCGACCCGCAAGGGCAGGCAGTCAATCGCGCGTTGCCGCGCCTGGGCTTCGACGGGGTCGTCGACGTCCGCCAGGGCAAGCGCTTCGAGGTGGAGCTGACCGGGCCGGCCGACGAGGCCGCGCTCGCCAGGGTCCGCGAGATGGCCGAGAAGCTGCTCGCCAACACCGTGATCGAGGAGTATCGAGTGCGGGTGGAGGACTGATGCCGGCCCGCATCGGCGTCGTCACCTTCCCCGGCACCCAGGACGACACCGACGCGCTGCGCGCCGCCCGCGTGGTCGGCGCCGAGCCCGTCGCGCTCTGGCACCGCGACCCCGCGCTGCACGGCGTGGACGCGGTGATCCTGCCGGGCGGCTTCTCCTACGGCGACTACCTGCGCGCCGGCGCCATCGCCCGGTTCTCCCCGGTGATGGAGGCGGTCATCGCGGCCGCCCGCGAGGGCCTGCCGGTCCTCGGCATCTGCAACGGCTTCCAGATCCTGTGCGAGTCGCACCTGCTGCCGGGCGCGCTGATCCGCAACGCGGGCACGCTGTTCATCAACCGGGACGTCAAGCTGCGGGTCGAGTCGACCTCGACCGCGTGGACCTCGGACTACACGGTCGGCCAGGAGATCCTGATCCCGATCAAGAACGGCGAGGGCAAGTTCGCCGCCGACGAGAAGGTGCTCGACGAGCTCGAGGCCGAGGGCCGCGTGATCGCCCGCTACGTCGACAACCCGAACGGCTCGGCACGGGACATCGCCGGTATCGCGAACGCGGCCGGGAACGTCGTCGGCCTTATGCCGCACCCGGAGCACGCCATCGAGGACCTCACCGGCCCGTACCCCGGCCCGGCCACCGACGGCCTGCCCTTCTTCACGTCCGTTCTGAAGCAGCTGGTGAACGCCTGATGAGCGAGAACAAGTACCAGGTGGACACCGTCGAGCGCGCCACCGCGTCCCCGGAGACCGAGCAGCCGTACGAGGCGCTCGGCGTGAAGGACGACGAGTACGCGCGCATCCGGGAGATCCTGGGCCGCCGCCCGACCTCCTCCGAGCTGGCCATGTACTCGGTGATGTGGTCGGAGCACTGCTCCTACAAGTCCTCGAAGGTGCACCTCAAGCAGTTCGGCGAGAAGGCGCCGGAGGTGGACTTCCTGCTCGTCGGCCCGGGCGAGAACGCGGGCGTCGTGGACGTCGGCGGCGACCTGGCCGTCACCTTCAAGATCGAGTCGCACAACCACCCGTCGTACGTGGAGCCGTACCAGGGCGCCGCGACCGGCGTCGGCGGCATCGTGCGCGACATCCTGACGATGGGCGCGCGCCCGGTGGCCGTGCTCGACCCGCTGCGCTTCGGCCCGGCGGACGCGGCCGACACGCACCGGGTGCTGCCCGGCGTGGTGCGCGGCATCGGCGGCTACGGCAACTCGCTCGGCCTGCCGAACATCGGCGGCGAGGTCGTGTTCGACGCCTGCTACTCCGGCAACCCGCTCGTCAACGCGCTGTCCGTCGGCGTGCTCAAGAAGAGCGAGATCAAGCTCGCGAAGGCGGACGGCCCGGGCAACCGCGTCGTGCTGTTCGGCGCGCGCACCGGCGGCGACGGCATCGGCGGCGCGTCCGTGCTGGCGTCCGCCACCTTCGACGAGGACAAGCCCTCCAAGCGGCCGAGCGTCCAGGTGGGCGACCCGTTCATGGAGAAGGTCCTGATCGAGTGCTGCCTGGAGATCTACGCCGAGGACCTGGTCACCGGCATCCAGGACCTCGGCGCCGCGGGTCTGTCCTGCGCGACCACGGAGCTGGCCGCGGCCGGCACCGGCGGCATGGACGTGCAGCTGGACCTGGCCCCGCTGCGCGACGCGACGCTCGTTCCCGAGGAGATCCTCATGAGCGAGTCGCAGGAGCGGATGATGGCGGTCGTCACGCCGGAGAACCTGCCGCGCTTCTTCGCGATCTGCGAGAAGTGGGACGTCATCGCGACGGTCATCGGCACCGTCACCGACACCGGCCGGCTCCGGATGACCTGGCACGGCGAGACGATCGTGGACGTGGACCCGCGCACCCTCGCGCACCAGGGCCCGGTCTACGAGCGGCCGTACCACCGGCCGTCCTGGCAGGACGCGCTGCAGGCCGACGCCCCGAGCGCCGAGCGGCTGGCCCGGCCCAAGACCGGCGACGAGCTGCGCGAGACCGTGCTGACGATGATCGCCAGCCCGAACCTCGCGGACAAGACCTGGGTGCTGGAGCAGTACGACCACCGGGTGCGCGGCAACACGGTCCTGGCACACGGCGAGGACTCCGGGATGCTGCGCGTCTCCGAGGACACCGGCGCCGGCATCGCGCTGTCCACGGACGGCAACGGCCGCTACACCAAGCTCGACCCGTACACCGGTGCGCAGCTCGCGCTGGCCGAGGCGTACCGCAACGTCGCCGCGACCGGTGCCAAGCCGCTGGCCGTCACCGACTGCCTGAACTTCGGCTCCCCCGAGGACCCCGAGGTGATGTGGCAGTTCGCAGAGGCCTGCCGCGGTCTCGCGGACGCCTGCCTGGAGCTGGGCACCCCGGTCACCGGCGGCAACGTGTCCTTCTACAACCAGACCGGCTCCGAGGCGATCCACCCGACGCCGATCGTGGGCGTGCTCGGCGTGATCGACGACGTGGCCCGCCGCACCCGCAGCGCCTTCGAGACCGAGGGCGAGATCCTGCTGCTGGTCGGCGAGACGCGCGACGAGTTCGGCGGCAGCGAGTGGGCGCACGTGGCGCACGGCCACCTCGGCGGTCTGCCGCCGAGGCTGGACCTGGAGCGCGAGCGGCAGCTGGCCGAGATCCTGATCGCGGGATCGCGCGACGGCATGCTCTCGGCTGCGCACGACCTGTCCGACGGCGGCCTGGTGCAGGCGATCGCGGAGTCCTGCCTGCGCGGCGGCCACGGCGCCCGCGTCGTGCTGCCGAGCGAACTCGACCCCTTCGTCGCGCTGTTCTCCGAGTCGGCCGGCCGCGCCGTCGTCGCGGTGCCGCGCAGCGAGGAGAAGCGGTTCACCGACATGTGCGTCTTCCGGAACGTCCCGGTGGCGCGCATCGGCGTCGTGGACGGCGACGAGCTCGACGTGCAGGACCAGTTCGCCATCCCGCTGGACGAACTGCGCGAGGCGTGGACCGGCACGTTCCCGAAGCTGTTCGGCTGAGCGGAATCCGGAATCCGTCGATGGAGCGCAAGGAGCTCGCCGCCGCGGTCAAGGAATCAGTACGCGCATTCGCGCAGAAGGTTCCCGGCCGCAGCGTCGAGCTCCGCGTCCCGCCCTTCGTAGCGGTCCAGTGCGTCGAAGGCCCCCGCCACACCCGCGGCACCCCGCCCAACATCGTCGAGACCGACGCCGCCACCTGGCTCGCCCTCGCCGACGGCACCCTGGCCTGGTCCGACGCCGTGGCCGACGGCCGCATCTCCGCCTCGGGACCGCGAAGCGATCTCAGTATGTATCTCCCCCTGTAGCATCGTCTCCGTTGGATCGGAGAATTCAATAAGGGGTGGGGAATTCATGCGTTCTCGTACTGCTGCCGTCTGCGCGGCGGCTCTCATCGGCGCGGCCGCGTTCACGCCGCTGTCGGCGCAGGCGGCGGACGAGGTGCCGGGCACCTTGATCGTCATGGGCGACACCAATCCGACCACGTTGACCGGGGTCTCGCAGGCGGCCTACACGATGACGGGCCACCACAACCAGCAGATCGTGGCCGTCACCACGACCGGCGCCGTCGACTTCAGCTACCAGCCGTGGACCGGCGTGTGGCGAAGCTGGCAGACGTTGGCCCAGCCGGGTGTGACGGTCAAGGGCGTCGGCATCGCGGGTATGCCGGACGGCTCCTCGCAGCTGATCGAGGTCACCTCGACCGGACAGCTGCTGCACACCATCCGCAACAACGACACCACCTGGCAGGCCGGTTGGGCCTCTCCCGCCGGATCGACCGGCTTCAAGCAGGCGGCCATCACCGCGATGCCGGACGGCTCCGCCCAGCTCGTCGCCGTCACCACCAGTGGCGTGCTGATGCACAACATCCGCTTCGCCAACGGCAGCTGGCAGGGCTGGCGCGCTCTGAGCCAGCCCGGCGTCACCGTGACGGACGCGAGCATCGCAGGCCTCGAAGACGGTACGGCGCAGATCATCGAGGTCACCTCCACCGGCGTGCTCAAGCACAACCTGCGCGAGGCGAACGGCAGCTGGCAGACCGGCGGCTGGGGCACCCCGAGCGGCGCGACCGGCATCACCCAGGCCACCATCACCGGAATCGACGCGACCGGCTCGGAGATCGCGGCCCTGCTGCCCGACGGCCTGGTCGAGACCGTCGACCGCAACCCGGACGGTTCGTGGACGGGCTGGACCGAGCAGGAGAAGAACGACCCGGACCCGGTCACCTTCAGCTACGTCTACGTCGGCGGGCACCCGGTCTACCACAGCGAGCAGATCGAAGTGACCAGCAACTGAGGCGTGCGGGCCCCGGTTCGGTCTCAAGGGCTGATCGGGGCCCGTCGGCCATGACGTAGACTGGGGGCGTGAAGCGCCCAGATGGACGACTGACCCACGACATACTCCCCGACGAAGACAAGCACCCGCAGGACGCCTGCGGAGTGTTCGGCGTGTGGGCACCCGGGGAAGAGGTCGCCAAGCTGGCGTACTTCGGGCTGTACGCACTGCAGCACCGGGGGCAGGAGTCCGCGGGGATCGCGGCCTCGAACGGCTCGCAGATCCTCGTGTACAAGGACATGGGCCTGGTCTCGCAGGTCTTCGACGAGGAGACGCTCGGCACCCTGCGCGGGCACCTGGCCGTCGGGCACACCCGCTACTCGACCACCGGCTCCTCCGTCTGGGAGAACGCGCAGCCGACGTTCCGGGCCACGCCGCACGGCGCGATAGCGCTGGGGCACAACGGGAACCTGACCAACACCGCCGAACTGGTCGAGCTGGTCGGGGCCGCCCGGGCGAACGGCGCGGTGCTGGGCAAGGACCGCGGCGCCAGCTCGGACAGCGACATGATGACCGACCTGCTGGCCAGCCGCTCCGAGCTCAGCCTCGAGGACGCGGCGCTGCAGGTGCTGCCGCGGCTGCGCGGGGCCTTCTCGCTCGTGTTCATGGACGAGACCACCCTCTACGCCGCGCGCGACCCGCAGGGGATCCGGCCGCTGGTGCTCGGCCGGCTGGACCGCGGCTGGGTGGTGGCCAGCGAGAGCGCGGCGCTGGACATCGTCGGCGCCTCCTTCATCCGGGAGATCGAACCGGGCGAGCTCGTCGTCATCGACGAGGAGGGGCTGCGCTCGCAGCGCTGGGCCCAGCCCGAGCCGAAGGGCTGCGTCTTCGAGTACGTCTACCTGGCCCGCCCGGACACCGCGATCGCCGGCCGCTCGGTGAACGCCTCCCGGCTCGCGATGGGCCGCCGGCTCGCCGTGGAGCACCCGGTCGAGGCCGACCTGGTCATCCCGACCCCGGAGTCCGGCACCCCGGCGGCGATCGGCTACGCGGAGCAGTCCGGCATCCCGTTCGGGCACGGCCTGGTCAAGAACGCCTACGTGGGCCGCACCTTCATCCAGCCCAGCCAGACGATCCGGCAGCTCGGCATCCGGCTCAAGCTGAACCCGCTGCGCGAGGTCATCGAGGGCAAGCGGCTGATCGTGGTGGACGACTCGATCGTGCGCGGCAACACGCAGCGCGCGCTGGTCCGGATGCTGCGCGAGGCCGGAGCGCTCGAGGTGCACGTGCGCATCTCCTCGCCGCCGGTGAAGTGGCCGTGCTTCTACGGCATCGACTTCGCCACCCGGGCCGAGCTGATCGCGAACGGCCTGTCGGTGGAGGAGATCGCGCACTCGCTCGGCGCCGACTCGCTCGGCTACATCTCGCTCGACGGCATGATCGAGTCGACCACGATTGCGGCCGACCGGCTGTGCCGAGCCTGCTTCGACGGCGTGTACCCGGTCGAGCTGCCCGACCCGGAGCGGCTCGGCAAGCACCTGCTGGAGATCCCGACCGACGTCGCCGCGTCGCTCAGCCACCCCTGAAAGGCCACCCGAAGTGAACACGTACGCAGCTGCCGGAGTCGACATCGAAGCCGGTGACCGCGCCGTCGAGCTGATGAAGCAGTGGGTGGCCAAGGCTTCCCGGCCCGAGGTCCTAGGCGGGCTCGGCGGTTTCGCGGGCCTGTTCGACGCGAGCGCGCTGACCAACTACCGGCGCCCGCTGCTGGCCACCTCCACCGACGGCGTCGGCACGAAGGTCGCGCTGGCGCAGAAGATGGACGTGCACCACACCATCGGCTTCGACCTCGTCGGCATGGTCGTCGACGACCTGGTCGTGTGCGGGGCCGAGCCGCTGTTCATGACGGACTACGTCTGCATCGGCAAGGTCGTGCCGGAGACGGTCGCGGCGATCGTGCGCGGCATCGCGGAGGCGTGCGCCGAGGCTGGCTGCGCGCTCATCGGCGGCGAGACCGCGGAGCACCCGGGGCTGCTGGCGCCGGGCGAGTACGACGTGGCGGGCGCGGCGACCGGCGTCGTCGAGGCGGACGAGCTGCTCGGCCCGGAGCGGGTCGCGGCGGGCGACGCGGTGCTGGCCATCGCGTCCTCGGGCCTGCACTCGAACGGATACTCGCTGGTCCGGCACGTGCTGCTGAAGCAGGCCGGCTGGGATCTGGACCGCGACGTGCCGGAGTTCGGCCGCACCCTCGGCGAGGAGCTGCTGGAGCCGACGAAGGTGTACGCGAAGGCCTGCCTGGAGCTGGCCCGCCGGGTGCCGATCCACACGTACGCGCACGTCACCGGCGGCGGTCTGGCCGCCAACCTGGCGCGGGTCATCCCGGCCGGGCTGCACGCGCGCCTGGACCGCTCGACCTGGACGCCGCCCGCGGTGTTCCAGACGGTCGGCACGGTCGGCTCGATCGAGCGCGGCGAACTGGAGCGCACGCTGAACATGGGCGTCGGCATGGTCGCGGTGCTCGCGGCGGACCAGGCGGACGCGGCGTTGCGCGCGCTCGGCGAACTGGGTCTGCGCGGCTGGTCGCTGGGCACCGTGGAGGCGGCGGCGGACGCGAAGGCGCCCGGTTCGGCGGCCCTGGTCGGCGACTACGCCTGAGGCCGTGCCCGGAGATCATCCGCAGAGAGCGGAAGGACAGGCGGAGCGGCTCGGCCGTCCTGCCTGTCCTTCACCAGCTCGGGTCAACGATGAGGGAACGAGTCTTCCTCGTCCTCGTCTTCCTCTTCGTCGTCATCCTCTTCAGCGTCCTCGGCGTAATCCGCATAAGCCGCATAGCGTTCATCGAGTTCATGGTCGCGGGAACCATTACTTCTCGACGGCGGATGCGGATCACTGACGCCCAGCTCTGACCGCAGACGGTCGAGGTCACCGGCCGGCTGGTACTTCAGCTGGCGAGCGACCTTGGTCTGCTTGGCCTTGGCCCGGCCGCGCCCCATGGCTCGACCCCCTCAACGACGGGGCGTTCGCACAACCCCGGGTCTCGACAAC
>DATJIF010000175.1:0-165784 GCA_035493475.1 Actinospica sp.
GCCGAACCGGTCGAGGCTCCAGTGTCCTCCTCGACCGTGACCCCGTTCTCGACGGCCACGTCCAGCAGGTAGCGCAGCCGCAGCACCTGTGGAGTTATCGTCTCGAAGTCCCGGTTGGCACGCGCCGCCGCCAGCTTCGCGTGGGTCTCGGCGATCTGCGCGCGCAGCACGTCCGCGAACTCGCCCACCGCCACCTCGCCCAACGGGCTCACCATCTAGCAAGTTGCATAGTTCTTCAACTTTAACGCGATCGGCCCTATCCTGGCAGCGTGAAACTGCGCGTGTTCGCCCGGAGTCGAAGGGCCATAGCCTCCGATCCGGTCACCGAGATAGACGACGAACTGCGGCGACTAGCGGCCGACCTGAAGCAGTGCCAGGTTCGGCGCGAGCGCGCGATGGTCGCCCGCCTGCTGGCGGTGATCGACGAACGCCTGGACGCACGCGCCGTTCTCATCGGCCCCAACGACCCGCGCCACCAGCACGGCGTCGCCCCCGCCTTCGCGCCCGAGCATCGGTGGGGACAAGAGAAGGAAGCGGGCAGCCGGGCATGAGCACGCCGCGCAGGGCCGGGCACCTCGCGCCCGCGATCGAGCACGCATCGGCGTTGGCCGAGACGGAGATCGCACGCGCGGCCCGAGGGCTCGGGGTCCTCGTCTCCGGCCTGCGCATCAGGATCGATGTTCCCGAAGTGTGGCGTGTCTTGGGCGTGGTGGCGCAGGCCAACGCCTACGCCGACGGGCGCCCGATCCGCGTCCAGGTCATCGGCGAGAGTGTCGAGGCGGCCGGTAAACGCCTGGTCGAGCGCAGCCGAGAACGTCTGATCGAGGCCGCCGGCGGTTGGAGCGCGCGGGTTTGGCCCGATCCCGCCGTCATCCGCCAGCCGACCTCGCCTCTGGTCCCGCGCGACCGTGGACGGATCGCGCGGACCAAGACCGTCACACCGGTGCCCAGCCACGTCCAGGTTGCTGCCGCCACGATGGACGTCCTCGACTACGACGCCCACCTGTTCACCGACGCCGAGACCGGCGAGCATGCACTGATCTACCGGGGAGGGCCCGCCGGCTACCGTCTCGCGCGCCTGCGCCCGGCCGCACCGCCGCATCCCGGAGCGCTGCGCCTGGTCACCGACCCGTGGCCGGCGCCCACGATGACGCCGGATGCCGCCACCGCTCGGCTGAACGCGAGCACACTGCCGTTCCTGCTGTTCGCGGACGCCGCCACCGGCGCTGCGCGACTGATCTGCCGGCGATATGACGGAGATTACAGCCTCCTGATACCAGCGAGCGAAGTGTCCAACGCCGAGAGGGCAGCGGCCTAGATCCACCGTGATAACCCGCTCGGCCGCAGTCTCCACCACCGCGCCAGGGCCGAAAGTCCCTCAGCATCCGGGCCGCAGAGCCCGGATACAGTCCACCCGCGAACCCTTAGGATCACCTGCCATGGACTTTCCCGCATGACGAGTGCGAGCGGCCTCGTCGTGCTCGGCGCCGGACCCGCGGGTCTCGCCGCCGCCTACAGCGCCGCCCGGCGCGGCCACCGCGTCACCGTCCTCGAACGCTCCGACGCGGTCGGCGGACTGTCCGCGTCCTTCGAGGTCGCCGGGATCCGCGTGGACCACGGCAGCCACCGCCTCAACCCCGACCTGCCGCCGCACGTCCTCGCCGACCTGCGCGCCCTGCTCGGCGCCGACCTGCAGACCCGCTACCGCACCGGCCGCCTGCTGCTCGGCGAACGCTGGGTCGCCTACCCCTTCAAACCGCGCGAGATCGCCAAAGCACTACCCGCCGCGCCCATGGCCAAGGCCGCCTTCGACGCACTCGCCTCCCGGCACCGCGCCACCGACGCGGCCGGGGCCGGGAACTACGCGGACGCTATGCGCGCCGGATTCGGCACCACGCTGTACGACCTGGTCTACGAGCCGTACGCGCGCAAACTCTGGGGCATCTCCGGGCAGCAGGTCGACGCGGACCAGGCCCGGCGCAAGGCCGGAGCCCCGACCGCGTGGGCCGCGCTGATCCGCTCGGTCCGCAGCGCGCTGGCCACCGAATCACTCGCCTACCTCTACCCACGCCGCGGCTTCGGACAACTGTGCGAGACCCTCGCCGAGGCCGCCGTCACCGCGGGCGCCCGGGTGCGGCTGGGCACCGCCGTGGAGCAGATCACCGCCGACACGCACGGCATCACGGTGAGCACCGCCCGCTCCGAGCACTACGGCTCGATCAGCACCCGAGGCGCGTGGTTCACCGACGACCGGTCGGCGCCGCACACCGCCGTGCACGCCGCGCACGTCTTCTCCACCATTCCGCTGCCCCTGCTCGCACGCATCACCACCCCCGCCCCAGCCTTCGAAACCATCGAAGCCG
The DNA here is from genome assembly GCA_035493475.1 of Actinospica sp. Lineage (GTDB taxonomy): Bacteria > Actinomycetota > Actinomycetes > Streptomycetales > Catenulisporaceae > Actinospica. Next base: position 2,364 of record DATJIF010000175.1, read on the forward strand.
GCGCCGCACTCCGCTTCCGCGCGCTGCTGCTGGTCTACGCCGTCCACGAAGGCGGACGCTGGACCAACCACGACGTGCACTACATCCCCGGTGGCCACACTCCGGTCACCCGCATCTCCGAACCGGCCAACCACCGGATCAACCCCGACGACCCCGAGGACCGCTCGGTCGTCTGCTTCGAGATCCCCTGCGAGATCGGCGACGAGACCTGGTCCGCCGACGAGCGTCAGCTCAGCACCCTGATCACCGAAACCGTCGCCCACAGCCACCTACCGCCGATGCGCCTGGCCTGGATCCAGGTCAAACGCCTGCGCCAGGGCTACCCCGTCCACCACCTCGGCTACCGCCAACACCTCGACGTCCTAGAGACCTGGGCGGCGTCCGTGCCGCGCCTGACCACGTTCGGTCGTCAGGGCCTGTTCACCCCGGACAACGTCCACCACGCCCTCGCCATGGGATACCAGGCCACTGACGCGCTCGGCGACACCGGATTCGATCAGCAGCGCTGGGGTGCGGCGCGCGAGAGCTTCGGTGCCCACCTCGTCGAAAGCTAAGCCTCGCCCTGGCTGGGAAGCGAGCAGGGTTCCTACCGCTTTATGCCCGCACCATCGGCACGCCAACAGGCCAACCGGCGGTCTGCCACACCCGGTGCTCCTCCCGATGCGAATCCTCGATGCCGAGAGCACGCAGCGCGCAGGCGAGATCGGGGTGCGAGCCGAACGGCGTACGCGGGTCACCGATCACGGCCCCGGCCAGGCCTGACGGAGCCGCGGCGAGTTCGAGCAGTCGCGCGCTGGTCGCGAGCCGACGAGCGGCCGTGGCGATCGCCGCCCGCCCCGCATCATCCCACCCCTCCACGGCCGACAGATCCAGAATCAACGGCCCGACGCCGCGCGAAAGCGGCCAGGTCAGCGCTCCGTAGAACCGAACGACGGTCGCGGCCTCCAGACAACCCGCGAGAGCGAGGACGCCAGCGTGCTCCAGACGCTCATACCGCCACTGCAGGCTCACTCCGCCTCCCGCCGGTCCGTAGGCCCGCCGGAGCCGAGATCGCCGACCGAGCCGTCCGCGATCTCATCGCTGCCGTCGTCGGTTGCGCCAAGCAACCCCGCTACCACCATCTCTGCCACCCGAAGCGCGCTCTCGTCTCCACTCGCCTCGGCGAAACGCGCGACCTGCTCGGCCCGGTCCAGGCGCCGACGCAAGTCATCGGGCACGGATTCCACCTAGCCCCGCTTCAGGAATCGACGGAGCGAACAGCCTTCGCCGCCGCCTTGGCCTCGGCCCACTGGTCATTGGCCAACGCCCCCAGCCCAGCCGCATTCATCGCCAGGTTCACGACCACCGCGACGACCTGGAGAACGCCGCCGAGCACGACCAGCGGGATGTTGCCGAGGGGCAGGGCGACGCCGCCGATAATCCAACCGAGGCCGGACACCGACACCGCGGCCCAACGCGCCGGCGCATACCCATGGTCCACATGCGCCTCGGCGCTGCTCGGCAGCGACGAGCCCATCAAGGCCATACCCACCCCGGCCACCTGCGCGAACGCCGACCGGCCCTTGGGTGCCTGCAACGCCTCAACGGCTTCAGCCTCAGTCATGAGCTTCATTCTCTAGGAAGTTGCATAATTCTTCAACTTCTAGTTTGAGCTGTTCGAACAACTCGCGGGTACCGGACAGCGCAGTGATCGACGAGATGGAGTGTGCCGTGGCCGCCGGTCGTGTCCGCAGTCCGCTTCGACGGGCATCCTGAAGTGAAACACCCGATGCTGTGCGCTGGGGGCGGGTAAGTCATCGGCGTACCTGCTTCGCGATGCGGCGTAGGCGCGGCTCATGCGGCAAGGCCGGCGCTCCGACATCGAACCGCCCCATCGGCGCATGCACCACAACTGTGGTGGTCGTTACCATCGACAGGTGTAGCCATCGAGCGGCAGGACCCCCCCACGGGCGTACTGCGTCGGGCGCCGCTTTCCCCCCCCAAGGAAGCAGTCAGGCTGTGAACCGCAGCGGTCCACGCCTCGCGTAGGGGCACGGGGCGGTCAGGCGACGGCCCGGGTCCGGGTTCGCAGCGGCCGCTGGCCATGCCGCCGCCCGGGCCAGGGCGCCCCGGGTTGGTACCCGTCCGAAGTACAAGGTCTGAGCTATCGTTGGCTGCGCTGATTCTCGTCGTCCGCCGCTGGTTAGGGAAATGGGGGCCTTACATATGAGTGAGTCCCGCGAACTTGCCGACGGCATTGTGCCGGGTTATCCCGAACCCTTGTGGATCCAGGCAGCGAGCCTGATCCGCCGCGAGATCGACAACGGCGTGCTCAAGCGCGGCGCCCGCCTCACACCCGAGCGCGAACTCTGCGAACAGTTGGGCATCAGCCGCGTCACCCTCCGCAGAGCGCTCCGCCAACTGGTCGACGAGGGTGTCCTCAACGCGTCACATGGTCGAGGCTGGTATATCACCCAGGGCGCCCAGAAGAAGGAGTGGCCCAACCACCTCGAATCCTTCAGCGAGACCGCCGCCCGCATGGGCCTACGTACGCACTCGACGATCGTCCGCGCCGAATCCACCCCTGCCAGCTTCGATGAGGCCGAACAACTCTCCATCGCCCCCGGCAGCCACCTCTTCCGCCTCGAACGCGTCCGCTTTCTCGAAGGCGTCCCCACCGCGCTGGACCTGACGATCATTCCGCGCAACCTCGTCTCCGACATCGCAGAAGTCGACTTCGCCGTCAGTTCCCTCTACGCCACCCTCACCGCCGCCGGCATCACCCCCGCCCGCGCTGACAGCACCATCGAAGTCTGCAAAGCCGACGTCCGCACCGCACAGCTCCTCCAGATCCAGGCGGGCGACCCCCTCCTCATCATGTGGCAACTGGCCCTCAGTTCCCAACGTGAGCCCCTGTTCGTCTCCACGATCCAATACGTCGGCGAGCGCTACCGCCTCCGCACCTCTTTCACGAGGTAGCTCCGCCGGTCGCCGGATGTGGGCGAGTTCGCCGCGCAAGTCAGGGGACGAGGACGGCTTTGACGAAGTCGGGGGCGGCGGTGCGGAGGGTCTGGAATGCGGCGTCGGCCTCGGAGAGGGGGAAGCGGTGGGTGATCAGGGGGGCGTAGCTGAAGCGGCGGGCGGCGATCAGGGATAGGGCCTCGTTCATCGCGGTGAGGGTGCGACGGGGCGGTGCCGGTGCGGTATCGCTCGGGGATCTCGTCGGGGTGGAAGGCCAGGTCGGCGCCCATGGCCAGGGCTCGCCGGCGGCGGGTGGGGTCGGGGTCTATACCGACGAGGACGGCGGGGGCGTGGCGGGCGGCGAGCTGGACCAGACCCAGGCCCATGAAGCCGAGTCCCGCGACGGCCACGCGGTGGCCCGGCACGATTCCGGTCCGGGACAGCGCCTCTTCCAGGCAGGCTACGGGTTCGCCCAGGGCGTGGGCGGGTTCGATGCCGTCGGGGATCGGCAGGATCGCGTTCGTGTCCATGACGGCGTGGGTCGCGAAGCCGTCGCCGCCTAGGCCGGTGACCAGGTCGCCGACCTTCCAGCGGGTCGCGTCGGGGCCGGCTTCGACGACGCGGCCGGCTATTTCGTGGCCGAGGCGAACCGGGGGCTCGGCCGGGTCGTGGTTGAGCCAGGCGCCGAGGTCCGAGGTGCAGACGCCGCAGGCGAGCACTTCGACGAGGACCTGGGCGGCGCCGGGCCCGCGGCGCCCGCTCCGCCCTGCTGCTGATGTCCCCGTTCTTCGTGCTGTTCACCGCGGTCACGCTGATCCCGGTGGGCTACGCGGTGTACCTGAGCCTCTACCGCACCGAGGCGTCCGGGCTCGGTTTCGGCGGCGCGGTCGACGTGTTCGTCGGGCTCGGCAACTACACCAGGACGCTCGGCGACGCGGTCTTCCGGTCCGGGTTCGCGCACGTGGCCGAATACGGCATCGTGTACGTGCCGGTCATGCTGATCGCGGCGGTCGCCGCGGCCCTGCTGCTCGACAGCGCGCTGGCCAAGGCCTCGCGCTTCTTCCAGCTGGTGTTCTTCCTGCCGAGCCAGGTGCCCGGCATCCTCGCGGCGATCATCTGGCTCTACCTCTACACGCCGCACGTGAGCCCGGTCGTGCAGTGGCTCACGGACCTCGGCGCGACGCCGAACCTGAACCACCCGGCGTGGTCGGTTCCGGCCATGGCGAACGTCGCGGTCTGGCAGTTCACCGGCTACAACATCGTCATCTTCTACGCGGCGCTCAAGGCGGTTCCGCGCGAGGTGATCGAGGCGGCCGTGGTCGACGGCGCGGGGGAGTGGCGCACCGCGGTCGGCATCAAACTGCCGCTGATCGGCCCGGCCGCGTCGCTCGCCGGGATGATGACGCTCGTCGGCGTGCTCCAGCTGTTCAACGAGCCGCTGGTGCTCGGCTCGATCGCGCCGGGATCGATCTCCGCGGTCTGGTCGCCGAACCTCTACCTCTACAACGCGGCGTTCACCGACAACGACTACGCGGCGGCCGCGGCCGGGTCGATCCTGCTCGCGCTGCTGTCCGGGGTGCTGTCGTTCGTCGTGATCCGGCTCACCAGAAGGTGGAGGGACCTGGCATGAGAACGACCTCCCGTTTCACCTCGAAGGCGGTCGTCAACGGCGTGCTCGTCGTCGGGCTGCTCTACACGCTGCTGCCGATGGTCTTCCTGGTGCTCGCGGTCTGCAAGACGCCGGGCGGGATCCTCAGCGGCGACGTGTTCTCGCTGCGCGAACTCGACCCCCTGGGGAATCTCCGGGCCCTGATCCACGAGGACGGCGGCATCTACTTCCGCTGGTACCTGAACTCGATCCTCTACGCCGGGGTCGGCGCGCTCGTGGCCGGGATCGTGTGCGCCGCCGCCGGGTACGCGTTCGACAAGTACGACTTCCCCGGCAAGGAGCGGCTGTACGCGCTGGTGCTGGTGGGCGTGCTGATCCCCGGCACCGCCACCGCGCTCCCGCTCTACCTGATCGCCTCGAAGATCCACCTGGTCAACACGGTCTGGGCGGTGCTGATCCCCGGCTTCGTCTCGCCCTTCGGCGTGTTCCTCGCCCGCGTCTTCAGCCAGGCCTACGTGCCCGGCGAGGTCATCGAGGCGGCGCGGATGGACGGTGCGGGCGACGTGCGCACGTTCTGGCGGATCGGGCTGCCGCTGCTCAAGCCGGGCGTCGCCACGATCATGCTGTTCACCTTCGCCGGGATCTGGCAGGGCTTCTACCTGCCGTACATCATGCTCAGCGACGAGAAGCTCTACCCGGCGAGCCTCGGCCTCTACATCTGGAACGCGCAGAGCAGCACCGAGGACCCGGCGATGGCCTCGGTCGTGTTCGTCGGCAGCGCGATCGTGATCCTGCCGGTCGTGGCCGCCTTCATCAGCCTTCAGCGGTACTGGCGCGCCGGTCTGACCAGCGGCGCCGTCAAGTAGCGCGACCTCCTCTACCGTGAAAGCGCGATACCGCCATGCCTGAACCGCCCCGTGTCCTGGTCGTGCTCGACCCGGCCGTGCCGTTCGCGGACCTGTTCGACGCCGACGCCTGCTCCCGGGTCGAGCGGGTCGCCCGCTGGAAGACGCCGGGCTCCGCGTACGGCGCGGACGCCCTGCCCGCCGACGAGCTCGCCGAGACCGACGTGATCCTCGCCGGCTGGGGGATGCCGGTCCTCGACGAGGACTTCCTGCGCCGCGCACCACGGCTGCGTGCCGTGCTGTACGCCGCCGGTTCGGTCAAGCGCTTCGTCACCGACGCGGCGTGGGCGCGCGGCGTGCAGGTCTCCAGCGCGGCGTGGGCCAACGCGCTCCCGGTCGCCGAGTACGCGCTCGCCGCGATCCTGCTCGCGGGCAAGGACGCCTTCGGCCTGCGCGAGCACTACCGGTCCCGGCGCAGCGAGGAAGGACTGCGCTCCGACTTCCGGCACGTCGGCAACTACCGCGGCACGGTGGGGATCGTCGGCGCCTCGATGATCGGCCGCCGCGTGCTGCGGCTGCTGCGCGAGCACGACCTCGAACGCCTCGTCTACGACCCCTTCCTCAGCGAGCTCGAGGCGGCCGAGCTCGGCGCGCGGAAGGTCGAGCTCGACGAGCTGTGCGCGCGCAGCGACATCGTGTCGGTGCACGCGCCCGAACTCCCCGAGACCCGCCACATGCTCGACGCGCGGCGGCTGGCGCTGGTTCGGGACGGCGCCACCGTCATCAACACCGCGCGCGGCTCGCTCATCGACACCGACGCGCTCACCGAGCAACTGGCGGCCGGCCGGCTGAACGCGATCCTCGACGTCGTCGAGCCGATGCCGTCGCCCGACTCGCCGCTGTTCACCCTCCCCAACGTCTTCCTCACCCCGCACGTGGCCGGATCCTTCGGCAACGAGCTGCGGCGGCTCGGGGACAGCGCGGTGGCGGAGCTCGAGCGGTACGCCGCGGGGCGCGCCCTCGTCCACGTCGTCAGTCGCCGCGAACTCGCCCGCAGCGCCTGAACCGGAAGTCCCCCTTCTCTCCCGGAGGTCAACGATGCCCTTCTCCCACCGTCCCGGCGCTCCGCTCGCCCTGACCCGCCGCCGGCTGCTCGCCGTCGGCGCGGCCGGACTCGGCGCGTTCGCCCTGCCGATCGGCGCCCCGAACAGCGCGAACGCCGCCACCGACGCGTACGCCGCGCTCCGCTCGTCGTGGGCGACGAGCCTGTCCGGCGGCGCGATCGACTCCTCGAACTCGATCTTCGCCACCGCGCTCGCCGGCCTGAACGCCGAGGCCGAGGCCTACCTGTCGACCCTCGAATCCGGCTCCGGGATCACCTCGCTGTGGCCGGATCTGCCGCTCGGCTCCGCGTCCGCCAACCTGACCTCGACCTTCAACAGGCTGCTGACGCTCGCGCTCGCGTACGTCACGCCGGGCACGGACTACACCGGCAGCTCGTCGCTCGCGACCAGCATCGTCGACGCGCTGACCTTCATGGTCACCGGCCCGTACGCCTCGACCGTCACCCCGTACGGCAACTGGTGGGACTGGCAGATCGGCAGTACGCACGCGCTCGAGGACGCCGCGGTCCTGATGTACGGCGAGCTGTCCAGCACGCTGATATCCGACATCTGGTCCAGCATCTCAGGGTTCGTCACCAGCCCGTCCGCGCAGATGATCGTCAGCAACGGCAAGACGACCACGGCGACGGGCGCGAACCTGCTCGACCTGTGCCGCGCCTGGATCATCGCGGGCACGCTCACCGAGACCTCGTCCACGATCAGCACGGCGGTGTCCGCGATCTCCGCGGCGCTGCCGTTCGTCATGTGCGGCGGAAACGGCCTGTACTCGGACTACTCGTGCGTCTTCCACAGCGGCGTCGCGTACACCGGCAGCTACGGCGCCGTCGAGTGGAACGACCTGCAGGCCCTCGTCGCGCTCCTTGTCGGCTCGACGTGGGCCATCACGGACTCGAACCTCGCCAACTATGCCGACGGCGTCACGTACGGCCTCGCGCCGATGGTCTACAACGGCCTGATGCTCGACTCCGTGCGCGGCCGCGCCATCTCGCGTTACGCCGAGACCGACTCCACCGACGGCTTCAACGCCGCGCTGATCCTGCTCGGCTGGGCGGGCGCGACCACGGACAGCACGCAGGCCGCCGCGTGGAAGGCGACCGCCAAGGGCTGGCTGCAGCGCAACACGGTGACGACGATCTCGGCCACCACCACGGTCATCGTGAACACCACCACCGGTGCGACGGTCACGACCTCGGCGGTCGGCGTCGCCGCGATCGCCTCCGCGCACGCCGTGCTCACCGACTCCTCGATCACCGCCGCGGCCGAGCCCGAGGCGCACAATCAGTTCCCGAACATGGCCCGCGCCGTGCACCGCCGTCCGGGCTGGGCGTACTCGATCTCGATGTGCTCGGACAACATCATGCGCTACGAGGTCATCAACAGCGAGAACCTGCAGGGCTGGTACACCGGCGACGGCATGGGCCAGCTTTACCTCGACGGCGACATCGCGCAGTACAACGACGAGTTCTGGTGCACCGTCGACCCGTATCTGCTGCCCGGAGTCACCGCGGATCAGGGCACGCTCGCGAACTCCGCCGGAGCCAACACCTTCCCGGCCACGAAGTGGGTCGGCGGCTCGGTGCTCGGGGGCGTCTACGGTGCGCTCGGCATGCAGCTCAAGGCGTATTCGACGGACCTCGCCGGCTACAAGTCCTGGTTCTGCCTCGACGACGCCGTCGTGTGTCTCGGCGCCGGCATCACCTCGACGTCCGGCAACACGGTCCTGACCACGGTCGAGAACCGCAACCTGCACTCGATAGGCAGCAACGACCTCTATATCAACGGAACCGAGCAGTCCATCAGCGCCGGTTGGTCCTCGACGGTCAGCGCGGTCCATTCCGCTTGCATCACCGGCGTGGCGGGCTACTACTTCCTGTGGTCCGCGGGTGCGAACAACATCGAGTTCGCGCTCACGAACCAGACCGGCGCCTGGTCCGACATCAACATCAGTGGTCTGACCACGAGCGAGACGCGTCCGTACCTCTCGATCGCCTTCAACCACGGCACCGACCCGAGCGGAGCCACGTACTCCTACGTGGTCCTGCCGAACGCCACCGAGACGGAGACCGCCGCGTACGCCGCGAGCCCGAGCGTGTCGGTCGTCTCGAACACCGCCACCGTGCAGGCGATCACGGATTCGAGCCTCGGGGTGACGATGGCGAACTTCTTCGCCGCGGGAACCGCCGGGTCGATCACGGTCAACGCTCCCGCGTCCGTGAGCGTGCAGCAGGCCGCCGGCGAGCTGACGATCGCCGTCTCCGACCCGACGTGGACCGCCTCGACCGTCGAGGTCACGGTGGCCGCCTCCGGCTTCACGTCGCTCGTCTCGGCCAGCGACGGCCTGACGGTCCTGTCGGCCACGAGCTCCGGCGTCACGCTGCTGGTCGAGACCGGAGGATCGCGCGGAGCGACGTTCACCGCGACACTCTCCACGAGCGGCACGGCCGCGACGACGCGCACCGCGACAATGCTCGCTCCGACCGGCGACACCTACGTGCGCGGCGGCACGTACGCGGCCACCAACTACTCGACCACGAACACGATGGTCGTGAAGAATTCCACCGGCGCCTACGATCGCGTGGCGCTGCTGCAGTTCGACACCTCGTCGATCAGCGGAACGGTCAAGCGGGCGATCCTGTGGCTGAACGGGTTCGTCTCGGACAGCGGCGGCAGCCAGACCACGCTGACCGCGTACGAGCTTTCCAGCAGCAGTTGGAGCGCGTCCACGGTCACCTTCGACACCGCGCCCACGCTGAGTACGGCGCTCGGTTCCGGCCAGATCAGCGACCTGACGGACTGGGTCGGGCTCGACGTGACGGCCGCCGTGCAGACCGGAACCGGCGCCGTGACCGCGCTCGGCGTCTGGCAGGAGTCGACTTCCACCTGCCTCGCGACTGTGCTGTATTCGAGCGTCGAGGCCGACTATCAGACGCCTGTGCTCGAGGTCATCGTGTAGCCGGCCACGCCGTCCAGTTCGGACCCCGCCCGCCCGCCGTCACGGCGTGGCGGGCGGATCCGCGTTGTCGTCGGTCACGCCGCGTGCGCCGAGGCGAAGGGCCGGCCGTCGAGGGTCCAGTGCCGGTCGGCCGGGATGTCGAGCGCCGCGAACACGTGCGCCGCGACGTCCGCGTGCCGCAGTTGCCTGCCGTGCGCCGACCCCGGTGCGATTCCGGGTCCGCTGCACGCGATCCACGCGGTGCGTTCCTGCTCCGAGCGGCCGCCGTGCCCGCCCGCGTCCACGTGCCCGTGATCGGTGACGACGATGATCGTCCAGTCCTCGTGCCGGTACCCGGGACGGGCACGCAGCGTCGCGAGCAGCCGCCCCAGGCGTGCGTCGGCGTTGCGGATGGCCACGCGGTAGCGCTCGCCGCAGCCGTGCAGGTGCGCGGTCTCGTCCGCGGCGCCCAGGTAGACGAACGCGGCGTCGACCTGATCGCGCCGCAGCACGGCCTCGGCGTCGACGGTCACCGCCTCGTCCGCCAGTTCCCAGCCCTCGGCGGTGTCCTCGCGCGGCGCGATGTACGTGGCACGGCTCGGCGCGGCGAACAACGGCCCGCCCTGGCGCGCGGTGACCAGCGGGTCCCAGCCCGCGACCACGTAGCTGACCCGGCCGAACTGGCAGGCCAGCCGAGTGGCGAAGTCCGGGAAGACGGCGAGCCGGTGGCCGGAGAAGTCGTTGCCCCACACGCCGTGCTTGCCCACGTGCACGCCGGTCGCGATCGTGGCCCAGCACGGCCCCGACATCGTCGGCGTCTGCTCGTCGACCTGCGCGGGCGCGATGAAGCCGCCCTGCGCGACCGCGTCGATGTTCGGCACGTCGACCTCACCGGAGCGCAGCCAGTCGAAGCGCACTCCGTCGATGCCGACGACCAGCACGTGCCTCGTCTTCGGGTCCATCGTCTCCATCTCGTTCCCCTCAATCACCGGACAGGCTCCACGGACTGCTCGGCTCCGCGACCCTGCCGAGGTCGGGTTCGCCGCGCACCAGGACCGGGCCGAGTTCATCCGCGTCGAGTTCGAGCACGACGACCTCGTTCTCGCCGGCGTGCAGCAGCGGCCACGGCAGGTAGAGCCGCCGCTGCGGGCCGCGCGACCAGTAGCGCCCGAGACAGAACCCGTTGATCCACAGGTAGCCCTTGCCGCCGGCCGGCAGTTCGAGGAAGCCGTCCCGCGGCTCGTCCACGACCAGGACGCCGCGATGGAAGGCCGGTCCCGCGCACTCGCCGACCCGCCCCCACGGCAGCGCGCCGATCCGCTCGAAGTCGACGGGATCGGTCCGCCAACCGTGCTGGATCTGGATCCCGTGCGTGACCGCGCCGACGATGCCCTTGCGTTCGCCGAGCAGCGGGCCGTAGTTGACCCGCCCCATCGCCTCGACCACGAGCGTGACCTCGCCGGTCGCCAGCGGAACCGACGTGTCCCCGTCGCGTTCGAGTATCGCGACGGGAACACCGTCCACCAGGACCTGCGCACGATCGCGAAGGCCGTCGACACGCAACGGCTCCGGGACCGTGCGCGACCCGGGGATCCGCGTGCGGTACACGGCCAGGCCGCGGCCGTGTCCGAGCTCTTCGAAGCTCGGCGGCACGGCGGACTCGACGGTCCCGGTGCTCAGTACGTCCAGGCAGTCGAGCAGCGGCAGCCGGTCGGTCAGCCGCACCGCGGAGCTCGGCAACCGCGGCTTGTCGCAGTGGGGCACCGGCGGCAGTTCGGTGTACTTGCCGAGCACCTCCCGCAGCGCCCAGTACTTCGGCGAGGGACGGCCGTCCTCCGTCAGCGGTGCGTCGTAGTCGTACGACGTCACGTCCGGGAGGTACCCGCCTGTTGACGGGTCCTGATTCGCACCGGGCCAGCAGCCGAAGCTGGTGCCGCCGTGCGCCATGTAGATGTTGACCGAGCCGCCGCGTTCGAGGATCTCGTGGAGCGTCTGCGCGGCGTCGTGCGCGTCCCGGGTGTGGTGGTCGAGGCCGTGATGGTCGAACCAGCCGCACCAGAACTCCATGCACATCTCCGGTTCGTCCGGACGCAACCGGCGCAGCGACTCGTACGATTCCGCCACCCGGCTGCCGAAATTGAGCGTCGCGCGCACGTCCGGCAGCGTGCCGCCGGTGAGCATGAGCTCGGTCGGGCCGTCCGAGGTGACCAGCGGCACGTCGATCCCGCGCCGGACCAGGCCGTCCGCCAGATGGCGCAGATACCCGGCGTCCGAGCCGTAGGACCCGTACTCGTTCTCGACCTGGACCATGATCACGTTGCCGCCGCGAGTCGCCTGATGCGCCGCCAGTCTCGGAATCAGCACGTCGAACCAGCGGTCCACCGGTTCCAGGAAGGACGGGTCGGCGCAGCGCAGCGGGATCTCCCTGTCCGCGCGCAGCCACGCGGGCAGCCCGCCGTTGTCCCACTCGGCGCAGATGTACGGCCCTGGACGCACGATCGCGCGCAGGCCGCAGCCGGCGGCGGTGCGCAGGAAGCCGTCGAGGTCGGCGAGGCCGGCGAAGTCGTACACCCCGGGGCGCGGCTCGTGCAGGTTCCACGGCACGTACGTCTCGATCGTGTCGAGCCCCATCGCGCGCAGCAGGGCGAGCCGCTCGCGCCACTGCCGCGGCTGCGTGCGGAAGTAGTGCACGGCCCCGGACAGCACCCGGTCCCCGTCGTGGTAAATCGATACACCAAAGCTCACGGGCATTGTCTACACTGGGCCGGTGGAATCGTCAAGACGAGTGACCGGCGCCGACGTGGCCCGGCTGGCCGGGGTCTCGAAGACCGCCGTGTCCCAGGTTCTGGGCGGGACCGGGCGCATCTCGCCGGACACCGCCGAGCGGGTGCGCGCGGCCGCCGAGCGGCTCGGCTACACGCCGGACCACTCCGCGCGCAGCCTCCGGCTCGGCCGCACCGGACTGCTGACGATGATCATTCCGCAGGTGGACAACCCGTACTACCTGGAGATCTTCGCCGGAGCGCAGGCCGCGGCGGCGGCGCGCGGCTACGCGATCGACCTGTTCGCGGTGCCGGACGCGGCGGCGGCGCGGGAACGCCTGCGCAGCCTCGCGACCGGGGTCGCGGACGGTGTCGTGGTCACCGCGGAGGCGGGCGGGCACGAACTCGTCGACGACCTGCTGCGGCTGCGCGAGCGCGGTATGGCCGCGGCCGTCACGCACACCCCCGCGCCGGACCCGCGGATCCCCGCCGTGCGCGCGGACGTCGAGCACGGCGCCCACCTGGCGATGCGTCACCTGCTGGAACTCGGGCACCGGCGCATCGCCTACGTCGGCAACCTCATCGACGCGGCCGCGCGCGCCCACGATCCCGCAAAGCCCGGCGACGGCCGGTGGCGCGGCTACCGCGAGGCGCTGGCCGACGCGGGAATCGAATACGACGAGAGCCTCGTGCACAGCACGGAGCCGACCGCGCGCGGCGGCGCACTCACCGCCGCCGCACTCACCGCGACGCCGAGCCGGCCGCCCACCGCCGTCTTCGCCTTCAACGACCTCGTGGCCATCGGCATCCTGCACGCACTCGCGGCGGCCGGGGTGCGGGTGCCCGAGGACATCTCAGTGGTCGGATTCGACGGCATCGGCCTCGCCGAGTTCGCCGTCCCCGGCCTGACCACCGTCGCCCACCCGCGAGCGGAACTGGGCCGCCAAGCCGTCACGCACCTGTGCGACCAACTCGACGGCCTCGCCGACGGCCATACGGACTCCGTGCTCGCCTCGACGCTCGTTGTCCGTGCGTCCACCGGCCCGGCGGGCCCCCTCAGTCCCAGGTGAGGTGTCCTGGGACGCGGGGGATCGAAAGCATGCGCCGAGGTGGCACTGGTCACGCCCGCAGGTATGCGGGGCCGGGGAAGTTCTTGACGTCGGCGGCGATTGCCGCCGCGAGTGTGGTGTACATGTGCCGCTGCGTCACGGCGATAAGCCTCGGCGAGTACGCACAACGGATCCGCGCCGCCCGGCACCGACTTGCCGCGTGATTCCTGACGTTTAAGGGGTCACAGGACTCTGCTTTGTAAACTGGCGATCGGCTTCAGTCTCGGACTTGCACGCCTTCCAGCCGAATCCGTGGTCATCGCGATCGCGATCCAGCGTTCCTCGCGGTGCAACTCGGCCTCGCCGCGCTCGCACTGATCGGTCTCGGGATGTTCCTACTCGTCGAACGCCTCACCCGGCGCTGAGGCACCTGAGTGCATAACCCGGCCCGAAGCATCGGTGCCGCGGGTGTGCCGTTAGTGCTCGGTGAAGATGTGCCTTGCTTCGCGGGCCGCGTAGTAGACCAGCACGTACCCGGCCAGCGGGTCAGCCCACCACCAGCCCAGTCCGGCGTTCAAGGCGAGCCCGATCAGCACGGCGGCGGCGAGGATGCCGTCGACGAGGGTGACCTTGCCCTCGGTCTTGAGCACCGGGTTGTCCAGGGCGGCACCGGTGCGCGCCTTGCCTGCGGCCAGCGCGAACATCACCGCTGCGGTCACCGCCGTCCACGCGATGCCGAGGACCGAGTGCTTCGGGTGATAGCCGAGCGCGAGCACGAGCGAGGACTGCACCAGCAGGTATACCGCGAGGGCGATGAATGCGGCTCCGATCAACCGCAGAGCCCGTCGCTGGCGCTGCTCTCCGGTGCCCGACAGTTCCCACACCACGACGGTCGAGGCGCCGATCTCCACCAGCGAGTCCAGGCCGAACCCCGCAAGAGCCACCGAGCGCGCGCTGACCGCGGCGAACGCGAGGATCACCACTCCGACCACGTTCCAGCCCAATGTGGTGTATTCCAGGGCGAAACCGCGCTTGAGCAGGGCGGCACGGTCCAGATCCGACGTCGTGGTCACCGGCAGATCATGCCACGCCCGCGTGAACCGGCGGGTCCGGGCTTGCATCCGGTACCCGGGTACAGGCTTACCGTGGGTCCGGGAGCCGACCTGGATGCCGGAGGATGCGAACGTGACCTGGGTACCCGAAAGCTGCACGCTGCCGACCGTGGAACAGCCGCTGCGCGTGGCCGAGTTCGACCGCCTGTTCGCCACGTCGCTGCTGGCCGTGGAGCACACCGGCCCCACCGTGCTACGACTGGCGCTGCGATCCGACGCCGAGAGCGAGGCGCGTGAACTGGCCGCGAAGGAGAGCGGGTGTTGCTCGTTCTTCGCCTTCGCCTTCACCCGCGAGGACGGCCGGGTCGTGATGGAGGTGACGGTGCCCGAGGCGCACATTGCGGTCATCGACGCGCTCGCCGAACGCGCCCGCGCCGGCCTGGGGTCGCGGGAGCGGGCATGAGCGCGCGCCCGCTGCGCAGCGGCGAACTCGCCGAGCAGGCCGGGGTCGGCCCGCAGACCCTGCGCTACTACGAACGCCGCGGGTTGCTGCCCGCACCCGAGCGCAACCTCGGCGGCCACCGCCGATACCCGGCGCGCACCGTGGCCACGGTCCGCACGATCAAAGCCGCCCAACAACTCGGCTTCACCCTCGACGAGATCAGCAGGCTGCTCGGCCCGGCCGGGCACGGCGACGCCGGACTGTCCGCGCACGCCGGCGCGAAGCTCGCCGAGATCGACCGGCGCATCGCCGACCTCACCGCCCACCGGGCGATCCTCGCCGCCGCCGTCGAAGCGGGCTGCGATGACCTCGCGGTGTGCGCGAAGCAACCGGCCTGCCCGCTCTCGGCGGCGGGCATCGCCGCGTGAGACCGCCGCGCGCGGGCCGTGATGGGAATAGGGAAGGTTTGCATTCCTTAGGGCCACGCCTTAGCCTAGTAAGAGATGGATCCATCTCTTATGGAGGACGATGAGCATGGGCACCGCGACCGCGACGGCTACGCGTTCCACCTTCTTCGCCGATCCGGTGATGAACTCGATGACGCGGGCGATGCTCGGGCGGGTCTACACCGGTGCGGCGGACACTGGAGAGACTTTGACGACGATCGAGCGCGTCACGGACGGCGATCTCGCTTCCTGGGCACGCGAGTGGGAGGCGACCGCCGAGCGCGTCGCCGCGATCGGTGACGACTGCGTGCGTCGCGGCCACCGGGTGAGCGGCCGTAACGCGCTGCTGCGCGCCGCGACGTACTACGCGTCGTGCGTCTTGGTGGCCGATGGATGCCAGGAGCCTGAGGTCCTTCGTGCGCGCACGTTCGCCGCCTACCGCCGATGCTGGGAGCAGTACCTCAGCCTGCTCGACAACCCGCCGCTGCCGCTGGAGATCCCCTATGAGGGCACGACGACGATGCCCGGCTGGTTCTTCGCGGCGCCCGGCGACGGCCTGAAGCCGACGCTGGTGATGGTCAACGGCGCCGACGGGGCGGCGAGCTACCTGTGGCCCGGCTACGGTTCCGAGGCCTCGGTGCGCGGCTACAACGTCGTGGTGTTCGACGGACCCGGCCAGCAGCGCATGCTGTTCGAGCGGGGTATTCCGTTCCGGCCCGACTGGGAGCACGTCGTCACGCCGGTGGTCGACGCGACGCTGGGCCTGCCAGGCGTCGACCCGGAGCGACTCGCCCTCTACGCCGTGAGTCAGGGCGGTTACTGGGCGCCGCGCGCTCTGGCCTTCGAACACCGTTTCGCGGCGGCGGTCATCGACGACGGGGTCGTCGACGTCTCCGCGGCCTGGCACGCCATGCTTTCGCCCGAGATGAAGGAGCTGCTGGCCAACGGTGAGCGGGACGCCTTCGACGCGGCGATCGAACTGCTCCCCGCGAACACCAGGCGGACGTTCAAGTGGCGGGCCAAGCCGTACGGCCTCACGAGCTTCTTCGATACCTTCCTCGAGGCCGATCGCTACAAGATCACGCCGGAGCTCGCCGGGCGGATCAGGACGCCCGTACTTATCGCCGATCCCGATCAGGAAGGGTATTTCGCCGGGCAGCCCGAGCGCCTGTACGACATGGTTCCCGGCGAGAAGGTACACGTCCGCTTCACCGAGGCCGAAGGAGCCGCCGGACACTGCGAGCCGATGGCCCGGTCCCTCGCCGCGCAACGCTTCTTCGACTTCCTCGACGACCACGTCCACCTTGCCGCCGCCAAGGGCGCCTGAGCTGTCCCCAGCTCCACCTGCCGAACTGGCGCGCCAGCCAGAGTCGAACTGCGCGAGCGCCGACTGGCCGAGCAGGCCAGCGGGTTCGCTGCGTGGCTGCATGGAGTGGAGGCCGAACGCGAAGCCTTGCAGATCACTTCCAAGACCATTCGGACGACGGCCGCCGACCTCGAGCTTGCCCAGCCCTCGGCCCCGACGCCGCCGGACGGCGCGGCTCATCGGCAGAACATGGGCGTGTTCGACCACGAGCAACGGCCGCTACGTGCCCGCGTCAGCCTGGAATTCCTCAACGAGACCGAGCCCAGATCGTTCACACGGCCGAACCTTCAGGGGTACGATGCCGCTCCGGCCTCTGGGCCTGATCAAAGCCTAGGATCAACGCACTGGAATGCCCACCCTCTGCCCAGGCCGACCTGGTGAGCCGCCGCATACCGCCGCGACAGGTTCGACATTGGCATTGGTTGCTGACAGCGGAGATCGATGAATTCGGTGGAATAGTGGCTTTTTTGGGTGACAGAGGCAGTGAGCCTAAGGACTGGTCGGGAGTCCGCGACCGCGTCGTCGCGGTCCAGCGAATCCGCGGACGCACCCCGCCCCTGCGACCGGTCTTCGAGCGCGTATTAACGTTCGACGAGATCAACGAGGTCGAGGCGGAGATTGAAGTATCGCTTCCCGAGGAGTACGCCGCCTTCCTAACCGAAGTCGGCTCGGGTGGACCCGGACCCGAGATCGAACTCACCACCCTGCGCAAAGTGGACGGTCGGTGGGCGTGGGTGTGGGAGGGCGACACCGTGCTGGCTACCGATGCGAGTGGGTCGTTCCTGGAGAATCACGAGTGGCTCGACCATCAGGTCGCGACCCTGCGCGCCGCGGACCACGAACCCACTGTCAGGGACGCGGTCACTGACCATCTCGACGACTACTGCGAGGCCTTCGGCGAGGATGCCGGCTATCGGCTCTTCCATGAGCAGCGGTTCCGAGGAGCGATCCACATCAGCGACAACGGATGCGGGATGACGAGTTGGCTTGTCCTCGTCGGCCCGCACCGCGGCGAGATCTGGTTCCGCGACTGCGCACCCAATCCCCCTCTTGAACCGCTGTTGGACGCGAGCGGCAAACCCCACACCTTCTACACCTGGTACACCGACTGGCTGGAACGTAACGAGACGAATCTCGGTCAGGGGGGCGCAGGTTCAAATCCTGTCAGCTCGACAGCGGAGTAGCAGTTCATGGGCCCGGACTGGGAATCCAGGCGAGGGCCTTTTCGCTTCGATGCCCGCAAAATGCCTGCGGTTTCGGCCCGAACCAGCATGGTCGTTCAATCCAGATCGGGTTGACTATCCTCGCAAGTACGCGGCCGTACTCCGTCATGGAGCCGGCGGCGTGCCTCCGACACTCTCATCGCCTCGACGTTCGTGTGGAGTTCGGTAGGGTCGCAGCGGCGTTGAGTGGGCCCCGGTCCTGTGGAGAGTTGTGAGGGAAGGGGCGGCGGAGTGGACCAGAGCGCGTTTGCGCTCCTCGGAGATCCTGGAGCAGCTCGGGGAACCGCAGACGGCGCAGATCACCCGCCGCCTCGCGGACACTGACGGCCGGACCGCCGTCGACGGGTGACTCCGTCGGGACTGGCCGTGCCGCTGGGTCGCGACAGCAGTTGTCGATGAGCGGCACCGCTAGGTCGGCTCGTCGGCAGCGGCGCGATAATCGGTTGCCTACCGGCACTCGCTTCGCCAGTTTTGCCGAGTGACATCAGAAGACGAAGAGCTGATCGAGCTCCGCCGGGAGATTCACCGCCGCCCCGAACTCGCGGGTGAGGAACGGGAGACTGCCGGGCTGGTCGCGGAGCAGTTGCGTGCGGCTGGGCTCGAGGTGACGACCGGCGTGGGCGGGCATGGAGTCATCGCGGTGCTCGACGGTTCCGCGGACGGCCCGACGGTGGCGTACCGGGCGGATATGGACGCTGTGGATGCGCGATCGAACGTGCTGCCTTTCCCGCTGTCGGAAAGGGTTTTCGACGAGGGCTTCGCGTCGCGTGTGCCCGGTGTCGCGCACTTGTGCGGCCATGACCTGCACACCGCGATCGGTGTGGGGATCGCCCGCGCGCTGGCTCAGGGGTCTGAAGCGGTACGTGGTCGGCTGGTGTTCGTCTTCCAGCCGGCCGAGGAGTCGCTGCAGGGGGCGCGCGCGATGCTCGAGACCGGCCTGGTGCAAAGGCTCGCGCCGCGCGAGTTCTATGCGCTGCACTGCAGCCCGTATCCCTGCGGCACCATCGGGGTCTCCCCGGGATACGGCCTGCCCGGGCTCGACTGCATGCGGATCGTGATGCCGGGCACCGACGCCGCGGCGCTCGCGGCCCTCGCGGCCCTCGTGAACGAGGTGGATCAGCTCGGCACCGTCGGGTTTCCGCGGGACTACGCGGAGTACAGCGCGCGTTTCGACGCGTTGCTCGATCCCGACGTCGCCGCGTCGAACCAGGAATCGGTGTGCGTGGGCCAGTGGACCTCACAGACGCCCGACGGGCGACCGGTGGCCAACGTGCTGCTCCGGTCCTGGCCGCAGGAACGGGTTCCGGAGCTGCGTACGAGGGTCGAGCGGCTCGCGGCGGCGGCGGGCGGACACATCGAGTTCCCGGAGGATCCGTTCCCCGCCCTGGTGAACTCGGCTGAGCTCAGCACGGCGGCCGGCCGGTACCTGAGCGCGGCGCTCGGGCCGGAATCGGTCGCCTGGGCCCGGGCATCGTGGCCGTTCAACTGCGAGGATTTCGCACTGTTCCTCAACGAGGCGCCGGGCGCGCAGTTCTACCTCGGCGTCGCGGACAGGGAGGCGGGGATGAACGGCGCGCCGCACGCCCCCGACTTCGCCGCCGACGAGCGGGCGATCGGCCACGGTGTGCGCGCCATGACCGGCCTGCTGACCGACCGGCTGGCGGCCCGGTCGGTCGCGGGCGATCGTCTGGAGCGGTGATCGGCCGAGCTGTATTCGTGTTGAGGCCGTGGTCCGGGTGCGCCAGACTCTCGGATCGTGAGTGCTGCGGTGGCTGACGGTTGGTGGGACGGCGGGTTGTTCCATGTCCGCGGCGAAGGCTTCGAGGCGGGGTTCGCGATCGGCTCGGCAGAGGAGATCGAGACCGTCGAGAACGTCGATGTGTTCGTCCAGTTCGCGGATGGGAGCAAGTGGACTGCGACGGTCTTCACCCTCGCCGAGGTGCACCGGCTGATGGACCGGTGGGCTGCGTCGGGCGAGGCCCTGGGAGGCACGTACTTCTGGTGCTGGGACGGTCTGATCGTCCGGGAGTCCGGGGTGGCCGCGATGGTCGGCGTCCTCGCCGGCCTGGTCGCCTCAGATGAGGCGCGCACGGTTCTGCGGTCCGTGACCGCGGAGCCCGGAGTGTGATTCTTGCGCGCGCGGCTGATGGCCCGGCACAGGACGTCGAAGGCGGTGGCTGCCGCTGTAGGAGATCTATCCGAGGTCGTGGACGTCGGGATCGATCAGTAGGGCGATTCGGTCGTTTCACAGGAACTGGTGGCCGACTCGTAGGCGCGGATGAACGGGGTGAGCTCGGCAGTGGGCTCAGGCATCTGATCGCGTCGCAATGCCGCCACGTAGGCTGGGGCGGTGTCACGCTTCGAACTCACCACATGCGTCGCCGCGCCACCTGAGCGTGTTTTCGACGCGTGCCTGGACATCGGGGTCCACACGGCGTCCATGGCCGCGTCCCGCGAGCGTGTGATGGACGGGCCGAGATCCGGCCGGCTCGCGCTCGGCGATCGTGTCACCTTCCAGGCCAGGCATCTCGGCCTCCGGTGGCGCTTGACCGCCCGCGTGAGCGAGTACGAGCGTCCGAAGCGCTTCGTCGATGAGCAGGAGTTCGGGCCGTTCAAGCGGTGGCATCATGTCCACCACTTCACGTCCGACGGGCGCGGAGGCACGGTCATGCATGCGGTTGGAGATCAGCGGCAGCCGAGGCGGCGTAGCGCGTCGGAGCGCCACCAGGCTGGCTGCTGCGGGCCGACGATGTGCGATGTCGGTTGATCCGGGTGCAGGCCCAGCTGTCGTAGAACCGTTGATCGGATCTTGATGCTGAACCAGCCGTGCCAGTGGCCGTCCTGGCGCCTTCCGCACGCGAGGTCGATTCTGACGTCCTCCAGATCGAAAGGCAGCCAGTCGATTCCGCGATCCAGTAGTCAAGCGCAGACGGCGCGCTGCGGATGAGGGCAGCCGGGTAGGTTCTCGTACCCCAGCACGACGATCCATTCCGGATCCTGCGTCATCATGCAATACATCGTGCCATGACCCACCATGCCGTCAAGCCATTGTGAACTGCCCGGTCAGCATTCGTTCACGTCGCGCAGGATGGTGAGGAACCACGCGGTCAACAGCAGCATGCCGCTGCCGGATGCGGCTGACACGGCGTCGAAGCCGTGGCCTGTCGTGGTCGAGCTGAGGCTGATGAAGGCGGTGAGCGCGCAGCCGGTGGCCAGGATCGCGATCCCGAGTCGTAGGCGTGTCGGGTGGGGCGGGGTCACCGCGGACGTGCTGATGGTGCCGACGATTCGCGATGTCTGAACCGCGCCGAGGGCGAGTGTGGACCAGTAGCAGGCGGCGATGAGCGGGTGGGCGGCGGAGTGCGCTGCCGGGGTCAGGGCGCGTACAAGGATGAGTTCCGCGAAGAACAGGACTGCCGGCGCGGCCAGTGCCCGCAGTGTCCTGCGCAGCAGCGTGGTCGCGGCCTGGCGGGTGGGTCGGGGCAATGGCATGATCATGATGACGCCGAGCAGCATGAAGGCCGCGCATTCGGTCACGTTCAGGGTCCGGTGGGCGCGCCAGGTCAGTCGCGGATCGTTCGCTGTTCCCGCGCGGTCTACGAACCACGTGGCCAGGGTGAGGGTGAAGGCGGCCGCGGCGGCGCGGTGGCGGCGTTGCGCGGCGGACTTGGCCGGCCAGATGACCGGGTGAAGCCACAGGTCGGCGGCGTTGGCCAGCAGGCCCGGCCAGGATCGGCGGCCCGCGGCTGACGCGTCCGCCTCCAGTGCGGCGCCCCACCGTTCGCGGAATGCGGCCGGGTGAAGGCGCAGGAGCATCCGGACCGGGTTCACGCCGGGTTCACCCCGAGGCCTCGCAGCCCTGCGGCCGCCACTCGCGCCATCGCCCGCAACTCGCCTTCGAGCACCTGGCGGCCCTTGGTGGTGAGCTGGACGGGGCGGGCGCGGTCGACCTCTTCGAGCGACTCCACCAGGCCCTTCGCCTCCAGCCGGGTCAGGGCGCCGTAGAGGCTGCCGGGTCCCAGGCGCGTCCCGGTCAGCTCCTCGATGGCGGTGTTGATCGCGTAGCCGTGCAGCGGTCCGTTGGACAGTGCACACAGTACGAGTGTCTGGGCGTCGTTGGCCTGCATCGCGTCCTCCTTCGTAGCCATCCACACTATTACGCGGCAGGTACTACGCAGCAAGTACTACGCGGCGTGTACTATCTCGGGCATGGCGGAAACCGATCCTCCGGTCATCCCGGAGCCGAGCGCGGAGCTGCCTGCCGGGGATCCGGCACGCCGGGCGGCCGAACGCGGGATCGCGGGCACGCTGGGCCTCGCGCTGCTGTTCATCCTCTTCATCTGGTCGGCGAAGAAAATACCCGAGCTCTACCGGCACGAGCCGTGGCAGGACGATCCGTACGACGCACTGATCTCCCTCTCGATCTTCTGGGTGCCGCTGCTGGCCGCGCTGTGCCTGACGCGCGTACTGCTGTGGCGCCGCACGGCACCGCAGCCCGTCCGGCGCACCCGCGAACTGCTGCGGGCCAGTTGCGTGCTGCTGGTCGTGATCACGGCCACGCTCGCGGGTGACTGGATCAGCGTTGTGCTACGCGTCCACCAGGCCAGCTGGACCGGCGCCACAGCTGTCGCCGTCGCCGGGCTGGCCACGGTGAGCCTCGTGGCGTTCGCGACCGCACGGGCACTACGTCGTGCCTCGCGGCAGCCGCTTCCACAGGCGGACGGGCCGGATTGGCTCACCGACATGACCTCGCTGGGGGAGCAGGTGACGGCGCGACTCGGGCCGTTGCGCCCACACGCGACACGGGTCGTACTCGTGGCCGACCGCTATGCCGTGAAGGCCGTCCGCCGGCACCCGCTGCTCGTCGCGGGCGGCCTGTCGCTGGCGTTCGGATTCACAACCGCCCTCGCGCAAGGACTGCAGGAGGGATACACGCTCGGCGTCTACCTGGTGCTGTTCCTGAACCACGCGGCCGGCATGTTCGCCTACCTGGCCCTCCTCGGCGCATTCCTCGGGATCGCGGGGACACCGCCGCAGCAGCGTGCCGTAACCCAATCAGCGGCCACGCGACGGCGCGCCGTGCACGCGGGGATCGCCGCGTGCGTGAGCATCCCGGTGGCGGGCGCCTTCCGCGCGCAACTGTGGTCGCTGATCGGCCGGCCTGGATCCATCGGGCCCTACGGCCTGATCGCTCTCATGCTCGCCGCCGCGGCAGCCGCTGCGGTGCTGACCTACGCCACGGAGACGGTCACGGAGACGATCACGGAACGCGCAGGCCGCCGACGGCCGGGGTGAACGCGGCGATGGCCGGTCTCAGCGGATCCGCTCCTGCACACAACCCACACCGCATCTCCGCCACATCTTCACAGCATCCTGATTCGATGAGGGACATGACCGACAACGGCACAGTCAGCTCCGCCCCGACGCCCTACCTCGACGCCGTCGCGGCCACCGACATCGGCCGCTCCTACAAGCAGGATCTCCTCGCCGCCCTGGCGATCGAGCCGGGCCACCACGTGCTCGACATCGGCTGCGGTCCCGGCACCGATCTCATGGCCCTCGCCTCCGCGGCGGGCCCGAGCGGCGCGGTCTTCGGTATCGACCAGGACCCGCACATGGTCGCCACCGCACGTACGCGCACGGCCGACCATCCGAGCGTCCAGGTGCGCCAGGCGGACGCGCACCGACTCCCGTTCGCGGACCACAGCATCGACCGCGCCCGTGCCGACCGCGTGCTCATGCACGTGGCCGATCCCGCGGCCGTGCTGACCGAAGTCCGCCGAGTCCTGCGTCCCGGCGGCCTGCTCACCCTCGCCGAACCCGACTGGGACGCCCTCGCGATCGACCATCCCGACCTCGCGATCAGCCGCGCCTTCACCCGCTACATCGCAGAACGCGTCAACCGAAACCAAGCCATCGGACGGCAGCTACCCCGACTCACCACTCAAGCCGGCTACACGCTGCGCACCGTCCGCAACACTGCCGCCGTGTTCACCGACTTCGCGACGGCCGAGACGATCCTCGGGCTACGCCGCAACACCGACCGCGCCGTCACGGCCGGCTACCTCACCGCCGACGACGCGCGCATCTGGCTCGAACACCTCACCACCGCGACCTTCTTCGCCACCTCCACTTTCATCACCGTGCTCGCGCAAGCCGGTACGTAGGACTCGACGGCGACACTCGTCAGTCGGGGGCGAAGCGCATCTCCACTCTGCTGCCGAGGTCGGCTCCTTCGCTGTCCCATGCCACCTTGACCTGGAACCAGACGCAGTCGCCGTGCGGCTGCAGGCCGAGCGATTCGAGCATGTCCGCCGGATCGGTCACCGTGCTGGGCAGGCCGCCGGACGCCGGCACGTCGTCGTTCTCGGACACGAACGCGAGGCCGTCCTCGTCGAAGGGATCGACGTCGTCGGTGAGATACAGCCACGCCTCGCCGGTGATGACGAAGCTGCCGCGGCTGGTGTTCGCCTTCCGGTCGCCGGGCGGGATGATCGAGCACAGCGCGAAGCAGTCCTCCCGGTGGGGCACCCTTCCGTCGGGCTTGACCTCCCACAGTTCCCAGTACGTGCCGCAGGTGGCATAGCACTGGGAGATGAAGTCGACATTGCCGCCGTTCACGTAGGTGTCGAGCTGAGCGCCGTCCGTCGGCGTCCAGGTCTGCGTGCCCGGGTCGAAGATCTCGACGGTGAACACGCGGGTCACCTTCTGGATGACGAACCCCTTGGTGGCGCGCGCCGCGTTCTTCACCGTGACGTTGCGCTTCCGCATGAAGGAGCCGCACGGGCCTTCCGTTCCCCCGCCGGCCAGCGGGATCGCGAGCGTCGGCGTCGCCTCGACCTTCGTCGCGGTCCGGCGGCGCTTGCCCAGCGGCTCCTCCTCCTGCGCCTGCTGCCCACCGTCCTCACGCTTGCGCTTGTTCGGCTGCCGACGATCCCCCGCAGGCCGGTCGTCGCTGTTGTCCGCCACCCCTACCCCCAAGCCGTAGTCGCACGGTTGCGATCAGTGCCCTTCGATACGGAAGCTAGAGCAAGCCGCAGCCGCCCGCAAGGCGCCCCAACCAGCGCGCACAGGACGTGAGCACCGTGCGGTTCACCTGAGGCCGGCCGGCGCGGGGGAGGGGTCTTACAGCGCCATTCCCGGGATCCGGGCGCGGATGGCGTCCATGGTCGCCTCGTCGGAGACACCCTGCCAGTCATACCGCGGCGTGTACGGCGCCTGAAGCGCGGTCATGTCCTCGTCGGTGAGCGCGACGTCCAGTGACGCGATCGCGTCGTCGATCTGGGTGATCGAACCGGCGCCGACCAGCGGTGCGGTGACGACCGGCTGGCGGTGCAACCAGGCCAGGGCGATCTGCGCCCGGCTCACCCCGTGCGCTTCCGCGACCTTGCCGACCGCGTCGACGATGGCGTGGTTGGACGCCTGCTCGGCGGGCGAGTAGAGCAGGTCGGCGTAGGCGCCGTCGGTCTCGGCGCGGGCGGTCGAGTTCGCGTCGTCCCACGCGCGGGCCAGGCGACCCCGCGCGAGCGGACTCCAGACGATCGTTCCGACGCCCTCGTCGAGGCACAGCGGGATCATCTCGCGTTCCTCCTCGCGGGCCAGGAGGTTGTAGTGGTCCTGCATGGAGACGAACCGGGCCCAGCCGTGTTCACGTTGCAGATGGAGGGCCTTGGCGAACTCCCAGGCGAACATCGACGACGCGCCGAGGTAGCGCACCTTGCCGGCCTTCACGAGATCGCTGAGTGCTTCCAGGGTCTCTTCCAGCGGGGTGGCGTGGTCGTTGCGGTGGATCTGGTAGAGGTCGATGTAGTCGGTGCCCAGCCGCCGCAGCGAGTGGTGGACCTCGGTCATGATCGCCTTGCGGGACAGGCCCTTGCCGTTGGGGCCGGGGCGCATCGGGTGGCGCAGTTTGGTGGCGATCACCACGTCGTCGCGGTCGGCGAAGTCGCGCAGGGCGCGTCCGAGGATCTCCTCGCTGGACCCGTTCGAGTACATGTTCGCGGTGTCGAAGAAGTTGACGCCCGCGTCCAGGGCGTGCTTGATCAGCGGGCGGGCTTCCTGTTCGCCGAGCGACCAGACGGGGTGGCCCCGGTCCGGCTCGCCGTAGGTCATCGCGCCGATCGCGATGGGAGAGACGTCCAGACCGGTGGCACCGAGTTTCACGTAACGCATGGGGATCTCCTGCGAGGATGAACTTGCGGAGGATCCTCCGCAAGTGCGAAACTAGCGGAGGATCCTCCGCGAGTCAACCGGAGGGCATCATGAAGACATGACCGACCAGTCGCCGAGCACCTACGGCACCCAGCGCAAGGCCGCCGCGCGCAACCGGGTGGCGATCATCGAGGCCGCCCACGAGCTGTTCGCGGACAACCCGCTGGTGCCGCTGAGCGAGGTCGCCAAGCGTGCGGGTGTCGGCGCCGGGACGCTCTACCGGCACTTCCCGACCCGCGAGGACCTGATCCTGGCCGCCTACCAGCACGACATCGAACGCCTCACCACCACCGCGGACGACGTGTTGGCGCGCCAGTCATCGGCCAAAGCGGCCTTCGTCGAGTGGTTCGAGACCCTGGCCGGCTACATCCGCATCAAGCACGGCCTCGGCGACGCGCTGCACAGTGCCGCCGCCCAAGACGTGATCGACGCCTCCTGGGCCCCGACCACCGCCGCCGTGGCGAAGCTGGTCGACGCGTGCGTGGCCGAGGGCAGCATCGCCGCCGGGCACGACCCCGCGGACATCATCATGCTGATGAGCTTCCTGTGGCGGGTCGCCGGCACCGACGACGGCGCCGCCCAGGGACGGCGACTGATCGCCACCGTGTTCTCCGGCCTGCAGGCACCGCCCCGGCCGGTCTGACGGACGGTGGCAACCGCGCTCCGGTGAGTCCGGTAGTCTCATTCGGGTATGGAGCGCTGATCGCAGCGCGGGACTGCACGTTTTGTGGGCCCGGGGCGAGCGCTCCATGAAGGAGAGCACATCAGTATGGCTACTGGCACTGTGAAGTGGTTCAACGCGGAAAAGGGCTTCGGGTTCATCGAGCAGGACGGGGGCGGCCCCGACGTGTTCGCCCACTACTCCGCGATCGCCACCCAGGGCTACCGTGAGCTTCAGGAAGGCCAGAACGTCAGCTTCGAGGTGACCCAGGGCCCCAAGGGCCCGCAGGCCGCCAACATCCTGCCGATCTGACCCTGAGAACGTGATCGTCGGGGCCGCCGGATTCCTTCCGGCGGCCCCGACGCGTTCAACCGGCACGATCTGTGGTGGTCGGGTCGACGGACCCGTCAGTAGCGTCGGCGGCCCGTCGGCAGGGCCTCGACGTGGTACTCCCGGGTGTCCCCGTCGGCCGCCAACTCGGCGATCCGGGCGGCGGCCAGTTCCGGAGAGTCGAACTTGTAGGCGTTCGACCTGACGTACGTGACCCCGTCGGCCCCGAACGACCTGCCCCAGAAGCTGCCGGAGTCTGTCGCGATGATGAAGCTCGTGGAGTCCATGCGCCTACCCTACGCCCCGGCCAAGGCTTCGCCACGCAGCGTGAATGCGCCAGGTGCCGGGGCGCACGCTCGGACGGCGGATGACGGGCGGTCCGGCCGGGCCCGCGGCGACCTGCCTCAGGAGGCCGCGCGCAGCTTGGCCAGGGCCTGGGCCAGCAGGATCTCCGCGTCCGCGTCACTGCGCCGCTCGCGCACGTAGGCGAGATGGGTCTTGTACGGCTCCACGCGCGTGGCGGGCGGCGGGTTGTCGCGGTCCTGCCCGGCGGGCATGGCGCAGCTGTGGCAGTCCCACGTCTCCGGGGCGACCGCCTCGGCCGCGAACATCGCCCGCGTCGAGTGGCCGCCGGCGCACCAGAACGTCACCGCGACCCGCGCGACGAGGTCACCGCCGCGCTCGGACTCTCCGGCGGGACCCGAGCCGATCCGCCGTCCGCGGACTCCACTGCTTCGTGCCATGGTTGGTGTTCTCCCTTTGATCGCGATCGATCCAGGAACGAGCCGCCGCCGATCAGCGCCGCCGTCATCGCCCGAAGCAGACCCGCAGAGCGCGGGGCATAGTCTCGACACTACGTCCGTGCCGCCCGCGGTAGATCACGAAACGGCGTCACTCGGGGCGCGACTGACCCCCGCTCCGTACCCGAGCCAGCCAGTGGGCCGACGGGTCTGCGATGCCCTAAGGACACCGCGGTGCGCCTCGAGGAGGCGGGCAAGGCTGTGAATCGGGTCGTTCGGCCCTGCCTGCCGTTTTGGGCTGCTGAGACGATCGGGGCATGAAGGGTCCGATTCAGAATGTTCTGCGGCAGGTGACGCGGGTGACGCGGCCGGTGGCGCTTCGGTCGGCTCGGGGCGGGCGGTCCGGGTTGACGGTCGTGCGTCATGTGGGGCGGCGGTCGGGTCGTGTGTATGAGACTCCTGTTGTCGCGGTTGAACACGACGGGGACTTTTACATCGCGCTGCCGTATGGGGAGCGTACGGATTGGTTGAGGAACGTTCTCGCCGCGGGTGGCGCCACGTTCGTGTCGGGTGGGCTGGCCTACGAGGTCGACGGCCCTGAGGTGGTTCCGATGTCGGAGGCGGCGGCCTACTTCCGGCCTCGGGAGCAGCGGATGCAGCGCAGGTTCGGTGTCGACTCGGCGCTGCGGATCCACCGGGTCTGACACGACGATCTGACACGAAATCGGGAGTCGGTGAGGTGCGGGATGTTGTTGTTGAGGTCTAGGCGGATGCCGTTCATCGCGGTCGCCGGGGTTCTCGTCGTGGCCGGTGCTGGCGCGGGGGCCGCTGTGGTCGTATCGGGTTCGGGTACGGCTCACACCGTGGTCGCGACGTCCGCTGGGGCGCCTGCATGGATGACGAGCTACTCCGGCTACGGCACCACGATGGGGCGCTATGGACGTTCGCCTGGGATGATGGGCGGGAGCGGCGGCATGATGTACGGCGGCACGGACATGGGCCGGGTGATGGGCCGCGTGTTGGCCGCGGAGCCGGGGCCTCGGGTGTCCGCCGCGGAGGCGCAGTCCGAGGCCGTGTCAGTGCCTTCGGGCGGGCTAGTGGATGCCGCTGCCAATACCCTGACGTTCGCGGGTTATGATGTCACGCTCGATGTGGTGGCCGGACCGAGTGACGCGGCGATGTACAGGTTCGAGATCGCGGGGCTCGTTGATCCGACTGTGGTGGTCCCGGTTGGAGCGCGTGTCACGTTGCGTTTCGTCAATGCGGATCAGGACATGGCGCACGGCATCGTGGTCGTCGCGGACGGTTCGGATGTCGCCGACGGCTACGGCTGGATGCCGATGATGACCGAGGCTCCGGTGTTCCGTGGTGCCGAGGTCTGGGCTCTCGGTGAGGAGACTTCGTCTGGGGCTCCGGTCGCGACCACTGAGTTCACCGCGGCGGTCGCGGGCACGTACACGTATCTGTGTCCTGTGCCGGGGCACGCGCAGCAGGGTATGAGTGGCACCTTGAGTGTTCGCTGAATCGGTCTACGGCGTGGAGATCGGCGTTGAGCTTATCTCCACGCACCGCCGTCGTGGTCCTGCTGGACCTGCTCGTCTAGCCTGCGCATCGCCAGGCCGATGGAGTCGATGACTCCTTGCAGGCGGCGCATCGCCTGGCCGCGTACGGCGGTCTCGACGAGGATCGTCGCGAGGATCTGAGCGAGCTGCGACCGCCGCGGGGAGAGATCGACCGCACGCTGTTGGCACAGCAGCAGCACGCCTAGCGGGTGGTCGTCGCTGCTGACCGGAATCGCGGTCGAACGGGCGTAGCCGGCGGCCTTCAGTGCCTTGGCGAAGCCGGGCCAGTGCGTGCCGTCGGCGCCTCGGCCGGGGCAGTACGCGTTTTCGCCGGTCTTCAGGCTTGCCGCGGCCGGTCCCGGCAGGCCGGCGACCTCGAGGGCGCAGAGCCGGTACACGGACTCGTCGGTGGTGAGGGCGACCGAGTTCAGCGTGCCGTCGTCTGCCAGCAGCACGCCCGCCCCGGCGACCTCGAGCAGGCGGGCCGCGCGGATCACCCTGGAGTCCTCGTGCGGCTCCGACGCCAGGCGCTTCACCTTCGCTTCCCGCATCGCACTGATCGTCATGCGGTAAAGCTATGCGGGAGGCGGCGACGCGGGCAGGGCCGGTGGTCCCGAGTCCTCGGTCACACGATGCGCTGCCCGGAGATCAGTTCCGGTCGCAGCCGCACGAGGTTGTCCGCGGGTGAGTCGACCCAGGGTGCGCACAGCTTGCGGTAGCGGTCGACGAGATCGGGCGCCGTGACCGGTTCGGCCCGGCCGACCACGGCGACACTCCAGCCGATCAGGGTCTCGGCGTCGATACAGTCCGCCTGGTAGGCGACGACCGAGCCGCCGGCGTCCGCTCCGCTGATCGCCGCGAGAGTCGTGGCACCGTCCGTCCGGAAGACCAGCCGGCCGCGCTCGTCGATGATGTGCGTGGCCGTGCGAAGGGCGGGCAGCGCTTCCAGAGTGAACACGATCCGCCCCAGACGCACGCTGCCGAGCAGGCGCAACGCCTCGACCGCGTCCAGTTCCACGACTCGGCGCGTCTGCTCTCTCACTGTCGACTCCGATCGTGCGGACCGCGGTCATGGAGGGCGGCGAGCCGCGGTGGGGCCGCGAGATGCCTGGGCCCGGGTACCCGATCGAGCAGAGAGTATTCAACGTGGCCGTGGGCCGTGCCTAGGGCCGAAGGTCCCGGGGGAAACCTCTGCTGGCTACGTCGCGTGCCCGGCCGTATGCTTTGTGGTGAACCCGAACAGGGCTACACGGAGCGTTGTCGAGGCAGCGGCTCCGCAGCCGGTCCACTGTCCCGGACCCGACAGTCGGCGATCGATGCAAGCCCCGACGCCCACGACTGTGCGAGGTGCACCGTGCACATGGACCGCCGAATCAGTCCGATTCCCGGCGGCAGCCGCGGCGCGGCCGCGTCTCCGATGACCGGTCTCGACGGCCGGCCTTCGGATTCCGCGCTGCAATTGCTGGTCGAGACACTGCTGTGGATCGGCCTCGACCTGCACACCGCGCTCGAGTTCTGCACGTGGGAACCGGTGAGTCGGCTGCTCTGGAGCGCGGTGGACGATGTGGACGAGGCGGTCCGGTGGACGCAGCGCTCCGCGTTCGAGCACATCAACGGTTTCGGGACCGCTCCCAACGGCGTCGCGCGCACCCATGAGTCGTGACCTGACCGGACTGTGCTGCGATGATGCCGAGGAGCGTCCGCGATGACCGAGCTTGATCAATCGGTACTGCACGCACTGCTCGATCTGACTGATGCCGGATCGGCGACCGACCCGACCGCCACGCTCCTCGACCGGCTCACGCACCAGGCGGTCGCGCTGCTGCCCGCCGCGTGCTGCGCCGTCGCCGTCGCGGGCGAGGACGGCGAGCTCAGTCTGCTGCGCTGCTCGAGCGGCGACGCCTGGCCGCTCGCTCTCGTCCAACTCGAGTGCCGCTCCGGGCCGCTGGTCGACTGCTTCCGCCTGGGAGTCGCGGTGCAGTGCGCCGACATCGGGACCGCCGATCAGTGGCCGGAACTCGCCGAGGCCGCGCGGGCGCTCGGCATCCGTGCCTTCTCGGCCGTCCCGCTGCGCCGCCGCGGCCAGGTGCTCGGTGCCGCCTGCATGATGCGCGCGCGGCCCGGTCTCGACAGTCCCGAGGTGCACGCCCTGGCCCTGGCGTTGGCGGACAGCACCGCTATCGGCCTGCTCAGGGCCGAGGCCGCGCGGCACGACGGGCGCACCGTCGATCTTTGGCGCGACGCCTTGGCCCG
The DNA here is from genome assembly GCA_035493475.1 of Actinospica sp. GTDB lineage: Bacteria > Actinomycetota > Actinomycetes > Streptomycetales > Catenulisporaceae > Actinospica. Next base: position 33,911 of record DATJIF010000175.1, read on the forward strand.
GCGGATCACGATCGATCAGGCCAGCGGGATCGTGGCGCAACGGCGCGGCATCTCCGTGGACGCCGCCGCGCTGCTGATCGAGCGGCAAGCCACGGCGGAGGGAGTCGACACCGGCGAGTTCGCGCATCGCGTCGTGCGCGGCATGGCGCGGTGGGATCCGGCGCGCGGCTGAGGCCTACGTCCCGGTGACGCCGTCCACGACCCCGCGGGCCACCTCGTGCAGGCGCATGCCGCGATGCCGGGCGACGGACCGCAGCAGCTCGAAGGCCTCATCGATCGTGCAGCCGTGCCGCACGGCGAGGATCCCCTTGGCCTGCTCGATCGGGACCCGCGAGGCGATGCCGTGCTGGAGCTGGGCGATCTGCAGAGCGTGCTCGTCCCGTCGGCGTTGGAAGTACAGGCCGGTCGCCAGGGCGTCGGCCACCGTCGGCGCGAGCCGTGCGGCCTGGCTCTCCGGAACGCCGAGGTCGCGCGCGTAGACGGTCATCGCGCCCAGCCGCTCGTCCAGGGAGAGCAGCGGGACGCTGAACGCGGAGTAGTAGCCCTCCCGGAACGCGGTCCTCGACCACTGCGGCCACCGCTCGGCGGCCGACGCCATGTCCGGGCACCACACGGCGACCCCCGTGGCGGCGCATTGCAGACTGGGTCCGCGGCTCGCGTCGATCTCCGTGGCGCAGAGCCGTTCGACGGACTCGCCCCAGGCTGTCGCGCATTCGAGTCGCCCTTCCGCGGACGTCAGCAGTACGGCCACGCCGGACACTTCGAGCACCCGCGCGCACTCCGCCGCGAAGTAACGCAGGTGGGCGTCGAAATCCTGCTCGCCGTCCGCGGTGTCGGCACCACGATTCAGCAGGTCGTACACGTCCGCGGATTTCATCGGATCCGCCCCTTTCCGCACGCAGGTAGCTGCGTCACAGTACCTGCGTGCGGCCATGCGCAATAGGGCCGTACGGCCCTATGCCCGGGCGGTCGCGGCCCACCCCCGAGCCGCGCCGCGCTCAGTCCTCCGCCTGGACCTGTTCCATGAGCAGCACGACGCCGCCGTCGAGGTCCAGCGGCGAACAGGCGACCGAGCACACGATGCGCCGGCCGATCCGGTTGACCGCCGACACCTGCACGGGACCGGCCCGGCGTCCTGTGCTCCGGCACTCCTGCACCGTCTCCTGCAGTTGCGCGGTCGGCAGGCCGAAATCCAGACCGAAGAACGGCTGATTGTCCACCTCGGGCGCACGCAGTCCCCACAGGTCCTCGGCACCGCGGTTCCAGCTGCGCACCCGCAGCTCCGCGTCCAGTACGACCACTCCGGCGGCGATGCTGGTGAGCACGCCCGCCAGGAACGAGTGCGCCTCGTCGAGCTCGGAGGTGCGCGACCGCAGCTCCTCGTTCATCGTCTGGAGCTCTTCGTTGCCGGACTCGAGCTCCTCGTTGGTGGTCTCCAGTTCCTCGTTCGTGGACTGGAGCTCCTCGTTCGTGGTCTCCAGCTCCTCGATACTGGACTGCAACTCCTCGTTGGTGGTCTCCAGCTCCTCGTTCGTCGACTGCAGCGCCTCGTAAGCCGACTCGAGGTCCTGCCGGATGCGCTGCAGCTCGTGCTGGAGCCTGGTGGGGACGGTGGTGTCGAGGAAGCTCAGCGCCGCCCCGACGCGCTCGCCGTCCGGACCGAACAGGGGCTGAATATTGATATCAAGATATTGCATGTCGCCGGTGCCGGTGGGCCGCTCCACCGCGGGCACCCGCACGACGTGGCCCTCCTCGGCGGCCTGCTCGATCAGTGAGCGCAGTTCGACCGGGCGGTAGGACAGCTCCAGGTCCTGGAACGGGCGGTTCACGTCGCTCGGCGACAGGCTGAACAGGGCGCGCGCCTGGGCGTTGAACATCACCACCGCGCCCTCCGCGTCGAGTGCGATCATGGCGTGCGGCGAGTTGTCGAGCGTGAGTTCGCGCACCAGGCGCTTGCGGCCGACGTCCCGCACGTCCCGTCCCAGCGCGGCGTCGAGTCGTGGCAGGGTCGTGGCGTACGGCAACGGCACGCTGCCCGACCTGCGGCGGAAGACCCGGTGCCGCATGCTCGCGACCTCGAAGCGCTCGCCCTCGGACAGCAGCATCTCCGCCTTGCCCAGGAACAGGTGCCCGCCCGGCCGCAGCGCGAAGTGGAAGCGCTCGATGATCTGGGACTGCGCCTCCATGTTGAAGTACATCAGCGTGTTGCGGCACACGAGCAGGTCGAGCCGGGAGATCGGCGCGTCCCTGGTGATGTCGTGCCGCCCGAAGATCACCCGGCGGCGCAGATCGGGGCGGAAGACGTGGTTGCCGCCGCTCGACTCGAAATACCGTTCCCGCAGTTCCGGCGTGAGCGGCTCGACCGCCCGATGCGAATAGACGCCGCCGCGCGCCTTCCGCAGCGCCTCCTCGTCGACGTCGGTCCCGTAGATCTTCAGCCGCCGCGCGCACTCCTCGGCTCCGAGCGCCTCGGCGAACAGGATGGCCAGCGTGTAGGCCTCCTCGCCGGTCGAGCAGCCCGCGCTCCACACCCTGATCTCGCCGTCGCCGACGTTGTCGGCGAGGATCTGCGGAAGGGCGTGCGCCGCGAGGTACTCCCACGACTCCGAGTCCCGGAAGAAGCCGGTGACGTTGATCAGGATCGTGTTGAACAGCTCGTTGAACTCGTCCGGGTCCGCCTCGAGCACGTCCCGGTAGTCGCCGTACGAGGACATGCCGCTGTCCGCCATCCGCTTCCGGACGCGCCGGGTCAGCGAGGTGCGCTTGTAGCCGGTGAAGTCGAAACCCCGGGCGTCGCGGAGGTAGGCGAGCAGTTCCTCGAGCTCGTGCTCGGAGGTGTCCGGGTCACCGGGCGTTGGCATGGCACTTTCCGAGGCCGCCGTCTCTCATTCGGCCAGCCTAGCCCACGGGAGGGCGAAGACCGGGTACTCCCGAGCGCGGGACCAATGGCCCTGCACCGCGCCGCCGAAGGTTCGCTACCGTACGGACGGGCCGCGCGGGGAGTGTCCGAAAACGGGTCGGCGCTGCGTGGCGGCCGGGAAGCACAGGAAAGGGTGTGGCGGCCGTGGCTCACATCCGGTGCATCGGAGCGTCCGGTCTGTTCCGGCTCGTCTTCGCTCTTCAATCCGACGGCTCGGTCGAATACAGCGGCAACATCCTCGGCTGGGACACCGAGACGGGCTCCTTCACCGAGGAGAAGCCGCTGCGCATCGAGGCGTCCACGCTGCTGCTCGACTACGTCGTCAAAGCCGAGATCCTCGAGACCGGGCCCGTCGTGGTCATGGCCTCGGCCTGGTGCAAGGCCCCGGTTCTCGATGCCGCGTCGTACGGGCCGTCCATCTTCGTGCTCGCCGATGACGACGCGGACGCCGAGGACGACGGACGGCTAGACGCCCGGGGTTGTCTCTGACGGATCGTCCGGGCCGTCGTCGCGCTCCGGCGCGGACTCGTCCGACAGCTGCTCGATCGCGGCCAGGCGCACTTGGCGCAGAGCCTCGTCCACGTGCCGCAGCGCGTCGCGGACCTGCCGCCGCACCGGCTCGTGGACCGCGAGCGCGAGCGCCGCGTGCAGGTCGAGGCCGATGCGCAGCAGAGTCTCGACCAGTAGTTGCCGGGCGACCGCGGGACTCAGATCTCTCAGGTCCGAGGGGGTCGCACCCTTTCCGCCGGGGCTCGGCCCGGAGTCCGGGCGACGGTCCATGGAAACAGTTCACCTCGCGCAGTCATAGGCGTCGTCAGTGGGATCGATCGCAGACTGTCGGGGTCCGGGACAGCAGCCCGGGTGCGGCGCGGGCCGTCCTTATCAGAACCCTGCGTAACCCTGAACTCATATGCGCTTCAGCATACGGCCAGCCGGCCGGTCTTCGCGAGTCCTGGGCCGATCGATCAGCTGGTCGGCGCCGACTCCTCGACGGGGACGCGGGCTTCGTCGAACAGCGCCGGGCCCTCCTGCGGCACGGTCGGCCAGTCCGATCCCGGGTGGAGCTCGATGAGCTGCGCGGTGGACAGTGCGTACACGACGCGGCCGAGCCCGGAGCGGGCGATGCCGCCGGTGCACATCCCGCAGGGCTGGCAGCTGGTGTACATGGTGGTGCGCGCGGCCGTCTCGGGGTCGAGTTCGCGGGCCGCCCAGCGGGCGAGTTTGAGTTCGGGGTGGGCGCTGATGTCGTTGTCGCGGCGGACGGTGTTGTGGGCCTCGACCAGGATCGTGCCGTCCTCGGCGGCCAGCAGCGAGCCGTACGGCGCGTCCCCCTCGGCGACGGCCTGGGCGGCGATGGCGATTGCGCGGCGCAGCAGGGTGCTGTCTTCTGGGGTGATCACGGATCGGTCCTCCAGTGGGTGGCCACGGCGGTCAGTGCCCGCCACGCGGCCTCGGGGTGTCGGGTTTCTTCCGGGTCGCCGTGGTAGGGGTCGAGCACGACGGTCGCGGCGCCGATCCGTCGCAGTTCAATGAGATCTTCGAGGATCTGCCCGAGGCTGCCGACGCCGACGGGCCGGTCGGCCTCGTGGACCGGTGCGTCGGTCATCCGCAGGGCGATGCGCGGCGCGAGGGCGGGCAGTCGGTGCTTCGCCACGGCCGTGCGCAGATCGGGCAGGGTCGCCCGCAGCGGATGCCAGGCGGCGTCGAAGCCGATGGCGCGCCGGATCGCCGCCGCGCTGTTGCCGCCGATCCAGATCGGGATCGAGGACTGATCGCCCCACGCCTGACGCATCGTGGTCAGGTACTCGTCGGTGAGCCTGCCGCGGTCGGCGAACGGCACCCCGAGCGCCTCGAACTCCTGGCGCGCTCCGCCCACGCCCACCCCGAGCACCAGCCGGCCGTCGCTGAGCTCGTCGAGGTTGCCCGCCATGCGCGCCGTCAGCAGCGGATTCCGGTAGGGCAGCACGAGCACGGTGGTGCCGAGCCGTACCCGCGAGGTGAGGCCGGCCAGCCAGGACAGGGTGGTGAAGGGCTCGAAGAACCGCTCCGGATACCGCACGGCCACGTCCGGTGTGACGACCACGTGGTCCGACACCATGAGCAGATCGAAGCCGAGCCCCTCCACGATCCGTCCCCACTCGCGCAGGAGCCCGGAGTCGGTGCCCGGCCCGTAGTTCGGGACGTTGACGCCTAACTGCATACTCGAAGGCTATCCCGGGGGGCAATGGAGCACCCGGAAAAGCTCACTCGACGAGCTTCCCTTCGGTGGACACGTCGCGCATCAGGGTGGTGATCTCGTCCGGGACGGCGGCGATCGGCTCGCGGGCGACCTGGCCGGGGCCGGACCAGACGAGGTTCACACGCAGCGTCTCGTCGAGATCCGGGTAGTCGGTGCGGTTGTGGCAGCCACGGGTCTCGCGGCGTTCGAGTGCTGATTCGAGGGTGGCGCGCGCGGCCAGTTCGGCGGACTTGAGGTCGAAGGCGTGTGCGAGGTCTTGGAAGCCGGCGATGTCGGGGTGCACGCCGACGTTCTTGATGCGGTTTTCGAGCTCGTCGAGTTCCGTGAGCCCTTCGCGGAGGCCGGCTTCGTCGCGGACGACACCGGCGTGTTCCGTCATCGTGTCGCGGAGGGTGCGTTGCAGGGCCCGGACGTTCTCGGAGCCGTCGGCGGCCAGTAGTTCGTCGATCTCGGCGCGTGCTTCGGCCGTCGCCGCGGACGACCGTTGCTGCGCAGCCAGGGCCCGCGAGTAGCGTGCGGCGGCCTGACCGACGATTCGTCCGTAGACCAGCAGTTCGATCAGGGAGTTTCCGCCGAGTCGGTTCGCGCCGTGCAGACCGCTGGCTGCTTCGCCGAGGGCGTAGAGGCCTTCGACGCCGGTGCCGTGGTCTTCCGGGCGCACCCAGACCCCGCCCATCGAGTAGTGCGCGGTGGGCGCGATCTCGATGGGTTCCCTCGTGATGTCGAGCATCTGGAGTTCGAGGAGCGTCTGGTAGACGCGGGGCAGCCGCTGCATGATCGTTTCGCGCGGCAGGTGCGAGACGTCGAGCCACACGCCGCCGGCCGGTGTGCCCCGCCCTTCCTTGATCTCGGTGTACGCGGCCAGCGCCACGCGGTCGCGGGTGGACAGTTCCATCCGCTCGGGGTCGTAGCGGGCCATGAACCGTTCGCCGACTGCGTTGCGCAGTACGCCGCCTTCGCCGCGCGCGGCCTCGGAGACGAGCGTGCCGGCGGCGTTCTCCGGGGCGATCAGGCCGGAAGGGTGGAACTGGACGAGTTCGGCGTCACGGATCCGGCCGCCGGCCAGCAGCGCGAGCCGGAAGGAGTCGCCGGTGTTCTCGTCCCGGCGCGAGGAGGTCCGGCGCCAGATGCGGGTGTGTCCGCCCGCCGCGAGGATCACGGCGTCGGCGTGGATCGCGTACCGGGTGCCGGTCTCCAGGTCGAATCCGTAGGCGCCGAAGACGACGCCGTCCCGCACGAGGATCCGGGTGATGTACGCCGTGTCGAGGATCGGGATGTCGAGCTGCGCGGCGCGGTTGATCAGGGTGCGCTGGATCTCCAGGCCGGTGTAGTCGCCGGCGAAGGCGGTTCGCCGGTAGGTGTGCGCCCCGAAGAACCGCTGCGAGATGCGGCCGTCGGCCTCGCGCGCGAAGGGCATGCCGTAGCGTTCGAGGTCTGCGATGCCGCGCGCCGCGTTCTCGGTGACGATCCGCACGGTCTCCGGGTCGGCGAGCAGGTAGCTCTCCTTGAGGGTGTCCGCGGCGTGCTGCTGCCAGGAGTCCTCGGGGTCCATCGTGGCCAGGGCGGCGTTGATACCGCCCGCGGCGAGGCTGGTGTGCGCATCGGCCTTCGGGCGCTTGCCGACGGCCAGCACGTCGACGCCCTGTTCGGCCAGTTCGATGGCGGCGCGCAGTCCGGCGCCGCCGGTGCCGATGACGAGGACGGACGTGGCGATCTGCTGCTCGTTGTTCTTCATGGTTTCCTCCGGTGCCCGCGGGCCCGTCCTCGTCTCGTCTCGGCTACTTCGCGGGCGGCGGGTTCAGCGGCAGCCACTGCTCGAACCGCGTCTCGGCGAGCTGCGCGTCCGGCCCGGGCAGGAGCATGTCCTTGGTCAGCAGGATGCCGAAGTAGCGCGCGTCGCGGTCGGTCACGACGGCGCGCGGGTCGCCGCGGAACGTCAGGGCCGTGCGGACCAGCTCGTCGAGGCCGAACGCCTCGGGTCCGGCCGTCTCGACGGTGCCGTTGAGCGGGGCCGCCACCGCGGCGCGGGCGACGGCCGCGGCCACGTCCTCGCCCGCCATGGGCTGGATCTGAGCGTCCGAGACGCGCACCGTGTCGCCGTGCGTGGCCTCGTCCGCGATGCCGCCGACGAACTCGAAGAACTGGGTGGCGTGCACGATCGTGTAGGGGACGCCGGACTCCTTGATGAGCTTCTCCTGGACGATCTTCGCGCGGAAGTATCCGCTCTCGAGCAGCCGCTCGGTGCCGACCACGGACAGCGCGACGTGGTGGCCGACGCCCGCCTGCCGCTCGGCGGCCAGCAGGTTGGTCGTGGAGGTGCGGAAGAAGTCGAGCACGTCCTCGTCCGCCCACGAGGGCGAGTTGGAGACGTCGACCACCACGTCGGCGCCCTGCACCACCTCGGCCAGGCCCTCGCCGGTCAGCGTGTTCACCCCGGTGTTCGGCGAGGCGGGCACCGCCTCGTGGCCGTGCTCGCGCAGCCTGCCGACCAGCTTCGAGCCGATCAGACCGGTGCCGCCGATGACGACGATCTTCATGATCATGCCTCCCGTCTGCGCCCCGGCCGGTCCGGAACGCGTGTCACAAGCTGAGACAGGACAGCGTCCGAGGTTGTGACACGCCCGCCCCCCGAGTTGGTGCGTTCGGGGGGCGTGGCCCACGATGAGAGGGAGCGCAACCGCAGTGCGACCGGATAGGGGCGATGGGTGACGGAGTCGGATCTGGCGGCCGGACCGGGCAGCGCCGACGGCCTCGAGGAGGCGGCGGCCGTGTTCATGAGCGTGCGGCCGCGGCTGTTCGGGATCGCGTACCGCATGCTCGCCAGCGTCACCGAGGCCGAGGACCTGGTCCAGGAGGTCTGGCTGCGCTGGCAGACCTGCGACCGGAGCGCGGTGGCCAATCCGGCCGCGTTCCTGGCCACGACGACGACCCGGCTGGCCATCAACGAACTCCAGTCCGCGCGCGTGCGGCGCGAGACGTACGTGGGGCCGTGGCTGCCCGAACCGGTCGACACCGGCGCCGACCCGTACCTGGGCGCCGAACGGGGCGAGGCGCTCGAGTTCGCGGCGTTGATGCTGATGGAGAAGCTCACGCCGAACGAGCGCGCCGCCTACGTGCTGCGCGAGGCCTTCGACTACTCGTACGCGGAGATCGCGGACATCCTGAAGTCGACCGAACCCGCCGTGCGCCAACTGGTGAGCCGGGCGCGCAAGCACATGACGCGCGAGCGCAGCGTCTCCGTGGACGCGGCCGCGCAACGCAAGCTGCTGACCACGTTCCTCGACGCCGCGCGCTCCGGCGAGATGACCGCGCTGGAACAGCTGTTCTCCGCCGAGGTCGTCAGCCTGTCCGACGGCAACGGCAGGCACAAGATCGCCCGCCGCCCCGTGGTCGGCGCGGTCTGGGTGGCGAAGTTCCTGGCCGCGATGTCCTGGTTCTGGGACGGCGTCGAGACGCGGTTCACGACGCTGAACGGGCAGGTCTGCGCGGTGATGGTGGCCGGCGGGCAGGTGTACGGCGTGCTCGCGGTCGACGCGTCCGCCGAGGGTCTCGACCAGCTGTTCTGGATGCTCAACCCCGCGAAGAACACGCAGGTCTCCGTGCCCGCCTGACCTGCCCGTCCGACCCGCCTGTCACGAACCCGGGCGCTGTCCTGTCGTAGTTGGGACTGCGAGAGAACAGAGGTCCAGGTGCGTACGATTCTGGTGGTTGGCGGCGGCTATGCGGGCTTCTACGCCGCCTGGAGGCTGGAGAAGAAGCTGCGGCGGGACGAGGCGCGGGTCATCGTGGTCGACCCGCGCCCGTACATGACCTACCAGCCGTTTCTCCCCGAGGTGCTGGCCGGGTCGGTCGAGGCGCGGCACGCGGCGGTCTCGCTGCGTCGGCATCTGCGCCGCAGCACGCTCATCGCGGGTTCGGTCGTCGCGATCGACCACGCCGCGCGCAGGGCCACGGTTCAGCCGGTGGAGGGGCCGGAGTTCGAACTCGACTACGACATCGTCGCCGTCACCGCCGGCGCGGTCACCCGCAAGCTCGCCGTGCCCGGCGTGGCGCAGCAGGCGATCGGCATGAAGCACGTGGAGGAGGCCGTCGCGATCCGGGATCGGCTGCTGACCGCCTTCGACCGCGCCTCGGCGCTGCCGCCAGGACCGCTGCGCAGCAGGCTGCTCACCGCCACGTTCGTCGGCGGCGGCTTCTCCGGCGTCGAGGGCTTCGGCGAACTGCTGTCCCTGGCGACCGCGCTCGTCCGGAACTACCCGGAGATCGACCCCGCCGAACTGCGGTTCCACCTGGTCGAGGCGCGGGACCGGATCCTGCCCGAGGTCTCCGATCGGCCCGGCCGGTGGGTCGTGCGTTCGCTGGAGCAGCGCGGTGCACGCGTCCACCTGGGCGCGAGCCTCGTCTCCGCGTCGGACGGCCACGTGGTCCTCTCGACCGGCGAGGAGTTCGACTCCGAACTGATCGTCTGGACCGTCGGCAACGCCGCGAACCCCATGGTCCGCAGCCACACCGACCTGCCCATCGACGAACGCGGCATGCTCGTCGTGCGGGCCGACCTGCGCGTCGGCACCGAGAGCGAGCCCGTGCCGGACGCCTGGGGCGCGGGCGACGACGCCGCGGTACCCGACCTCGCCTCGGACCGGCCGGGCGCGACGACCGTGCCCAACGCCCAGCACGCCGTTCGCCAGGGCAAGCTGCTGGCCAGGAACATCACCGCCGGCCTGCGCGGTCGGGAGCCGAAGCCGTACGTCCATCACGGCCTCGGCACGGTCGCGACCCTCGGCCTCGGACGCGGGATCTTCCAGTACCGCCGCATCGTCATCAAGGGATTCCCGGCCTGGCTGATGCACCGCGGCTACCACGTCCTGGCCGTACCGAGCTGGGAGCGCAAGGTGCGGGTTCTGGCGATCTGGCTCACCGCCGCGGTGTTCGGCCGCGACATCGTCTCGCTCGCATCGGTACAGGACCCGCGCCGCGCATTCGTCACCGGCGGCGAGCCGACGCGGCACGACGAGTCGCTGGTGGCCTGACGAACGGCCGGGCCCGCGCAGTTCGCGCGGGCCCGGCCTCGGTTCAGACCTGCCGCGGAGCCCGGCGACCCTTGCGCGCCTCGAGCTCGTCCTCGTCCACCAGCACGAGCATCTCCGCGCCCGGCGCGCACAGCATCGTGACGACGAAGCGCATCGGGATGTCGTCGCGGTTGTTGCCGTTCTGGTAGTGGATGACGTCGCCGCCCGGCTCCCAGAACGCCTCGCCGGCCTTCACCACACGGGCCGGTTCGCCTTCGAGCTCGAAGACCATCTCGCCCTCCAACACGTAGCCGAAGGCCGGTCCGGAGTGCCGGTGCGGAGGGGTCCCCGGGTCGCCGGGCGGGTGTTCGACGATGATGGTCATCGCGTGCGCGCCCTCGGGAACGAAGGGCGGGTGCACGTCCTGCACCACGGTCAAAGCCATGTCGCAACCTCCTCGATCAACGGTGTGCGCCAGCTATGACCGGACAGCCCCGCCGGTTGTGACTCGGCAGCCGCAGACGCAGACCTGCGAATGTCGGCTCGCGAGGTCGATCGGCGAGACTCGAGGGCACACCGTCCGGCTCGATCAGTGCGTCAGCGCGGCACGCATGTCGGTGAGGGGTAGGGTCGTCCGCCCACTACCGGGCACCGCCACGTTCAGCGACGATAGGACTATGACCACCGGGCGGCAGGGCCAGGGCGTACACACCGACTCCGAGTTCGAGCGGCGGGAGAAAGCACTGGCCGAACGCGAGGCTGTGCTTACGCAACGAGAAGCAGCGGTGCAGCACCGCGAGGACGCGCTCGCCCGCCACGATCAGGCGGCGGACGCGCGTGAACAGACCGCCGATCAGCGTGAACAGGCGGCGGACGCGCGTGAACAGACCGCCGATCAGCGCGAGGACCTCGCCGACCGCCGCGAGGCGGAACTCGATACCCAGGAAGCACGGTTGGACAATCGTGCCCGCAGTCTCAGCCTGGAAGCCGTGGCCGTCGAGCAGCGCACACTCGAGAGGATCCAGCGCAGCCGGGAGTTGCTGGCGGCAAGCTCAGAACGTCTGGACCGCAGCGAGGCCGCACTCAGGCGCGTCCAAGCCCGCACCCACCGCGATCAGCAGGAGATCGACCGCGCCGTCGCCACCGGCGAGCGCACCCGCGCACACCAGGTTTCCCAGGCCCCAGCCTCCCCCGACCCAGACACACCCGAACCGCCGCACGGATGACCCGAGTTGTTTCGCACCGAACGTCTCAGCCGGAGTAAAGTCCGACTACTGCCGTACATCGACGAGGATTGGTGCTCAGTGTGCACACAGTGAGAGTGGAAACCGAGGGCGCTTCCGTCTGAAACCCGTACACAGTGCCTCGTCTAACCTGAGTGCGGACTGGTCATCGCGCGACCGGCGATGTTGAGGTGGTCGAGGAAGCGTGCCGGGGGAGTCGTCAGGCGCGGCGGTAGAGGCGTAGCGAGGTGGCGAAGAAGACGACGAGGATCCCGGTGGACCAGACGAGGGACTGCCAGACGTAGGTGGAGGTCTGGCCGCCTTCCATGAGGGAGCGGGCCGCGGCGACGTTGATGCTCAGCGGCTGGTTGCGCGCGAAGGCCTGGAGCCAGCCGGGCATGACGTCGATCGGGACGATGGCGTTGCTGGCGAACAGCAGGACGAAGAACGGCAGCAGGCTGGCGACCTGGGCGGTTTCGGGGTCCCTCGTGGCCAGGCCGACGGTGGCGTAGGCCCAGGAGCAGGCGTATCCGAAGTAGAGGATCACGCCGAAGCCGGCCAGCGCGGCGCCAGGGCTGGCGTGGAAGCGGAATCCGACGGCGAGGCCGAGTCCGACCATGATGATCAGGGCGGTCAGGCTGCGGCTCAGGTCGGCCAGCGTGCGTCCGGCCAGCACGGCGCTGCGGGCCATGGGCAGGGAGCGCCAGCGGTCGATGATGCCGCTGCGGGCGTCCTGGGCCAGACCGACGGAGGTGGTCATGCCGCCGATCAGGACGGCTTCGAGGAAGACCGCCGGTACGACGTAGTCGACGTAGTCGATACCGGGCACGTGGATAGCGCCGCCCAGCACATAGCGGAACAGCACCAGCAGCAGCGCCGGTTGGAGGGTGCTGATGGCGAGCAGTTGCGGGGTGCGGATGATCCGCAGGAGGTTGCGTTTCGCCACTGAGACGGTGTCGCGCAGGACGTAGCGGGCATCGGCCGGGAAGGTCGGGGTTGCGCGATTCGGGCTGGCAGGCGCGTCCGCGGTGGCGGTCATGGCGTGTGCTCCAGGGGAGAGGGCTCGGCGGATCGGGCGTCCGCGGGGGTGCCGGTCAGCGCGAGGAAGACCTCGTCGAGCGAGGGGCGGCGGATGCCGAGATCCTCCAGGGCGATTCCCGCGTCCTGCAGCGCGCGGCCCGCGGCGATCAGCTGGCCGGTGCCGCCGTGCGCCGGGACCGTCACGCGGCGCTGGTCGAGGTCCAGGCGGGCCTCGCGGCGGGCGGTGCGGCCGAGGATGCCCGCGGCGGTGTCCAGATCGGCCGGGTCGTGCACCCGCGCCTCCAGAACGTCCCCGCCCATCGCCCGCTTCAACTCCAGCGCGGTGCCCTGGGCGATGACGCGGCCGGCGGCGAGCACCGCGATCCGGTGGGCGAGGTGTTCGGCCTCTTCCATGTACTGCGTGGTCAGCACGAGCGTGGTGCCGTCCGCCACCAGGTCCTTCAGGAAGGTCCACAGGTCGTTGCGGGTACGCGGGTCCAGGCCGCTCGTCGGCTCGTCCAGGAAGAGCACCGGCGGGCGGGCGACGAGGCTCGCGGCGATGTCCAGCCGACGCCGCATGCCGCCGGAGTAGGTCTTGACCAGCCGGTCGCCGACATCCGTCAGCGCGAAACGTTCGAGCAGGTCGCGGGCCGCGTGCCGGTATTCGGCGCGGGGGAGGTGGTACCAGGAGCCGACCAGTTCCAGGTTCTCGCGGCCGGTGAGCAGTTCGTCGACGGCCGCGTACTGGCCGGCCAGGCCGATGAGCGGGCGCAGCGCGCGGGCGTCGCGCACCACGTCCAGGCCCGCGACCCGCGCCGTGCCGGAGTCGGGGTGCAGCAGCGTGGCCAGGATCCTGACCAGAGTGGTCTTTCCGGCGCCGTTGGGCCCGAGGAGCGTGAGCACACTGCCGCGCGGCGCCTGAAGCGTGACGCCGTCCAGCGCGCGGGTGGCGGCGAAGGTCTTGGTCACCGCCTGAACGTCGATCATCGCGTCTGCCATGCGGCGGAGCCTTTCCGGGAAGGGCGGCGTGCGGATGCCTGTGGTCAGGACGTTAGGGGCGAGCCGTTGCCCGGGTTAGGGATGGCGGGCCTGTATCCGCGGGACGTTCGCCCCTGGCCTGCACGGTCGGTTCGTGGGTCGATGGTCGTGCGGGGCCGTCCGGAAGGAGAGGCGTCATGCGGATTCTGGTGGCGTACGGTTCGAAGCGCGGTGGGACGGCGGGCCTGGCCCAGATGATCGGCAAGGAGCTGACCGCGCTGGGGTATCAGGCGACCGTCAAGCCCGCCGGCGAGGTGCGGGCGCTCGACGACGTCGACGCGGCGATCATCGCGGGCGCGCTCTACGCCGGCCGCTGGCACCGGGACGCGCGTTCGCTCGTGCGTCAGCAGGCTGACAGGCTGCGCGGGATGCCGGTGTGGCTGGTGGCCAGCGGGCCGCTGGACGACTCGGCGGCGACCCGGGAGATTCCGCCCGTCCGGCACGTCGCGTGGGCCGCCGCGCGGATCGGCGCCCGCGGGCAGGTCACCTTCGGCGGCCGGCTGGCGCCGGATGCCACCGGCTTCATGGCCGCGGCCATGGCCAAGAAGCGCTCCGGCGACTGGCGCGACCTGGTCCAGATCAAGACGTGGGTCGGCCGGGTCGCCGAGAGCCTGAACTCCTGAGGATGCCCGTGATCAGGGCCGTGCGTCCCGAAGCGGGTGGGACCTGTGCCCGACCACGACCACGCCGCCCTGGGTGACGGTGTATCGCGCACGGTCGGCTTCGAGGTCCACGCCGATCCGGGTACCGGGGGCCAGGCGTACGTCGCGGTCCAGCACGGCGTTGCGCACGATGCAGTCCTCGCCGATGTGCACCGAGTCCATCAGCACGCTGGAGTCCACCCGGGCGGTGGGCGCGACGTGGACTCCCGACGAGAGCACGCTCCGCCGCACGCTGCCGGACACCGCGGTGTCCCGGGCGACCACGCTGCCGGACCGGACCGTGCTCGTCACTGCCAGCCGTCGGCCGAGCGGGGCGCCGATCGGCCACTCGGGATTGGAGAGGGCGAACACGGGGTCCTCGCCGAGCACGTCCATGTGCGCGGCGTGGTACGCGTCGAGGGTGCCGACGTCGCGCCAGTAGCCCTGCTCCCGAGGCGTCGCGCCGGGTACGCGGTTGCGGGTGAAGTCGTAGACCTGCGCCGACCCCGCCGAGACCATGGCGGGGATCAGGTCGCCGCCGACGTCGTGCGACGAGTGCGGGTCGGCGGCGTCGTCTCGCAGGGCACTGAGCAGGGCGTCGGTGCGCCAGGCGTAATTGCCCATGGAGGCGTAGACCTGGTCCGGCGCGTCGACGAGTCCCGTCGCGCACGACGGCTTCTCGCGGAACGCCGCGATCCCCACGCCGTCCGCGGCCGCGTCGATCACGCCGAACTGGTTGGCGAGGGCCAGCGGCTGGCGTACCGCCGCGACGGTGACGCCGGCTCCGTGCGCGGCGTGCTGCCGCATCAACTGGCGCGGATCCATCCGGTAGACGTGGTCGGCTCCGAACAGCAGCACGTGCTCGGCGGCGGCGGACTCGATCGCGTCGATGTTGCGGTACAGCGCGTCGGCCGAGCCCGCCGGGCCGCCCGGGACCTGGCGGCTCGGCAGGGTGTGCACGCGCAGCGGTCCGGCGCCGTCCGGAGACGGCTGTTCGTGCCAGGACCGGCGCAGGTAGTCGTCCAGGCTCCGGTTCTGGTACTGCGTGACGACCAGGATGTGCCGGTAGCCGCCGTTGGCGAGGTTGGACAGTACGACGTCGATGAGGAGGTGCCGCGCGCCGAAGGGCACGGCCGGCTTGGCCCGGTGGGAGGTCAGCGGCATCAGCCGGGAGCCGCGGCCCCCGGCGAGGACCACGGCGAGGGCGGAGGAGGGCAGGTTCACGGGGCTTCCTTCGCTGGCGAGCAGGGCGGATTAATCGCATCAAACCGCCCATACGAGGTTCAGCGAAGGGGCGAAGGTCCCGTGCCGTGGCCGCCTTCCGCAGATAGCTGACGATCAAGATCTGATGTGGATGAGAAGGCCGAGCCGATCAAGGGCGAGTTCGAGCGCCATATCGTCCTGCGGATCTCTCCACCTGACGACCTGAACAAGCTGATACAGCGGATCGTATTCGGCGGCGATGTCCGCCACCTCGTTCGGAATTCGCATGTTCGTGATCAATACGCGGCGCACAAAGTTGCGTGCCGCGGCGCCGTACGTGGACTCGAGCGAGCGCGTCCCCAGCAGCGAACGGTCCGAGTACGAGGACGCGACCTCCACGTCGATGGCGATCCCGGGCGCCTCGACGCGCACGTCGGCGGTGCCGTACTCGTTGATCGACCGAGTGAGCTTGGCGTCCGGGACCTTGGCCACCGCGCGTGCCAGGGCCCGGTCCAGCTCCTTGCGGTACAGCGTGGCGTAGGCGTCGACGACCTCCGGCGCGTAGCGCGAGTCCGGGTCCAGCTGTTCGAGCACTTCGAGCTTCAGCTGCCCCTCGACGGGATCCTCGCGCTTGACCTGCTCCACGAGCTTCCTGCGGCGCATCGCCATCGACGCCTCCCAGTCCGGGGCCTGCGCGCCGGTCAGCGGTATGCCGAGCACCGTCAGCACGAGCAGGACCGCGCCGATGCCGAGCAACGCGGCGGTTCCGACCTGGTTCGAGGTCAGGAACACGGAGACCGCGCCCGCGCCGAGCAGGCACAGTCCGGCGGCTCCGGCAATCATTCGCTCTATTTGCGCCAGCGATTCAACACCCGACGCGGTCTCATCATGCGACTCAGGGTTCGATTCTTCCGACATGCGCCAAGGTTAGAGCTTGAACACCTCTTTTGGGCATGGTTCGGAAATCGAGTTACCGCCGGCGAAGATCCATCAGCCGGCGGCGGACAGTGATTCGCGCAGCAAGCCTTCGAGCGCCTTGATCTGCTGCGGGTCGAGGCCGGGGAACACGGGCTCGCGGCTGAGGGCTTCCAGCACCTTCGCGCGCAGTGCGGTGCCCTCGTCGGTCAGCACGAGCTGCTTGGCGCGGCGGTCGGTGGGGTGCGGGCGGCGCTCGATCAACCGCTGGGTCTCGAGTTTGTCGATGACGATCGTGGCGTTCGACGGCTCGCAGCTCATCTTGTGGGCGAGGTCCTTCATCGTCATCGGCTCGGACATCTCGCGCAGCGCCGAGGCCTGGGCGACGGTGAGGCCGAGCGGGGCCACCCACTCGCGCATGCGCGCGGCGCCCAGCATGTCCAGGTCGTGCAGCAGCTTGCCGAGCTCCCACTGCTCGTCGGCCTGCGCGTTCGTCATGTTCATGCCTCCAGACTAGCGGACTGCTTCAAGCCATGATAGATATGACTTGAACCTTTTCGGTCATAGGTAATGGAGGACGGTCCCATGACGGACACCAACCGCACCGCGTCGGGCATCCGGACGCTCACCCTCGGCGACACGAAGCTGACCTTCGTCCCGGACGGCCAGGCCACGCTCGATGCGCGCATGCTGCTGCCCGAGCCGAGCGAGGAGTTCTGGGCCGAGCACGCCGACTACCTCGACGAGGGCGGCCACCTGATGGCCAGCGTCGGCGCGCTGCTGGTCGAGCGAGAGGGGCGGGCACTGCTGATCGACGCGGGCGCCGGTCCGATCACGATGGGCCCGCCGTTGAACACGTACGGGGTGATCACCGGCGGCGCGCTGATCGAGAACCTCGCCTCCCTCGGCCACCGGCCCGCGGACATCGAGGCGATTGCGTTCACGCATCTGCACGCCGACCACTTCGGCTGGGCCTGGCACCCGGCCCCCGGGAGCGACAAGCCGATCTTCGCGGGCACGCCGTACCTGGTGGCGGAGTCCGAGTGGACCCAGCGCCACCACGCCGAGGCGCAGGGCATGGGCGACATGATCAACGCGATGGCGCCGTGGGTCCGCTCCGTCGTCGAGGGCGAGGAGATCTTCCCGGGCGTGACCGTCCGCTACATGCCGGGCCACAGCGCGGGCCACGCTTCGTACGTGATCAGGGCCGGCGGCAAGAAGGTCGTCGCGTTCGGCGACGCCTTCCACTCCCCGCTGCAGGTCGTCCACCCGCGCTGGGAGAACACCTTCGACCACGACCACGCCAAGTCCACCCGGCTGCGCGAGGACCTGCTGTTCGAGCTCGCCGAGCCCGACACCATCGGCTACGCGGTCCACTTCCCCGAGCCCTTCGGCCGCGTCGAGATCACCGACATGGCCGCCTGGCGTCCCCTCGCCGCCTGACAGAGCCCCTCGTCGGCTCAGCCGAACAGGCCGCCGACCTCGCAGTACCTCCCTCATCCATCTATTCATGGGTTATGCCCTGAACATCCTTACAGGAGTGTCATGAACCTCAACCTCACGGGCAAGACCGCGGTCGTCACCGGCGCCAGCCGGGGCATCGGCCTCGCCGTCGTCCGCACGCTGATCGACGAGGGCGTCCGGGTCGTGGGCGCCGCCCGCACGGCCACGCCCGAACTGAAGGACACCGGCGCGATCGCGGTGTCGGCCGACCTGAGCACCGCGGAAGGCGTCACCGCCCTGGTCGATCTGGCCCTGTCCGAGCTGGGCGGCATCGACCTGCTGGTCAACAACGTGGGTGGCGGCGACGCGGCGAGCTACTCCTTCCTCGACGCTCCCGACGCCGAGTGGCACAGCATGTACGACCTCAACGTGCTCGCCGGGGTCCGTACCACCCGCGCGGCGCTGCCCAGCCTGATCGAGCGGCGCGGGGCCATCGTCAACGTCTCGTCCATCCTCGGCCGCGCGCCCCTGGGCAACCCGGCCAGCTACGTCGCGGCCAAGGCGGCCGTCACCGCGCTCGGCAAGGTCCTGGCCGAGGAGTTCGGACCCCGCGGCGTGCGGGTGAACACCGTCTCGCCCGGCCTGGTCCGCACCAGCGTCTACGAGGACCCCAATGGTCCGGTCGCCCAGGCCGCCGCGGCCACCGGCATCAGCCAGGCCGAGTTCGTCCAGCAGATCGTGAAGTCCCAGAACGTGACGACCGGCCGGATGAGCGAAGCCGGGGAGGTCGCGGCCCTGATCGCGTTCCTGCTCTCCGACGTGGCCGCCAACATCACCGGTGCCGACTACGTCATCGACGGCGGCACCCTCAAGACCGTCTGAACCCACTGACAAGCACTTCAGCCCACGAACTAGGAGGACAGAACCATGGCTCACACCGTCGCCGCGTCCGCGGAGCGCACCATCGACGCCCCCGCGGACGAGGTCTACCGCGACCTGACCGACATGCACCTGCACGCGAAGTTCCTGCCGACCCCGTTCTACGACTGCGAGGTCGTGGAGGACGGCACCCTCCGCATCAAGATCGACTTCGCCGGGGGTGTCAAGGAGATTCGGATGCAGGCCACCGAGCCGGAGCCGGGCCGCACCGTCGTGCTGACCGACACCAACGGCTCCGGCCTGGTCACGACCTACATCGTGACCCCGCAGGGCACGCAGGCGCTGGTGAGCGTCACCGCCACCTTCGACGGCGAGTCCGGCGTCGCCGGCTTCGTCGAGCGGATCGTTGCCCCGCGCAGGCTGCACGGCATCTACACCAAGCAACTCGGCGCCTTCGAGGCCCACGCCCGCGAACAGCGCATCGGCTGACAGCCGCGCGTATCAGCCATCAGTTATCAGCCACCGAGAAAGAGGAGTCCCACCATGAAGTTGCTCACGTTCAAGGCCACCACCCATGACGCGAAGCCGGCCCGCTTCGGCGAGGCGATCAGCGCGGCGGCCATGGAGGTCCGGATCGACGAGCCGGGCCCGATCGAGGTCAAGACGATCGGCGCGGACTGGGAGGCCCCGATCACGGGCCTGCTCAACATCAAGCACCCGAAGGCCGTCGCGGCCGGCATCACCGACCACAAGGAGCCGATCAAGATCTACGCCCACGTCGTGCGGCACCCCACCTACGGCTTCTTCCTGGTGGACACGGGCGTCTCGCGCAAGCTCGTGGAGGATCCCGTGGGCGCGGGGGTCGGCATGATGCTCCGGAAGTTCGGCGGCATCGAGAAGATGGACACCCGGCAGACCGCCGCGGACATCATCGCGGCCGAGGGGGTCCCGCTGGCCGGGGTCTTCATGACCCATCTGCACCTCGACCACGTCTCCGGGCTGCCGGACATCCCCAAGGACGTCCCGATCTACACCGGCGCCGACGAGGCCGAGGCCGCGCTGTTCCTGAACATGTTCGCCCAGGGCACGTACAACCACCTGCTGTCTGGCCGGCCGCCGCTCGAGGAGCTCCAGTTCGAGAAGGACCCGGGCGGCCAGCTCGACGGCGTCAACGACGTGTTCGGCGACGGCTCGTTCTTCGCGATCCGCACCCCCGGACACACCACCGGACACGTCTCCTACGTCGCCTGCACGCCGACCGGCCCGATCCTGCTGACCGGCGACGTCTGCCACACCCGCTGGGGCTGGGACAACGGCGTCGAGCCCGGAACCTACCTGCAGGAGCGCGAGCCCAGCATCAAGAGCCTGAACCAGCTGAAGGCCCTGAGCGAGCGTCACCCGAACATGATCGTGCGGCTGGGGCACCAGGAATAGGCGGGTCAGTACGTCGCGCGGCCGCCGCTGATGTCGTAGACGGCGCCGGTGGAGAAGCTGACCCGTTCCGAGGCCAGGAACGCCACGAGTTCCGCGACCTCTTCGGGGCGCCCGATGCGCTGCATGGGAATGAGGCTCGCGAGGCGGGCCAGGACGTCGGGCGCGGTGGTCTCGTTCATGGGCGTGGCGATGACGGCCGGCGCGATCGCGTTGACGAGGACTCCGCTGGTCGCCAACTCCTTGCCGACCGACTTGGTCAGCCCGATCACGGCGGCCTTCGTCGCGGAGTAGATCGACAGGTCGGGGTTGCCGTCCTTGCCCGCCATGCTCGCGAAGTTCACCACGCGCCCCCACCCGCGTTCGCACATGGCGGGCGCGAACACCCGGAGCATGTTGACCGTGCCGAGGACGTTGACCTCGAAGACGCCGCGCCACTCGTCGGCGCCGGTTTCGAGCAGCGGCTTGTTCGGTCCGACGATGCCCGCCGAGTTGATCAGTATGTCGATCGGGCCGAGTTCGTCGGCGAGTTCGCGCAGCGCCGTCTCGTCGGTCACGTCGGCGTCGACGTCCGCGCCGTGCAGGTCCAGCGTCGTCACCTGCACGCCGTCGGCCCGGAGCCGCTCGGCCGCGGCGGCACCCAGCCCGCTCGCACCGCCGGTGACGAGGGCGGCCCTGGTAGTCGTCATTTCTCTCCTTGTGGTCTCGGCCGGGTGGCGTTCTCGAGGACTTCCAGCAGGTGCAGGTACCGCTGCCCGAAGGAGACCGCGTCGATCACGTCGATCCCTTCGGCGGCCAACATGCCGGTCAGGCCTTCGGCGCACGACGTGCACATCGGCAACAGGCGGTCGACGGGGACTGCGACGTCCTCCAGCAGCGCAGTCGTGCCCGGCGCGCGGGCTCCGGCCACTGCGGCGTAGAGGCCCTTGCGGATGTGCCAGAGGGCGGTGCGGGTGTCGGCGTCCGAGCTGAGCCGGGCGGAGGCGGCCAGTGGCAGGGTACTGAGCAACCGCGTCGAGTCGGCGTCTTGCCCGCCAGCGCGTCGGCGGTCGGCTGCTGGTGCTCGACGAGCAGGGCCGCGTGGTCTCGCACGGCGAGTTCGCGGAGGTCCGCAGTCGCTTGCGGGTCCCGTTGGGCGACGCGCAGGCTGGTCGCGTCGAGCAGTTCGACGGTGGCGAAGTCCTCGGCCAAGTGCGGCAGTGCGCCTGTCGCCGCGGCGAGGTCCGGGAACAGCAGCAGGCCCGTCGCGGCGTGCGGATGCGCGGGAACGGTGTGGAACGTCGCCTCGGCTACGAACGCGAGCGTGCCTTCGCTGCCGATCACCAGGTGGGTGAGGATGTCGATCGGGCGCGTGTGGTCGATGAAGGCGTTGACCCCGTAGCCCATGGTGTTCTTGATCGAGTACAGCCGGCGGATCGTCTCCACGGATGCGTTGAACTCGGTTCCGCAGGCCATCCCGCTGGAGTTGTTGGCGATGACACCGCCGATCGTGCACGCGGACTCGCTCGCCGGATCCGGGCCGAGCTTGCGGCCGTAGCGCGCGAGCCGTGTGTTGACGGAGCGGACAGTGGCGCCGGGTTGTACGCGCAACCGCGCACCGTCGTCGAGGACTTCGATGTCGCGGAAGTGGCGGCGGACGTCGACCAGGACGCCGTCGTTCGTCGCCTGACCGGAGAGGCTGGTGCCGCCGGAGCGGAATGTCAGCGTCATGTCATGCGCGGATGCGCCGCGCAGCAGAGCCGCCACCTGCGACGCGTCTGTCGGTGTAGCGATGGCCCGCGGCACGAGTAGATAGTGCGAAGCGTCATGGGCGTAGGAAAGGCGGTCCGAGATACGTATGGAGTGAGCGACTTCAAGTGCGACTCACGCGTGAAAGCGCCGCAGTTGGCTGCTGACCGTCGCCATCTGGGTGACGCTGATCTACTTCCTGGTGCCGCTGCTCTGGCTCACCGTCTCGTCCACGAAGAACAACGGCGACCTGTTCACCACCTTCGGTCTCGGGCTCGGCCACTCGTTCCAGTTCTTCCACAACGTGTCGCAGCTGTTCACCTTCCAGGGCGGCATCTTCACCCGCTGGCTGATCAATACACTGGTTTACGCGGTGGGCGGTTCGGTGGGCGCCACGCTGCTGGCGACGATGTGCGGCTACGCGCTGGCCAAGTACAAGTTCCGCGGCTCTCGGATCGTCTTCAACACGATCCTCGTGTCCATCATGGTGCCGCTGACCGCCCTGGCCATCCCGACGTACCTGCTGTTCGCGGCCACCAACCTCACCGACACGCCGTGGGCGGTGATCCTGCCCTCGCTGGTCAGCCCGTTCGGCGTGTACCTCATGCGCGTCTACGCCGCCGACGCGGTGGACGACAGCCTGTTGGAGGCGGCGCGGATCGACGGCGCGGGGGAGTTCCGCATCTTCGCGACCATCGTGCTGCGGCTGCTCGTGCCGGGCATCGTCACGGTCCTGCTCTTCCAGCTCGTGGCCACCTGGAACAACTACTTCCTGCCGCTGATCATGCTGAACAACCAGAACCTGTTCCCGGTGACCGTCGGCCTGGCGCAGTGGCAGTCCACCGCCTCCGCGGGCGGCGGCGCGCAGGTGCTCTTCTCCACCGTGCTGACCGGTTCCTTCGTCTCGATCATCCCCCTGATGATCGCGTTCGTCTTCCTGCAGCGCTACTGGCGGTCCGGCCTGGCCACCGGCGGCGTCAAGGGATGATCAAACCTACCCTGAAGTAAAGGAAGGCAATGCCGAACGGAAACGCAATGACGCGCCGCGCGTTCGTGGGAACGGCCGCCGCGCTCAGCAGTCTCGCCGTCCTCCCCGCCGCCCGTGCCGCGACGTCGTCCAGCTCCGCCGCGCCGCGGACGATTCCGGCCCTGCGCGAATGGACGGCCGCAACCTCGGGAAGTTTCCAATTCGGTCTGGGCAGCCAGATCGTCGTGCGTCCCGGCCAGGACCCCGCGCTCCGCGCCGTCGCCCGCACCTTCGCCGCCGACCTCGACGCGGCGAGCCGACCGGGTCACGTCGTGGTCAGCGACCGGCCCGCCCGCCCCGGCGACATCGTCCTCGAACTCGGTGCGAGCGACCCCGCGATCGGAAACGAGGGGTACCTGCTCACGGTGGGCGACTCGGTGACCGTCTCCGCGCGGACGGCCGCGGGCGTGCTCTACGGCACCCGCAGCATCCTGCAACTGCTGCATCAGAGCTCATCGATACCCGCCGGAAGCGCCCGGGACTGGCCGCGCTACGCGGAGCGCGGGCTCATGGTCGACATCGCCCGCATGTACTTCACGTACGACTGGCTCGCCGACCGCATCCGCGACATGGCCTACCTGAAGCTCAACCTGCTGCACCTGCACTTCACCGACGACGAGGGCTGGCGGATCGAGAGCCGGCTCGGCGTCCAGTCCAGCACGTATCTGACGAAGCAGCAGGTGTGCGACCTCGTGGCCCTGGGCGCCGAGTACCACGTGACCATCGTGCCGGAGATCGACATGCCGAGCCACATGGCCGCGCTGCTCGCGAAGTACCCGCAGTTCCAGCTCGTCGACTCCAGCGGCACGGCGGCGACCGACAAGCTCGACTACAGCATCCCCGCCGCTCGCGACCTGCTGCGCGAGGTCATCAGCGAGTACCTGCCGCTCTTCCCGGGCCCCTACTGGCACATGGGCACCGACGAGTTCATCAGCGACTCCGACTACGCGAACTACCCGCAGCTCGTGACGTACGCCCAGCAGACGCAGGGCTCGACGGCCACGGGCAAGGACGGCCTGATCGGGCTCGTGAACGAGATGAACGCATTCGTGCGCGGCCAAGGCAAGACGCTGCGGATCTGGAACGACCTGCTCTCGCCCGACGACACGGTCACGGTCGACACGGACGTCGTCATCGAGTGGTGGACGGACCTGTACCTCCCCATCCCGCAGCCCTCGAACCCGACCGTGCCCGCGGATCTGCTGACCGCCGGCTACAGCATCCTCAACTCGAGCTTCTTCCCCACCTACGACTACCCCCAGGGCCCGCCTGCGCAGCCTTCCGTGCCGTGGATGTACGAGAACTGGACCGTCGCCATGTTCCACGGCTTCGCGGTCACCGACGACACCGGCGACGGTTTCCCGTTCCACACCGTCGACGAGTCGGCGCAAGGAAACCGCGGCTCGGTGATCAACCTCTGGAACAGCGGCGGTTCCTGGACCGAGGCCGATGCGGCCGACTCGATCTATCCGCGGCTCAGGGTGATGGCCCAGAAGACGTGGAACTCGGCGCCGCTCGTCAGCACCTACGCCGACTTCAGCACCATCATCGACGCGGTCGGCTCCGCCCCCGCATAGCGCCCAGGTGGTCCGCCGCCGGTCGTCCGGTCCCCGCGCTCACGCAGCGCGGGGACCGGTGACGCGCAGGGGCAGGCTGATCGGGCCGCGCATGAGGAGGCTGCGACGGTATCGGATCGGCTCGTCCGGCCGGGCCAGTTCTATCGTGCGGTAGCGGGCCAGCCAGTGGCGCAGAGCCGTCTCGGCTTCCCTGCGGGCCAGGGGCGCGCCGAGGCAGTAGTGGATTCCGTGGCCGAAGGAGAGGTGGGCGTTCGCCTGCCGGGGCAGCTCGAAGGCGTCCGCCGCCCGGAAGGCCTCCTGGTCGCGGTTGCCCGCGGCGAGGCACAGGAGCACGAACTCGCCCTCGGGGATCTCGACGTCCCCGACCGTGATGGCGGCGGTGGTGAACCGGAGGGTGGCGTTGTTGACGGGGCTGTCGTAGCGCAGCAGTTCCTCCACCGCCGCGGGCAGCAGGTCGGGATGCGCGCGGAGCCGATCGAGCGAGCCGGAGTGCCGCAGCAGCGTGAGCATGCCGCCCGAGACGAGGTTGACGGTGGTCTCATGGCCGGCGCTGAGCAGGAGGAAGGCCATGGCCACGAGCTCGTCGGCGGTGAGCCGGTCGCCGTCGTCGGTGGCGGCGATCAGCGCCGACATCAGGTCGTCGGCCGGGTGCCGCCGCTTGTCCTCGATGAGCCCGCCGACGTACTCCGCGATCTTGTGCGAGGCGGCGGTGACCTTCTCGGGCGCGCCGGTGTCGTTGTAGTCGCGGGTCCAGGCCTGGAAGCGGTCCTTGTCGGTCTCGGGCAGGCCGAGCAGTTCGCAGATCACGGTGATCGCGAGCGGGAAGGCGTAGCGCTCGACGATGTCGACCTCCCCTTCGCCCGCGAACGCGTCGAGCAGCGCCGTCGAGATGTGCTCGATCCTCGGCTGGAGCTCCGCGACGCGCTTGGCGGTGAACGCCTTGCCGACCAGCGTGCGCAGCCGGGTGTGGGCGGGCGGGTCGGTGCTGAGCATGTGCTGGGCCACGGTCGGATTGACCCGGCGTACGGTCGCGCCCGCGATCGTGTGCCGCTCGTAGAGGTGCTGGACCGCGTTGAGGTCCTTCGACAGGCACGGATCGGTGAGACCCTGGCGCACGTCCGCGTACCGGGTGACCAGCCACACGCGCAGCCCGTCCGGGGTGACGACCTGCCGCACCGGCGCGTTCTCGCGCGATTCGGCGTAGCTCGGGTAGGGATCGTGCCAGAACTCTTCGTCGAACAGCGAAGCCGTGTTCCTCACTATCTCAGAGTACAGATTAAGGCTGGATCGGGGCTGTGCGCGGCAGGCTCTTGTTTTTCTATAACGCTCGATGTACATTGACCGCCATACTAAGTGTCTGAACGTGAAACCGCAGGTACCGGCGCTGCCGAGAGGTCCGATCGAGATGACATTGCACCGTAGACGGCTGCTTCAGCTGGCCGCCGGAGTGACCGCGGGCCTGGCGGGCGGCGCGGAGGTGTCCGGGTGCGCGAGCAGGTTGAGCGCGGTTCAGGCCGCAGCGGGGCTGCCCGGTCCGAGTGCCGCCCTGGCACGTGCGGGCTCGGCGGGTCTGGAGGTCTTGCGGTGGGGGCTGCCCTACGGCGAGCCGGACACCGTCGATCCGCCCAACACCGCCGCGTTCAGCAGTGCCCTGATCGCGGCCAACCTGTGCGATCCGCTGCTGCGCCTCAACCCCGACTACTCGGTCTCGCCGAACCTGGCCGACTACCGGCAGTCCGACGCGCAGACGATCGTGTTCACGCTGCGCTCCGGCGTCCGCTTCTGGAACGGCGATGCGCTCACCATGCAGGACGTGGTCTGGAGTCTGAAGCACGGCTTCTCGCCGGAGACGGTGGTCGGGTCGGCGTTCTCGATGGTGCAGAGCGTGAAGCAGACCGGGCCGATGGAGGTCACGGTCAGCCTGCAGTATCCCGACTCGATGTTCGTCCAGGGCATGGCGAATCTGCCCGGGATGATCCAGCAGGCCTCGTACGCGACCAAGGCCGGCGACGCGCTCGGCAGTGCGCAGGCGGGGATCATGGCGACCGGGCCGTTCAAGCTGGAGCGGTGGACGCCGGGCGGCGGCATCGAGCTGGCGGCCAATCCGTACTACTGGAACGAGGCCGCGCGCCCGCACGCCAAGACCGTGCAGCTGCTCTTCACCACCGACTCCGGATCCCTGGCGCAGGCGCTCGTCAGCGGGCAGATCGACGGCGCGTACGAGGTTCCGGCGGCGGTGATCCCGAAGCTGGAGGGCTCGGGCGCCGGACGGCTGGCGATCGGCGAGCCCAGTCAGCTGTACCTGCAGCTCTTCGCGGTGCAGCCGGACGGCGTGTACAGCGATCCGAAGGTGCGCCAGGCCCTGTGCATGACGCTGGACCGCAAGGCGCTCGCCGAGGTCGTCTACTACGGCGCCGCCGACCCGAACTACACGTTCATCAACACCGGCACGTGGCAGACCTCGAGCACTCCTCCCGCCGTCCGAGCGCTCTGGCAGGCGGCATACGAGCCGTTCGAGAAAGTGCGCTCGACCTGGGGATCGACCGCCGCGATCGAGCAGGCCAAGACCCTGCTGAAGCAGACCTCGTACAGCGGCGAGCAGCTCGTCCTCGGGACCCTGGCCGGCGACGCGACGATCTCGCTGCTCGCCCAGCTGGTCCAGGCGCAGGCGGCGCTGGCCGGCATGAACATCCGGATCGAGCAGCTGCAGCCGATCGAGTACGAGACGGCGCAGGTCGAGGCCTCGGCGCGGACCGGCATCGACATGATGCTCAGCGTCGGCTACAACGGCACCTCCAATCCCGCCGAGCCGCTGCTCTACGGCTACCTGCCGGGCAGCCCGTACAACTACACGGGATTCGCCGACAAGACCGTGATCGGCCTGATCGAGGACGGCATGGCCGAGCTGGATCCGGTCGCCGAGGCGAAGCTGCTCATCCAGGCGCAGTCCGCGATCGAGCAGCGCTACGACAGCGTAACCCTGCTGCAGATCAAGGAGATCTGCTACCTGCGCGACGGCCTCGCCGGGGCGGTCACTTCGTTCTCGTATTTCGCAGCACCCTCACTCGCCTACATCGGCCCGAGCGCGTGAGCCTCGGACCAGAAGGAGCCGTGACCGTGTCAGACCCCACTGGCGACGACCTCTGCTACACCCCCGCGACCGAGCTCGCCGCGCTCATCCGGCGCCGGGAGCTGTCACCGGTCGAGCTCGTCGACGCGCTGCTCGACCGGATCGAGCGCGTGGAACCGACGGTGAACGCGTACGTGACCCTCCTGGCGGACCAGGCGCGCGCCGATGCGAAACGCGCGGCGCAGGAGGTGGTGCGGACGCCGGCGGAGCGGCTCGGCGCGCTGCACGGCGTCCCGGTCTCCATCAAGGACCTGACGCCGACGAAGGGTGTCCGCACGACGTACGGATCGGCCGCCCTGTCCGACTACGTGCCGGACGAGGACGGGCTCATCGTCACCCGGATCCGGCAGGCCGGGGCGATCCTGCTGGGCAAGACCACGACCCCGGAGTTCGGCCTGCACTCGGTGACCGAGAGCGCGCTGACCGGCGTCACCCGCAATCCCTGGAATCCCGAGCGCACGGTGGGCGGATCCAGCGGGGGAGCGGCCGCGGCCGTCGCGGCGGGTATCAGCCCCCTGGCCACCGGCAGCGACGGCGGCGGCTCGATCCGCGTGCCCGCCGCGATGTGCGGTGTCGTCGGGCTCAAGGCCTCGCCCGGCCGCATCCCGAACTCGAGCGAGGCCTCGGCCTACGACACGGTCTCCGTGGTCGGGCCGATCACGCGGACGGTGGCGGACAACGCGCTGCTGGCCGACGTGATGTCCGGCTACGACCCGTACCAGCCGTTCAGCATCCCCGGCGAACCGGGCTTCGGCGCGGCGCTCGCGGGCGCGACGGTCAAGGGCCTGCGGATCGGCTACAGCCCGGACCTGGGCAACGCGCCGGTCGAACCGGAGGTCGCGCGGCTCGTGGAGGAGGCCGTGCGCGATCTGGAGGCGGCCGGCGCGATCGTCGAGCGGATCGAAATCGAACTGCCGGACCCGCTGGACTACTTCATGAAGTTCTGGGGCCCGCTCGCGGTCGCCGAGATCGAGGAGTTCGGCCTGCCGCACGAGGCCCTGCCCGCGCACATCGTCGAGTTGCTGGAGAAGACCGCCGAGCTGAGCGCCGCCGACCACGTGCGCATCGCCTACGGCGCCCGCAGCGCGATCAGGGCGGCCTTCGCCACGGTCTTCGACGGCTTCGACCTGATGGTGTGGCCGACCACGAAGATGGCCGCGTACCCGCACGTCGGCGACCGCGGCGGCCCCGCCGAAATCGCCGGAGTCCCGGTCGGCGCGCACGACGGCTGGTCCGAGGTCGCCGTGCGCAGCCTGCAGAACCAGCTCTACACCGAGGCCGTCGCGCACGCGGGTTACCCGGCGGTCAGCGCCCCCGCGGGACTGACCGCCGAAGGCCTCCCGGTCGGCATCCAGATCGCCGCCGGGCAGTACGAGGACGCCGCCGTGCTGCGTGCCGCGGCCGCGCTCGAGGAGGTGCGCCCGTGGTCGCAACTGCGCCCCACTTTCTGACGGCGCCACGGTTCCGCGGCGGCAGGAAGGCCGCGCAGCTCGCCGGGCGCTGGGTCGGATTCCCGCTGCTGACACTGTTCATCGCCTCGGTGGTGCTGTTCGTCGCCGTCGCGATGCAGCCGGGCGATCCGGTCACGCAGATCCTCGGCTCGCGCGCCACGAAGGCCGCCTACCGCGTCGAGCAGCACAAGCTCGGCCTGGACCGGCCGCTCATCGTCCAGTACTGGCACTGGATCCACGGCGCCGTGCACGGTTCGTTCGGCGACTCGCTGGTGTACAAGCAGTCCGTCTCCAGCCTGATCTGGCCGCGGCTCACGGTCACGCTCGGCCTGGTCGCCTACGCGGGCGTCCTGATCGTGCTGTTCGGGGTCGGCCTCGGCGTGGCGGGCGGGGTGCGCCGCCGGTTCGGCCCGGTGGTCGCGGTGCTCAGCGGGATCGGTGTCGCGGTGCCCGGATTCCTGGCGGCGCAGGTGCTCATCGCGGTGTTCGCCGTGCGGCTGGGCTGGTTCCCGGTGCTCGGCTCCGGCAGCGGAATCGCCGACCGGATCAACCACCTGACGCTGCCGTCGGTGGCGCTGGCGATCGCCTCGGTCGCCTACGTCGCGCAGATCTCGCGTACCGCGGTCGCGGACGCCGCGGGCCGGCCGCACGCCGAGACCGCGCGCGGCCGCGGGCTGCCCGGGCACCTCGTGACGCGCCGCCACGTCCTGCGCAACGCCTCGATCCCGATCGCGACCGTCTCCGGGCTGGCCGTCGCCTCGCTGTTCGCGGGCGCGGTCGTCGTCGAGCAGGCCTTCGGGCTCGGCGGCGTCGGCTCGCTGCTGGTGCAGTCGGTGGCTGACAAGGACAGCAACACCGTGCTCGCCGTCGGCCTGATCCTGGTGGCGGTGTTCATCGTCACCACGACGCTGCTCGACCTGCTCCGCTACCTCCTCGACCCCCGCATGCGCAAAGGAGCCCGGCGGTGAGCCTGATCTCTGTCACCGGCGTGCGCCACGTGCGCGGCGCCGCCTCCTCCCTCCGGCGCGACCCGGTCGTCGCCGCGGCCTCGGGTGTGCTCGCCGTCCTGGTGCTCCTCGCGCTGCTCGCCCCCGTCATCGCGCCCTATCCGCCCGGCCGGATCGACCTGTACGCGATCGACCAGCTCCCGAGCTCCGCGCACCTGTTCGGCACGGACTCGCTCGGCCGGGACATCTTCTCCCGGACGCTGTACGGAGCCCGGCTCAGCCTGCTCGGCCCGGCGCTGGTCACGCTCGCCGCGAGCGCGCTCGGCGGGGCCACCGCGCTCGTCGCCGCGTGGTACGGCGGCCGTCTCGAACAAGCCCTGCTGCGCGCGCTCGACATCCTCATGGCCTTCCCCGGCCTGCTCTACGCCGTGCTCGCGGTCGTCGCGTTCGGCACCGGCCTGCTCGCCCCCGCCATCGCCCTCTCGATCGCGTACGCGCCGTACATCGCGCGCGTCGTGCACGCCGTCGCGGCCTCCGAGCGGCGCCTGCCGTACATCGAGTCCCTGCAACTGCTCGGGTTCCCGCCGTCCCGGACGATCGGCGTGCACCTGCTGCGCAACCTCCGCACCACGATCGTGGCCCAGACGACGATCAACTTCGGCTACGCGCTGCTCGACCTCGCCGCGCTGTCCTTCATCGGCCTCGGCGTCCAGCCGCCGACCGCCGAGTGGGGCCTGATGGTCGGCGACAGCTCCTCGGCGCTGCTCAACGGAAGCCCGCAGGAGTCCATCGCGGCCGGTGGAGCGATCGTGCTGACCGTGGTCGCCGTCAACCTGCTCGGAGAACGCCTGGCCGCACGCGCGGGAAGGAGCAGCCGCTCATGACCTCACTGCTGGAGATCCGCGACCTCGCCATCGACATCAAGACGGCGACCGGCTGGCGGCCGCTCGTGCACTCGCTCTCGCTGAGCCTGAACCGCTCGGGCGCGCTGGGGCTGGTGGGCGAGTCCGGGTCCGGCAAGTCCGTCAGCACGCGCGCCGTGATGCGCCTGGCACCCGAGCACTCCCGCGTGAACGGAACGGTCGTCTACGACGGCGAGGATGTCAACACGATGAATCGGGGGCGCCTGCGCGAATACCGCTCGCGGCAGGTCGCGATGATCCATCAGGACCCGCGCTCGCATATCAATCCTCTGCGTACAGTGGGGGACTTCCTGACCGAGGGCGTGCGGCACCTGCCGCGCGGCGAGCGCCGCGAGCTGGCGGTCTCGGCACTCGCCGACGTCGGAATCCCCGACGGCAGGCGGCGCATGGATCAGTACCCGCATCAGCTCTCCGGCGGCCTGCTCCAGCGCGTGATGATCGCGGCGGCGGTGATGACCGGTCCGAAGCTGCTGCTGGCCGACGAGCCGACCACCGCCCTCGACGTGACCACGCAGTCCGAGGTTATGGCCGTGCTCGGCGAGGCCCGTGAGCAGCACGAGCTCGCCCTGCTGTTCATCACGCACGATCTGGAACTCGCCGCCGCCGTCACCGATCGGCTCGCCGTCATGTACGCGGGCACGATCATGGAGGAGGGGCCGACGGCGGCCGTGAGCCGGGCACCGCAGCACCCTTACACGATCGGCCTGCTCGCCTCGCAGCCCAACGTGCGCGGCGCCAGGCGGGAACGCCTCACGCCGATCCCCGGCCGGCCCACCGCGGCGCACGAGTCCGGGCCCGGCTGCCCGTTCGCCGGACGCTGCTTGTTCGCCGAGGACCACTGCCGGACCGAGCGGCCGGCGCCGCGCCTGCTCGGCGAGAGCCTCGTGCGCTGCCACCGCGCCGAGGACCCGGAGATCCGCCAGGCGGCCGCCCGCATCCAGGAGGAGTCATGACCGCGATCATCCAGGCGCGGAAGCTCACGAAGCGG
The DNA here is from genome assembly GCA_035493475.1 of Actinospica sp. Lineage (GTDB taxonomy): Bacteria > Actinomycetota > Actinomycetes > Streptomycetales > Catenulisporaceae > Actinospica. Next base: position 65,643 of record DATJIF010000175.1, read on the forward strand.
TACGAGTCCGCCGATCTCCTCGCCGTCGACGAACTGTCCTTCGACGTGCACCAGGGCGAATGCCTCGCCGTCGTCGGCGAGTCGGGCTCCGGGAAGTCCACGGCGGCACGGATGATCGCGGGGCTGGAGGCGCCCACGAGCGGTGAGGTGCTGGTCGAGGGCGAGGCCCGTCCGCCGGTGCCCTGGCCGCGCGCCCGCCGTCGCCGCCTGGCCCGGCAGATCCAGATGGTGTATCAGGACCCGATCACGTCGCTCGACCCGCTGCAGACCGTGCAGGACACTCTGGGGGAGATCCTCGCGTTCCACGACGCCGAAGCCGACCGGACCGCGCGGGTGAACGAGCTGCTGGACCGCGTCGGACTCGGCGAACGGTATCGCGCGCGCCGACCGTCCGACCTGTCCGGCGGGGAACGCCAGCGCGTCGCGATCGCCCGCGCCCTGGCCGTGAACCCGAAGATCCTGATCCTCGACGAGGCGGTCTCGGCCCTCGATGTCAGTGTGCAGGCGCAGGTGCTCAACCTGCTGGCGGACCTGCGCGCCGAACTCGGCCTGACGTACCTGTTCATCAGCCACGACCTCGGCGTCGTCCGGCAGGTCGCCGACCGCTGCCTCGTGATGCTCGGCGGCCGCGCGGTGGAGACCGCCGACACCGAGGACCTGCTGTCCAAGCCCGAGCACCCCTACACGAAGCGGCTGCTCGAGGCCGTGCCCGGCCCCGGCTGGCGCCCGGCGCGTCGTCAGGCCGCCGTCGCCTGAGCCGCGTCCGCCGCTCCGAGCCTCCATGCCGCGCTCGAAATATATCGATCGCTATTTTACCGAAGGGAACCACCCATGGGCATCGTCGACATCGACCGCGACCAGGTCGTCGAACGGCGGCTCTCCCACCCGAGTCAGGCCCCTGAACTGCTCGGCAAGGAGTTCGTCACCCCCTACTTCCAGATGGACGCCGAACGGGTCCAGGCCTTCGAGTACTCGACCTACCTCGACAGCTACGCCCATCCCTACGGCGGCGAGGACGGATACGGTGACGACCTCGTCGAGGGCTTCCACCTGCTCGGCATGCTCGACTACCTGTGCAATCTCGCCGTGTGGAGCGACGGGCCGTTCATCCCCTGGAACTACGGGCTCGACAAGGTCCGCTTCGTCTCCGTCGTCCGATTCAGCGACCTGTTCCGGGTGCGCGGAGTCTGCACCGAGGTGGTCGACCGCGGCGAGCAGGGACACCTGCTCGTCAACGAGCTGGTCGGCGAGGTCCGCGGACGGGAGAAGCCGGGGTTCACCGCGGTGCAGCGCGTCCTGTGGTCCACCCACGAATAGCCCCACCACCGAAGGAGATCCGATGACCGTCACCGCGGCTTTCGAACTGAACGACCACCAGCGCGACCTGCTCGCCGCCACCCTTCCGCAAGCACTCGACCTCGCCCGCGAACGGTGGCCCGACGGCATCGCCATCCGATTCGTCGAGGCCGACTGCACCCTCACGTGGTCCGAACTGCGCGAGCGGGTCACGGAGCTGCGATCCGGCCTCGAAGCCCTCGGCGTCGCGCCCGGCGACAAGCTCGCCATCCTGCTGCGCAACCAGATCGAGTGGCCGCTGACCTGGCTCGCCGCCATCGAGGCGGGCGCCGTGGTCGTGCCGCTCAATCCCAAGTACACGCGCCGCGAAATCGACTTCGCGCTCACCGACACCGACGCGCGCTGGCTGGTCGCCGCCGACGACCTGCTCCCGGAGATCGTGGACGGCGCGATCGCCACGGTCCCGTCCGGCCAGGTCGTCGTGGTCGGAGCCGACGACGCCGCGCCCGCCGACACCGTCCCGTTCGCCCGCGTCCGCGCGCACGAACCCACGGCGCGGCGCCACGTCGCGGACCCCGGCGACGTGGTCAACATCCAGTACACGTCCGGCACCACCGGGTTGCCCAAGGGATGCCTGCTCACGCACACGTACTGGCTGCGGCTCGGCACGTACTCCGCCGCACTGCTGGGCTCCGCTCAGCGGATCCTGGCCGACCATCCGTTCCACTACATGCAGAACCAGGGCTACTTCGCGAGCGCTCTCGCCAGCGGCGGCGCCATCTACGTCACGCCGGGCCTGAGCCGCCGCAAGTTCGTGCAATGGCTCGTCGAGCACCGCATCGACATGGCGTGGATCGACGAGGACCTGCTCGACATACCGGACGACGTCCTGCCGCTCGACCTCGCGCTCAAGCGCGCACCCGTGTCGGCGCTGCCGATCGAGGCCTACAAGCCGCTGGAGGAGCGCCTGGGCATCGTCGCGCGCGAGTTCTACGCCAGCACCGAGGTCGGCGGCGGGACCTACGTGCCCTACGAGCGCACCGACCTGGCCGGGAACGGCTCGATGGGCTTCTGCTGGCCGGAACGCGAGACCAAGGTCGTCGGCGAGGATCTCGAGGAGCTTCCGAAGGGGACCCCCGGCGAGCTGTGCGTGCGCGGGCCTGGCATGATGCTCGGCTACCACAACCGTCCCGAGGTCAACGCGGAGCTCTTCCTCGACGGCGGCTGGTTCCGCACCGGCGACCTCGTGCGCAAGGACGCCGACGGGCAGCACTACTTCCTCGGCCGGCTCAAGGACATGGTCCGGCGCAGCGGCGAGAACATCTCATGCCTCGAAGTCGAGGCGCACATCCTCAACCTGGGCGGCATCGACGACGTGGCGCTGATCCCGGTCCCGGACGCGGCCCGCGACGAGGAGGGCAAGGCCATCGTCGTCCTCGAAGACGGCGCCGAGGTCACGGCCGACCAGATCGTCGCCTGGTGCCTCGAAGGACTGGCCCCGTTCAAGGTCCCGCGGTACTTCGAGTTCCGCAGCGCGCTGCCGTACACGGCCAGCGGCAAAGTGCACAAGGCCGCGCTCAAGAGCGAGGAGCCGTTCGGTCCCGACGTGATCGACACCCGGCCCGACGGCAGGGTTGCGCGCTGACCAGTCGATCCGCGACCGGCCTCGATCGGAGCCTACGAGCTGCGGTCGAGGCCGGCCATGTGACGATCCGCGGAGAGTTCGAGACAGTCCAGGAACCGCCCCAGGGCCGCGAGCTGGCGATCGGCTGACCACATCTCCGGATGCTCGATCGCCGACAGCACCATCCCGCTGCCCCACACGCGCATCTGATCGACGACGGCGTCGCGGTCCTCGAACGGGACCAGGCCGTCGACCGCGCTCCGCAGCACGTCGCGCATCGCGCCCTCGAGCCGGTCGAGGAAGTCGCGGGCCGCCGGGTCGGCGTTGCGGTGCGCCACGAGCGCGAGCCGGGCCCGCTCACCGCGCAGGTCGTCCTCCGTGAGCGGCAGGAACCATTTCATCACCGCGAGCAGCCGCTCGTGCGGGTCCTCGATGGCCGTCAGTTCGCCCGAGAACGCCACCGCGTCCGCGAGCACCACGTCGAGTACACCGGCCAGCAGCAGATCGCGCGTCGGGAAGAAGTGCGTCACCAGCGTGATCGAACCGCCCATGCGCTGCGCGAGCTTCCGCAGCGTCAGTTCGCGGTAGCCGCCTTCGCTCAGCACCTCGACCGCGGCGTCGGCGATCTCCCGCACCCGCTGGTCCCGATCGACGACCCGTGGCACCTAAGACCCCTTCGACGAATACCGCGTCACGTATTATGACACTTACTATACATAAGTCACTCCTGCGGCAGCGAGACGACGGGCAGCGTCAGCCGAGCCCCGAACGCGCCGCCCACGGTCAGCCCCTGCGTCGTACGCCGCCGCTCCACCGCCGTCCAAGGACTCTCGTCCGTACCCGGATGCACGGCGAAATGCGGAAAGTCGCTCGACTGGACCTGAAGCTGCAGCCGGTGACCTGCGCGCACGCGGTAGGCGTTGTCGTCGAGCTCAATCAGGACATCACCGGTGCCGAGCACGACACGCCCCCACGAGATCGGCCGCGTGGTTCCGTCCGGATACACGTCCTGAAGCTTCACGAACAAATGCGTGGACGGCGACGAAAAGCTCAGACGCCCCTCGAACACCGGCCGGCCGGCGAAGTCGACATCCCGGCCCAGCGGCTGCGTACGAAAGGTCAGGACATCGGCGCGGTCCCGCAGCGCACGCTCATCGGGATACGCGGCCAACAGGTACCAGATCTCTTCGATATCGACGCTGGACGGCACCGGATCATCAGGGTCATGAGTCCAGGTGAGCACGCTCGCCTCGACCTCCGCCGCGTCCGCCAACTCATGGCCTCCACCGTCCGCACCGCCCGCACGGAGGTGAAAGGTCAGCGGCTCGCTCGGCGGCGGAAACTCCGCGGACGTCTGCCAGCCGACGTGCCCCACGTGCCACCGCGCCCGCGGCCTCGGCTGTTCGGGCCGGACCCCGTTCAGGTGCTCGTCGAAGAAGTCGGCGATCTCGGCGCACTCCGTGGCGATCTTCTCGGCGAGAGCGGTGTTGCTGAGATACGGGTTCCGCTCATCGCCGCCGCCGACGTCCTCCAACCGGAATCCGGAATGGTCGGCCGACCCGACGCGCAGATAGTGCAGAGCGCGCGTGCTGCCGAGCGAGCGGAAGTGCCGCCAGTCGCGCAGCCCTGCCGGAGCCAAGCCCGGGTCGTACCAGTTCTGCCAGTGCAGGATCGGAACGGCCGTGGTGAAGTACGGATGCCGCTCGCCGTACGGGTTGCACCAATCCTGACGTGCCGCGCGATCGAGCAGCCCGGTCGCGCCGAGACACTCGCCGATCTGCCCGCGGGCCTCGGCGATGATCTCCTCGATGCTCGCGGAACCCCAGTCGATCTCGGCCAGGTAGCCATCGTTGTTCGTCCAGATCTGCAACAGATCCTTGAGCGCGGAAAGGTAAGGCGGCTCCTGGCTCCACCGGCCGGCCACGTGCGTCGCGCCCATCTCGATACCTGTCACCATCGGCACCGCTGCCTTGATCGCAGGATGCCCGCTGGCGACGGCCGCCCACGTGGTGAAGCCGTAGTAGGACTCCCCGGTGACGCCAACGCTCCCCGCCGACCACGGCTGCCGCGTGATCCACTCGACCGTGTCGAACCCGTCCGCGACATCGTACGCATACGGCAACGTCCGCCCACCCGACCGAAACTTCCCGCGCACATCCTGCGCCACAAACGCGAACCCCCGCGCCCGAAAGAACTCCGCCTCATGCGTCAACGCCGTATACCGACTGGACTTGTCATAGGGCGTACGAACCAGAACCGCCGCATGCACACCCGCCCCGTCCGGCAGATACACATCCGTCGCCAACTCCACCCCGTCACGCATCCGGACCAGATACTCGGTCGCATGCTCAGACGCCGGCTCCGACGCCACCGTCTCGACGATCCTGAATCCCATCGCGGCACTCCCCAGAGTTGTCCTTCAACCGTTATACATCAGTCGCTATTTAATGGGAAGCGCTCGGAAGGCCCGGCCGCGCGGCGGACACTTGCTTCTTAGAGAACAGCTGTGCATTATCTCCGTATGGAGCCGAAGCTAGCCGGGGCCGATGGTTCGCTGGATCGTCGGGTGCGGCGTTCGCGGGGCGCGTTGATGCGGGCTGCCGTTGAGGTGGTCAGCGAGCGCGGGACGACGGATGTGTCGGTGTCCGATATCGCGCGGGCGGCTGATGTGACGCGGCGGGTGCTGTATGAGCACTTTGGCGACCGTGACACGCTGCTGCTGGAGGCCGGGCTCGATCTTGTGCGGCGGGAACTGTTGCCGCGGCTTGCGGACTCGGATCTGGCGGACGACGCCGATGGGACTCGGGAGCGGACGCTGGCGGTGGCGCGGCACTTCGCCGAGCATCGCGGGTACTTCCGGGCGCTGATGACCGGGTCCTGTGCGTTCGCGCTGGACCGCGGGTTGGCGGATCTGCTCCTGCCGTTCAACCGGGAGGGCTTTGAGCGGATGTACGGGCACCGTCTGGATAAACAGGGCATTGACGACCTCACCGTCTTCGTGACCGGTGGCGGGTCGGCCATTTTCACCGCCTGGGTCGTCGATGGTCCGGAACCGCTCGACCCCGAGTCGTTCACCGATCGGCTGCTGCGCGCATTAGCCCTGCTGCTGCCTTTGACGCACGTCGCCGAGAGCCCCGCCCGATCCGAATCGTAGGGAACGCATATGAGCGTGATCAGCCATGTCCTTCAGCGCAAGTTGGAGTTGGGCCCGCCGGTGACGCGGCGGCTGTCGGTGCAGCGCGATCTGCGGGTGCCGATGCCCGACGGAGCCGTGCTGCTGGCTGACCGCTGGATGCCGAAGGACGGCGGCGACGGGCTGCCGGTCGTGCTGATACGAACGCCGTACGGACGCGGGGGAATGTTCGGCGCGTTTCTCGCGCGGCCGTTCGCGGAGCGGGGATTCCAGGTGGTCATACAGAGCGTGCGCGGCACGTTCGGCTCCGGCGGCGTGTTCGACGCGCTGCGGCAGGAGCGGGCGGACGGGCTGGCGACGCTGGACTGGGTGATCAAAGAGCCCTGGTTCGGCGACGCGATCGTGCTGTTCGGGATGAGCTACATGGGCTACGTCCAGTGGGCGGTCGGCGACCAGCTCCCGCCACAGGTCAAGGCCCTGATTCCGATCGTGACCGAGTCCGCGCTGACGCTGGAGTTCCTGCGCGCCGACGCGCTCTCGCTGGAGACGCCGTTCGGCTGGGGCGCCCTGATCGCCACCCAGGAGCGGCGCGGCGCGCTGCTGCGCCAGCCGTTCCAGGCGCGCAGGACGGACCGCGCGATGCACACCCTTCCGTTGGGGCAGGCCGACATCGCCGCGGTCGGCGCGCGCTCCGACTACATCCAGGACATCCTCGGGCACGACGCGGACGACGCGCGCTGGTCCGGCATCGACCATCGGGAGCGGGTCGCGGACGTGAGCGTGCCGGTCAGTTCCATCGGCGGCTGGTACGACATCTTCCTGCCCGGCCAGCTGCGCGACTTCCGGAACCTCCAGGAGGCGGGACGATCGGCCCAGGTGACCGTCGGGCCGTGGACGCACGTCGACTTCGCCGGGGCGTTCCGCGACGCGCTGGAGTTCGGCCTCGCCCACGCCCGCGGCCAGCAGCCCCCGGAGCGCCTGCCGGTCCGGCTGTACGTCATGGGCGAGGAGGCCTGGCGCGAGTTCGAGTCCTGGCCTCCCGCCGGATACGCGCCGCGCCGCTTCCACCTCCAGTCCGGCGGCATGCTGGCGGAGCAGCCGTCCGCCGGGTCAGCGTCCGGGTCGGATCACTATCGGTACGACCCGGCCGATCCGACTCCGGCGGTCGGCGGGGTGCGGATGGGGAAGGACCGGGGCCGCGCCGAGAACACCGCGCTCGAAGCGCGACCGGACGTGCCCACCTACACGACCGCTCCGCTGGAAGCCGACGTCGAGGTGATCGGCGAGGTCAACGCAGAGGTCTGGTTCAGCTCCAGCCTGCCGCACGCCGACGTGTTCGTCCGGCTCTGCGACGTCGACCCGGACGGCCGCTCGTGGAACGTGTGCGACGGGCTGGCTGGCCTCACCGGCGCTGACGATCAGCCCATTCGCGCCGACGTGCCGCTATGGCCCACCGCCTACCGGTTCAAAAAGGGCCACCGCATCCGCGTTCAAGTGTCCAGCGGCGCCTTCCCGCGTTACGCGCGCAACCCGGGAACGGGGGAGAGCCCGGCGACCGCGACTGAGTTGCTGGCCGCCGAGCAGAGCGTGCATCACGGCCCGGAGCACCCGTCCGCGATCATCCTCCCGGTCCGCGAAGCCTGACCTGACCTGGGCCTCAGGATTCGGCCGGGCAGGTCTGATGATGAACACCCTGCGGGGCGCCGAATGGACCGATCCCCGACCGGCCTCCGCATGAGGCCGGTCGGGGATCGGGGGCTCGTTCGCTCAGCGGCGCCAGGCCGACACGACGGCCACGGCCTGGTCGATGTTGAGGCGCGGGTCGCAGAGGGTGGTGTAGCACAGCGGGTCGAGGAGGTCGTCGAGACGTGATTCGTCCGCCACGCATTCGCCGACGTTCTCCGGCGTGGCCTCCAGGTGCAGCCCACCGGCGACCACGTGCTCCGCGGCGGCCACCTCCTGGAAGAGCTCCACTTCGCGCTTGATGGTGGTCAGCAGGCGGGTCTTGCGGCCCAGGGGTCCGCGCTGGGTGTTGCCGTGCATCGGATCGCTCAGCCAGATGACCGGGTGCCCCGCGTTGCGGACGGCGGCCATCAGCGGCGGCAGCCATTCCGCGACCTTGTCGGCGCCCATCCGGGAGATGAGCGTCAGTCGGCCAGGTGTGCGGCCCGGGTCGAGGACCGCGCAGAGCTGAACCAGCTCGGCGGGTGTCATCGTCGGGCCGACCTTGCAGGCCACCGGGTTCTGGACCCGGGCCAGCATCTGCACGTGCGCACCGTCGAGTTGCCGGGTGCGGTCCCCGATCCACGGCCAGTGCGTCGAGGAGAGCAGCAGGCCTCGCTGGTTGCTGCGCAGCAACGGCAGCTCGTAGTCCAGCACGAGGGCCTCGTGGCTCGTCCACACCGGCGCCGCGGTCCGCAGACCCCAGGTGCCGCTGAGTCGGCGCAGGAACTCGGTTCCAGAGTGCGCGGCCCGGTAGCCGGAGAGCAGCCGCGCCGAATCCGGTTGGCGCAGCAGCGGATCGGGCCGCGGGTCGTTGACCAGGTGGCCGCGGTACGCCGGCAGTTCGACCTCGCCGTGCCGCTCCAGGTCGGAGGAGCGGGGCTTGGAGAACTGGCCCGCGATCCGGCCCACCCGCACCACGGAGTGGCCGGTCCGGGCCTGCATCGCCCCGGCCAGCGTGTCCAGCATGCCGACCTTGCGGCTGAGCACCTCGGGAACGCAGTCCGCCGGGTCCTCGGCGCAGTCGCCCGCCTGCAGGATCTGCAGCCCGCCGGCCGCGACCTCGGCGAGGAGCAGCCGCAGATGGCGTACCTCGTCCCAGGTCACCAGGCCGGGCAGGTCGCTCAGTGCGTCGCTGTGCTGCCGCGCCAGACGGTGGTCCGTCCACGGCGGTTGCTGCTGGGCCGGCAGGGTGCGAAGCCATTGGCCCTCGCGCTCCGGATCCGCAGTGAAATCTGTTTCAACCAACGGTGCGAGGGTGAGAGGCGTGGTCACGATGTGGATCCCCCGAATCGGAAGGTCGTCACTCCAAAGTTGCGGACATTACCCGGCGGAGGACGCGGCCGGTTCACCGCAGCGCGCGCGAGCCGGCTGAATCAACGGCAGTACCTTGCGATCCGGGGCCGGGGTCCGGCTGACGTCGAGCGTCATGCCGAGCTGCCGGCCCACGGCCACGCACAGATCGGGCGCCGCGGTGCGCATCAGGTCCTCGTGCACGTTCTGCGTGAAGCACGCGGCCGCCACGTTCTTGTTCTTCAGGCGCAGGAACCACGGGAACAGCGAGCCGAGAGCGGGTTCGGTCAGCATCGTGCGCGAGTGCACGATCGTGCCCACCGTCAGGTTGCCGAACGGACGCTGCTTGGCGTTCATGAAGCTCTTCAGGCGCTCCTGGAAGATCTTCAGCACCGAGGGGACGTTGCCCGCGTACACCGGCATGGCGAGCAGCATGGCCTGCGCGCCCTCGGCGAGCTCGATGACGTGCTCGAAGTCGTCGTCGAGCGTGCACCGGCCCACCTCGGGTTCGAGGCAGGTGTCCTCGCCCTCGCACATCTCGATGCGGTAGTCGATCAACCGGATGCGCTGGATCTCCGCGTCGCCGACCTCCTGCAGGACGCCGGTGATCGCCGACTCGAGCAGCGCGTCCGTCAGCGACGGGAGACGCCGCTGCGTGCAGGACATTGCAATGATCTTCATCTGGAGGGCCCTCCCCTTGTCCGTCCGGTTCCCTAGCGACGGTGCGTCAGGAAGTAGGACGCCTTGCCGTTGAGGGTGAAGGTCATGTGCATGCCCGACCCCTCCTCGGCCGCGCCGCGCGAGACGATGAGCGGCATGTGCCACTGGTACTTCAGGAGGGATCCGCTCGCCGGGTTGAAGTCGGTCCCGTCGTACCGGGAGACGTCGCCGTAGTTGTTGACGCCGAACCGGCGGGGGTGCGAGGCGATCCCCGGCAGCACGGCGCCGCCGGCCTTGGTGAAGTCCTCGACCGTCTCCAACTGCGCGACGGTCTTCTCCATCTCGGTCGCCAGGTCCTTGTAGTAGTCGCGGATCTGACCGCCGGTGCTGCGGGCGACCACCTCGCGCGGCACGAACAGGAACACGAGGTGGTTTCCGATGGGCAGGCCCGCGGCGTACGAGGCGTTCTTCATCACGAGGAGGTTCTCGCTGCCCCGCTTGAGGAACTCCTCCTTGACCATGTCGAGGTACGGCCCGAGCTTCCGGGACGGCTCGACGGACTCGCGGAGCTCCCAGGGCATCATGCGGACCGCTTCGTTCTCGTCGACGGTCGGCTTGCGCACCGGGAGGTACTGGTCCAGGTCGTCGGTCTGCAGCTGGATCTCCGCGATCGCCTCGGCGAGGCGGAACTGGTCCTTGCCCGCCTTCATGGTGGCCATCAGCGCCTGGTGGAAGCGGAAGCAGCGGAAGCCGTCCTGCATCGACATGGGGAAGGCCGTGAAGATCCCCTGGATATTCGGGTCCGACTTGTACGTGACGGACATCAGCAGGAAGCCGTCGAAGTAGTTGGTGTACTCGTCGAGAACGACACCCTGGAAGTCCGCGATCGGGAACTCCTCCGGACTCTCGAACTGCCGCTCGATCAGGTGGAACTTCGGAAAGAGCGGGTTCCCGTCCACGAAGTGACTCGCCGCGTCCCGGAAATCGTCCAGCGAGAAAGGCTGCTCGACGCTGTACGTGGAGATCGCCGGGTAGAACTGCGTCACGTTGAGGGGGCGCGGGAAAGTCATCAGGTTGAGACGGATCATCTTGTCAACCATCGACAAAGGCATGCCTAATCACTCCGATAGACGGGGACGGGAAGTACGGGAGGACGTTACGGGCGGGAGGTTCGGCAGCTCGTCCGCGGCGCGGTCAGCCGGCCGCGTCCTCCGCCGGAGCCTGCGGACGCTCCGCGCGCCAGGTGCACCCGTCGCCCGCCTGCTCGCAGGAGACCTTGACCTCGGGCTCCACGTAGCGGGTGGCGATGGCGGTGTTCAGGTTCTGGCAGTACCCGCACGGCGACTTGAACGTCAGGACGACGCCGTCGCTGGCGGCCTTCTTGCGGTACCGCAGGATCCCGCAGTCGGCGTTGCGCAGGACGGTGCCCGAGGGCTCGGGCTCGGTGGACACTTCCGAGTCGTACAGCTGCAGCTGACGCTGCAGACGGGTCATGAAGTGGTCGGTGGCCGAGATCCCGTCGGGCCGCTGCGCCCGCAGCAGCTCCGCGGTGATGCGCGAGTTCGCCGCGATCCAGCCGGCCAGGCCTTCCTCGCCGTGCTCGCCGAGCACGAACTCCTCCGCGGCCGCCTGGGCCTCGAAGTACCGCTGGCGCCACAGTTCGACCTTCTCCGCCGGGTCGAGGGGAGTCGTCTCAGTGGTCATCGTCCGCGTCCTTCCCGGTGACGGCGTCCAGTTCGGCGAAGACCTCCTGGGCGACGCGCAGCCCGTTGTTGGCGACCGGCCAGCCGCCGTAGTAGGCGAGCTGGATGATGATCTCGACGATCTTCTCCCGCGGCATGCCGAGGTTCAGGGCGGCGCCGATGTGGCCCCGCAGCTCCCAGTCGGTGCGCGCCAGCGCGACCGCGGTCAGCGCGACCAGTTCGCGCTCCTCGATGCTCAGGTGCGGGCGGGCCCAGATCTCGCCGAACAGGTGGTCGACGGTGAGCTGCAGGAACTCCGGGTACGAACCCGGGCGCGGCTCGCGGCCGAAGACCTCCTTGAAGATGGCCTCACCGCGTTCGCGCCGGTCAGTCGGCTGGTTCATCGATCAACTCCTTACAGGACGATGCTGAGCTTGCCGTGCGCGTACAAGGTCTCGTGGTCGAGCACCACGACCCGCCGCCGGATCCGGAACGACTCGCCGTCGGGGACGAGTTCGAACCGGTACTTGCCGACGTAGGCGTCGGAGCGCCCGTGCCCGTAGCGGTGTGCGACGACGTTCGCCGCCACCTCGAGGTGACTGCCGTGGTCGGCCAGGATCTCCACGTTGCTGATCAGGCGGTTCGTGCGCGAACGCGGGTTCTCGCACCACACTTCGTCGTTGAGCAGCTGCTCGATCCGCTGCCGCAGCCGGGCCGGGTTGTCGTCGATGAGCCCGAGCGCGTCGGGCAGGTCACCGCGCACGTCCGTGGCCGGCACCAGGTAGCGGATGTCGTCGGTCAGCATCTGCTCGTACCACTCGGTCAGGCGCCACTCGTCGAGCATCCGCGCCTCACGGAACAGGAACTGGCTCACCCGGTGCCACAGCCGCAGGTCGGCCGCCGCGTCGATCATCAGTTCAGTGGCCGTCGTCACCGTGCCGCCTCCTGCGCCTCGACCGTGCGCGAGACCTCGACGTGGCCGTCGTCGCCGTGCATCAGCCGGTTCCACTGCCGCCAGAACTCGCGGGCCGGCAGCTCGTCGGTCGTCTCCGGGATCTCCTTGTTCATGCCGCGCGACAGGTCCGAGTAGCGCACCGTGCGGTTGGCATAGCCGCGCTGGCAGGACTCGACGATCTCGATGTCGTCGGGCGTGGCGAAGCCGGCCGGACCGAGGAACGTCAGGTAGTGGCTCTTGCGCAGCTCCCGGATGTCCGGGTCCTCGTCCTTGGGAGCCAGCGCGACCGAGGTGATCGCCATCTGGCCGGCGCCGACCGGGTCGATCTTGCGGACCGTGATCGCGATCGCGTCGATGATCAGCAGGTTGGGGAAGATCAGCAGCGCGCGGTTGGTGCCGGTGATCCGCTCGGCGCGCTCGGGGCCGAACCGCTCGACGAACCGGGCGGCCGTCGCCTCGATCCGCGGCCGGACCTCCTCGCCGAACATCGGGGTCCAGTGCGCGAGCGGACGGGCCGCGGCGGGCGGCAGCTCGTTGGCGCCGTGACCCAGGCCGAGGGCGCTGCCGAAACCGCCTCGGCGACGGGGCGGCGTCGATCCGAGCGACTCCATGTAGCTCACGTAGCGCTTGTGCAGCGCCCGGAAGTGGTAGATGTCGACGCTGTTCTCCATCATGAGCTTCCAGTTGGCCTGGGCTCCGTGCAGCTGCGCGCCCTGGATCACCTCCATCCCGACCTCGGACTGGTCGTCGATCATGTCGAGGTACTCCGTCGCGCCCGCCAGGTACTCGGTCAGCGTGCGCGGCTGGTCCGGGTCGAAGGTGACGAAGACGAAGCCGCGGTAGCTGTCGCTGCGGTGCTGCGCCAGCCCGAAGTCCGACTTCTGGAAGCCGGGCCCGTAGCCGTCCGGGATCGGGACCCCGACCAGCTCGCCGCGGTTGGAGAACGTCCAGTCGTGGTACGGGCACCGGAAGGACTTGGCCTGTCCGGACGGCACGGAGCAGATCAGCGCCCCGCGGTGGGTGCAGCTGTTGGCGAACACCCGGAGCACGCCGTCGGATCCGCGCGCCATGACCACCGGGCGCCCACCGACGTCGCGCGACACGTAGGAGCCCGGCTCGGGGACCTCCGACTCGTGTCCGACGTACAGCCAGCAGCGATCGAAGATCCTGGCCATCTCCTGCGCGGCCAGGTCCTCGTCGGTGTAGGCGCGGCGATCCACCCGGAACGAGAGGCGCTCGAAATCATCGACAACGATCGGGCTGTCCACCGGCCGCTGTAGTTCGATCGTCACTGTTCCCCCTTTAGCTGAAGGTTTTGGACGGTTCTGAGGACCACCTCGGACGGTGCGTGCGGCGTCATCGCCACACTCCGGCTGCGCGGCGCGCACCCCCGGCCCCCTGTGAGTCTGAGCAGAGGCACCGGTGCGGGTAGCTGAAACCCCAGGCACCGGCGCCGTTCACAACTCTGCAGCCCTCCGTCAGTGGCGGACTGCAACCATGAACAGGCTGTCAGATCGCCTACTCGACGGTACATAGGACTAAATGCCCATCGCCTACCGTCGCCGCCCGTCACTGACTGTGCTATATCTCAATGCCCGCTGAAACCGCATAAGTACGGTTATTGCCGTCCATGGACTGGTGTGGATCGGGTGCCGGCTGCGCTCTGCGATGATGTGCGCATGTCTATTGCCGCCACCGTCGCGCTGCTGGTCATCGCAGTGCTGCACGCGTACATCCTCGTGATGGAGATGTTCCTGTGGACCACGCCGCGCGTGCGCGGTTCGTTCGGTACCACGACCGAGTTCGCCGAGTCCACGAAGGCGCTCGCTGCGAATCAGGGCTTGTATAACGGCTTCCTCGCGGCGGGCCTCGTCTGGGCCGCGGTGTCCTCGGGCACGGTGCGCTTCCAGGCCGCGATCTTCTTCCTCGTCTGCGTCGCGGTGGCCGGTGTGTACGGCGCGGCCACCGCGAGCCGCCGCATCCTGTTCGTGCAGACCGTCCCCGCGCTGATCGCGCTCGCGCTGGTCCTCGCCGCGCACTGAGCACCGGGAACGGCGCGAACGGACTCCGGGACGAAACATCCGTGCGTTAGCTTTCGCGCGATGACGAGTCCGCCGCACAGACGCAGACCGGTGGCCGCGTGGATCTGGCAGCTCGCGGCGGACCGGCCCGGCACGATGCACGAGGTGATCCGCGACGAACTGCGCGCGGTGATCCTCGCCGGGCTCGCGCGCCCGGGCGCGCCGATCAACGTGGACGACGTGGCGCAGCGCTTCGGTGCCAGCCGGATCCCGGTCCGCGAGGCGCTCAAGACCTTGATCGGCGAAAGCCTCGTCGACCACGAACCGCGCGCCGGGTACCGCGTGGCGCAACTCACCCGTGCCGAGCTCGCCGAACTCTATGTCGTCCGCGAGGCCCTGGAGGCCGCCGCGCTCAGCGCCGCCGTGGCGTCGGCGACCGCCGAGGACGACGTGGAGGTCGCCGCCGCGCACCACGCGCTGACCCAGGCGATCGAGGTGCACGACGCGCGCGGCCACCACGTGCTCAGCCGCCGCCTGCACTTCGCGCTCGCCGGTCCGTGCCGCATGCGCCGGCTCCTGGGCATGTTCGAGTCGGCCTGGAACATCACCGAGCCGCTGCAGCCGATGTCGCACGTCTCGGGGGAGATGACGTGCGCGTTGCACGAGGATCACGGCGTGATGGTCGACGCGTTCCGAGCGCGCGACGCGAACAGCCTCCTCGCCGCGTCGGCCTCGCACTACCGAAGGCTCCAGCAAGTCGTCGCGGGCCTGCCCGCCACCCGGCTGCTGCCTTAGTTTTTGGGATATATCCGCGCGGTCATCGCCCCGCAACAGTGCGTTCCTAGCATCCACGCATGACCACTCTCGAAACGACGGACGAGGTCCGCGAATACGACCCGCGTCTGACGAACACGGAACTCGCGCCGCTCGAACAACAGAGCTGGAGCGCCTACAACATCTTCGCGTTCTGGATGTCCGACGTGCACAGCGTCGGCGGCTATCTCACCGCGGGCAGCCTGTTCGCGCTCGGCCTGACCAGCTGGCAGGTGTTCATCTGCCTGATCGTCGGCATCGTCATCGTGCAGTTCTTCTGCAACCTGGTCGCCAAGCCGAGCCAGGAGGCGGGCGTTCCGTATCCGGTGACCAGCCGCGCCTCCTTCGGCGTGCTCGGCGCGAACATACCGGCCATCATCCGCGGCCTGATCGCCGTCGCCTGGTACGGCGTGCAGACCTTCCTCGCCGCCGAGTCGCTGAACATCGTCTTCCTCAAGCTGTGGCCGGGACTCGCGCCGTACGCCGACGTCCACCAGCACGGCTTCCTCGGCCTGTCGCTGCTCGGCTACCTGAGCTACGCGATCCTGTGGGTCCTGCAGGCGGCCCTGTTCTGGCGCGGCATGGACACGATCCGGAAGTTCATCGACCTGGCCGGTCCCGCCGTGTACGTCGTGATGGTCGCGCTGTGCGTCTACATGCTGACGAAGGCGCACTGGCACATCAACCTGAACCTCTCCGCCAAGCACCTGACCGGCTGGTCGCTCGTCTGGACGCTGTGCGGCGCGACGGCAGCCGTCGTCGCGTACTTCTCCGGGCCGATGCTCAACTTCGGCGACTTCTCCCGCTACGCCAAGTCGTACTCCGCGGTCAAGAAGGGCAACCTCCTCGGCCTGCCCCTCAACTTCGTGATGTTCTCGCTGCTCACGGTGCTGACCGCGGCGGCGACGGTGCCGGTGTACGGCCAGCTGATCACCGACCCGATCGAGACCGTGCAGAAGATCGGCAACACCTTCGCGATCATCCTCGGCGGCGTCACCTTCGTCACCGCGACCGTCGGCATCAACATCGTCGCCAACTTCATCTCCCCGGCCTTCGACTTCTCGCACGTCAGCCCGCAGAAGATCAGCTGGCGCGCGGGCGGGATGATCGCGGCCGTCGGCTCGCTGCTGATCACGCCGTGGAACTGGTACGACAACGCCAACGCGATCTTCTGGACGCTCGGCCTGCTCGGCGCGCTCATCGGCCCGCTGTTCGGCATCCTGATCGCCGACTACTACCTGATCCGCGGCCAGAAGATCATCGTGGACGACCTGTTCACGCTCGACGAGGGCGGCGCGTACCACTACCGCAAGGGCTACAACCCGGACGCCATCAAGGCCGTGGTCCTCTCGGGCGTCATCTCGCTGGCCTCGGTGATCGTGCCGAAGGTCGGGAACGTGCTGACCTGGCTCCCGCAGTACGGCTGGTTCGTCGGCTGCGGCGTCGGCTTCCTCTCCTACTACCTCATCGCGCGCTCCGCGAGGCAGCCGCAGCAGTGATCCTCAAGCTGATCAACCCGAACACCACCGCGTCGATGACGCGGCTGATCGAGAAGGCGGGCCGGGCCGCCGCCGGACCGGACGTCGAGGTGCGCGCCGTCACCTCGAAGACCGGTCCGGCCTCGATCGAATCGCACTACGACGAGGCCCTGAGCGTGCCCGGCCTGCTCGCCGAGATCACCGGCGGCGGCAACGACGGCGGCGGTGACGGCGGTGGTGACGGCGGCGGCGAGCGGGCGGACGGCTACGTCATCGCGTGCTTCGGCGACCCGGGACTCGACGCGGCCCGCGAGGTCGCGCCGGGCCCCGTCGTCGGGATCGCCGAAGCCGGGATGCGTGCGGCCACCTACCTCGGCCGCACGTTCGCCGTGGTCACCACACTCGCGCGCTCGGCCGGCCGGACCCGTGAACTCGTGCACCGCTATGGCGTCGCCGAGTACTGCGTCAGTGTCCGGGCGACGGACATCCCCGTCCTGGACCTCGAGACCGACCCCGCCGCGTACGCCCGGATCCTCGCCGAATGCCGCGCCGCGATCGACGAGGACGGCGCCGAGGCCGTCGTCCTGGGCTGCGCGGGCATGGCAGACCTCTGCGCCGAACTGCACCGCGAGGTCGGCGTCCCGGTCATCGACGGAGTCTCCGCGGCCGTCGCCGCGCTCGAAGGCCTGGTCCGCATCGGCCTCACCACCAGCCGCCGCGGCGAATACGACCGGCCCCCGGCCAAGGCGTACCAAGGCCTGCTCGCCGACTTCGAGCTGCACACGACTGCTTCGACTACTCCGACCACTCCGACTACTCGTCGTCCTCCAAGACCTCCGCGAACGCGATGACCAGGCCGCCGGTGGCGTGTTCCTTGGTGGCGGCGACCAGGGGACCGGCCTGCGCGGCGGCGGCGCTGGCCGCGTCGTAGTCGGCGAAGTACAGGTCCAGCAGCCGGTACGCCGGAGTGGGGCTGCCGTCCTCCTTGGGCCAGACCTTCGAGGCCTGCAACCGGGTGACGCCGGGAAGCTTGCGCGCCAGGGCCAGCTGGTCGGGGTAGGCGGCCTCGAACGCGTCCGGGTCGGTGGGGTTGGAGTAGATGAAGCTGATCTTGGTGGGCTTGCTCTGCTCCGTCATGAAGGGCCTCCTGGTTGTTACGCTCGGGCGATGCAGGCGGGTGTCTCCGCTCACTGATCGCCAACCGTAGTCAGAGGATTGAGCAGCGACCATGACCGTTCCGCCGGGGAATCTTGCCGATCGTCCAGAAACCCCGGCCGCCGTCGGCCAGCCGCACGACCTGCTCTCGGAATTGCTCCGGAGCGTGCGGCTGAGCGGAGAACGGGTCATCCCGTACGCCCCGCCGCGGGATTTCTCGATCGTTTTCGCCGATATGGGCTGTCTGCACATCGTCGAGGCGGGCGAGCTCGAACTCCGGATCGACGGGTACGCGGACGTCGAGCGCGTATGCCGGGGCGATTTCGTCCTGCTCCCGCGCGGCGACCGGCATCAGCTCAGCGACCCGGGCGGCGCGTCGGCCGAACCCGCGCGCTGGCTCTGCGGAGTGTTCGGCATCGGCGACCCGCAGGCGAGCCACCTGCTCGAGAGCCTGCCGCCCGTGGTCATCCTGCGCGGCGGCACCGGCGGCCCGGTACTCGAAGGACTCGAAGTCGCGCGCCGGATGCTGCTGATCGAGATGCAGTCGCCGTCTCAGGGCTGGGCGGTGATGGTCGCCCGCATCCTCGACCTGATCTTCATCCAGATCCCGCGTTCCTGGGCCGCCGGTCCGGACGCCGGTCCGAACTGGCTGGCCGGCGCCTTCGACCCGCAGATCGGCGTGGCCCTGAGCGCCATCCACCGAGACTCCGACCACGACTGGACGGTCGAGGAGCTGGCCCGAGCCTGCAACCTCTCCCGCTCAGCGTTCGCCGCCCGCTTCGCCGAGCGCGTCGGCAAACCACCGGCCACCTACCTCGCCCACGTACGCCTCGACGCCGCCACCAACCTGCTGCGCGACAGCTCCCTCCCGATCGCCCGCGTAGCCCAGACCGTCGGCTATGAGTCAGAGGCCGCATTCAGCCGCGCCTTCAAGAACCGCTACGGCATGCCCCCGATCCGCTGGCGCCAAGACGTACGAGGTCGTTGATCAAACGGTTGACTGGGAAAGCATTTCGATGAGTTCGCGCGAGCGGCGGACCGCCAACCGCAGGTGCTCGGTGTCCGGCACGCCGTCACCGTCCTGAGCGGCGGCCTCGAGCTCGCGGCGCCGTCGGCCCACGTCGTCCGCGCAGGACCGCAGGGACTCGGCCAGCAGGTCGTCGGCGTCCAGGGCCGCCTGCCGCGGGTCGTCGACGAAGGCGAGCTGTATCTCCTGCAGCCGATCGGCTACGGAGTCGGCCGGCGGCGATGTCGACGGAGCGGGAGACGTCCACGCGTCGTTCTCCGGCGCGGGTGCGTACTCGGACTCCGGCGCGGGTGCGTACTCGGACTCCGGCTCGAATCCGCCTTCTTCTGCGCGGTCGTCCTCGTGCTCGATCATGCGTTGATCCTCTCCGCGATCGGAGTGCTCGGTTCGGCACCGACGAGGTCTTCGAAGAACGTGCGGAAGCGCAGCAGCACCTGCCGCAGCTGCTCGGTGGAGTCGACGTCGGGGGCGCCCGTGTGCGAGCGCTGCATCAGCTCGTGGCCTTCGCGGAAGTCCGAGAGGGTGCGGGCGTGGTCGACGGAGACGAGTGCGAGCTGCTCTTCGGGGTCGTCGGCCGGGTAGCCGAGGAGTGCGAGGGTCTCGCCGATCACCTGCTGCGCGCGTCGGGTGGCGCCGCCGGGGTCGTCGACGAAGCCGGTCTGCGCCGTGCGCCAGCCTTCGGTCAGCCGGGCGCGGTCCGCGGGCTCGAGCGGCCTGATCGTCAGGTCGGCCCGGCCGCGCTCGCGTCGGCTGAGTTCCTGCTCGACCGCGGCGTGGTCGCCGTGTTTCGCGTACAGCCTGTCGTACTCGCGCCCGTACCGGCGCTGCAACCGCTTGGTGTTCGAGCGCTGGGGCAGCAGGCGTGCGGCGGCATCCGGCGCCTGCCACCTGACATATGCCGCCGCGCCCGCGAGGAGGATGGCGATCACCACGACCGCCGTCACCACGATGCCCATGATCCCGATTCCCTTCTGGGACCTGCCGGTCCCGCAGTGGTGTTTGGTGGTGTCTCAGCGGCGGCGGGAGCGCGAGTACCAGCCGGTGCCGACGCCGAGCAGGTGGAGGGCGAGGCAGGTGAGTCCCGCGAGCATCAGGCTCGTGGGGCTGAACCAGACGTTGGTCGACGTCTTGCTGCCGTTGATGAAGAACGCCATGCCGAACAGGACCGCTGCGATGAGCCCCATGTGGATCGGCCTCCTTGATCAGGATGCTGTCATTGAGGTCTGACGCCACCGCATGCCCGGTCGCCGCTGGTTCATGCATCCGCGCTGGCGCCATGTAAGAGGCTCGTACTGCTCAGCTCTCGAAGCGCACCACCGGCTGGAACACGCGGTTGAAGCCGACTTCGCGGCGCGGGCCGGTCAGGCGGGCGGCGAGGCGTGCGCGGATGTCGCGGCTGGAGGCGCCGATCCACAGTTCCACGTCGCCGGGTTCGACGATGCGCCGACCTGCCCTGCCGGTGTACGAGGTCGCGTCGGCGGATACGTCGATGAGCACCGTGCGGGTCTGGCCGGGTTCGATATCGACTCGGGGCGCGGCGATCAGTTGCTGCACGGGGCGCGCCACCTCGGCGTACGGGTCGTGCAGGTAGACCTGGACGACCTCGCTGGTGGTGGACGCGCCGTCGTTGCGCAGGGTGACCGCGAGGCGCAGGGTGCCGTCGGTCGGCCAGGTCTCGCCCGCGGGGAGCGTGATGTCCGTCCACACGGCCGGGTTGTAGGACAGGCCGTGGCCGAAGGGGTACAGCGGCGTCGGGTCGACCGTGCTCACGTCGCTGCGCAGCCCCAGCGTGGCGGTCAGATACGTCGAGGGCTGATTCGCGCCCTCCGCCGGGAAGCCGATCGGCAGCCTGCCGGACGGGTCGGTGCGTCCGGAGAGCACGTCCGCGATCGCGTTGGCGCCCTCCTCTCCCGGCAGGAAGCCGCAGACCACGGCCGCGAGCCGGTCGGCGTAGCGGGACAGCTCGTAGGGGCGGCCCACCAGCAGCACCAGGACCACCGGGGTCCCGGTCTCCAGCAGCGCGTCGAGCAGTTCGCCCTGCCGCCCGGGCAGCCGCAGGTCGGAGCTGTCGCAGCCCTCGCCGGAGGTCCCGTTGCCGAACAGGCCGGAGACGTCGCCGAGCACCGCGACGCAGACCTCTGCCGTGCGCGCCGCAGCGACCGCCTCGGCGATCTGCCGGTCGCCCAGTTCGCGCAGCGCCTCACCGTCCACGACGTCGTGCGCCGCGCCGCCCTCGGCCGCCGCGCGCTCGGCCCGCAGCCGCACGGAGCTCTCGGTGTCCGGCACCGGGCAGCCCTGCGCGTAGTCGACGCGGTATCCGGCCGGGTCGGCCCGCAGCGCTTCGAGGACCGTGCGCGCCTCGATGCCGAGCGGGACGTCCGGGTGGTGCACGCCGATGTGGCGCGGGAAGGAGTAGCAGCCGAACGCGGCGTCCGCGACGTCGGCCCGCGGACCGACGACCGCCACGTGCGCGCCCGGGGCCAGCGGCAGCGCGCCGTTCTCGTTGCGCAGCAGCACGATCGCGCGCCGGGCCAGCCGTCCGGCCAGTGCCCGGGACTCGTCGTCGTCGAGCCGCTGGTCCGCCTCGGTGAGGATCGGGGGCTCGGGCGACCAGTCCGCGTCGAGCAGTCCGAGTTCGCACTTCTGCAGCAGCACGCGCTCCAGCGCCCGGTCCACCAGCGCCGTGTCCGCCTCGCCCGACTTCAGCGCGGCGAGCAGCGGCGCGGCGAAGCAGTCCGGCGTCGGCAGTTCGACGTCGATGCCCGCGGAAAGGGCCTGCACGGCGGCCTGCCCCTTCGTGCCCGCGGTGCGGTGCAGTCGGTGCAGGAAGGCGACCGAGAAGTAGTCCGACACGACCGTCCCGGTGAAGCCGTACGTCCCGCGCAGCAGATCGGTCAGCAGCGCCGGGTCGGCGGCCACCGGCAGCCCGTCGTTGTCGGAGTACGAGTTCATCACCGACCGCGCTCCGGCGTGCAGCGCCATCTCGAAAGGGGGCAGGATCACGTCCGCCAGTTCGCGCGGGCCGATCGACACCGGGGCGAGGTTGCGGCCCGCGCGCGAGGCGCTGTAGCCGGCGAAGTGCTTCAGGGTGGCGATCACGCCGGTGGACTCCATGCCCCGGACGTACGCCGCGCCGAGGGTGCCGACCAGGTACGGGTCCTCCGCGATGGTCTCCTCGACCCGGCCCCAGCGCAGATCGCGGGCCACGTCCAGCACCGGGGCCAGGCCCTGGTGCACGCCGAGCCGTCGCAGGGTCCTGCCGATCCGCTCGCCGACCGCGCGCACCAGCTCCGGGTCGAAGCTCGCGCCCCAGCACAGCGGGGCCGGGTAGACGGTGGCCTGCCAGGCGCCGAGGCCGGTCAGGCACTCCTCGTGGATCAGGGCCGGGATGCCGGCGCCGGCCGCGGCGAGCTCGCGCTGCGTGTTGGCCACCGCGCGCGCCCCGGCGACCGGGTCCACCGGCGCGGTGCCGAAGGGGCGGGTGAGCTGGCCGACGCCGTCGCGCAGCACGTCCGACCAGTCGGCGGGCGGCAGCTCCGCGGAGTGCTGGAACGGCGCCACCTGCCCCGAGGTCGCGTCGGCGCCGACCCAGGCCCCGTACAGCTGCGCGACCTTCTGCGGCGCCGTCATGCGCGCCATGAGGTCTGCGACCCGGTCGGCGGCGGAGGCGGTCGGGTCGCGCCATATCTCGGCGAGGGCGGTGTTCTCTGTTGCCATGTCTTGGCCGTCCTTTACTCGGGAGGCGCAGCTTCCCGTCCATGGGTGGAGCCGGGCGCCCGAGCGATCCGGGCACCGTCGAGCAGTGCGGCGCGGCTGGGCCGCACCGTATGTCAGACTGCTGAGATCAGGGCGCGGTGCGCGCGGGGGCGGTCGACCCGCGCACGACCAGCTCGGTGGCGAGGGTGAGGTGCGTGCGCTCCACGGGCTGCTCGCGGATCAGCCGGATCAGCATCTCCACCGCGCGCTCGCCCATCGTCCGGATCGGCTGGTTGACGGTGGTCAGCGGGGGATTGCACAGCGCCGACTCGGGGATGTTGTCGAAGCCGACCACGGAGAGGTCCTCGGGCACGCGCAGCCCGAGATCGAGTGCGACCTCGATGGTCGCGATGGCCGTGACGTCGTTGGCGGCGAAGACGGCGGTCGGCCGCTGCGGACCGGTCAGCAGTTCGTGCGCCGCGAGCTTCGACATCTCGGCGTCGTATCCGCCGACCCGGACCAGTGATTCGTCGAAGGGCACGCCGGCCGTGGCGAGCGCGTCGCGGTAGCCGCGTTCGCGCAGCTTCGCGGATTCGAGGTCCGGCCGGCCGGCCAGCATCGCGATCCGCCGGTGGCCGAGGCCGAGCAGGTGCTGCGCGGCCAGCCGCGCGCCGCGCAGGCTGTCCGCGTCCACGGTCGGGAAGTCCGAGGAGCCGGTGTGCGGGTCGACCGCGACGACCGGCGCCCCGTACTGCACGTCCACGACGGTCGGGGTGACCAGGACGGCGCCGTCCACCAGGGTTCCGCTCAGGCGCGAGAGGTACCGGCGCTCCCAGCCCACGACATCGCCGGTGCGGCCGCCCGCGCTGTAGACGACCAGCTCGAAGCCGCTGCCCCGGATCGCGTCCGCCGCGCCCTTGAGCAGCTCGGTGCTGAACGGTTCCAGGTCCGCGACCAGGATGCCGATCACGTTGGTGCGGTGGTTGCGCAGGCTCTGCGCGACCAGGCTCGCCTCGTAGCCGAGTTCGGCGATGACGGCCTGCACGCGCGCCATGGTGTCCGCGGCCACGCCGTAGCGCTGGTTGATGACCTTGGACACGGTGGCCACCGAGACGCCGGCGTGCTCGGCGACATCGCGGATGGTGACTCGGGTTCTGGGCTGCTGCACGCCGCCACACTAGCGTTAGAAAACGTTATCGACAACGATTGACAAGGCAGAAATGCGCGCGCAAACTCATCGCCAGTCCCCGGTGCCCGCCGGAGGGCCAGATGCGACGACGACGACGGATCGGGGAGTTTCCGGGATGATGAGCAAGACACGCGGTGCGGCGGCGCTCGCGCTCGGCCTAGGCCTGGCGCTCGCGGTCGGCGGCTGCGCCGGCGGCAGCAGTGGCGGCGGTGGCGGTTCGTCCAACGGCCAGGTGACCCTGACCCTGTGGCAGGTCTCGACCACCGGGCCCGGCCAGCAGTACTTCCTGGACGCCGCGAAGGCGTACCACGCGATGCATCCGAACGTCACGATCAAGGTCCAGACGATCCAGAACGAGGACCTCGACGGCAAGCTGCAGACCGCGCTCAACTCGAACTCCGCGCCGGACATCTTCCTGCAGCGCGGCGGCGGCAAGATGCAGGCCATGATCAACGCCGGTGAGCTGCAAACCCTTGATCTGAGCAGCGCGGACAAGACGAACGTCGGCTCGGCCGCCCTGGCCAGCGTGACGGTCGGCGGCCAGGTCTACGCGATGCCGGTCGACACCCAGCCCGAGGGCATCTACTACAGCAAGACCCTGTTCCAGCAGGCCGGGATCACCGCCACGCCGACGACGATAGCCGAGCTCGAGACCGACGTCGCGAAGCTGAAGACGCTCAACGTCGCGCCGATCGCGGTCGGCGCCAAGGACGCGTGGCCCGCCGCGCACTGGTACTACAACTTCGCGCTGCGCGAGTGCAGCCAGAGTGCGATGGCGAGCGCCGCCAAGTCGCTCACGTTCACCGACCCCTGCTGGAACAAGGCGGCGAACGACCTGGCCGCGTTCCTCAAGGTCAGCCCGTTCGAGAAGGGCTTCCTGACCACCTCGTCGCAGCAGGGCGCCGGCTCCTCGGCGGGCATGCTCGCGAACCACAAGGCGGCCATGGAGCTGATGGGCAGCTGGGACCCCGGCGTGATCGCCAGCCTGACGCCGAACCAGCAGCCGCTGCCGGATCTCGGCTGGTTCCCGTTCCCCGCAGTCGCCGGCGGCCAGGGCGACCCGAGCGCGCTGATGGGCGGCAACGACGCGTACTCGCTGTCCAAGAACGCGCCGAAGGAGGCCTTCGGGTTCCTCGAGTTCATGCTGACCAAGGACCAGCAGGAGGCCTACGCCAAGGCGCTGCAGGCGATCCCGGTCAACCAGCAGGCCCAGAGCGTCGTCACCGAGCCCTACAACATCTCGGCGCTGCAGGCGTTCAACAAGGCCTCGTACTCCATGCAGTACCTCGACACCCAGTTCGGCCAGAACGTCGGCAACGCGATGAACACCTCCGTCGTGAACCTGATGGCCGGCACCGGCTCGGCCGCCGACATCGTCTCGCAGACGATCGCCGCCGCCGCGAAGGGCTGAGTAAGCACACGATGAGCGACACCCTGGGTACTGACACCGCCCCCGGGCGCCAGTCGCAGGGCACGACCCGAGTCGGGGACGCGGCGCAGGCCGGGTCCCCGACTCCGCCGCGAGCGGCCGCGCGCCGCCGCGGCCGTGCCAGGATGCGATTCGAGATCGCCCTGCTGTCCGGTCCCGCGATCCTGATGTTCACGGCCTTCGTGATCTTCCCGGTCGCGCTCGCCGCGTACTACGGCTTCTACCGGTGGCAGGGCTACGGTCCGGCCACCGACTGGGTCGGCCTGAACAACTACCGGCTGATCTTCACCGACCCCGCGTTCCAGCAGGTGCTCAAGCACAACCTGCTGATCGCCGTGCTGTCCCTGGTCATCCAGGGCCCGCTGGCGATCGGCCTGGCGCTGCTGCTGAACCGGAAGATGCGCGGGCGCGCGGTCATCCGGGTGCTGATCTTCGTGCCCTACGTCATCTCCGAGGTCATCGTCGGCACCGGCTGGAGCCTGATGCTCCAGGTCAACGGCGCCGTCAACGACGTGCTGGCGCACCTCGGCCTCGGCTCGCTGCAGTCCGACTGGCTCGCCGACCCCAAGCTGGCCATCTGGACCCTGATGGCGATCATCTCGTGGAAGTACATCGGCTTCGCGGTGATCCTGATGCTGGCCGGCCTGCAGTCGATCCCGGACGAGGTCTTCGAGGCCGCCGCGATCGACGGTGCCTCGTTCTGGCAGATGCAGCGCCGGATCACGCTGCCGCTGTTGGGCCCGACGATCCGGATCTGGGGATTCCTGTCGATCATCGGCTCGCTGCAGCTGTTCGACCTCGTCTACATCATCTGGGGCCAGTACATCTCGGGTACCGCGGGCACCTCGACCATGGCGATCTACATGGTCTCCCAGGGCCGCGACGCGGGCAACTACGGATACGGAAACGCCGTCGCCGTCGTGATGTTCCTGATCTCGCTGATCGTCGCGCTGATCTACCAGCGCCTCATCCTGCGCCGCGACCTGCGGGGCGCCGTGACCGAAGGAGCCTCCTGATGAGCGCGACGACAGCGGAGCCGTGGTCCCCGGGCGCGAGGCGCAAGGCGCGGGGCGGCGGACGGCGCAGGCGGGAGAACCCGTTCGTCTACTTCATCGCGCTGGTCTTCATCGCGGTCTGCATCGCGCCGGTGCTCTACATCGTGATCGGCGGGTTCCGGACCAACTCGCAGATCACCTCGAGCCCGGCGGGGCTGCCGCATCCCTGGGTGGTGGCGAACTACACCGGGATCCTGACCTCGGTGACGTTCTGGGGCGAGCTCGCCAACTCCGCGGTCGTCGCGTTCGCGAGCACGCTCGGCATCGTCGTGCTCGGTCTGATGGTGAGCTTCGTGATCGCGCGTTACGACTTCAAGTTCAAGGGCGCGATGTACTCGCTGTTCGCCGCCGGACTGATGTTCCCGCTGGTCATCGCGATCACCCCGCTGTACATCGTCATCAAGGACCTGGGCCTGGTGGACAATTTGGGCGGCGTGATCATTCCGCAGATCGGCTTCGGCCTGCCGACGACCGTCATCATCCTGGTGCCCTTCCTCCGGGCCATCCCCAAGGAGATCGAGGAGGCCGCGGCGATCGACGGCACCAGCCGGCTCGGGTTCTTCTTCCGCATGGTGGTCCCGCTCTCGCTGCCCGGCGTCGTGACCGTCGGCATCCTCGCGTTCATCGGCAGCTGGAACAACTACGTGCTGCCGCTGTACGTGCTGAACTCGCAGGCGAACTTCACCCTGCCGCTCGGCGTGCAGGCGTTCTCCTCGCAGTACTCGCAGGACACCGCGAAGGTCCTCGCCTTCACCTCGCTCGCGATGCTGCCCGCGCTGGTCTTCTTCTCGGTCTTCCAGAAGCGGATCGTCGGCGGCCTCACCGGCGCGGTCAAGGGCTGACAGCCATGCCCCGCGCGCACGTGGTGCTCGACAGGCACGCCGTCATCGCCCCGGTCCGCCGCCGCACCTTCGGTTCCTTCGTCGAGCACCTCGGCCGCTGCGTGTACACCGGGATCTACGAGCCGGAGCATCCGAGCGCGAACGACGAGGGCTTCCGGATGGACGTGGTCGAGCTCGTCCGGGAGCTCGGCAGCACGACGATCCGCTATCCGGGCGGCAACTTCGTCTCCGGCTTCCGCTGGGAGGACTCGGTCGGGCCGCGGGAGAACCGGCCGGTGCGCCGCGACCTGTCCTGGCACTCGCTCGAGTCGAACCAGGTCGGCCTGGACGAGTTCGCCCGGTGGCTCAAGCTCACCGGCTCCGAACTCATGCTGGCGGTCAACCTCGCGACCCGCGGCATCCTGCCCGCCCTCGATCTGCTCGAATACGCCAATCATCCGTCCGGCACCGCGCTGTCGGACCTGCGTATCGCGAACGGCACGCCCGAGCCGCACGACGTGCGCATGTGGTGCCTGGGCAACGAGATGGACGGCCCGTGGCAGACCGGCTTCATGACGGCGGAGGACTACGGCAAGATCGCCGCACGCACGGCCGCCGCGATGAAGACGGCTGACAAGAGTCTGGAGCTGGCCGTCTGCGGCTCGTCCGGATCCGGCATGCCGACCTTCGGCGACTGGGAACGCACGGTGCTCGAACACTGCTACGACCACGTCGACTACGTGTCCTGCCACGCCTACTACCAGGAGCTCGACGGAGACCTCGGCACCTTCCTCGCCGCGCCGCTCGACATGGGCTTCTTCATCGACACCGTCGTCGCGACCGCCGATCACGTCGGATACAAGAAGCGCTCGAACAAGCGGATCGACATCTCCTTCGACGAGTGGAACGTCTGGTACTTGAAGGAGCATCAGGAATCCGGCGATGTGAACGAGGAGTGGCGCCACGCACCGCGCCAGCTCGAAGACGTATATACCGTGGCGGACGCCGTCGTGGTCGGCAGCCTGCTGATGACGCTCCTCAAGCGCTCCGACCGCGTCGCGTCGGCGTCCCTCGCCCAGCTCGTGAACGTGATCGCGCCGATCATGACCGAGCCCGGCGGCCCGGCCTGGCGGCAGACGACCTTCTACCCGTTCTCGATCACGAGCCGACTCGCCGCGGGCGAGGTGATCCGGCCCGCGATCGAAGCGCCCACCTATATAACGGCGCGCCACGGCGAGGTTCCCGTCATCGACGCCGTCGCCACCGCCGACGATGGCCGGGCCGCGGTCTTCCTCGTCAACCGCGACCTGACCGAGGCCGCGCAGGTCACGATCGACGTGCGCAGCCTCGCCTCCTCGCGCATCCTCGAAGCCGTCACGCTCGCCGACCCCGACGTCTATGCGGAGAACACGCTCGCCGATCAGCATCGTGTCACGCCGTCCGCGAACAAGACCGCGCTGCTCGCGGACGGCGTGCTCACCGTCGAGCTGCCCCCGGTTTCGTGGACGGCGATCGCGTTGGGCTGACCGTCCGCGCGACCGGCTCAGGAACCGGAGCCGCCGCGGGCGCCGCCGATCCGATGCGGGGCGCCCGCGGCCGCCAGTTGCAGATCCCGTTGCAGGTCGAAGTACGCCGGCTTCGGGTTGAGGTTCACGTCGTAGATCGATCCGTACCCTTCTCCGGCGAAGGCACCCGGAATCCAGGAGTCGGCGTCGCAGAAACCCCAGCAGGTGAACGAGATGCATTCCGGCACCGAGAGCGCAGCCTGGAGCATCTGCGAGAACTCATACGGCTGCGCGAAGGTCGCAAGATGGTCGGTGGGCACCTGGGTCGTGGGCCCGTCGACGAACGTGCGCACGTCGGCCTCCGTGATCGCCACCCGGAGCCCGAGGTCCGCATAGCGTTGCAGGTCCGCGGCCATCTGCGTCGGGAAGCCGTACTGCGTGTCGAGGTGGCCCTGGTCGCCGACGCCGTGGATCGGCACGCCCTGCGCCAGTTGGGTGCGCAGCCACGCGTACACGGCGTCGCTCTTGGCGTTCGTGCCGTCCTCGCCCGCGATGTTGTAGTCGTTGAAGAACAGCAGCGCGTGCGGATCGGCCTCGTGCGCCCAGCGGAAGGCGTCGGAGATGATCTGCGGGCCGAGGTTCGCGATCCAGAAGTTGTTCGGATCGATGCCGGACGGGGAGGCGTCGAGGAAGAACTCGTTGGCGACGTCCCACTGCCAGATCCGGCCGCGGTAGCGCGTGACCTCCGTGAAGATGTGCTGCTTGAGCAGCGCGGCGAGCTCGGTGGCGCTGATCGTCCCGTCCTGCACGCCGGCGGTGAGCCAGGCCGGGAGCTGGTTGTGCCACAGCAGGGTGTGGCCGCGCACGAGCTGCCCGTGCCGCTCGGCGAACGCGACGAGGGTGTCGGCGTCCGACCAGTCGAACTGTCCGCGCACCGCCTCGACCGAACCCCACTTCATGGCGTTGCCCGGGGTGACCACCGAGAACTGGTCGGCGAGCACCGCGGCGTAGGACGGGGTGGTGAGGTCGGTCGGTATCACGGCCGTGCCGAAGCGCAGGCCGATGCGCGCGGCGAGGTCGCGCAGCGAGTCGGAGTCGGACGTGTCCGCGGCCGCCTTGATCCCGGCAGTGGTGGCGGCGTCGGCCGGGGCCTTGACGACGAGCGGGGCCAAGGCTCCGGCGGCGCCCAGCGCGAGAAGACTTCTTCGTCTCATAGCGGGTCTGCTTGCCTCTCGAAATCGTGCGATATCAATGGGCGGATGGCATTGCGACGAGGCTCGGCGGAGCCGCGGAGGGGCCCCGCCGAGCCGTCGCCGTATCAGGGCGGTGCGTCACGTGCTACAGGAGACCGATGGCCAGGTCCATTGACCGTTCGGGGATATGGTGACGCTGAAGTTGTTGCCGCTGCCGTTGGGTTTGCCGACCATGACGTACTGGCTCGGCCAGCTCGCGCTGACGTTCGAGGTCGAGTAGACGACCGCCGGGGAGACGAGGTTCATCGTCACGGTCCAGGTGCTGGAGCCGGTGACCGCCACGTTCAGGTTGTACCAGTTGCTGCCCTTCGAACCGGCCGAGAGCGTCGCCGTGCACGAGCCGCTGCCGCCGCCCGTCCCCCCGCCGGAGCCGCTGCCCGAGGTCACCGTGACGCTGTCGTTGCCGCTGCCGCCGCCCCACGCCTCGGTGGCGAGGATCTGGTAGTTGAGCGTCCCGAGGTTCATGCCGTGGCTGGCCCACGCGTTGAAGAAGTTCTGCGTGGTGATCGTGCCGCTGGAGACCGGCGACGTGCGGATCGCGAGGTATTGCTCGAACGTCGCGGTGCCCTGGATCGAGGGCTGATTCACCTGCTGGTGCTCGTAGATGTTGTACGTGCCGCCGTCGCTCGTGACCTGGCCCATGTAGGTGCCGGCCGTGTTCGGCGAGCCGGAGTAGTTCTCCTCGATGTAGTACTCGACCAGCGGGCTGGTCGACCAGCCGTAGAGCGAGACCAGCGTCGTGCCGCCGGACGCGTTCAGGCTGCTCGAGAAGTTCACCGTGTTGTGGGTGCCGGGGTTCCAGCCGACGCCGTCGACGAAATCGCCGACGCCGCTCCACGAGGTGGAGTAGCTGGTCCCCGAGTTGAGCGTCATGCAGGCAGAACCGGATCCGGCGGTCCACATCTGGTAGTAGTTGCCGCCGTTGGTGCCGGTCTGGCTGGAGCAGATCGTCGATGCGGCGGAGGCGCTGCCCGGCAGCGCGACGAGTCCGGCGATCAGGGCGAGGGCCGCGATGAGCGCCAGCCGGATCCGGCCGGCGCCGTGTCGTGCCCGGGGTGGGAAGAGAGGAACGTGCACGCGGATGATCCTCCTCATTGAGGGTCGTGCGTCAGGTGGGTGAGGCCGCTTGCGGCCCATGCGGGAGTGTCCGAGAGACGACCGGGACCTGTCAATGAATTTCGGAAATGTTTCGAAGGCTGCCATGCCTTAGTCCAGCTCACCTTGAGATCACCAGGGAGCAGAGCTTCGAAACTTTCGGAATACGTTCCTAGCGGCGTGGCGCGGCGGTGCTGCTGCGCACGATCAGCTCCGTGGCCAGCTCGACCCGGGTGGCCGCCGACGCCCGCGGGCCCTTCTCGGCGAGTTCGATGACGATGCGGGCCGCGGTGGCGGCCATCTCGGTGAGCGGCTGGCGCACGGTGGTCATCGGCGGGCCGACCCAGCGGGTGGCCGGCAGGTCGTCGAAGCCGACGACGCTGAGGTCCTCGGGGATGCGCAGGCCGGCCTCGCGTGCGGCCTCGTACACGCCCATCGCCTGCAGGTCGTTGCCCGCGAAGATCGCGGTGGGGCGGTTCTCCAGCCGCAGCAGTTGCCTGCCGCACTCGTTCCCGGCCTCGTGGTGGAAGTCGCCCGCGCGGATCAGCGCGGGGTCGAAGGACAGCCCGGACGTCTCGAGCGCCGCGCGGTAGCCGTCGACGCGGGCCCGGCTGCACAGCAGTCGATCGGGTCCGGCCACCACGCCGATCCTGCGGTGGCCCAGTTCCAGCAGATGCCGGGTGGCGGCCAGGCCGCCCTGCCAGTTGGTCGCCCCGACGGTGGGCACGTCGAGTTCCAGATCGCCGACCGGATCGATGACCGCGAAGGGGATGCCTCGGCCGGCCAGCTTCTCGCGCTGACCGGGGCTCAGCTTCGACAGGACGAGCAGCACTCCGGTCGGCCGCCGCGCGAGTACGCCGTCCAGCCACGACTGGCCGGGGGTGATCCGCCCCGCCGACTGGGAGAGCACCAGGCTGAGCCCCTGCTCGTGTGCGACCTGTTCGGCGCCGCGGATCACCTCCATCGCCCATGCGCTTTCGAGTTCGTGGAAGATGAGGTCGAGCAGCGGCGCGGGCCGGACTCCGCGGCGGCGGTAGCCGGACTGCAGCAGGAACTTCTCCACGCGCGCCCGGGTGGCGGGCGCGACGTCCGCCCGCCCGTTGAGAACTTTCGAAACAGTCGGAGCCGAGACCCCGCAGGCTCGCGCAATGTCAGCGAGCGTCGTGGTCTCGTCGAGCTTCTCTCCGAGCGGTTCCGCGGCGGAGCGCTGGTGCGTTTCGGATGAGTTCACAGCAGGAATGGTAGCCGCCGTGCGAAATCGGTCCGCAAAGCTCTGGGCAACATTCGATATGCGACAGTCACGCCGCGGCGGCCTCCTGCAGAAAGGACGTCATCTCGCGGACGAGTGCTGTCGGCCGTCTGCGGTGGATGATGCTGATCCGGCGGGCCGGGGTGGGGCCGTGGAGGGCGCGCGGCACGACGCGGCGCCGGTCGGCCGCGGCGAGCACGCTCTCGGGGACGAGCGCGATGCCCAGCCCGGCGGCGATCAGGGCGAGGATGACGTGGTAGTCCGCTGATTCGTAGGCGACGGGTGCTTCGATGCCGGCCTGGAGCGCGAGGGTCTCCAGGCAGGTTCGGTTCGGGATGCCCGGC
Organism: Actinospica sp.; assembly: GCA_035493475.1. GTDB lineage: Bacteria > Actinomycetota > Actinomycetes > Streptomycetales > Catenulisporaceae > Actinospica. The sequence continues at coordinate 98,138 of DATJIF010000175.1, forward strand.
GCCCCGGAGATCCAGGTCTCGCCGGTGAGCCGGGCGAGTTCGACGCCGCGTCGTGCCGAGTGGTCGGCGGCGAGCCGGTGTCCGACGGGCACGACGAGTCTGAGCGGGTCGTCGAGCAGGACCTGCCGATCGAGGCCCGGATGCGGCGTCGCCGGGATGCCGGGATAGCGATGGGTGACCAGCGCGTCCAGGTCGCCGGAGGTGACCAGTCCGTAGCCGTCGGGCGGTTCGAGTTCGACGAGTGAGAGCTCGGCACGCGGGTGACGCGACTGGAGCGCGGCCATCGCCGTCGGCACCAGCACCTGCGCCGCGGTGGCGAACGATCCGAGGGCCAGGCGCTGCGGCTGGCTTCCGATCGCCTGATCGACCGCGGCCCGGGCGAGCCGGAGCGCGCCGACGACCTGCTCCGCGTGTTCGACCAGCACGAGTCCGACCGGTGTCAGGGTGATGCCGTTCGGTCGTCGGTCGAGCAGGCGTGCGCCGATCTCGGCCTCGAGCTTGGAGATCTGCTGGGACAGCGCGGACGGGGTGAAGGCGAGATTGCGCGCCGCCTCGGCGATGGATCCGGCGTGCGCCACTTCCATCAGCACACGTAGTCGGTTGACGTCGAGGTCGCGGACCATGCGCCCATCCTACGTTAAGTGTAGCTAACTGCTGCTTACTTTTCGTTGCTTGTGCTAATGGTGTGCGGGGCGAAGCATGGGCCTATGACCTCCACGAACACCAGCCCGATCCGCGTGCCCTCGGCCGACGACGTCCAGACGGCCGCCGAGCGGATCCGCCCCTACGCCCGCCGCACCCCGATGCTCGACCTGGAGATCGAGGGCCGCCGGGTGCTGCTGAAGCTGGAGTACCTACAGCGCAGCGGTTCGTTCAAACTGCGCGGGGCGCTCAACGCGATGCTCGGCGGACCGCTGACCGACCACGTGGTCGCCGCGTCCGGGGGCAATCACGGCCTGGCGGTGGCGACCGCGGCTTCGCTGCTCGGGGTCTCGGCGACGGTCTTCGTCCCGGAGACGGTTCCGGATGCGAAGGCGCGCCGGATCGAGGCCGCCGGCGCCCGGCTCGTGCGGCACGGAGCCACGTTCGCCGACGCGGCTGCCGAGGCCGCCGTGTTCGCGGCCGGGCCGGGGCGCCGGTTCCTGCACCCGTACGACGATCCGGCCGTGATCGCCGGGCAGGCCACCGTGGCTGCGGAGATCGTGGCCGACGCCGAGGACGTCGATGTGATCGCGGTGGCGGTCGGCGGCGGCGGATTGGCGGCCGGCACGGCGCTCTCGATCGGGGACCGCCGTCTCGTGGCCGCGGAACCAGAGCACTGCCGTTGCCTGTACGACGCGCTGGCAGCGGGCGCTCCGGTCGACTCGCCGGTCGACTCCGTGGCGGCCTCGGCGACCGGCGCCAGCAGGGTCGGGCGGATCCCGTTCGCCGTCCTGTCAGAGCACGAAGTCGACTCCGTGCTGGTCAGCGACGAGCAGATCCTTCAGGCCCGCGACCGGCTGTGGGAGGACTGCCGGATCGCGGTCGAGCCCGCCGCGGCCATCCCGTTCGCCGCGTGGCTCGCCGGTAAGGTCCCCGGACGGCGCCCCTGCCTCGTCGTATGCGGCGCGAACGCCGACTGGAGCGCTACTCGATGACGTTGAAGTCGACTTGGAGGGTGTACCTGTCGGCGATGTAGGAACTGACGGTGTGTTCGAGCGGGACGCCGTTCTGGTCGACGATGGAGCGGGTCTCGACCAGCAGCGGCGTCGTGGCGGCGACGGCGAGTTCGATCGCGTCGTCGTCGGCGGTACGGGCGCTGAGCAGCGAGGTGCCCAGGCTCGGGTTCAGGCCGAGGCGGCGCAGCGCGTTGTGCAGGGATCCGGTTTCCAGGTCGGCGTTCAGCAGCGCGGTGAGGGCAGCGGGGAAGGCGGCGCGTTCGATGGCCACCGGCAGGTCGTCGAACATGCGCACCCGTGTGATGGCGACGATCGTGGCGGCGGACGGGTCGTCACCGGGGTAGAGGGCGGCGGCCTGGTCCGGGGTCGCCGGGCGCACCTCGGCTTCCAGCAGGCGGGAGCGCGGGGTCCTGCCGAGGGCGAGGGCCTGGTCATGAAAGCTCATCAGGGTGCCGACCGGGCGGGCGGCGGCGCTCCTGCGCACGAAGCTGCCCTTGCCCGGCACGCGTTCGAGCAGCCCGTCGCGTTCGAGCCCGGCGAGCGCGGCGCGCACCGTCATGCGGGAGACCCCGAACTCCTGGGCGAGCCGGGGCTCCGAGGGGAACGCCTGCCCGTCGGCGGCGTGCGCGAGCCTGCGGCGCAGCTGCTTCTCGATCCGTTCGTAGATCGGTTGCGATGCGGGCATCCCGGAGGCTCCTTGCAGGTCGGGCGGGTCGGCCCGGGGAGGGGTCGACGGCACCATCATGGCAGTATAGGCTGTCTAGACAGCTTTGCTCGGAAGGAGACTCCCTTGTCCACCGCCTCGCTCGACGTTCCCCGCTGGACCGGCCACCTGCCCACCCGCGCGCAGGTGGCGCGGATGATCGACCACTCGCTGCTGCGCCCCGAACTGACCCCGGCCGAGGTCGACGCCGGACTGCGCACCGCCCTGGAGTGCGAGGTCGCCTCGGCCTGCGTACGCCCGAGCGACATCGGTGCCGCGAGCGCCGTGCTCGACGGATCGGTCGTCGCGGTCGGCACCGTGGTCGGCTTCCCGCACGGCTCCGGCACGGTGGCGGCGAAGGTCTTCGAGACCCGCGAGGCGGTATCGCTCGGCGCGACCGAGATCGACATCGTCATCAACATCGGCCGTCTGCGCGCCGGGCAGACCGCGTACGTCCAGGACGAGATCGCCGCCCTGGTGCAGGCGGCCGAGGGTCGGATCGTGAAGGTGATCTTCGAGAACTGCTACCTGACCGAGCCGGAGAAGATCGCCGGATACCGGGCCGCCGAGGCCGCCGGCGCGCACTACGTCAAGACCAGCACGGGTTTCGCTCCCGGCGGCGCGACGGCCGAGGACATCGCGCTGATGCGGCGCACCGTCTCCCCGCACGTCGGGGTCAAGGCCGCGGGCGGCGTGCGCACCCTCGACGCCCTGCTCGAACTCAACCGGCTCGGCGCCACCCGCTTCGGGGCGACCGCGACCAGGGCTGTCCTCGACGACTTGGACCGGCGCCGCGGACCGGGCTCCGACTGAACCGGCGCGCGGTCACCGGGAGGCTACGGATTCCGCCTCCAGGTACGCCGCGAGCAGTTCCAGGAACGGGCCGACGAGATGGCCGTCCTGCGCGCTGTGCCGGAAGCCGTGCGCGGGGTTGACGGTGTAGCGGTTGCGGCGGCCGACGCGTTCCCGGATGAGGTAGCCGGCGCCCTCGAGGTCGGCCACGATCGCCTGCGCCGTGCGTTCGGTCACGCCGATCACCGCCGCGATGTCCACCATCCGCGACTCGGGGTTGCGGGCGATCTCCACGAGGGCGCGGCCGTGGGCCGTCAGCAGGGTCCATGAGCCGTCTGTCTGAGCACGAGTCATGCCACCCACTTTAACTCGCGAGTCAAGTCGTGCGTGAAAAAACACACGTCTTTCTTGACGGGTTTCACGCCGCGGCCTACCCTGGCGGTGCCCGCGACTCATGGAGGGAAGCACCGCGATGTCGAGCCGCACCGTGACCACCCGGACCGAGGACCGCGACGGGATCGCCGTCCTGCTCGTCTCGGGCGAGGTCGACCTGGCCGGCTCCGCACGGCTCAGCGCGGCGCTCGGCGCGGCGCTGGCCCCCGGCGCGCCGCTGGTCGTGGACCTGAGCGGCGTGGACTTCCTGGACTCGGCCGGGCTGCGCGCCCTCGCGCTGGCCGAGCGGACCGCCGCCGACCTCGGCGGCCGGCTGCTGATCGTCCCGTCCCCGGCGGCCATGCGGGTGTTCGAGATCACCGGCCTCGCCGCGGCCTTCGAGCTGTGCCGGGACCTCGACGGGGCGGTCGGCGCGGCGGTCGACCGCACCCCCGCCGAGTCCGCCGACTAGAACGCGATTCGGCGGGACGCGCGCGGGTATCCGGCTTTCTCGCGACGTCCGGCGCGGTCGTCGCGGATAATCGCGAAGGCGGGACCACGACGAGGAGCGGCGCGAGGCGATGCGGGACACACGGGACGGGACCGGCGTCGAACCGGTGCGCATGGTGACGATCACGCTGCTGGCCGACCAGGACTACCTGGCCCTGGCCAGAACCTCGGCGATGCACGTGGGCGCGCTGCTGTTCCTGCCGCTCCCGCGGGTCAACGACCTGCGCCTCGCCGTGGACGAGGCCTGCTCGCTGTTCCTGAGCCCGCTGCCGGAGATCGGCGCGGACGAGGCGGCCGCCCCCACCACCGAGACGATGCTGCTGTGCTACGAGCGGTACCCGGACAGCCTGCACGTCACCGTGCGCGCCCGGACGCCGGACGGCTGGCCGGACCGCGACGAACTCGGCTGGGCGATGCTGAACAGCCTGGTCGGCGAGGTGCGCGCGAGCGTCGAGGACGGCGTCGGCACGCTGACCCTGGTGGAGCCGCTGCCCGGTGCGCCGTCCGCCTGACCCGCCGTTCGGGCCGGGGAAAACCGGTGCCCCGGCGCCCGGAGCGGGTCACTCGAACGGGTGACCCGCTCCGGGCCCGGGGCGAGGGGGCGCCGACCGTTACCACCGGCCGTACCAACGGCGGCGTCCGCCGGACATCTCGCCGCGGCTGATGCCGAAGCCGATCAGCCACGCGACGAACACCACCAGCGCGATCCACCACAGCACGTGCGCGGCGAAGCCGAGTCCGCCGAGCACCAGCGCCAGCAGCAGGACGAGCAGGATCACAGCCATCCGAGAATCCTCCATCTCATACGAAGATCAGTTCGATTACGTGCCGGGCAGGTTGCCGCGAATCCCGCGTCCAAACCCGGTTCCGTAGCGGCGTGCGCGGAACCACAGCCGTACGGCCGCCGTGCCGAGCGCCGCGAAGGTCGGGGCGAGCACGATCCACGGCCACGGCCCGTGATGCGCGACGGCGACGCAGAGCAGCGTGAACCACGCGACGCACAGCACGCCGGCGACGAGGATCCGCCCGGCCGGGTGCCGGGCACGCTGCTCGCGGCGCTCGAAGCGCCTGCGGCGGCGGGCGAAGCGCCGCGCCCAGCGGGGATCCTCGTCCGTCAGGTCCTGTTCGATGGCGGAGATGATCCGTCTGTCCCGTGCGGAGAGTCCCATGGCCGCCTTCCGATCCGTCCGGCGGATACCGGACGGGCCGAGCGCAGTACCCGGAGCCGCGCGGATCATGCGGGTTTGGCGCGGACCGGCGCGGGCAATCGGGCCGGGCCCCGGACGCCGGGTCCGGGGCACCAAGGCGCGGGGCCGCCCGGGGCGGTCGGCGCGGAACGAGAGCGTTCGACGGAGGGCAGGATGGGACCGGCGCGATCGCGGTTCCGGCACGAGGCGCTGCTGTACGAGGGCGTGGACGGATTCGTCGCGGACGTCTCCGGGTTCGTCCGCGAGGGGCTGGCCGCGGGCGAGGCCGTACTCGTCGCGGCGATCGAGGAGCACACCGAACCGCTGCGCGCGGCACTCGGCGCGGCCGCGGCCGAGGTGGAGTTCCTGGCGATCGCGGAGGTCGGCCGAAACCCGGCCAGGATCATCCCGGCGTGGCAGGACTGGATCGAACGCGCCGCCGCGCGCGACGTCGTTCCGCGCGATCGGCGAGCCGGTCTGGGCCGGGCGTTCCGAACTGGAGATCCGCGAGTGCGCGGCGCACGAGCACCTGCTCGACACGGCCTTCGCGGACGGGCCGCAGTGGCACCTGCTGTGTCCGTACGACGTAATTGGCCTGCCGGAGTCCGTGGTCGCGGGGTTCACCGCCGCGCATCGGACGGTCCGCGGCAAGCCGTCGCGGTGGCACGGCGCGGACATCGACTCGGGGGCTGGCCACGAATTCTTCGGCGTGCCGTCGCCGCGGCTCGGGCCGCCGCTGTTCGAGGCCCCGTTCGGATTCGACGAGCTGCCCGGGCTGCGGACGGCCATCGAGCGGCGTGCCGATCCGCTGGGTCTGAGCGGTCGTCGGCTCGCGGACTTCGTGCTGGTCGCGGACGAACTGGCGTGCAACAGCGTGCGGCACGGCGGCGGACGCGGTTCGATCGCGCTCTGGGCGCACGACGGGCACGCCGTGGTCGAGGTAGCCGACAGCGGCCTGATAGCCGATCCGCTGGTCGGCCGGCGCAGGCCCGACTTCCGCTCGGGCGGCGGCGCGGGATTGTGGACTGCGAACCAGCTCTGCGACCTGGTGCTCATCCACTCGACCGCCGAGTCCGGCACGACCGTGCGCGCCTATCTGGATACGTCTCCGGACACGTTTGACGGTGCCGCGTCCGGGCAATAGCCGCGCCTGCTGTGCCGGGGCCGCGGCACGGCGGAGGGGATTAGAGTGGATCCGTTGGAGGCTGGAACCATGCGGGACAGCGCCGGAGCCGCGACCGAGGCGGCTGGCACGCGTCTCGACGTGTTCTCGCTCGACGCGAAGGTGGGCCCGGACCTCGCCGCCGTCGACTGGTCGGCGACCGCGATCGGCCCGCCGGGCTCCTGGCCGCCCAGCCTGCGCACCGCGCTCACGATCCTGCTCACCTCGCGCTTCCCGATGTGGATGGCGTGGGGCCCCGAGCTGACCTTCTTCTGCAACGCCTCGTACCGCCGCGACACGCTGGGCCGCAAATACCCGTGGGCGCTCGGCCGGCCGGCGAGCGAGGTGTGGCGGGAGATCTGGCCGGACATCGGGCCGCGCATCCGCACGGTGCTGGAGACCGGCGAGGCGACCTGGGACGAGGCGCTGCTACTGTTCCTCGAACGTTCCGGCTACCCCGAGGAGACCTACCACACCTTCTCCTACAGCCCGCTGCGCGACGAGTCCGACGCCGTGGTCGGCATGCTGTGCGTGGTCACCGAGGAGACCGAGCGCGTCGTCGCCGAGCGGCGGATGGGGACGCTGCGCGATCTCGGCTCGGACCTGACCGCCGTGCGCACCGAGCAGGAGATCCTGTCCTTCACCGCCCGCCAGTTCGCGCGGAACGAGAAGACCTTCCCGTTCACCCTCACCTACCTGTTCGAGGGCGGGGCCGCGCGGCTCGCCGCGACCAGCGGGATCCCGGTGGGCCACGCCGCGGCGCCGACGGTCCTGGCCGTCGACGACGAGGGGCCGATCTGGCCGGCCGCTGTGGCGGCGAAGGGCGAGGCGTGCGTGGTGGCCCTCGACGGCCTCTGCGCGGAACCGCTGCCCACCGGCGGCTGGTCGGAGCCGCCCGCGCACGCCGTCGTCGAGCCGCTGCCGCGCCAGGGCGGCGACCCCTACGGATTCCTGGTCGCCGCGGCCAACCGGTACCGGCCGCTGGACGACGCGTACCGCGGCTTCATCGCGCTGACGGCGGGTTACGTCGCGGCCGGGATCGCCGGCGCCCGCGTGTACCAGGCGCAGCGGCTGCGCGCGGAGGAGCTGGCCGAGCTCGACCGGGCGAAGACGGCGTTCTACTCGAACGTCAGCCACGAGTTCCGCACGCCGCTCACGCTGATCGCGGGCCCGGTCGAGGAGCTGCGCGGCGAGTTCGCCGGGTCCGACCCGCGCGTGCGCGAGCAACTCGAAGTGGTGCGCCGCAACGCGCTGCGCCTCGGCAAGCTCGTCAACACCCTGCTGGACTTCTCGCGGATCGAGGCCGGACGGATGCAGGCCCGGTTCGCGCCGGTCGACCTCGCGACGCTGACCGCCGAACTCGCCAGCGTCTTCCGCTCGGCGGTCGAGCGCGCCGGCCTCGCCTTCGAGGTGGACGCAGCGCCGCTGCCCGAACCTGTCTACCTGGACCGCTCCCTGTGGGAGAAGATCGTCCTCAACCTGCTCAGCAATGCCCTGAAATTCACCTTCGACGGCGCTATCCGGGTGGCGGTCCGGACGGACGGCGATCGCGCGCTGGTGACGGTGGCCGACAGCGGGGTCGGCGTGCCCGAGCACGAGATGCCGCGGCTGTTCGAGCGCTTCCACCGGATCGAGAACACCCGCGCCCGCTCGCACGAGGGCAGCGGCATCGGCCTGGCCCTGGTCAAGGAACTGGTCGCGCTGCACGGCGGGACCATCACGGCGAGCTCGACCGAGGGCGAGGGCACCGAGTTCACGATCGCGCTGCCCCTCGGCCGCGGCCACCTGGCGGACGACGCCCTGACCGACGACGGCGATCGCGGCGACTCGCCCGAAGCGCTGGACACCGACGCGTTCGTGCAGGAGGCGCTGCGCTGGCTGCCGGACGAGGAACCCGAGGAGCCGGTGCAGCCGGCCGGCCCCGGTGCGGCGCACGTGCTCGTGGTCGACGACAACGCGGACATGCGCGACTATCTGGCGCGTCTGCTGCGCGGCGCCGGACACCGCGTCACGGCGCTGGCCGACGGTGCGAGCGCGCTCGAAGCCGCCCGCGCCGAACCGCCCGACCTGGTCGTCAGCGACGTGATGATGCCGGGTATCAGCGGGCTCGATCTCGTCGCCGCACTGCGTCAGGACCCTCATACTCCCGGTCTGCCGGTGCTGCTGCTGTCCGCGCGCGCCGGGCAGGAGGCGTCCATCGAAGGGCTCGAAGCCGGCGCGGACGACTATCTGGTCAAGCCCTTCACGGCCGCGGACCTGCTGGCGCGGGTGCGGGCGAATGTCGAGCTGTCCCGGCTGCAGACCCACCACGCCCGCTGGCGCAACGCCCTGCTCGAGACGCTGCACGACGGGTTCTTCGTCGCGGACGAGGACGGCACGGTCGTCGAGATCAACGCGGCGTTCACCGAGATCCTGGGCTACGGGCCGGAGGGGCTGCCCTACCGGCCGAAGCACCCGTGGTGGCCGGACCCGGCCCGCGACCCGGACGCCGAGCGGGCCGTGGCGCAGGCCTTCGACCGGTTCCTCGGCGAGAGCGCGGGAACCTGCACCGTCCCGGTCCGGCACCGGGACGGGCGGCGGGTGTGGATCACCGCCACCTTCAGCCGGATCACCGACCCGGAGACCGGCCGCCGGATGAGCGTGGGCACCGTCCGCGACGTGACCGATGAGCACTACGCGGGCCAGCGGGACGCGGCGGTCACCGCGGTCACGCTGCGGCTGTCCCGGGCGGTCGGCCTGGACGAGGCGTTGCGCGGCGTGCTCGAGGAGATCGGCAGGCTCTGGCGCACGACGCGCGTGCTGGCGGTCGTCTTCGCGGCGGACGACGAAGAGCCCGCCGTCACCACGTTGGGCGAGCCGCGGGAGTGGACCGGTCTGGAGGCGTTGCTGCGGACCGAACTGCTCGGGCTGCGCGACGGGGCGCCGCTGGTGGTGCGCGAGGGGCTCGGCGTGGGCGTCGCACTCGATCATCCGCTGGGCCTGGTCGTGCTCTGGCTCGACCTCGACCGCCGGACGTTCACCGCGCAGGACAGGCTGCTGCTCTCCGTGCTGGCCGGCCACCTCACCCAGGGCCTGCGCCGCGCCCACCAGATCGACGAGCAGCGGGAGACCGCGCTGGCGTTGCAGCGCGCGATCCTCGGGCCGTCCGAACTGCCGCCCGGATTCGCCGTGCGGTACGAGCCCGCGGCGCGTCCGCTGGAGGTGGGCGGCGACTGGTACGACACCGTCGGGCTGCCGGACGGGCGGATCGGCGTCGTCGTCGGGGACTGCGTCGGCCGCGGCCTGGAGGCGGCGACGATCATGGGCCAGTTGCGCAGCGCCTGCCGCGCGCTGCTGCTGCAGGATTCGCGGCCCGGCCGGGTGCTCAGCGCGCTCGACCGCTTCGCCGCCGGGATCCCGGGAGCGCTGTGCACCACGGTGTTCTGCGGCGTGCTCGATCCCGAGTCGGGCATGCTGACGTACTCCAGCGCGGGCCACCCGCCGGCGATCCTCGCCTGCGCCGACGGCACCACGACGCTGCTCGACGGCGCGCGCTCCTTCCCGCTCGCCGTCCGTCCGGAGACGGAACGCCCCAGCGCCGCCGTGCCGGTGCCCGCGCGGGCCACGCTGCTGGTCTACAGCGACGGCCTCGTCGAACGCCGCCGCCGCCCGCTGACCGGCGGGATCGCCAAGGCGGGCTTGGCATTGCGCGACGAACGGGACACCGGTGTCGAGGAGCTCGCCGCGCGGCTGATGTCGCGGCTCGCACCGGCCGAGGGCTATGAGGACGACGTCGCCGTACTGCTCTACCGGCATCCCGGCCCGTACCTCACCGTCTTCCCCGCCGAGCCCGAGCAGCTCGGCGCGGCCAGAGACGGCCTGCGCGCCTGGCTCGAGCGGTGCGGTCTGCCGCCCGAGACCGCGCAGCAGGCGCTGGTCGCCGCGGGGGAGGCGTGTACGAACTCCGTCGAACACGCGCATCCGGACGGCGGCGGAACCGTGCGTCTGTGCGCCGAGGCGTTCGCCGGGCACATCATGATCACCGTCACGGACGACGGCCGCTGGCGCCCGCCGCGGGACCCGGGTGAGGAGTTCCGCGGGCACGGCACGAAGATCATGAGGGCGATGGTCGACGACGTCGACATCGCCGAAGGTGTGAAGGGAACCACCGTTACGTTGCGCATCGGAGTCGAACAATGACCACCGCGCTGAGCCTGACCCGCACCCGGCGCACCGACGGCGCCCCCGTACTGACCGTCGTCGGCGAGGTGGACCGGAGCAACAGCAGCGAGTTCGCCGCGGCACTCGAGGAAGGCCTCGATCCCCCCGCCGGCCGCCTCACCGTCGACCTGTCCCGCGTCTGGTACCTCGACAGCGCCGGACTGAGCGTCCTGTTCGCCCACGCCGACCAGATCGAAGTAGTCGTCGCCCCGCTGCTCGCCCCGGTACTCGCGGTCAGCGGACTCGACGGCGTGACCCGGGTGCGCGCCGCCGCCGGTCCGCCCGAGCAGGGGTGAATCGCTTCTTTCGCGAAGACCGTTTTGCCCCGTTAACCGGGCCGTCGAGAAAACCGCCGCCGGACCGGTTAACGGGGCGGAACCGGGTAGTCGGCGGCGACGGCCCACGTGGCGATCACGGAGGTGAAGGCCGTGGCCGAGCACTTCGTCAACCAGATCGGCCCGGAGCGCCCAGCACGTGCTGCCGATGGTCGCGGCCCCCACCGACTGACAGCGAGGAGCATCCACATGTCCACGAAGGTTTCCGACTACCTGCTCAACCGGCTGCGCGAGTGGGGCGTCGAGCACGTCTTCGCCTATCCCGGCGACGGTATCAACGGCCTGCTGGCCGCCTGGGGCCGTGCCGAGAACAGGCCGATGTTCGTCCAGGCGCGGCACGAGGAGATGGCCGCGTTCGAGGCGGTCGGCTACGCGAAGTTCTCCGGCGAGGTCGGGGTGTGCGCCGCGACCTCGGGGCCGGGCGCGATCCACCTGCTCAACGGCCTGTACGACGCGAAGCTGGACCACGTGCCGGTGGTGGCGATCGTCGGGCAGACCGACCGGAGCGCGATGGGCGGCTCCTACCAGCAGGAGGTCGATCTGCTGAGCCTGTACAAGGACGTGGCGTCCGAGTACTGCGAGATGGTCACCGTGCCGCAGCAGTTGCCGAACGTGCTGGACCGGGCGATGCGCATCGCCAAGGCCAGGCACGCCCCGACCGCCGTGATCATCCCGGCGGACGTGCAGGAGCTCGACTACGCGCCGCCCGAGCACGCCTTCAAGATGGTGCCGTCCTCGATCGGCCACCCGCGCTTCGACGCCGTCCCGCCCGATGCGGAGATCGACCGCGCCGCGCGCGTGCTGAACGAGGGCGAGAAGGTGGCGATGCTGGTCGGCCAGGGCGCCCGGCACGCGCGCGGGCAGGTGGAGCGGATCGCCGAACTGCTCGGCGCCGGGGTCGCGAAGGCGCTGCTCGGCAAGGACGTGCTCCCCGACGACCTGCCGTACGTGACCGGCTCGATCGGCCTGCTCGGCACCCGGCCGTCCTACGAGCTGATGCAGGGCTGCGACACGCTGCTGGTGGTCGGCTCGAGCTTCCCGTACACGCAGTTCCTGCCCGAATTCGACGACGTGCGCGCCGTGCAGATCGACATGGACCCGTCGATGATCGGGCTGCGCTACCCCTTCGAGGTCGAACTCGTCGGCGACTCGGCGGCCACCCTCGACCGGCTGATCGCCAGGATCGAACGCAACCCGAAGCGCGAGTGGCGCGAGCGGATCGAGGCGAGTGTCGCGCGCTGGCACGAGGTGATGGACCGTCGGGCGCAGGTCGAGGCGGATCCGATCAACCCGGAGTACGTCGTGCACGCGCTCGACGCCGTCGTGCCGGAGAACGCGATCATCAGCGCCGACTCCGGTTCGGCCGCGAACTGGTACGCGCGGCACCTGCGGATGCGCGGGCAGATGCGCGGTTCGCTGTCCGGGACGCTGGCCACGATGGGCCCGGGCGTGCCGTACGCTATCGGCGCGAAGTTCGCCCACCCGGACCGGCCCGCGATCGCCATCGTCGGCGACGGCGCGATGCAGATGAACGGCCTCGCCGAGCTGATCACGGCCGCCAAGTACTGCGATCAGTGGACTGACAAACGGCTCGTGGTCGCGGTGCTCAACAACCACGACCTGAACCAGGTCACCTGGGAGATGCGCGCGATGCAGGGTGCGCCGTCCTTCGAGGCCTCGCAGTCGCTGCCGGACGTGCCGTACGCGGACATCGCGCAGCGCTTCGGCCTCGACGGCGTGCGCGTGGAGAACCGGGACGGAGTCGTCGGCGCGTGGCGCGAGGCCCTGGCGGCGGACCGTCCGTACGTCATCGACTTCCGCACCGACCCGGCCGTCCCGCCGATCCCGCCGCACGCCACGCTGGAGCAGATCGAGAACGCCGCGTCCGCCGTCATCCACGGCGACCCGGACCGCGAGGGCATGGTCCGCCAGGGCCTGAAGGCGAAGATCCAGGAGGTCGTACCGCACCTGCCGGGCGCCCTGCGCGGCGAGCGGAAGGACTGATCAGAAGCCTGGCATGCCACCGGCGAAGGCCGCGACCAACGCGATCAGCCCCAGCACGGCGTAGGCGGCGTAGTCGTTGGCCGAGCCGGTGTGCAGTGCGCGCAGTCCGCGGATCGGCTGCGGGTCGCGTCGTAGCCGCAGGTAGCCGCGGACGACGAGGGCGGCGATGAGCAGGGTGGCGACGGTGACGGCGATCTCGAGCCAGTCCGAGTACTTAAAGGTGACGTGCGCCGCGGTGACGGTGCCGCCGACATGTAGTTGGGCGGCGGTGTAGCGGGCGGTCTCCAGCAGGCCGCCCGCCGCCGGTTCCATCAGCATCCGGAGGATCTGCTGCGGGAAGACGCCGAACGCGAGGCAGCAGCCGCCGAGGCCGATCAGTCCGGTGGCCATGCCCGGCGAGATCGACTCGTGCGGCTCCAGCGGCGCGTCGATCTGCTCGGCGTGGTGGGCGGGCCGGTAGAAGGCGAGCCACGCGGCGCGGCCGAGGGCGGCGACGGTGAGCAGTTGGGCGAGCAGCATCACCGCGTAGGGCACGAACTGGTGGCTGTCGGTCAGGCCGTGGTGGATCAGGCTGAGCGAGACGTAGCCGTTGAAGGGCGGGATTCCGGCGATGGACGCGGCGCCGACCGTGAAGGCGACCGTGATCGCGGGGAACTGCTTGGCCAGGCCGCCGAGTGCGCGCAGCGAGGTCTGGCCGGTGCGGTGCACGACGGCGCCCGCGCACAGGAACAGCAGGGCCTTGAAGAGCGCGTGGTTGACCAGGTGGTAGACGCCACCGGTGACGCCCGCCGCGTTGCCGGTGGCGAATCCGACCGTGATCACGCCCATCTGCGAGACGGTGTCGTAGGCCAGCACGCGCTTGAAGTCGTCCTGCGCGAGGGCCATTGCCGCGCCGACGACGGCTGTCGCGAGTCCGATGACCATCAGCGCGCCGAGCACCGGCAGACCGGAGCCGGGGAACACCTGGAGGGACAGCCGTGCGATGCCGATCAGGCCGAGGTTGACCATCAGGCCGGAGAAGAGCGCTGATACGGGGCCCGGCGCGGCGGTGTGCGCGTCAGCGAGCCAGCCGTGGAAGGGCAACAGTCCGGCCTTGGTCGCGAATCCGGCGATCAGCAGGGCGAGGGCGACGGCGTCGAGGATTCCGGCGGGCGCGGCCAGTCTCTCGTGCAGCTGACCGAGGTTGAGCGCGCCGGTGTGCACGTAGAGGAGTCCGGCGCCGAGGAAGACGGTGAAGCCCGCGAGCGTGGTCAGCACCAGGATCTTGAACGCCGCCTCCAGTGCGATCGGGCGTTCCAGGAAGAAGCCGGTCAGGCCGTAGCTGGAGAGCGCGGCGACCTGGAACCAGACGAACAGGTCGAACAGGTCCCCGGTCAGCGCGGCGCCGATCAGCGCCGCGAGCAGCAGCTGGAACAGGCACGCGAAGCCGCCCCACTCGCGCGCGCCGAGGCCGCCCAGCTCAGAGAGCGTATACAGCAGGAGCAGCAGACCGACTCCTGCCACGACCAGCGCGCACAGCAGGCCGAAGGGGTCGGCGGCGAACGCGATGCCGAGCACCGTGCCGCCGCTCGGGCGCCAGCCGCCGAGGTAGTGCACGAGGACCGTCCCGCCGAACACGCGCGGCGCGGCCAGGATGAGCACCGTCAGCGCGCCGCCCATCGTGACCAGGCAGCCGACCAGCGCCGCCCGGTTGCTCCACCGGGCCAGCAGCGGCGCGAGCACCGCCCCGCCCAACGGCATCGCCGCGGCCAGCGGGAGCAGCGAGGCGAGCGCGGCGGTGGACAGGTTCATACGGCCAGGTCACCGATCCGCTGCCGGGCCTTGCTCAGCGAGACCGGCCCCGGCGGGTCACGCCAGGGGTCCGTGTCGGCGAGCCGTTCGGGCATCGCGGTCTCCTTTCGACGATCCGGCACCGGTTGCCCCGTCTTCCCTGCGTTTAACGCGAAGTGATCCGGGCAACCAGCGCCGTCCGGAACACCGGGAGCGCACGACTGAGTCGAGAGGACTCGGAGAAATGGCGGACAGAGCGCGGGTGGAAGAGATCCGCGAATACGAACGCACCCTGACCGAGGTGGCCGAGAACCAGGTGGTCGACGCGGCCGAGGACGTGATCAGCCGCGTCTGGGTCGCCGAGCTCGACGCGATGCGGCGCGAGGGGCTGCGGCTGGCCATGGCCGTGCGGATCGCCGACCGGGTGGCCCGGGAGGAAGTGCAGCGGGCCCAGGTGGGCGGGCGACCGGCTGAACTGGCTCGGGCGCACGCGCGGCTGGTGGAGACCTCGGCCGAGGCGGCGGAGAGCCTCGGCCACGCGAACGCCCTGCTGACCTCGGTGGACGCCGAGCTCACGGCGGTGTGCGCGGCCGGCGTCGAGCGCGGCAGGCGCGGCGAGCGGAACCTCGACCGGCTGCGTGCCGCCTGGACGGCGGCCTACGGACAACCCTGATCGGCGGACGAATCGGAGGAGACCCATGTCCATCGGCGCGAACATCTCGGTCATCACGGCGGGCGCCGTACTCGCGTTCGCCACCCGCGTGCACGCGGCCGGAGTCAGCATCCAGGCCGTCGGCGTGGTCCTGATGCTCGTCGGCATCGCCAGCCTCGCGCTGCGCATCGGAGCGCTGGCCAAACAGCGCGAGCTGACGATGCGCCAGGCGTACGTGCCGCCCGAGCAGGTGCTGGTCCGCCCGGCCGGGTCGCATCAGCAGCCGTACGGTCCGGCGGGCTACACCGGGACCACGGCCGACCCGCTGCCGCACGACGACTCGCCGTACCCGGCAGCCGACGAGTACGGATACGGAAACCGCTGGTAGGGAAAGCGAGGACACGCTTCATGAGCATCACGCGACCGATCCCGCCCGCCGACACCGCGCAGGACCCGGCGGTGGTCGACCCGCCGACCGAGACCGAGACCGGGTCCACGCCCGCCTTCGACGGCGCGTCGCTGGCCGGCCGGAACATCGCGTTCCTGATCGCGGCCGAGGGCGCCGAGGAGTCCGAGGTGCTGCGGCCCTGGGAGGCGGTCACCACGGCGGGCGCCCGGGCGACGCTGGTCTGCCCGCAGGAGGGCGAGGCCCAGCTGTTCGACCACCTCGACCGGGCGACGCGGCTGCCGGTGGACGTCACGCTGGACGCCGCGAACGCCGCCGACTACGACGCGCTCGTGCTGCCCGGCGGCGTGGCCAACCCCGACTTCCTGCGCCTGGACGCCGACGCGACCCGGTTCGCCCGGGCCTTCTTCGCCGCGGGCAAGCCGGTCGCGGCCATCTGCCACGCGCCCTGGCTGCTCGTCGAGGCCGACCTCGTGCGCGGCCGTGCGCTGACCTCCTGGCCGAGCCTGCGCACCGACATCGGCAACGCGGGCGGCGCGTGGCGCGACGAACCCGTCGTCCTCGACAATCAGGGGCCGAACATGCTCGTGACCAGCCGCAAGCCGCAGGACCTGCCCGAGTTCTGCGACGCGCTGGTCCGGTGCTTCGAGGGGCGCGGACGATGACCCCGGACCAGGACGGGAGCTCGATCTTCACGGTCCTGCACGATCAGCACGTGCGCACCCGCGACCTGCTCAGCGAGGTGGCCGGCAGTTCCGGCGTCGCACGCCAGCAGGCCTTCGACGCGTTGCGCGAACTGCTCGCGGCGCACGAGGCCGCCGAGGAGGTCGTGCTGCGCCCGACGGCCCGCAGACTCGCGTACCACGAGATCACCGTCGCCCGGGACGGCGAGGAACGCCGGATCGCCGCGATGCTCGCCGCCCTGGAGAAGCTCGACGTCGACGGCCCCGCGTTCGCCGAGACCTTCGGCACGATGGGCGAGGCGATCCTCATGCACACCTGGTACGAGGAGGCCGAGGAGTTCCCGGCCGTGAAGGCGCGGCTGACGCTCCGGGAGCAGCAGCGGATGGGCACGTGGACGCAGCGCGCCTTCGCTCTCGCCCCGACCCATCCGCATCCGGCGGTCGCGGGCTCCCCGGTCGCGCAGTGGACCGTCGGACCGTTCACCGCGCTGATGGACCGTGCGCGGGACGGCTTTACCCGCGCTAGGGAGGCGCTGGACCTGGCCGCGATGAGAGAGGGCGAGTGGTGAGCGCCGCGAACGAGTCGGACCAGGCCCTCGAGTCGGTGTCCACGACCGGTCTGGTGAACCTCGCGATCGAGCAGACCGGGCTGATCGTCCGCCAGGAGATCGCACTGGCCCGGGCCGAACTGACGAGCAAGGCCAAGCGGGCGCTGCTCGGAGCCCTGTTCTCGGCGGGCGCGGCGCTGCTCGCGTTCGTGGCCCTGCTGTGTGGCGTCGCGGCCGCGGTCGCCGGACTGGCCGGAGTGCTGCCGACGTGGGCCGCCGCGCTGATCGTCGCCGGAGTGCTGTTCGCCGCCGCCGGGATCGGCGGCCTGGGTGCGCGGCGCGCTTTCGCCAAGGCCGCGCCCTCGACCCCGCCGGACGTGGTGGCGAGCGTGAAGGCGGACGTGACCGAGGTCAAGGAGCGGATGCGGCGATGACCGAGAACTCGCCCAAGAGCGCCGAAGAACTCGCCGCGGACATCCGGGCCACCCGTCGGCGCCTCGCCGCCACGATCGAGACCCTGACGGCGCGCACCGACGTACGCACCCGTGCCCGTGCCCGCATGACCTTCGAGCGCCGGCTGCGCACGGTACGCGAGACCGGCGGGCGGATCAGGGCGCGGCTGCGTCGCGGCGGCCACGGGACCTGACGAGGAAAGGACGCAGACGATGACGGAACGGGCGAACGCCGCGACTGAACTGGCCCGCGAGCACGCCGAACTCGACCGGCTTACGGCCCGGATCGCGGGTCTCGGTCCCGGGTCGGAACGCGTCGCCCTCGTGCGCGACGTCTCACGGCTCTTCCTCGCCCACGCCGACGCCGAGCAGCGCCACCTCTACCCGGCGCTGCGCAACCACCTGCCGAACGGCTGGGCATCGGTGGCCGACCTGGCCCGACGGCAGCGGGCGGTCGAGCGCACGATCCGCGCTATCGAACGGCTGCCGGAACCGGTGGGCGACGCGTACGACATCCTCGTCAGCCACCTGGTCGTGGGGATCGAGGACCACGTGGAGCGGCAGGACGCGGTTCTGCTCGGCAAGCTCGTGGACGCCTGCACGATCGACGAGATCAACCGGCTCGGCGAGCGGCTGAGCCAGGCGGTCGAGGCGTCGCTCGCCCACGAACGCGCCAAGGCCGTCGAGCCGCCCCCGGTGCGCCAACCGGAGTCGCTGCCGCGCGGATTCAGGGCGCTGCTCCGACTGCTGAGCGGCCGCGGGTAGTGGTGGAGGCGCTTCCCTCCCGGCCGGTGGAAGCGCGCCCCGGACGACGCGCCTCGTGGCTCTCGGGCCGCACGAGGCGCTGCGAGCGGTTCCGGTCACGAACACCAGGCTGCCGAGCCTCGACACGCCCAAGGTGCTGGAGGCGCTGCGCCGGCTGCGCGCCGAGGCGGGCGGCGATGCCGGGCGTGTCAGGGAACTGCTTCAGGAGTTCAAGCGGATCGGGCTGGTGGGCGCCGAGATCTTCTGCCGGGAGGCGCAGAGTGTGTGGCCCGAGCTGCGGCCCGCCTTCGACCGGCGCACGCTCGACGGCGCGGCCTGCAACCACCTGCCCCGCGACCTGGACCGGCTCGCCGCCCTCGTGCGCGCGACGCTCTGAGTTTCGATCGGCGCGTTTGGGACGCGGGAGTGCGGCAACCCGCGCGGCGAGACGATCACGGGAGGTTTTCGCGTGCGACTGTCGGAAGACGGGATTCGGCCCGGCCAGGTGGTCGTGGTGACCGGAGCGAGCGCCGGGGTCGGCCGCGCGGCCGCGGTGGCCTTCGCCTCGCGCGGCGCGCGTGTCGCGTTGGTGGCGCGCGGCGAGTCGGGGCTCGAGGGAGCGCTCGCGGAGATCGACCGGGTCGGCGGCCAGGCGAAGGCGTTTCCCGCCGACATGGCCGACCCGGAGCAGGCGGACGGCGTGGCGCGCGACGTGGAGGCCTCGCTCGGCGCGATCGACGTGTGGGTGAACGACGCCTTCACCTCGGTGTTCGCGCCCTTCCTCGACATCGAGCCCGCCGAGTTCAAGCGGGTCACCGAGGTCACCTACCTCGGCTACGTCTACGGCACCCGCGCCGCGCTCAAGCGGATGTCCCGCCGCGATCGGGGCACGATCGTGCAGGTCGGCTCCGCGCTCGCCTATCGCGGGATCCCGCTGCAGAGCGCGTACTGCGGCGCCAAGCACGCGATCCAAGGCTTCAACGAGTCGCTGCGCTGCGAACTGCTGCACGAGAAGAGCAACGTGCGGGTGACGATGGTCCAACTGCCCGCGGTCAACACGCCGCAGTTCGACTGGGTGCTCAACCGTCTCGACGAGCCCGCGCAGCCGGTGTCGCCGATCTACCAGCCGGAGGTCGCCGCGGAGGCGATCGTGCACGCCGCCGGGCATCCGAGGCGCCGCGAGTACTGGGTCGGCGGCAGCACCGTCGCGACCCTGCTGGCCAACGCCGTCGCCCCCGGCCTGCTGGACAGGTACCTCGCCCGGACCGGCTTCGGATCGCAGCAGTCGGAGCGGCCCGATCCGCACGAGCCCGCCAACCTCTGGGACCCGACCGACGACCGCGCCGGCCACGACCACACCGCGCACGGCAGCTTCGACGACCGCGCGAAGGACGGCAGCGTCCAACTGTGGGCCTCGAAGCACCACGGCGTGCTGGCGGCTGCGGTCGGCGGAGGGCTGGCAGCAGCCGGTGCGCTCGCGACCCTGGGAAGGCGCCACCGATGAACATCGAGTCCGTACACGCCTCGGTCTACACGGTGCCGACCGACACCCCCGAAGCCGACGGGACGCTCGCGTGGAGCGCCACGACGATGGTGGTGGTCCGGGTCGAAGCCGCGAACAAGACAGGCGTCGGCTGGACATACGGCGCCCCCGCGTGTGCGCGGATCGTCGAGGACACGCTCGCCGAGATCGTGCGCGGCCGGGACGCCATGGACGTGCCCGGAGCGTTCGACGCGATGGTCAAGGCCGTGCGCAACATCGGACGGCCGGGCGTCGCCGGTTACGCGATATCGGCCGTGGACGTGGCGCTCTGGGATCTCAAGGCACGGATACTCGACGTGCCGCTGCACAAGCTGCTCGGCGCCGTGCGCGAGTCGGTGCCGGTCTACGGCAGCGGCGGGTTCACCACGTACGACGAGAACGAGCTCGTCGACCAGATGCTGCACTGGGTCCAGGGCCAGGGCATCGGCCGCGTGAAGATCAAGATCGGCGAGTCCTGGGGCGCGGATCCCGAGCGCGACCTCGAGCGGATCCGGCTCGTACGCAACCGGATCAAGAACGACGCCGAACTCTACGTGGACGCGAACGGCGCCTACTCCCGCAAGCAGGCGATCCGGATCATGCTGCGCGCGCACGAGTACGACGTGAGCTGGTTCGAGGAGCCGGTCTCCTCGGACGACCTCGCCGGACTGCGTGCTGTGCGCGAATCAGTGCCCGCCGACGTTACCGCGGGGGAGTACGGCTACGACCTGGCGTACTTCGAGCGGATGTGCGCGGCCGGGGCCGTGGACTGCTTGCAGGCCGACGTCTCGCGCTGCGGCGGGATCACCGAGTGGCAGCGCGTGGCCGCCGTGGCCGCCGCGCACAACCTGGAGATCTCCGGGCACTGCGCCCCGCACCTGCACGCGCACGTCGCCGCCGCGACACCGAACCTGCGGCACCTCGAATGGTTCCACGACCACGTGCGCATCGAATCACGGTTCTTCGACGGCGCCCTGGACCCGCAGGGCGGCTCGATCACCCCCAGCGCGGACGCCCCGGGCCACGGCCTGACCCCGCGCGAATCCGATATGGAGGCATACCGATGAGCGACGACTTCGTACTCGACGTGGAACGCATCCGCGCCCAGGCCCGGCAGAAGATGGAGGACGGAGCGCGCACACCGACGCTCCAGGTGGACGAGAAGAAGGTCATCGCGATCCTCGACGACGTGCTGGCCACCGAGATCGTGTGCTGGACGCGCTACATGCGGCACGCCGTTTCGGCGGTCGGGATCAACCGGGCGCAGGTGACCGCCGAGTTCACCGAGCACGCGAACGAGGAACTGCAGCATGCGCTGTGGGCGGCCGAGCGGATCTCGCAGCTCGGCGGCGACCCGGACTTCGACCCGGGCACGATCGCCGAGCGCGCGCACACCGACTACACGGCGCCCGCGCCGAAGGACCTCGAGCAGATGCTGCGGGACAACCTGTTCGCCGAGCGCATCGTGATCGAGGCCTACCAGGAGATGATCCGCTGGATCGGGGACGCCGACCCGACCACGCGCCGGCTGCTGGAGAAGATCCTCGCCCAGGAGGAGGAGCACGCCGACGACCTCGTGGACCTGCTCGGAGCCTGACCGTGAAGAAGGACACTGAGATCGTCCACGGCGTTGACCGGCTGCTGCGCGACGTGCGCACCGGGCACTTCGAGCGCTCGCTGTCCGTGCTGACCGGCGTCGGCGCGCTCGTGACGGCCGCGGAGATCTACTTCGAGCACGACTCGGCGAGCTTCGGCAACAAGATGATGTGGATCCCGGTCGCCCTCGGCCCGGTCGGTGCGGCGGCCGGCGCCGCGGGTTTCGCGAGCAAGCGGATGGCGAAGACGGTGCTGCCGATCGCCTCCGCCGCGATCGTCGCGAACGGATTGCAGGGCACGTATCTGCACGCGCGCGGCATCGCGCAGAAGCCGGGCGGCTGGCGCAATGCGCGCTACAACATGGAGATGGGCCCGCCGCTGTTCGCTCCACTGCTGGTGACGATGGTCGGCGGGATGGGCCTGCTCGCCTCGATCCTGCGGCGGGAGGACTAATGGCCGAGACCGACGTGACGAAGCACTGGCGCCACTGGGACGCGGTGACGGCCGGGGTCGTGATGGCGCGGCTCGGTCCGCCTCCGCCGATGCGCCACTTCACGCTCGAGGAGCAGGCGACGGCCACGGCGCTGTGCGACCGGCTCCTCGATCTCGGCCCCGACTCGTCCGTACCGGTCGTCGCCATGATCGATTCGCGGCTGGCCGAGGCGGAGACCGACGGCTGGCGGTACGCGGACATGCCGGAGGACGGCCAGGCCTGGCGCGTCTCGCTCGCGGGGCTGAAGGCCGACGCCGTCGATCGCTTCCAGAAACCGTTCGCGGCGATCGACCCCGAATCGCAGAACTCGATTTTAGCCGCCGTCCGCGCTCTCGATTCGAAGCCCTGGCACGGACTTTCCGCCGAGCACGTCTGGAGCCTGTGGACGCGCTACGCGTGCACCGCGTTCTACGGACACCCCTACGCCTGGAACGAGATCGGCTTCCCGGGCCCGGCGTACCCGCGCGGCTACAAGAACCTCGGCGTCGGGAAGGGACCGGAATGAGCGGGGTCCGCGAGCGCAACGCCTCGGCCTGGCTGCTGCCGAACGACGGAACGCGCACCGACCACCGGCTGCGCCGCGACATGCGCCGGTTCGCGGACGACGAGGAGGTGGACGCGGTCGTCGTCGGCTGCGGCGCCGGGGGCTCGGTCATGCTCCAACGCCTGGCACGCAGGGGATGGCGCGTCGTCGGATTCGACGCGGGACCGTTCTGGGATCCCGACACCGACTGGGTCAGCGACGAGGCGGGATCGCACCATCTCTACTGGACCGAGCCGCGCGTGATCTCGGGTTCCGACCCGATTCCCTTGGGCTCCAACAACTCCGGACGCGGCGTGGGCGGCTCGATGGTGCACTTCGCCGGGTACGCGCCGCGCTTCCACCCGAGCGACTTCCGGACACTGAGCCAGGACGGCGTGGGTGCGGACTGGCCGGTCGGCTACGACGTGCTCAAGCCCTACTACGAAGACATCGAACAGGAACTGCCGGTCGCCGGCGAGCACTGGCCGTGGGGAGATCCGCACGGCTATCCGCATCGGCCGCATCCGGTCAGCGGCAACGGCGAGATCTTCCTGCGCGGCGCCCGAAAGCTGGGGATCACCGCGAAAGTCGGTCCCGTCGCGATCCCGAACGGACGCTTCGGAAACCGGCCGCACTGCATCTACCGCGGGTTCTGCCTCCAAGGCTGCAAGGTGAACGCGAAGGCCTCGCCGCTGATCACGCACATCCCGGACGCGCTCGCGCACGGTGCCGAGATCCGCGCGAACTGCATGGTGACGCGCATCGACGTGGACGAGCACTCGGGTCTCGCGACCGGCGTGCACTACATCAAGGCCGGCAGGCGCCGCTTCCAGCGCGCACGGGTCGTCATCGTGGCCGGATACTCGATCGAGACGCCGCGGCTGCTGCTCAACTCGGCCTCGAAGCGGTTCCCCGAGGGCCTCTGCAACGACTTCGACCAGGTCGGCCGCTACCTGATGGTCCAGGGCGCGCCGCAGACCGGCGGCCGCTTCGACACGCCGATCAACATGTACAAGGCACCGCCGCCCGAGGTCGTCTCCGAGGACTTCTACGAGACCGATCCGAGCAAGCCATACCGCCGCGGATTCGCCGTGCAGAACGTCTCCCCGCTGCCAATCACCTGGGCCGAGCATGTCGCAGCGCAAGGGCATTGGGGCGCGGACCTGCGCCGTCGAATGAGCGGCTACCCGCATTGGGCCTGCCTCGGTTCGCTGTGCGAGTTCCTGCCACGGGCCGAGAACCGGGTCACGCTCTCCAGCGAGGTCGATCGCAACGGCCTTCCGGTCGCGGAGTTCTCCTACAGCCAGTGCGAGAACGACCGCATGCTGGTGAAGGCGGCCACCGGCGTGATGGAGGACATCCTGCACGCCGCGGGCGCTGACGAGCTGATGACCATCGACCGCTACGCGCACCTCGTCGGCGGCGCGCGGATGGCCGCGGACGAGCAGTCCGGTGTCGTCGACGCCGACTGCCGCAGCTTCGCCGTGCCGAACCTCTACATCACCGACGGCAGCGTCCTGCCGACCCAGGGCTCCGCGAATCCGGCGCTGACCATCATGGCCGTGGCCGCGCGTGCAGCCGACCGGATGACCGTTTGAACGGTACTGGCGCTAGCCCCGCATCTGCCTGACGTCGTCGCTGTCCAGGGTGCGGTAGTGCTGCGCGATGCGGACGACGACGGCGAGGAAGACCCCTGTCACGGCGACGCCGATGACGATCGCGGTCAGGCAGAAGTTCTGCAGCACCGGATCGGCGGCGTTGCCGTGTGCGAGCTGGTCGGGGGTCTTGCCGTGCGGGGGACCGAGCAGCACCGGCGCGGTGGAGCCGGTGCGGTAGGCGAGCGAGACGAACAGTAGATAGGTCGAGCTCTCCATCAGGGACAGGCCCATGACCATCTTGATCATGTTGCGGCGGGTGAGCAGCGTGTACAGGCCGAGGCAGAAGACCACGGCCGAGACGAGGTAGTTGGCGACGATCACGATTGCCCGCCCTCCTCGTCCTCATCTTCGTCCTCGTCGTCGGGCGCCCAGTCCCGGCCGATGCTGAGCAGTCCGAAGACGGCGATCGACAGGCCGGTGCCGACTTCGATGAGCTCGCCGACCGAGAACAGTTGCACGACGCCGCCGGACAGGATCGTGCCGGGTTCGGCCAGCGGCAGCCAGTTTCCGCTGAAGGAGCCTTTGAGCAGCAGTCCGAGCAGTTCCGTGCCGATGATCAGAAGCGCGCCGGCGAGTTCGGCGGTCTCCAGCAGGCCCGGTCGTGCCACACGGGCGATCCGGCGGCGCCCGAAGCCCGCGTAAGCCAGCAGCAGCACGCCGAGCAGCACCGCGCCGCCCGGGAATCCGCCGCCGGGGGAGTAGCCCCAGGCCACGAGGTAGAGGCCGGTGACGGCGAGGATCGGCGCGGCGATCCGGATCGTGGTGCGGGTGACGACGGTGAGCGAGTCGGCGCGTTCCGGGCCGTGCCCGCCGAGCGGTTCGCGGTCCGGGGTGCGCAGCGTCGAGGCCGTCTCGCGCCGCTCGCGCTCGTCGGCGGCGCGGGTCTGCCGCTCCTCCGAGTCCGCGGGGGCATGGGGATCGATCTCGTGCTGCTCGCGCTCGCCGGCTGCGTGCTCGCCGAAGTAGCCGCGACGTGCCTCGCGTGGCCGGGTCAGCACCACGATGCTGACCACGGCGGCCAGCAGTAGGAATGTCTCGCCGAAGGTGTCGAAGCCGCGCGAGCCGTAGACGACCTCGTTGACCGGCTCCAGCAGCTTCCAGTCCGGCAGCGCGGTGACCAGTGCGTACGTGGCGGCGGAAGGCAGCGGCGCGTTCTCCCGGGGCGCGGCGAGATACGCGGCGCCGAGAGCCGCGGCGGCCGCGAGCGTGAGCAGCAGGCCGAGCCACGGCCGGTGCCGGGGCTCGCGGTCAACGACGTGCGCGTGTCTCTCCCTCGCCATCGCGCTCGGCCTCCTCCCGCAGTTCGCCCTCGTCGAGCACGTCCGCCCGAACCTTCGCGATCGCGGTCAGATAGAGCACGGGCAGCGCGATCGCGCCGACGACCACCTCCGAGTGCGCGTCGTCCGGGGCGCCGAGGACGACGAACAGCAGCGACAGGAACGTGCCCACCGCCGAGAGCGCCATCACCGCGCCCGGCAGGTTCGCGATCCGGACCACCAGGACGGCGCTGCCCAGGATGACCGCGAGGACGAGGTAGTCGATGATCCAGAACTCAGTCATCGTCCGCCTCCTGTTCGGCCACCTCGTCGCGCACCGCCCCGTCCCACATCGGCACACCCGCGCGATAGGCGGCGCGGGCCAGCGCGTGCGAGGCGGCCGGATTGACCGTCAGCAACAGCACGGCGACGATCAGCGCCCGTGCCGCGTACGCGCTCCCGAAGCCCTCGCCGACCACGAGCGCGACGAGCGGCGGCAGCGCGCCCATCGTGATGGTCTTCGACGAGCACTGGATCCGGCAGTACACGTCCGGCATCCGCAGGATCCCCAGCGCGCCGGAGACCGAGAAGGCCAGACCGGCGACGGCCAGCACGGCCACGACGACCACGATCACAGTGCTCATATCAGCCTCCGCTCGAGGAACCTCGCCCAGACGATCGCGCCGAGATAGCTGAAGGACACGAGCCAGACGGCGACGTCCAGGTAGATCGCGCGATCGGCGCCGGCGGCGTAGAACAGCACGGCGAGCGCGGCCTGGGTCGAGGCGGTGTTGAGCGCCACGATCCGGTCCGACACGCTCGGTCCGATCGCCAGGCGCGGCAGGACCAGCAGCGCGACACAGGTCTCTGCGATCGCCACCGCGAAGTAGAGCTCATCGATGTTGGTCATCGCTTCTCCTCAGCCCGTCAAGGCAGCGTTCGACCGGCCCGTTGATCGCCTCCCGCGCGGCGCGTCGGCCGCCCTCCGGCACGTCCACCGCGTGGTACTGCAGTTGGTGGCGGCGCCGGTCGAGGTCGACGATCTGGTTGTCCACGATCAGGGACGTGACGAGGCCGACCGTGGTCAGCCCCAAGTCGGTGCGCTCGTGCGTCGGCACGATGACCATCCCGCTGCGCAGCGGACGGCTCGGCGCCCAGATCCGGCGCGCGAGACGCACGTTGGCCACCGGGATCCGGATCAACGCCGTGCCCAGCAGCCGGAGCGCGGCGACGGCGTTGCGCGGTACGAGCAGCCGCCAGGGGCCTGGCACTTTGCCGAGCGGTGCCAGCGCGGCGCCGACGAGCAGTGAGACCGCCGCGCCGACGATCAGCTGTTCGGCCGTGCGCGTCCAGGTCAGCAGGATCCAGACGAGATAGCACCAGCAGGCGAGCGGAAACATGGCGCCCGGCTACCCGCGAGCGGCCGGACCATGCGCGGTCTCACTCCGTCCACCGGTCGCGCGCCGTGGGATCGGAGCGCAGGTCGAGGCGCAGCGACTCGCCGAACGCGCGGGTCTGCCGCCCCGACCGAAGCCCGGCGGCGATGGCCGTGCTCGCGAGCAGCGTGCGCGGATTCGGCAGACGGCGACGGGCCGCGCGGGGCAACACGTGCACCAGCGTCCAGCCGGCGGCCGGCACTGCCCGCGCGATCAGGTCGTTCTTGCCCTCGCGCGCGGCCCACTGGGCGACGTAGCCGGTCGTGCCCCCGTTCACCGGACTCGGGTTCGGCAGCCCGAAGACCTCGTGCAGTTCGGCGGTCAGCCGCGTGCACAGCGCCGAGACCAGGGCGGACTGGCCGAGCGCGGCCAACGGGGCGCCCAGCGGCACCGGCGCGAGCGCGCAGCAGCCGGCGACGGCGCCGACCGCGGCACCGCGCCGCGCGGCGTCCGCGACCAGCTGTTCGGCGAGTTCGTCGGGTTCCAGCCCGGGATACGCGGCGCGCAGTTCCGGCAGGCCGCGGGCGTGCGGGCGCGGAGCCAGTCGAGACAATCCCGTCTCCAGCTTGGCCCGCCAGAGTCCGGTCGCGGCCGCCGTCATCGCGGCATCGCGGCGACGACCAGGTCGTAGTCCACGGCGGTGACCGGCACGCTCAGCGCCGGGACCCCCGGGGACTCGAAGCCCGCGCCCGCCATGACGAAGATCTTGTACCGCCGGTTGTCGTCCAGCCAGGCGCGCACCTCGTCGGTCTCCAGCGAGGCCAGCGGCAGCGCGCCGAACGGGATGCCCGAAGGTACCGTTTCGTCGTCGCCGGCCGCGATCAGCGACAGGATTCCCGGTTTCTCGTCGGTGGTCCGCATGGCAACCCTCCGTGCGTTCGTCCAGTTCCGGCCCCTGCTTGCCGGGATCGGCCGCCGCAAACCCGCGCCGAGCCGCGAACGGGCCCGTTTACGTCCCGCCCGATCGGTTAACCGTTGAGTCCACCGTGAGATCAGCGGTGCGCGCGACTGTGATCGTCAAGAATCTCAGCGAACTATCGAGGGCTGAACCGTGACGACGACCATCGACATCCCGAGTACCCGACCCGCCCGACCGCTGCCGGCCGAGCGCGAGGCACAACGCGCCGAGACGATGCGCGTGCTGCGGAGGATGGTGAGTCTGCCGATCGGAGACCCGGAGCGGGCGCGGCTGCGCGACGAGGTGATCGAGGATCACATGCCGTACGCCCGGCACATCGCCCGCCGCTACGGCAACAGCGGCTCGACCACCGAGGACTTCGAGCAGGTCGCGTTCCTGGGCCTGGTCAAGGCCGTCGACAACTTCGATCCCGAGCACGGCACCGGCTTCCTCGGCTACGCCACCCCGATGATCATCGGGGAGATCAAGCGGTACTTCCGGGACGGCACCTGGAGCGTTCACGTGCCGCGCCGCATGCAGGAGGTGACCGGCGCGATGCACAAGGCGTCCGACGCCCTCACCGCCGAGCTCGGCCGCGCCCCCACGCTGCCCGAACTCTCCGAGCGCCTCGGCGTCGCGGTGGACGAACTCGTCGAGGCCCTGGACGCCTCCGAGGCCTACCGCACCGCGTCGCTCGACCGCCCCGTCGGACACGAACCTGACGGCGCGTCCCTCGGCGAACTGATAGGCGCCGACGACCCGGGCTACGAGCTCGCCGTCAACCGCGAGGTGCTGCGCGGCCTCGTCGAGGAGCTCGGCGAACGGGACCGGCAGATCCTGTCCATGCGCTTCTTCGACGGCATGACCCAGTCCCAGATCGGCGAGAAGCTCGGCGTCTCCCAGATGCAGGTCTCCCGCCTGATCACCAAGATCCTGACCACCCTGCGAGCCGGATTCGGGTAGGAAGGCGTTGGGCAATGGATCCCACGACGGGAGCTGCCGTGAACGCGTGCACGATATCGAGTTCGATCGAGCCGGGCGGCCGGATGCTGACCGTCGCGGGTGATGTGGACCTCGCCGCCAGCGCGAAGCTCGAGGCCGAGATCGTCGGCGCCGTCGGGGAGCTCGATCCGGGCGCCGAGCTCTGCCTCGACCTCGCGGCCGTAGGCTTTCTCGACTCGGCCGGACTGCGCGCCCTGCTCCGCGGCTCCGACGCCGCCTCCGCCGCCGAGGTACGGCTCGCCCTCGTACTCTCCCCGGCCGTCGCCAGGGTGCTCGAGATGGCCCGGATCGGCCCGGAGGTCTTCGGCATCGCGGGGCTGGACTGGGGCTGAGGCTCACTTCTTCGCCGATGCCGGCGCGAGAAGGGCCAGTGCGGCGGTGAGGGTGTAGAGGGCTGCGGCGCCGAGGGCGGAGGCGTGTAGGCCGGGGAGGAATCGTGGTGCGTCCGGCTGGCCTGCCAGTGCTCCGGTGAGGGCGATGCCGATGGCTCCGCCGGTCTGACGGGCGGTGTTGTTCACGGCCGAGGCGAGGCCGGATCGTTCTGCGGGCACGGCGGCTACGGCGGCTGCGACCACGGCCGTCACCAGGATGCCGAGGCCGATTCCCCAAGCTAGCAAGGACGGCAGCAGCAGCGCCGGATAGCTCGCGTCGCGGTCCGTGAGGGCGAGGGCGGCGAGTCCGGAGGCGGCGATGACGAGCCCGGCGACCATCGGCAGTTTGGTGCCGATGCGGCCGGTCAGGCGTCCGCCGAGTGGGGCGATCACGGCGAGGGGGATGAACAGCGGCATCAGTGCGAGGCCCGCGCCGAGCGGTGAACGGTGCTGCACCTGCTGCAGGAAGAGGGAGAGCACGAACAGCACGCCGAGGGTGCCCAGGTTCATCACTCCGGCCGCGGTGTTCGCGATGGAGAACGCGGGGCGGCGGGCCAGGCTCGGTGGCAGCATGGCCCGATCGCCGCGCCGCCGCTCGACGGCGACGAACGCGGCGAGTAGGAGTACGGCGGCGGCACCGGCCCCGATCGACGCCGCGTCAGCTCCGGAGCGTCCCGCCTGGATGACCGCGAACGTCGTCGCGACCAGCAGCAGCACGCCGAGCAGCGTGCCGAGGCCGTCCACCTCGGGAGTGTCCTCATCCCGTCGCCCGCGGTCGTCGGGAACGATGACCATGCTGGCGACCAGTGCGAGGATCACGACAGGCACGTTGACCAGGAACACGGCGCGCCAGTTGAAGCCCGCGATCAGCGCGCCGCCGACCACCGGCCCGGCAGGCAGCGCGAGCCCGCCGATGCCTGCCCACACGCCGATCGCACGCGCCTGCGCCTGCCGCTCCGGGTACGCGCGGCTGATGATCGCGAGCGTGCCCGGCAGCAGCAGCGCCGCACCGACGCCCTGCACTGCCCGGGCCGCGACGAGCGTCGGCGCGTTCGGCGCGAGACCGCAGGCCAGCGAGCTGACGCCGAAGACCGTGAGCCCGGTGAGCACGATCCGCTTGTGGCCGAAGCGGTCGCCGATCGTGCCGCTGGGCAGCATCAGCGAGGCCAGCGCGATCGCGTAGCCGTCCACGACCCATTGCAGGGCACTGACGTTCGCGTGCAGACCGGTGCCGATGCTCGGGAGCGCGACATTCACGATCGTGACGTCGAGCAGCACCAGGAAGTACCCCGAGCACATCACGACCAGGACGGTGACGGGCGATTTCCGGGGCGCCATCGTCACGTGTTGGGCAGCGCCTGGTTGCGCATCAGCCCCGCCACCTGGACGACATCAGTGTCCGGGGCCATGAGTTCGCTCACGGTCACGGTCATTGCGGTGTCCTCCCTTCACGGCGACCGCTCGGCCGCCGGTCTGCCGCGCTTACCCGGCCATGCGGCGGGCATGCGCGCATACGTGGATGGATCAGGGGTAGCCGGGGCGCATGATCGACTATCGAGTCAACCCCTTCGCCGGCCGCCGGTTCCCGTTCCCGGCCAGGTCGACGGTCCTGGAGCCGACCACGTCCGCGACGGTGCCGCCGGTGCCGGATCCGGACCGCCCGGTCGACCCCGAGCCGCCGCCGAACCCGGTGCCGGACCCGGACCGTCCGGTGGAGCCCGCGCCGACGCCGTATCCGCTCCCTGACCCGGACCGCCCGATCGGCCCCGACCCGGATCGTCCGGTGACGCCCGAGCCGGAGCCCGCGCCGGGCCTCTAGACGATGCTTCCGGCGACGGTGTCGCGCACGGTCTGCGCGATGTGCCGCGCCGAGATGCCGGCCCGATCGAGGTTGTGCTCCGGCGAATCCGAGCCGGGCACGTCGCGCACGGCGAGCCGCCGGATCATGCACGGCACGTCGGTCAGCTCCGCCGCGACCGCCTCTCCGACGCCGCCCTCGGGCCGGTGGTCCTCGACCGTGACGACCAGTGGGGTATCAGTCGCGCAGCGGCGCAGGGTGCGGGCGTCGATCGGCTTGATCGAGTAGAGGTCGAGCACTCGTACCGGTAGCCCTTCGAGTGCGAGTTCCTCCGCGGCGGCCAGGCATTCGTGCAGGGTCACGCCGGCGCCCACCAGCGTGGCGACGTCGTCCGCGCCCTCGCCCCACAGCTTCGATCCGCCGACGGGGAACGGCTCGTCCGGCTCGTAGAGCACCGGGTACGCGCCGCGGGTGATTCGCAGATAGCTGATGCCGGACAGCTTGTTCGTGGCCACCGCGAGCTGCGCGGCGGCGTTGGCGTCGGCCGGGTAGAGGACCGTCGATCCGTGCAGGCAGCGCATCATCGCGATGTCCTCCAGGCCCATCTGGGAGGGTCCGTCCGGGCCGATCTCCACGCCGCAGTGCGTTCCGGCCAGGTGAATCGGCGGGCCGTCGATCGCGACGATGCGCAGGAAGTCGTGCGCGCGGGAGAGGAACGCGGCGAAGGTCGCGGCGTGCACCCGCCAGCCGCGCGCCGCGAAACCGGCCGCCGACGCGATCAGCTGCTGCTCGGCGATGTACATCTGGAAGAAGCGTTCCGGGTACGCCTTCTCGAACTCGCCGGTGCCGGTCGAGTTGCCCACTTCTCCGTCGAGCACGACGACGTCCTGGTCCTCGCCGAGCGCCACCAGCGCCTTGCCGTACGCGGCGCGGGTGCCGACCTCCTCGCCCTTGGCGAAGCCCGGCGCCTCGACCGGGAGCGGGGCGGGCGAGGGCACGTGCACCGGAGCGACGCGCGGCACGCCGGTTCCGGTGGCCGTTCCGTCGTCCCGGTCCGCGTTGATCGGCCCCGGCCCGAGCACGCGCAGGTGAGTGGGTCCGCCGAGGTCCGCGATGGCCTGCTCGGCGAGGTCGGCGGGCAGCGGCTTGCCGTGCCAGTCGGGGGAGTCGGCGACCTTGGCACAGCCGTATCCCTTGACCGTCCGCGCGAGGATCACGGTCGGCCGGTCGGCGGAGACGGCGGCCTCGTAAGCGGTGTCGATCTCGCGCACGTCGTGCCCGTCGATCTCCAGCACCGCGCAGCCGAACGCGCGGGCCCGGGCGGCGTAGGGCGCGAGGTCCCAGCCGTACTCGGTCGGTCCGGTCTGGCCGAGCCGGTTGACGTCGACGATCACGGTGAGCCGGCCCAGCTTGTGCGCGCCGGCCTTGTCCAGCGCCTCCCAGACCGAGCCCTCGGCCATCTCGCCGTCGCCGCACAGGGCCCAGACGTGGTACGGCTCGTCGTGCATCTCCTGGCCGGCCAGCGCGATCCCGGCCGCGTACGCGATGCCCTGGCCGAGCGAGCCGGTGGCCATCGGCACCCACGGCAGCTTCGGGGTCGGGTGCCCTTCGAGGCGTCCGCCGCGCCGGTAGGTGGTCAGCAGCTCCGG
Source organism: Actinospica sp. (assembly GCA_035493475.1). Classification (GTDB taxonomy): domain Bacteria; phylum Actinomycetota; class Actinomycetes; order Streptomycetales; family Catenulisporaceae; genus Actinospica. The sequence goes on from DATJIF010000175.1 coordinate 130,518, forward strand.
CTCGTCGACCACGCCGACGGCGCGGTACATCGCGTACAGCAGGGGAGAGGCGTGCCCCTTGGACAGGATGAAGTAGTCGTTGCCGCGCCGCGCCGGGTCGCTCCAGTCGTAGCGCAGGTAGCGGGTGAGCAGCACGGCCGCGAGATCGGCGGCGGACATGCTGGAGGTCGGGTGCCCGGAGCCCGCCGCGGTGGTCGCGCGGATCGCGTCGACCCGCAGTTGGCGGGCGAGCGCCAGCACGGACTCGGGTTCGGTGGTCGGGGTGATGGGGGACTGCGCGGCAGTGGTCATCGCGCGCGGGTTGCCGGTGAACCGGTGGCCAAACGTCGCAAAACGGCTCGTTTATCCAGGCGGCGATCGGTCACCCGGGCGCACGTCCGTCCCGCGACAAGGATGAAGGATGTGGTCTTTCATGCACACGGCGCGTGAGGAGCGGATGGCCGCGGCCTCCCTGCCCCAGGCGAACGTCGTCTCCATCCTCTACGAGCAGCACGCCCAGCTGCGCGACCAGTTCGGCGTCGTGCCCGACCTGCACGGCGAGTACCGCAGGGCCGCGTTCGACATGCTGCGCGAGATGCTCGCCCGGCACGAGGCCGCCGAGGAGGTTGTGCTCCGTCCGGTGACCGAGAAGCTGCTGCCGTCCGGGCAGACCCATGCCCGCAACGACGAGGAGAAGGCCGCCGCGCGCGAGCTGGCCGAGCTCGAGCGGATGGACCTGGAGAGCCCCGAGTTCGCGCCGCGGCTGCGGCTGCTCGAGGAGCAGGTGCTGATGCACTTCGTGCGCGAGGAGGCCGAGGAGTTCCCGGCCGTGCTCGGCGAACTGAGCGCGCACGAGCAGGAGCAGATGGGCCGCTGGATGATGCGCGCGATGGCCCTCGCCCCGAGCCATCCGCACCCGATGCTCACCGGCTCGCCGGTCGGCCAGGCGGTGCTCGGCCCGTTCGCCGCGCTCTCCGACTGGGCCCGCGACCTGCTCGGCCGATCCCGTGAAGAACACCGCGAAGAACACTGATCCGAAGGGTGCGATCATGGTTCAGACCCCGTACGAGACAGAGGTGGAGACCGGCCCCGGCCGCCAGATCGGCCGGCTGCTCGCCACCCTCATCGGCGTCGCCCTCCTCGTCGTCAGCGCGTTCACGGACTGGACGCCGTCGCTGACCGGCGACCGGCTGGATATAAGGGCCCTGGTACGAGCGGACTTCGCTGCGCAGTCCGACTTCGTGCGGACCGTCGGTGGAGTCAGCGTGCTGATCGCGCTCGTCGCGCTGATCGGCCTGGTCGACCGGACCGGGTGGCTCACCCGGCTCGCGGGCGCGGCGGCCCTGATCGTCTTCGTCCTGTACGCGATCGAGGCCTACCGCGTGTTCGGCCACGACTTCGGCACGGCCGTCGGCGACCTGCGCACCGGCGCCTGGCTGCAGTTCGCGGGCGGCGTCGTGCTGCTGATCGGCGGCTACCTCGGCTCCCGCGTGGCGGTCGTCCCGGCCGCCGTCGAGAGCGAGCCGGTCCATCCCTCCAACCTGGAAGGCAGGCGTTGATCATGCGACGCGCGAGCTTCATCGGCGCGATGGCGGCCATCGCCGCGGGCGCCATCCTGGCCTTCGCCGTGCACAGCACCCCGCACTGGCTCGACCTCCAGCAGGCCGGGGTCATCATCCTGCTCGGCGGCCTCGCCGACCTAATCGTCAGGTTCCTGATATCGGACAGCCCGCTGCTCAACCAGCAGGCCGCCGACGTCGCCGCCGTGGTCGAACCGCTCGGCGATCCGGTACTCGACGCGGCCGGGAACCCGGTGAACCTGCCCCCGACCGCGTCGCCCATCGTCACCACGGGCGTCGAGGTACCGGTGGACAGCGCGTACCCCGCCGAGGCGTGGCGGCACCCGGACACCCCGGCGGCCCACGACCGGGCCGTATACGAACGCGCCCTACGCGCCGCGGACGACGGCGGCGGCCTGGACACCCCGGAATCCCCGATCGCCGTCACGACGATCACCGGCAAGCCGGTCCGGCCGCGCGGCCGCGGCCTGCGCCGCGTCACCGGGCGCGGCAGCCGCGAGACCTGAGAAGGAGACTGACATGGATGCCACGGCCCTGGCCGACCGGACGGCGGCCTTCCTGCTCGGGACGCGCGGTCCGGGAACCGCCGAACCGCCGCCGCTCTGGGACGCGCTGGCCGCGGCCGGCGTCCGGGCCGTGGCCGTCCGCCCGGCGGCGGACGAGGAGTACGTGTTCGAACAGTTCGGCCTCGGCGGCCGGACGCCCGTCGAGCGGCGGCTGAGCTCGATGGACGCGGCTGACTACGACGCGCTCGTGCTGGCCGGCGGTCAGGACGAGGACGAGCCGCTCTTCCGGGAGCCCGAGGCGATCCGGCTGGCCACGGAGTTCTTCCTGGCCGGCAAGCCGATCGCGGCGCTGGACCGCGGCCCCGCCCTGCTGGTGCGGGCCGGGCTGGTCGACGAGCGGATGCTCACCTCTTGGCCCGGGCTCGCCGGAGCGATCAGCGCGGCCGGCGGGATCTGGCACGACTGCCCGGTCGTGGTGTGCCGCAACGGCCCGAACGTGCTGGTGACCGGGCGCGGCTCGGCGGACGTAGCGGAGTTCTGGGCCGCGGCGGCCGAGCAGATCGCATGCTCGCCGAGGCGGTCGGACGATGCCCGCGCTCGCTGAGGGCATCGCCCAGTCGCGCGGCGAGGGCTGGGCCCAGATTGGGCAGTTCGGTCTCGCCGTGCTGCTGTCCGGCCTGATCGGGCTTGAGCGCGAGTGGCGGCAGAAGAGCGCGGGGCTGCGTACGCACACCGTGGTCGGCGTCGGTTCCGCGCTGTTCATGCTGGTGAGCAAGTACGGGTTCGGCGACGTCGTGCATCAGGGCACGATCCAACTCGACCCCTCCCGGATGGCCGCGCAGATCGTGTCCGGCCTCGGATTCATCGGCGCGGGCGTGATCTTCACGCACCGCGGCTCGGTGCGCGGCCTGACGACGGCGGCCGCCTTGTGGCTGACCGCGGCGGTCGGCGCGGCGTGTGCGGCGGGCCTGCCGATCCTCGCCGCACTGGCCACCGCCGTCTACCTCATCCTGACTTTCACCAAGCCCCTGACCAAGAAGATCGCCGACCACGTGGACGACGAGAACGACGATTGAAGACGGGTACCTGCTGATGGCTACCGCTGTACGAGAGACCGAACGGAAGTACGCCGCGCCCCCCGGCACGCCGATGCCGGACCTTCGAGGTCTGCCCGACGTGGCCTCGCAGACCGACTCCGGCCAGGTGGAGCTCGCGGCGACCTATCACGACACCGCCGGCTTCGACCTGCTGCGGGCCGGGATCACGCTGCGTCGGCGCACCGGGGGATCGGACGCCGGCTGGCATCTCAAGATCCCGGTCGGTCCGGACAGCCGCACGGAACTGCGTCTCCCGCTCGGCGACGAACGTCCCCCGGACGAGTTCACCCGGCTGCTCACGGCGCGGCTGCTCGGCCGCCCGCTGCGCCCGGTCGCGACGATCACCACGACGAGGCACGTCACGACGCTCGCCGACAAGCAGGGCGAGCCGCTCGCCGAGGTCGCGTTCGACCGGGTCATCGCCGAGAGTTCGGGCCGTACCGCGTCACTGACCCGCTGGGATGAAGTAGAGGTCGAGCTCGCGGACCGCGCCGAGGACCGGACGCACCTGCTCAAGGCCGCGGATCGCAGCCTGCGCCACGCCGGTCTGAGTCGGGCGCGGCGGCGCACCAAACTGGAGGAGGCGCTCGCGCAGTCGCTGCCCGAACCGCCGCCGGAGGTCGAGCTCACGTCGAAGTCGAGTGGACGCGAGGTTCTGGCGGCCTATCTCCGTGCGCAGTTCGAGGAACTCCGTACCCAGGATTTACGGGTGCGCCGCGACGAACCGGACTCAGTGCATCAGATGCGGGTGGCCGCGCGGCGCATGCGGGGCGCGCTCCAGGAGTACGGGCGGCTGCTGCGACCCGGCAAGGCCGACCGCGTCATCAGCGAGCTGCGATGGCTCGGCCGCGAACTCGGCGGCCCGCGCGACGTCGAAGTGCTCTGCGAACTCCTGCTCTCGCAACTCGACGAGGTGCCCGGCGAATCGGTCCTGGGGCTCGTCCAGGCGCGCATCGCCGGACATTACTCGTCGGTCCAGGCGTCTGGCACGACCGACCTGCGCGCGGCGCTCGACTCCGTGCGCTACGTGGAGCTCCTCACCACGCTTGAGTCGTTCGTCGAACTCCCACCGACCAGTGCGCAGGCATCCCGGCGCGCGACCGACGTGATGCCCGCCCTGCTCAACCGCTCCCGGCGACGCGTGAACCGCCGGATGCGCCGCGCCCTAGCCGCCCCGCCCGGAACCAAGCGGGACAACGCCCTGCACGAGGCGCGCAAGTCCGCCAAGCGTGCCCGATACGCGGCCGAGGTCGTCTCGCCGGTGAGCGGGAAGAAGGCGCGGAAGACCGCCAAGTCCTTCAAGCGCCTGCAATCCGCGCTCGGCGACCACCACGACGCCGTCGTCGCGGCTGGAGAGCTGCGGCAGTTGGCACTCCGGGCCTACGCGGACGGGGAGAACGCCTTCACGTACGGGCTGCTGTTCGAGCGGCAGGCCGGACGCGCCGCGGAGTTCGAGAAGCGCGGACGCCACGCGTGGCAGCAGTCTCGCCGCTCGAAGCGGACCGCCTGGATGCGCGGCTGAGAATCAACCGGACACGAATCAAGGAGACAGTCATGACGAACCGGCCCGACCCCGATGCGTTCGATCCCTTCCGGACCACCGACCCGGAGACCGCGGCGCGGGACGTGCCTGCGGACGAGTTCGACCCCTTCCGGATCACGGATCCGCCGACCGCCGTGCGGGACATGAACCAGGCCGAGTTCGACCCCTTCTGGAACGGACGCACCGGCGACACGCGCTGCCCCGAGTGCGGCACCGGAACGCCGACCGGCCACGGCGTCGCCCCGTCGAACCAGCGGCCGTGGATCCGCTACTCGTGTGGCCACGTGGTCGCGGGCCGGAAGGTCTGAGGGCGAGCTGGTTCGGGGCGGTGATCGTCGAGCCAGGTGTCGATGCGTGCCCACTGTTCGTGCAGCCAGGCTTGGCGCGCGTCCTCTTCGGCGGGGACCTGCGGCACTGGCACGGTCCACCAGGTCAGGTGCAGTGGTTCTTCGAGCGGTACGGCGCGCCAGGTCTCGGCGACGGTTTCGAGGTGGTCGAGGCCGGTGTGCGCGACGAAGACGATGCTCGCGGTGGCTGGGGCGGCGTCGATGGCGGCGAATACGCCTGAGGGGTGCGGGGGCAGGACGTGGTCGAGCGATTCGGCGACGGACAGGGCACTGCGGTCGCGGCGTCGGCGTAGGCGGCGGATGAGTCTTCCGCGACGGTTGGCCGTGAAGTTTCCGCCCTCCGGGAAGACCAGCAGCGCGTCGTGCGGGCCGAGTGACGCGGCGAGTTCCGTGATGCAGCGGGTTGCCTCGGCGCGGGCCGGTTCGCCGCTGCCGACGAAGCAGTTCGGTAGGCGGCCGAGCAGCACATCGATGAACGGGTCGAGGCGCAGCGTCTGCTTGGCGACGATGCGCGGACGGCGGCCGGTGGCGAGCAAGCCGTAGGCCAGCAGGAACGAGTCCCCGGGGCCGGCGTGTCGGCTGAAGACGAGCAGCGGCCCTTCGGGGAGTGCGAGACCTTCTTCGGGTGCTGCGATCCGCAGTCGGAAGGCCCGCTGGGAGGTGCGGAAGAGCGTCGACAGCAGGCGCCTCAGCAGTGCGTAATGCGGCTCCGGTTCGGATCGGCGCAGTCGCAGCGCGCCGTAGAGCCCGATGACCTCCGCGGCGAGATAAGTGCCCGCGAACGCGGCGAAGCGGGCCGTGCGAGTGTGACCGCTCTGCCGGCCGTGGATCAGCAGGCTGAGAACGTCGAGGAGTGCGGCGAGGGGCAGTAGCGCGAACGCGGCGGCGTAGAGAATCGCGAGGACAGTGCACGTACACACGCGTCGGATCACGGTGTGCCGCAACAGAAACTCGGGCATCATGGCCGCGCCGAACGCAGATACGTGGTGCATGCGCTGTGGGCACGCTCGATGAGGTCGTGGGTGCGCGAGTGGTCTCGGTAGCGCAGATAGCTGCCGATGCCGGTCGACTCGCCGGGCACCCGGCCGCTCGGCAGCATGTGCGCGACCACGCCGGAGGGCAGTTCGGTCAGGGCGCGGGCGAGTCGGTGGCGGCGGGAGATCTCGAAGGCGACGGCCGCCACCTCCCACGGCTGACGCGGCACGGTCAGCGTCTGCTCCACGCGTCCGACGTGCAGCACGAAGATCCGCCTCGCGCCGAGTTCCACGGCCCGGCCGAGCGGCACGCTGTCGACTAGCCCGCCGTCGAGGTAGTGCTCGCCGTCGATCTCCACGGGCGGCAGCAGGCCGGGAACCGCGCAGGAGGCCAGTACCGCCCGCGCGGCCGGGCCGTGGCCGAACCATGTCTCCGCGGCACGTTCGATGCACGCGGCCACGCACTCGAAGCGCAGCGGCAGCTCCTCGATCCGCGACGTGCCCAGCGAATCGTCGAGCAACTGCCGCAGCGGCTCGTTCGAGTGCAGATGGGTGCGGGTGCGCATGGCCGTGCCGAGTCGGCTGAGTAGGGAACCCTCGAACACGCCGCGCGCGTCGAGTTCGGTCCAGACCTTCTCCAGCTTAGCCACGGCCTCCAGACCCGGGTCCGCCGCGAACACCGAGCCGTTGATCGCGCCGACCGACGTGCCGAGCACCAGGTCCGGCACGATGTCGGCCTCCAGCAGGGCGCGCAGCATACCCACCTCGCACGCACCGAGCACCCCGCCGCCGCCCAGCACGAACGCCGTGTGCACCGGTCCGCCGCCGGTCATGGTCCGCCGTGCTTTCCGTGATGCTTGCCCTTCGGCGCGCCGGGTCCGGCAGGGGCGGCCGGGGGCGCCGCGGGAGACGGGGCCCGGGTGGCGCTGATCGCGATCGCGCCCGTGCTTGTGACGGTACTCGGCCCCGTACTCGATGCGGATGGGACCGCCCAGGCCGAGGAAGTGTGGCCGGTCGGGTTCGGCGTCGCGCGGCTCCCGTCGGTCTGCGTCGCCAGCGGGACTGCGATCGAGACGGCCAGCACGGTGCTGACCGCGGCGAAGGAGGCGGCCAGTCGTGCGCGCCGACGTGGCCGATGGATGATGAGCGTCTCGCCCTCGCCGCCCTCGCCGCCCTCGCCGACCGCTCTGACCTCTCCGCCTTCTCCGACCGCGCCGATCTCTCCGCCTTTTCCGACCGCCGCGTCGGTTGACGGTGCTCCGATCGCCCGGAACGCGTCGGCCACTTCGCGGGCGGTCGGGCGATCGTCCGGATCCTTGCGCAGGCAGGCCTGGTAGAGCGCGTCGATTCCGTCGTGGCCGGGGCCGGTCGGCGGCAGCACCGGCGGATCGGCGAGCAGGTGCGCCATCCCCAGCGCGGGCATTTCCCGACCGGGATACGGCGCGTGTCCGCTCAGGCACCAGTAGAGCAGGCAGCCGAGTGCGTACACGTCGGATGCCGGTCGCGCCCCGTGTCCGCGCCACTGCTCCGGCGCCATGCACGCGGGCGTGCCGATCACCAGTTGCCCGGTGAGGTCGGTGTCCGTCGAGCAGCGTGAGATCCCGAAATCGAGCAGCACCGCGCCGCGTGGCGCGAGCATGACGTTGCCCGGCTTCACGTCGCGGTGCACCACGCCCGAACCGTGCGTCGTGGCCAGCGCGTCGGCCACCTGGCCGCATACGGTGAGCGCTTCGTGCGGCGTCAGCGGCCCGCGCTTGAGCCGCGTGCTCAGGCTCTCGCCGTCGAGGAGTTCGGTGACCAGGAACGGATGCGTGGCCCCGTCCTCCTCGACGGCCTCAGCGAAGTCGAACACGCTGGTGATCAGCGGATGGTCCAGCGTCGCGAGCAACCGCGCCTCACGTTCGAGCCGCTCGCGCTCGTGCCCGCCCTGGGTCGTGCTCCCGGACAGCACCTTCACTGCGACCGCGCGCCCGAGCGACTCGTCCCGCGCGGCCCACACGTGCGCGCTGCCGCCCGAGCCGAGCGGACGTTCCAGCCGGTAGCGCCCCGCGATCAGCCCGCCGCGCTCCCAGGCGAACCGCGGTCCACCCGGGAGCACCGCCTCGTCACCGGTGCGCGACACGGCGCAGCTTGCGGGCGAACCGGTGCGCACTCGCCCGGGTCTCCCCGCGCGCCTGGACCATCTCGCCGCGTGCCTCCGTCCCCCGCCGGCCGGTGATCCGTCCCTTGATCGTCAGCGCCCGTCCCTTCGCCAGGTCCGCGAACCGACGCGTCATCCCGGTCATGTTCATGATCGTGGTCTCCTTTCCGGAAGCCACGAGATGCCCTCCCTCGGCCGTTTCATGCGCGCCGCGCTCCGGACGGCGTGTGGTCAGGGCTGGAGGGTCACCACGGTCGAGGTGGTTCCGGCCGGTTGGTCGAGGACGAGGAATTCGGGGTTGAGGGCGGTGACGTCCTGCTCGGGCACCGGGACGCCGCCCATCCACAGCGGCGTGCTGCGGGACAGGCCGGAGCCGACGACCAGGACCTGCGTGGGGGTGCTGCCGGTGGCCGGGGTGGCGCCGGTGTAGTCGATGCGGGCCGGGACGGTCGTCTCAAGGTACTGGTACGCGGCGGTGGGGCCGGCGTCGGCGAGGACGGTCAGCGGTACGTCGGCGGGGCCGGGGGCCAGGGGGATCGCGGTGTTGTCGTGGTCGGTGGCGCAAGGCAGGTCGTCGCTGTTGGCGGCCCAGTTGCCGGTGTACGTCAGGCGGGAGGCGGTGGGGATGGGCCAGTGGCAGGAGAACGAGTACGCGTTGCCCCATTCGACGTTGCCGGTCTCGTAGATCCACTGGGAGCCGACGTCGGGGGCGGTGGCGTAGGCGGAGTTCGGCGTGTTGGTGTCGAGGACGTTGCCGCTGACGGTGAGTCCACTGGCGTACGAGGCGGCGTCGTTCACCGAACCGTCGGCGTTGAGCACGGTGGCGCCCTGGTGGCCCTCGGTGTAGATCTCGCCGCCGTCGCCGGTGAAGACCTGCATGTTGTCGTGGAAGTCGTTGTCGGTGATCGCGTTGTCGGCGTTGATGTTCTGCGAGGTCTGGTCGCTGTAGGTCGGCGCGCTGTTGACGTTGTCGACGTGGCCCTGCCAGACGCCCGAGGTCAGGCCGTCGTACGGCATGTCGTAGATGTCGTTGTGCGCGATCGTGGTGTGCTGCGTGAACAGCATCGTGATTCCGGCGGTGCCGAGGTAGTCGATGGCGTCGTGGTAGATGACGTTGTCCGCGACCGTGTTGCCGGTCATGATCTCGTTCGCGCCGATCGGGTCGTGCGCGGACGCGGCGGGGTCGGCGGAGCAGGTCTGGATGACGGCGGACGCGGGGTCGTCGGCGGTGCCGGGGGTCGGGTCACCGGTGCAGCCGAGCCAGAGTGCACTGCCGGCGATCTCGGTGAAGACGCTGCCCTGCACGAGGTCGTCGTCGCTGCCGTAGCGCAGGCTCAGGCCGGTGCCGCCGAGGTCGTCGAAGCGGTCTGACAGGAAGCTGATGTCGCGGGCCGCGGTGAGCGAGATGTTCGCGAGCGGCGCGGTGAACGCTCCCCAGGGGCAGGATCCCGCGTTCGGCGTGGCGTAGTCGCATTCGCCCTGCGTGGCCGGTTGGGCTACACCGCTGACCGTGGTGTACGGCTGCGTGATCGCCAGGCCGTCCTGCACCTGCGCGAAGCCGACGCCGGTCGAGGGCGTGTTCCAGGTCGCGGTGGTGAAGCGGATGCCGGTGAACGTGATGTCGTGGACCGGCTTGGCCAATGTGCCCGAGACGTTCAGCAGGGATTGGAGCCGAGGCAGTTCGATGTCGTGGCCGGACGGCGCGCCCTGGCCGGACGCGGGTTCGTAGTAGAGGGTGTCGGTGGCGTCGTCGAGGAACCACTGGCCGGGGTGCAGCAGGGCGCGGGCGTTCTCGATGACCGTCGGGCCGGTGTTCGCGGCCAGGTTGTACGGGGTCACGTTGCTGGAATTGCCGCCGTAGACGGTGGCCGACTTGTTGGTCAGGTCGTTCCAGCACGGTTGGGCCATGGCGACCGTGACGGCACCCGAACCGGTGGCGCGGATGCTGCTGACGGGGCATTCGGAGGCGGCCCAGTCGGTCGGCTTCATCGGCGTCCAGCCGAATTCGAGCTCGTGCAGTTCGGTCGGGCTCAGGCCCTTGGCGAGGTTCAGCAGCGCGGTGGCCGTGCTGCCGGTCGCCTCGAAGCCGGTCGAGTCCCAGGTGGAGAGGCTGATGCCGAGCGCGGCCGGGGTCGACTGCGCGAGTGGGGTGTCCACGCCGTCGATGTAGAGCTGGCGGGACTGCGAGCCGTGCGGGACCCGTGCCGACCAGACATCGCTGCCCGGCACGCGGTTCCAGTCAGTGATCTGAGTTCCGCCGGAGATGACGGGATGGGCGCCGGGGGCCGCGGTCCAGACGATCGGATGGCCGGGGGTGCCCGAATCCGCCGCGCCGAACTTCCAGGTGTTCGAGAGCCGATACGTGCCGTTGAGGAGTTCGACGGTCACGCCGCCGCCCAACACCTCGACCGCACGCTGCGCGCCGTCGAGCGAGCAGGGGTGCGCGAGCGAGCAGGTCGGGCCGGAGCCGGTGGGCGAGGCGTACAGCGTGATCGGCGCGGACGCCGAAGCCGAGGCCGTGGGGACGACGGTCAGGGCCGCGCACAGGGCGGCGGCGCTCGCTCCTGCGAGCAGCCTGCTGCGGTGGGTGTTCATATGGGTCCTCCGGTGTTAGGTGGTGGGTTGCTCCGTGAGGAAGAGTTCGACGACGGGCACGAGCACGTCGGGCCTGGTGATCGGCAGGTGCAGGGTGAGGGTGCCGGGCGCCTGGGCCAGGGGTGAGAGGTTCAGGTGGGCGGCGGGGGTCTCGTCGAGGGTGCTGAACTGGACCTCGGAGCCGTCGCCGAGCAGCCGGGCGTAGCGGACCTTCCCGGCCAGCCCCGGCAGGTGCAGGTGGCGCAGCGGCCACGCGAGGATGTGCAGGTAGAGCCGGTCGCCGCGCAGCGTGTAGAGCGAGTTGGGCGGGGGAGTGAACGGCGCGGAGCCCGCCGCGTGCACCGAGCCGGAATGCTTGGCCATCCAGCCCGCTATCTCGGCCAGGATCGCGCCCGCCCGGCCGTCGATGGCGCCGCGGCCGTCCGGTCCGATGTTCAGCAGCATGTTGCCGTCGCAGGACACCGACTGCACCAGCATGCGGACGAGCAGGCCGGGGTCCTTGTACTCCAGGTTGTCCCGGTGGTAGCCCCACGAGCCGTTCAGCGTCTGGCAGGCCTCCCAGAGCACCGGCTCGCCGTCCACGTCGGCCAGCGGGCGGTCCGGCTGGAACTGCTCGGGGGTCACGTAGTCGCCCGGGATGCCGAGGCGGTTGTTGACGACGATGCCCGATTGCAGCCGCCGGGTCAGTTCCATGAGTTCCTCGGCGGGCCACGTCTCAGGACCCTTGCCCGGCATGCCGCCGCGCTCGCCCGGATAGGTGAAGTCGTAGAACATCAGGTCGATCGGCCCGTACTCGGTGAGCAGTTCGGTGACCTGGGCGTGCAGGTACTTCCGGTAGCGGTCCATGTCGCGGCCCGCGTTGAGCTCCGCGAGATTCGGTGACGTGCGCAGCGGATGGATGCCGTCGATCACGTAGTCGGGGTGGTTCCAGTCGATCAGCGAGTGGTAGAAGCCCACCTTCAGGCCCTCGGCCCGCGCCGCCTCCACGAACTCCGCGACCAGGTCCCGGCCGCAGTTGCGCATGCTCGTGTAGTCGCTCACCTTCGAGTCCCACAGGCAGAAGCCCTCGTGGTGCTTCGTGGTCAGCACGACGTAGCGCATACCCGCCGCGCGCGCGGTCCTAGCCAGTGCGCGCGCGTCGAACAGGTCGGGATCGAAGTGTTCGAAGTACTTGCGGTACTCGGCGTCCGGGATGGTCTCGTAGCCGCGCACCCACTCGTGCCGCGCGGCCATGCTGTACAGGCCGAAGTGCACGAACAGGCCGAATCTGGCGGCGCGGAACCAGTCGGTGGCGGGCGGAGCAGCGGGCATGGAGGGTACGGGCCCTTTCACGTCGGGAGGGAGCGGGGCGGCCGGGTCAGCGGAACGAGCCGCCGAGCGCGATGCCCTTGGTGATGAAGCGGCTGAAGAACAGGTAGAGCACCAGGATCGGCATCATCGAGATGGTCAGTCCGGCGAACAGCGGGCCGAGGTCGCTGGTGAACTGGGAGCGGAAGCCGAGCAGCCCGACCGCGACGGTCTGCGCGTAGCTGTCCTGCAGCAGCACGAGGCCGAGCTGCGTCTCGCTCCACACCCACACCAGCAGCAGCATCGACACGCCGGTGATCGCGCCGCGGGAGAGCGGCAGCACGATCCGCAGGTAGCAGCCGAACTCGCCGAGCCCGTCCAGCGCGGCCGCCTCGGTGATCTCCTTCGGGAAGTCCCGGAAGTAGGCGTTGAGGATCAGCACCGTGTTGGGCAGCCCGAGCGCCGCGTACGCCACGCCGAGCGCCACCGGGCTGTCGATCAGCCCGGCCGCGCTGTACGCCTGGTAGTAGGGGATCAGCAGCAGCACGAACGGGACGACCGTGCCGAGCAGGAAGAGGCGCAGGTACCACGTGCGCATCCGGTCGGAGAGCTTCGTGGCGAAGTACGCGGCCGTGGTCCCGGCGGTCAGGTTCACCACGAGCGCGGTGACGGCGGCGATGATCGTGTTCCGGAAGAACGTGCTCATCCCGGAGGAGCCGAGCGGGCCGTCCCACGCGCTGGAGATGTTGTCGAAGTGGTACGAGCCGCCGAAGCCGAGCGGGTGCGCGTAGATGTCGAGGTTGCTGCGCAGGCCCAGCAGCGTGATCATCACGAAGGGGGCCAGCACGATCAGGGTCCAGATGGCGAGCGGCAGCTGCGCGAGCCAGCTGAGCAGCGCGCCGAAACCGCGCGGGCGCCGTCGCGTGACAATGTTCGTACTCATCGGCTGGTCTCCCGTCCGTTGGACAGCCGCAGCCCGATCAGGCCGAGCACCAGCAGCACGGCGCCGCTGAGCACGGCCATCGCGCTGGCCGAGCCGAAGTCGGTGAACTGGAAGGCCTTGACGTAGATCAGCACCGGCAGGGTCTGCGTCGCGGTCCCCGGGCCGCCGCCGGTCATCGCCCAGACCATCGTGAATCCGTTGGCGGCCCAGACGAATTCGAGCATCGTGGTGATCGCGAGCACCGGCCGGATCAGCGGCAGCGTGATCGCGAAGAACTGGCGCAGCCGGCTCGCCCCGTCGATCTTGGCCGCCTCGTAGATCGACACGTCGATCTGCTCGGTCGCGCCGAGGATCAGGATGAACGCGAAGCCGACGCCCGCCCACACGGCCGCCGCCGCGGTCGGGTAGATCGCGGTCGAGCTCTGCGCCAGCCATTCGTGCTCGTCGCCGAGGCCCAGCCAGCCGAGCACGACGTTCACCGCGCCCTGCTGCGGGACGGCCGCCTGGGACCAGAAGATGCCCACGGCCGTGACCGGTGCGATCCCGGGCAGGAACCAGATCACCCGGTAGAACGCGCGGCCCTTGACCCCGGCGCTGACCGTCGCGGCCAGCGCCGTGGCCAGCACCACGATGCCCACGGTCGCCAGCACCGCGAACTCGACGGTGACCAGCGCCGCGTGCGCGACCGTGCCGTCCGTGAACAGGCCGGAGTAGTTGCTGAAGCCGGTCCACGTCGGCGAGCCGATGCCGCCCCATCGCGTCAGGCTGAGATAGCCCGACTCGATCAGCGGATAGCCCGCGAAGGCGAGGATCAGCAGGCCTGCCGGGGCGAGGGCCAGCGCGGTGCCGAGGCGGCGCGGCCGTCGTCGGGGGGTGCCGCGCTTCGGTTCGGCCGGCGTACGCGGCGGGGCGAGGCTGTTCGTGGTCTGTGCGGTGCTCACGCGTGCTCCTCGGTGATCCGGGTCAGTTCCCTGCGCGGGTGGTGGCGAGCTGCGCCTGGAGCTTGGCGGAGATGCCCGCCACCGACGCCTGGCCCGCGTACATGGACTGGATCAGCGGGTCGAAGAAGGACTGGCCGAGCGTGCCGGGCACGGTCGAGGTCCAGCCGGACTGCACGCCGTTCGCCTTGCCGTCCGCGAGCATCTGCTGCACCAGCGGATCCAGGCCGCTGTACGCCGAGGACGGCATGAACACCGGCGCGAGGTTCCCGCCCGCCTTGATCACCGACGCGGCCATGTTCTGCTCGCTCATGTAGAACTCGAGGAACTTCTCCGCCTGCGCCGGGTGCTTCGCGTTCGCTGGGATGCCCATGCCGTCGCCCGCGAACGCCGTGATCTGCGTCTTGGCGGTCGCGTTCACCGGCGGCAGCAGCAGCCAGCCGAGATTGTCACCCATGACCTTGCGGAAAGAGGCGGCCTCCCAGCTGCCGTCGATCGTCATGCCGAGGTCGCCGCTCTCGAACGCCGCCTCCACGGCCGGTGTGTCCGCCGCGAGGAACCCGTCCTGGTACACGCCGTGCGCGTTGAAGTCGGAGAGCTGCTGCACCGCGTTCGTGAAGGCCGGGTCGGTGTACTTCGCGGTCTCCGGGACGGCCGACTGCCACGAGGTCAGGTAGTTGTTCACCTGCGCCGTGCTCGCCGACGTGGGCAGCAGCGCGTCCAGCATCCAGCTCGCCGCGTACCCGGACTTGCCGCCCAGCCCGAGGCCCTGCTTGCCGATCTTCTTCAGCGCGCCGACCATCGAATAGAGCTGATTCGCCGAGGTGATCCGGTGGTCCGCCGGAACGCTGATCCCGGCCTGCTGGAACAGCTTCGGGTTGTAGTAGGCGATGCTGTAGTAGACGCTGTCGACGGAGACCACGTAGTTGTTCCCGTCCGGCGCGGTCAGCGCGGAGGCGAGGGCCGAGCCGTAGCGCGACTTCAGATCCTCGGCGCTCCACACGCTCTGCAGCGAGAGCAGCTTGTGGTTCTTCACCAGCTGGCTGTACGAGGGGCTGTTGGTCGGCACCACGCCCACGTCCGGCGGGTTGGCGCTGCTGAGCACGTTCGCGTTCGTGGTGTTCTTCGTGTCCACGGTGATGATCTGGATGTTGACCTTGATGTCCGGGTTCGCGGCCTCGAACAGCTTCACCGCGCTCTGGATCGTGGCGACGTTCGCGTCCCCGGCCTGCTGCTGCACGGTGATCGTGGTGACCCCGCCGGAGGACCCGGCGAGATTGCCCGAATTACCGCAGCCGGCGAGCGTGCCGACGGTCAGCGCGGCGCCGGCGATGACCGCCGATACGCGTCGACGCGGGAGTGTCCGTGGTTCGTGGCGCATGGCGGTACCTCCGGGGGAGAGTCGGTGGCTCGGGGGAGATCAGTGGTCTGACGGGGTGATCGCCGCGAGGATCCGCAGCTGGTAGAGGCGGGTCGGGCGGCCGTTGCGGTGTGCCTGGGCGCTGCCCGCGTCGATGGCGAGTCCGTGTTCGACGAGCTTGCGCACCAGGCGTCGGCCGCTGGCGTCGGCTATGCCCAGCGCGTCGGCCAGGTCGCTGGGGGAGATCGGGCGGCCGTGGCCGGAGCGTTCGACGGCGGCGAGCCGGGAGAGCGTGGCCGGGCTGAGTCCGATGCTCTTGGCCAGGTTCTCCACCTCGTCCCCGTGCTCGCGGTAGGTGGCGGTAAGCGGGGGACGCGACGAGCCCATCGGCCCGATGATCACGCCGCCGTCCTCGATGAGGTAGCCGCACGGCGCCGCCTCGCGCTCGGCCTGCGCGGCGGCGCGCTCGGCGAGCTGCACGCAGGTGCGCGCGGACGGGCCGATGCCGAAGCCCGCGGCGATCGCGGACGGCTGTTCGCTGTCGCCGAGCGGCGGCAGCGAGGTCCATTGGTGGGTGGCCTTCTCGAACAGCGCGACCGGCGCGAAGACCAGCACGCCGCGCAGCCCGCGGTTCTCCACCCAGGCGTCGGCGAAGTCCGCGGTGTTGACCAGCGCGTGCATCAGGCCGACCCGGGCGCGGTCCGGATCCTTCGCGCCGCCGTCGGAGCCGATCAGGAAGACCCCGGCCGCGAAGCGCTGCGCGTCGGCCCGCTTGGACTGGATGCGCAGCGCGAGACCGTGCACCTGCGCGCGGATCGTGGAGGGCACCGGGCCGCTGTTGAACACCGGCAGGATCCCGTCGAGCTGCCGGGCCACGGCGGTCCGTCCGCTGATGATGTATCCGCCGCCGGACGCGTCGAGGAAGCTCCGATGCAGGTCGACGAGGGCTCCGGCGCTCTGCTCGGCCCGGTACGGCAGGCAGGAGATCCCCGCGCGGTCCAGGCCGATCGCCTCGGCCACCTCGGCGACCACGGCCGGATCGTAGGTGTCCACGCTGACCGGAGTCGGGCTCCAGCCGTGCGCGACGGCGCGGTAGAAGGCGAGTGCGAGATCGAGCCCGGCCGGTTCGACCACCTCGACGCACATGTCGTCCGGCAGCAGATCGCGGGACGCGGCGTAGGGCACCGGCCCCAGCAGCAGTCCGTCCACGTGCTGCCGGGCCAGCAGTTGCTGCACGACGCGGCGGATCTCGTGTTCGTGCTCGTACTCGGCCCAGTCCAGCGTGACACCGGTCAGCGTCCGCGCCGCCTCCTCGAAGGCGGCCCGCCGACTGGTGTGCACCACGAGCCCGATCACGATCACGAGGGGTCCTCATCCGCTGGTCATTTACGGACCAGGTCCGTAAATAGTCCGTATCTTTCGAGGTCAGAGGATGACCCAGGAACGAGGGCGCGTCAAGAGGTGAGGAGTTGAAACAGTATGCTGATACGTAACCGGGCGATTGCGCCCGGGTTACGTCACGCGCGGGTGCTGGAGGCGCGGATCATCAGGCGCGGACTGATCTGGACCCGGTGCACCGGCCGGTCCGCCCCGTCCCGCATCCGCTTCGCGAGCAGTTCGACCGCGGTCTGCCCGAGAGTCAGCTTCGCGGGGCGCACGGCGGTGAGCGCGGGGTCGGCGAGACCGGCCACCTCGTCGTCGTAGGCGACGACGGCGAGGTCGTCGGGCACGCGGATGCCGCGCTCCTGGCACCGGCCGACGAGCGAGAGCGCCTCCCGGTCGGAGTGCACGAGCAGCGCGCTGGTGCCGGTGGCGATGCAGTCGTCGAGGAACTCGTCCAGCCGGGCGCTCCAGCCGGAGTCGCGGTAGTCCGGGATGATCGCGTTCGAAACGGCCTCGGCATCGAGGCCGCACTGTTCCGTGGCGTCCAGCCAGCCGCGGCGCACCGCCCTCGTGGTGGGGCTGGTCGAGGAGGCGAGCAGGCCGATGCGGCGGTGTCCCTCGGCGACGAGGTGGCGCACGGCCAGGCCCGCGCCGAACATGTGATCCGTCGTCACCGACTCTACGTGCTCGTGGAAGGGGCCGAAGGTGGCGGAGCGCTCGACGAACGTGACCGGGATCGGCAGCGCGGCGAGCCAGCCGATGAGCTCGTCCGCGGCCTCGCCGGACGTGGGCGGCGCGATCAGCAGGCCCTGTATTTCCGCGTGTTCGAGCAGCCACTCGGTCTGCCGGCGCAGGTCGCCGATGTCGACGTAGGACGACCCGCGTAACACGATCCGCACACCTGCCGCCGGCGCTGCGTCGCGTGCGCCGCGGATGATCTGCGGCCAGTAGTAGTCCAGCGAGGGCACGACCATGCCCACCGGCGCCAGATCGGTCTCGTCGCTCTCCAGTGCGGTGGCGGCTTCGTCCGCGGCGCTCGCGGACGTGTCGACGACCGGCACCGTGCCGCGCGGCAGCCGGATTCCGCCGTGCACGCGCTCGATCACGCCCTCGTCGGCGAGTTGCGCGATGTCCCGGCGCATCGTCACGGTGCTGACACCGAGGGCCCGGGCGACGTCGGCGACGCGAAGAGTGCCGCGGGCGCGCAGCTCGGCGAGCACTTTCTCGCGGCGCTGCACCGGAAGCAGCGTCGGCTCGGGATCGGTCACGTCACCGCCTCCACTCATCGTCGCGTCGCAGCATCATGGCACAGCTCCGGGCTCGGACGTTCATTCGATCAGAATCGATCGTATGCGAAGGTTATAGATCAGGTCTAGCCAGGGCCGCTCAGGTTGCAAATAAGTAACGGGGCCTTGTGCGGCAGTTTTGCGTCCGCTTCACTGCGTGGCACCGGGTAATCGAACGAAAGCGAACACAAACGATCGTTCGTAACGGATCCGACGACAGAGGCGAGGGAGCCCATGCACCGTCCGCAGGCACTGCTCGTGATGCGGCGCGGCACGTTCCGGATCCAGTTCGGATCCGAGGAGTTGCGGCGGCTGCGGGCGGCGGCGGAGCTCGGCGAACCCGTGTGGTCCGAGGACATCGACGCGCCGGAGACCCGGGCCCGGCTGGCCGAGACCGAGGTACTGCTGACCTCCTGGGGCACGCCGCCGCTCACGGCCGAGCGGCTGGACGCGGCGCCGCGGCTGCGGGCCGTGTTCCACTGCGCGGGCAGCGTCCGGCCGATCGTCTCGGAAGCCTTGTGGAAGCGGGGAATCCTGGTCACCAGCGCCGCCGAGGCGAACGCGACGCCGGTGGCCGAGTACACGCTCGCCGCGATCGTCTTCGCGGGCAAGAAGGCGCACGTGCTCGCGGCCGAGTCGCGCCGGGAACCGCTCAACTGGCACGCCGTGGGCGACCGCGAGGACCTGTCCAACTACGGCCGGGTGATCGGCATCGTCGGCTTCTCCCGCACCGGCCGCGCCGTGATCGACCGGGTGCGGCGGCTGCTCGACACCGGCGACATCCTGGTCAGCGACCCGTTCGCCGATCCGGTCGCGGTCGCCGCGGCGGGCGCCCGGCTGGTCGGCCTGGACGAATTGCTCGGCCGCGCGGAGATCCTCTCCCTGCACCTGCCCGAACTGCCCGAGACCCGCCACGCGATCGGCGCGCGCGAACTCGCCCTGCTGCCGGACGGCGCGACCGTGATCAACACCGCTCGCGGCTCGGTGCTCGACACGGCGGCGCTGGAACGCGAGTGCGCTTCCGGTCGGCTGCACGCGATCCTCGACGTCACCGACCCGGACCCGCTGCCGGCCGGTTCGGCGCTCGCCGCGCTGCCGAACGTGATGATCACCCCGCACATCGCCGGATCGCTGGGCACTGAGACCCGCCGGATGAGCGCTCAGGCACTGTCAGAGCTCGAACGCTACGTGCAGGGCGAGCCGCCGTTGAGCCAGGTCACCCGCAAGGTCCTGGAGGTCAGCGCATGAGCGGCGCTATATCCCCGTACACCGGCTGGACGCGCTCCGACTGGACGGCTCTGGCCGACCGGATGCTGCTCGCCGCCCGGAAGCACGCCTCGCCGTCGCACGCGCTGATCACCCCGCCCGGCGCTCCCGGCGGCTACGGCACCCGCGTGGACGGCCTCGAAGGCTTCGCCCGCACCTTCCTGCTCGCCGGATTCCGGCTGGCGGGCGAGGGCGGCCGTGATCCGCTAGGTCTGCTTCCCCGATACGCCGAGGGACTGGCCGCCGGCACCGACCCCGGCTCGCCCGAGCGCTGGGTGACGCCGAGCGAGCACGGCCAGGCCAAGGTCGAGGCGGCGGCGATCGCGCTGATCCTCGACCTGACCAGGCCGTGGCTCTGGGACCGGCTCGACCCGGCCGTGCAGGAACGCGTCGTCGCCTACCTCGCGCAGGTCGTCGGAGACCACGAATATCCGAGGACGAACTGGGTCTGGTTCCGGATCGTCGTCGAGCAGTTCCTCGCCTCGGTCTCAGGGCCCTGGTCCCTCGAGGACATGCAGTCGGATCTCGCGGTGCACGAGTCCTTCGTCCGGGAGAACGGCTGGTACAGCGACGGCGAGGAGCGCAGCTACGACCATTACTGCGGCTGGGCCCTGCACGTGTACCCGATCCTGTGGAGCCGGATGGCCGGGGCGAGTGATCTCGCCGCGCCGCTGCTGCGCGGATACACGGAGCGCCTCGACCGGTTCCTGCTCGACGCGGTCCGACTGATCGGCGCGGACGGCTCGCCGCTGATCCAGGGCCGCAGCCTCGTCTACCGGTTCGCCGCGGCAGCCCCCTTCTGGATCGGCGCGATGACCGGGACCAGCGCGGTGGACCCCGGACTGCTGCGCCGCGCGGCCAGCGGCGTCGTCAAGCACTTCACCGACCACGGCGTTCCGGACGACGACGGCCTGCTCACCCTGGGCTGGCACCGGCCGTGGCGGCGCATGGCCCAGCGCTATTCCGGACCGGGCTCGCCGTACTGGGCGGCGAAGGGCATGCTCGGCCTCGCGCTGCCGGAAGACCACCCGGTATGGACGAGCACTGAGCAGCCGCTGCCGGTCGAGACGGCGGATCAGCTCGCCGTGGTCGCCGCTCCGGGTTGGGTGCTCAGTTCCACTCAGGCGGACGGCGTCGTCCGCGTCTACAACCACGGCACGGACCACGCCCGGCCCGGCGATCGGATCGGCGACTCACCGCTCTATGCCCGCCTCGGCTACTCCACCGCGACCAGCCCGCAGCTCGACACGGACGGCTGGGACGCCCCGCTGGACCAGTCCGTCGTCCTGCTTGACGCGGCGGGACGCGCCACGCACCGGACCGGCTTCCGAACGATCGACGTGCGCGAGGAAGACGGCGTCGGGGTCCTCGCGTCGCAGGCGCGCTGCCACTGGATCGACCCCGACCGCACCGCGCCCGACCACGGCTCCGGCCGCCCCGGCACGGCGCTCGACGCGGGGCTCGTCACGACGGTCTCGATCGTGCGCGGTCCGTGGGAGGTGCGCTGCGTGCGCGTCGAGCCCGCGGACGCACCGGGCTGGAACGACGTCGTCGCGCTACGGATCGGCGGCTGGCCCGTCTCCGCCGCCGAACCGCCATCAGAGGACGTCGACGCACTCAGCGCACGCGTCCACGGTCCGCTCACGTCGGCCATCGTCGCGCTCGGCGAATCAGACAGCGGATTCACGTCCGCAGGCGTCCACCGCGCGGAAGACGCCACGCCGCTCGGTCCGCACACGGCCACGCCCTGGCTGCAAGCCGATCCGCACCAGCAGCCCAGAACCTGGCTGATCGCCGCGATCTCACTCGGCGGCGATCGAACCCCGCCGCACGTCGCGGTCACCGAATCGCAGTCCACGACGACCTTCGCGGTCGCCTGGCCGGACGGTGCCCGCACCGAACACTCCGCCCCACTCCCGTCCGTGTAGGAAGGAAAACCTGTGCACAGAAGGAAGTTCCTCCAGCTCGCCGCCGCCACCGCGGCGACGGCCCCGCTGGCCGCAGCGTGCAGTGCGAATTCGTCTTCATCGGGTTCATCCGGCGGGAACGGACCCGTGCAGCTGTCCGTGAGCGTCTGGAGCATGGCGACGACGCCCGAGTTCAAGGCACTGTTCGACGCCTTCGAGAAGGCCAACCCGAACATCACCATCAAACCGGTCGACATCCTCGCCGCCGACTACAGCACCAAGGTGAAGGTGATGCTCTCCGGCGGCGACTCCACCGACATCATCACCATGAAGAACACCACCGACTACGGCCAGTTCGCCTCGCGCGGGCAGCTCCACGACATCAGTTCGCTGGCGGCGACGAGCACCGCCGCGTCGCTACAGGGCCTGTCCGCGTTCAAGCAGAACGGGAACGCCTATTACGCGCTGCCCTACCGGCAGGACTTCTGGGTGCTGTTCTACAACAAGAAGATCTTCGACGCGGCCGGCAAGCCCTACCCGACGAACCTCACCTGGGACCAGTACGCGCAGCTGGCCGAGTCGCTCACCAGCGGCTCCGGATCGAGCAAGGTCTACGGCACGTACCACCACACGTGGCGCTCCGTGGTCCAGGCGATCTCGGCCGCGCAGACCGGCGGCAACCTGATCGGCGGGCACTACGAGTTCTTCACCAACCAGTACAACACCGCGCTGGCGATCCAGGCCGCGGGCGCCACGCTCGACTTCGGCACCGCGAGCACGCAGCAGACCTCGTACCAGTCGATGCTGGAGACCGGGAAGGCCGCGATGCTGCCGATGGGCACCTGGCTGGCCGGCACGCTGCTCGCCGACAAGGCCGCCGGGAAGACGAACATCGACTGGAGCATCGCGCCGATGCCGCAGGTGGCCGGTGCCAGCGGGATCACCACGTTCGGCTCGCCCACCGCCTTCGCCGTCAACAAGCGCTCCCGGAACGTGGACGCGGCCGAGAAGTTCATCTCCTTCGCCACCGGACCGCAGGGCGCGAAGATCGTCGCCGGCATCGGCATCGTGCCAGCGCTGCTGAACGACGACACCAGGAAGATCTACTTCGGCCTGACCGGGATGCCCGCGGACTCCGGCTTCAAGAAGGCCTTCGCGCCGGACAAGGTCAACCTCGAGATGCCGGTCAGTCCGCAGAGCTCGCAGATCGACACGATCCTGACCCAGGAGCACTCGATCGTGATGACCAAGCAGAAGTCGGTCTCCGCGGGCATCGCGGAGATGGACTCCCGCGTGCAGAACGAAGTCGAATGACCACGGCGGGCCGGTGCGCGACGCTGCGCACCGGCCCGGAAGGAAGACGATGACCGACCTGATCGCCGCGTCCGCTGAGAAAGCGCCGCCGGCCACCGCCCGGCCAAGGCCGCGAAGGCGCGGCCCGGGGTGGCGCAACACCCTGATCGGCTGGAGCTTCATCCTGCCGAACCTGATCGGCTTCGTCGCGCTCACCCTCGTTCCGGTGGTCGCGGCGTTCGCCCTGTCCTTCGCGTCCTGGGACGGCTTCAACCCGCCGAAGTGGGTGGGCCTGAAGAACTTCCGCAGGCTGTTCAAGGACGACGCCACGATGACGGCGCTGCGCAACACGGTCTACTACGCGTGCGGCCACGTCCCGCTGACCATGCTCGCCGCGCTCGGCCTCGCGCTGCTGCTGAACCGCAAGATGCGCGGCATGGCGTTCTTCCGCGCCGTCGCGTTCTTCCCGTACATCACGTCGATGGTCGCGGTCGCGATCGTCTGGAACATGCTCTTCAATCCGCAGTACGGGCCGGTCGACCAGTTCCTGCACTGGTTCGGCGTGGCGAACGGCCCCGGCTGGACCACGACCACCGGTTGGGCGATGCCCGCGGTGATCGTCACCAGCGTGTGGCGGGACATGGGCTACTACATGATCCTGTTCCTGGCCGGGCTGCAGGCGATCCCGCCGGAGCTCTACGAGGCCGCGCAGGTGGACGGCGCCAGCGCCTGGCAGCGGTTCCGCGCCGTCACCCTCCCCGGCCTGCGGCCCACCACGTTCCTCGTGCTGATCCTGCTGACCGTGCAGAGCTTCAAGGTCTTCGACCTGATCTTCGTGATGACCGGCGGCGGCCCGGGCACGGCCACGCTCGTGCTCTCCCAGCAGATCTACCAGACCGGCATCGTGGACGGCGAGTACGGCTACGCCTCGGCGATCTCCGTCCTGCTCTTCCTGCTGGTGCTGGTCCTGACGCTGACGCAGTTCTGGTTCAACCGCCGTAGGGAGCGCTGATGACCGCCACCGTCCTCGACCGTCCGCCGGGCCGGGCACAGCGGAAGCCGGGCGCCACCCGCCGCAGGGTCGGCCGCGTGCTGCTCTACACCGTCCTGATCCTGGCCGCGGCCGCGATCCTGCTGCCGTTCGCGTGGATGCTCAGCGCGTCCCTCAAGCGCGACAACGACGTGTTCACCGTGCCGACCCAATGGATCCCGCACGACATCCAGTGGGGCAACTTCACGCGCATCTGGACCGACATCCCGATGACCACGTACCTGCGGAACACGGTGTTCCTCAGTACCGTGATCACGCTGCTGCAACTGCTGACCGGCAGCTTCGCAGCGTACGGATTCGCCAAGGTGAAGTGGCGCGGCCGGGACGCGCTGTTCGTGCTCTACGTGGCCACGATCGCGTTGCCCTGGCAGGCGTACATGATCCCGCAGTACATCATGATGGTCAAAGCAGGGCTCACCGACACCTTCCTCTCGCTGATCCTGCTGCAGGCGTTCGGGGCGTTCGGCGTCTTCCTGATGCGCCAGTACTACATGACGATCCCCGACGAGCTGTGCGAGGCCGCGCGCATCGACGGCCTGAGCGAGTACCGGATCTGGGCCCAGATCATCCTGCCGCTGTCCAAGCCCGCGCTGGCCAGCCTCGCCCTGCTGACGTTCGTGAACACCTGGAACGACTACATGGGCCCGTTCATCTACCTCACCGACAACGACCACTGGACCATCCAGCTGGGCCTGCAGTCGTTCATCGGCGAGTACAGCTCGGACTACGCGATGATGATGACCGGCTCCGTGCTCTCCGTGCTGCCGATCCTGGTGATCTTCCTGTTCGGGCAGCGCTACTTCATCCGCGGCATCGCCACCTCCGGGATGAAGGGGTGACGGCCGTGTCCTACGAGACAGTGTTCGGCTACGTATACGCCGTTCTCCGCGTCAACCTCTGCCTGCTCGCCGCCGGATTCCCGCTGGTCCTCGCCCTCGCCTTCACCCGCGCGCCACTCGAGGCCTGGCCGTTCTTCGTGGCGCTCGCGGCGTTGTGCGGACCGGCCGTCACCGGCGCGTTCGCCGCCTTCGAGGCGATGGCCGAGGACACGGACCGGGTAGGCCGACGGTTCTGGGCGGCCTACCGCGCGGGCTTCGGACGCTCGCTGGCGATCACGGCCGTCGCGAGCGCGGTCGTGATCGGTCTCGGTGTCGATCTCCAGCTCGCCGCGAACACGCCGTTCAAGCCGCTCGTCCCGATGCTCGCGGCGCTCATCGCGATGGTCGTCATCGTGACGACGGCCGTCCTCGCGACCGGGCGGCGGCTGCACGGCCCGAGTCTGCTGGCCTGCGCGTACGTCTCGATTCGCAAGTGGTACCTGAGCCTGGCGGACCTGGCCGTCCTCGGCCTGCTGCTCGCGGCGATCGTCGCGAAGCCCGCGCTCGGACTGGCAGTGCTGCCGGCGCCCGCGCTCTTCATCGTGTGGGCGAACACCCGCCACATCACCGCACCGCTGACCGAAACCTCGTAGAAAGGAAGACCTTTGACACCCTCTCCCGACAGCGTCGTCCGCAGAGGCCCGAACAAACTGACCAGAGCCCTGATGGCGCTCGTCCTCGCCGCCGCCACGCTCGTCGCCGCCTCCGCCCAGCACGCGCAGGCAGCAACCACCACGGCCGGCTTCAAGGGCGTGAACTGGGCCGACCAGCGCGACAACTTCGTCAACGGCGTCCTGTACCCCTCCGGCCTCAGCTCCACCGACACGTACTCCTCCGCGGAGACCGTCGCCGAACAGGTCGTCGGCCAGCTGGACAGCATCACCGGCGCCAACACCGTCCGGATGCCCATCAACGAGCCCACCGTGGCCGACGACTGGAGCGCCTACACGGGCGCGATCGACGGCGCGCTGACCAAGGGCAAGGTGATCCTCGCCTACTGGGCTTGGGAGAACGGCGAACCGGACAGCGTCAGCGCGTTCGACACCATGTGGGACACGGTGATCGCGAAGTACGGGACCAACGCGAACGTCTACTTCGAGGTCATCAACGAGCCCTACGCCTACAGCGCCTCGGCGTTGCAGACCTTCTACGTGAACTGGCTCGCGCGCTACCCGAGCGTGCCGGTCGGTCGCGTGATCCTGGACGGCAGCGGCTACGCCACTGGAGTCTCGACCGTCGGCAGCGACAGCGCCCTGAACGGCACACTGATCGGCGCGCACTACTACACCTTCTTCGTCAGCTCGCCGTACAACGACGAGAACCAGTGGGCCAACGGCATCGCGTCCGAGATCGGGAGCTACGCGAGCCGCACCGTCGCCACCGAATGGGGCGCGCCGATGAGCCCCGGATCGAAGAACGGCGTGTCCTACAACACGATCGACTACAGCATCGAGAGCGGCTCGTACTTCGCCGAGTACGTCCGAGGCGTCAGCAGTGAACTGCGAACCCTCGGCGTGGGCAGCGTGTACTGGCCGGGCCTGCGCGACGGCGACTGGTACAGCCTGACCAGCAAGACCGGGACCGGATCCTCGATCGCACTCTCGCTCGTCAACAGCAGTGGTCTGACACGGTTGCAGTACGCCTGGGGCGTGGGCAGCGGCGGCGGGACTTACGTCAACATCAGCAACGACGCCACCGGCCTGTACTTCGACGGCCTCGGCGCCACCGCGAACGGTTCGGCCACGGGTCAGTACGCAGCCTCCGGGAGCGAGAACCAGCAGTGGATCATCGTGAACGACGGCAACTACGTGCAACTTGAGAACCGCGCGACCGGCCTCTACCTCGACGGACTCGGCCTGACCGCGAACGGCTCGATCGTTGGCCAGTACGCGGACACGAACAGCACGAACCAGCAGTGGACCATCGTCAGCGACGGCAACTACGTGCTCTTCGAGAACCGCGCGACCAGCATGTACATCGACGGTATGGGCCGCACCACCAACGGCTCCGACCTGGCGCAGTACGCCTACAGCAACAGCACGAACCAGCAGTGGAAGATCTCCGCGGCGGGCTAGCGCCGCAGTTTGGAGCACACAGCGCATGCCGACCACACCGCCGCTCGCCCTGGCCACCGCCACGCTGCCCGTGCCGCCGGCCGCTGACCGCGCGGTGTGGTCGGCACACGCCCTCGACGCCCTCACGCTCCGCGGCCTGCGCGAACGTGCCGAGGCCGACCGTGCCGCGCCGTGGCCGATCCCGACCGCCAACGGCTTCGCCCGCTATGTCAGGGACGGCGACCGTGCCGAGTACGAGGACGTCGTCTTCGGCCGCGAATACCGGCTCACCCGGGCCGCCGTGCTGGCTGCGGTCACGCTCGACGAGGCGTGGATCGACGAGGTGGTGGACGGCGTCGTCCTCACCTGCGAGCAGAGCACTTGGAGCCTGCCCGCGCACGACGATTGTTTTCAACGCGGCGCCGCCGTCACCGACGTCACCCGCCCCTTCCTCGACCTGCGGGCAGGCGACGTCGCCGGACAGCTCGCCTGGATCGACCATCTCCTTGGCGAACAACTCGACGCGCGTGCCCCCGGAATACGTGCCCGAATACGCTACGAGGTCGACCGCAGGGTCCTGACGCCGTTCGTGACCCGGCGCGACTGGCACTGGCTGCACAACGTCCACAACTGGAGCGCCTGGATCCACGGCAATGTGCTCGTCGCCGCGCTCGCACTCGTCGAGGACGAGGCGGTCCGGGCGAACGTCGTCGGCCTCGCGGTCGAAGGCCTCGAACGATACGTCGCCTCGCTGCCCGCGGACGGCGCCATCGACGAGGGCTTCATGTACTGGTGGCAGGGCGCCTGCCGAGCCCTCGAGGCATTCGACATCCTGGACTTGTCGCCCGCCCACCTGCGCGAGGTCGTGTCCTTTCCGCACCGCATGCACCTAGGCGGCGACTGGTACCTCAATTTCGCCGACGGCGCCGCCCGCCTCACCTCCGACGAGCTCCCGTGGTGCGCGCTCCACCAGGCCGCCCGACGCTTCGGTGACGCCGACGCACTCGCCCACGCCGCCGCACACCGCCGCCCCGGCACCCCGGTCGCGCGCGAGGAGCAGGGATTAGGCCGACTCCTTCGAGCACTGACAGACCCGCAGTGGGTCGACGCCGCCCCCGCGCAATCCCCGTCGCACTCTCCGCTGCCCCGAGACGTTTGGCTCCCCTCAACCCAAGTACTCCTGGCCCGCGCCAATGCCGGATCAGCATCGGGCCTCACGCTCGCGATCAAGGGCGGCCACAACGACGAGCACCACAATCACAACGACGTCGGCACGGTCATCGTCGCACTGGACGGCGTACCGGTGATCGTCGACCCGGGCCGCCCCACGTACACGGCGCAGACCTTCGGGCCCGACCGCTACGAGATCTGGACCATGCAAAGCACCTGGCACAGCGTCCCCGAGATCCGGGGCACCGCGCAGGCGCCAGGCCCGCAACACGCAGCACGCAACGTCACGCTGCACGAGGACGACCACGGCAGTGGGCTGACACTCGACCTCGCAGCCACATACCCCCGCGACGACGTGATCCGCTGGGAACGCGAAGCCCGCCTGGACCGCCGAGACGGCCGCGTCCACGTCACCGACCGCTGGCAGCTACAGCCGAAACCGGAGCCGGAATCGGAACCCGCCTCGTCCGGCCACGAAGCTCCCACCCGAATCCACCTCATCCTCGCGGGCACTGTGGAACTCGCCGACGGCACCGCGACCGTCACCGCTCTCGAAGACGCGGGCACCCTGACGATCACCTGGGATCCCGCGCACGCCCGCGCCACCACCACAGTGCGGACGCTCGACGACCCGTGGCTGACGAGGGTGTGGGGCGATCAATTGACCCGCCTAGAGATCGACGTAACGCCCTTCGGCCCCGTAGGCGCACTCACATGGGTCATCACCGTCGGCACCTGATGCGATAGCATCTGGCGACTTATGGTGACCGTGTGTTCCGGGGTGGGCCCGAATACCGCGGCGCCGCACGCGTGCCGGGGGGATCCGGCCGAAGGAGTCTTATGGACGGGACCGGGCAAGATCCCGCGGACACCGAGGGCCGCGCCTCGGCATTCCGGCGGAAGCTCGACGCGCAGGCCGAGGCGGCGGGTCCGGGGCAGGCACTGGTACCGAACGGGCCGCACGACCTGACGGCGCCGATCGATCGTGCCCAGATACTCGAAGCCCTGGCCGACGACGCCCCGCAGCCGCCGCAGACCGCGCAGGAGCCGCAGACCGCGCAGCCGCCGCAGACCGCGCAGCCGCTGCAGACCGCGCAGGAGCCGCCCAAGGAAGCGGCCGCAGCGGCCGAAGCCACCGCGGCTGCCGCGGCAGCCGATGCCCGGACCCGGGTGCCGCCGTGGTCACCCGAGATCAACTGGGTCGAAGGCGCGCCCGGCAGCACGTCGGCGGACAGCGGCCGAACGGTCGTGGCGCCGCCGATACCCGGCAAGCCCCCTGCACTGAAGAAGCCGATACCGACACCGCCACCGGCCAACGGCTCCCGCACGAAGTCCGGTCGCCTGTGGATCGCGCTCCTCGCATCGACAGCAGTCGTCGCCGCGGTCGTGATCGTGTTCATCCAGACCGACAGCGGCAGCACATCGATCTTCTCCCCGTCCGCGCTGCCCACGGAACCGGCCATGTCCGAGGGCGCCATTCCCGCGGCCAGCCTCACCGGCAAAGTGGACGCGAGCTCGACCGCCAAGGCGAGCGGATCCGCCACGTCGTCGTCGAAGCCCTCCTCGTCCGCGAGCGCACACAGCAGCGCGACCGCGTCGGCAACGCAGACCTCGACCGCAGCGGCGAACGGAACCGCGAGCCCGTCATCCACCGCTGCGGGAGCCGCCGCCGGGGCATCATCCACGGCCAAGGGCGCCGCCAGCACGGCATTGAGCAACTCGCAGACCGGTCAATGCCTGAACACGCCCGGCTCGACGTACTCCTCCGGCGCCGTCGAGCAGGTGGCCGCATGCAACGCGGGCGCCTTCCAGTCGTGGACCCTGACCTCCTCGGGGCAGCTGACGCAGGACGGCGGCTCGTACTGCCTCGACGACTACAACTGGAACGCGTCGGCGGGCAGCGAGGTCGACCTCTGGTCGTGCAACGGCGGAAGCAACCAGCAGTGGACGATCGAGTCCAACGGCTCGATCGTCGGGACGTCCTCAAACCTCTGTGTCACCGCGACCGGCCAGGGCGGCGCCGTGGAACTCGAACCCTGCAACGGCTCGGCCAGCCAGAAGTGGTCGTGGGGCTGAGTCAGGCACCTCACACCCGTCACACCCGGGCGAGGAAGGAGAGCAGGCGGGGCCAGGAGTCGGCCTCGGCCTGCTGATCGGCCAGCTCGCTTCCGCCGGTCTCGGCCCCGGCGGCGGTCGGGCCGGCCGCGTCGGCGAAGGGGAGGTAGGGGTTGAGGTCGCCGCCGTAGTGGCCCGCCGCGGGGTAGCGCAGCGCGGTGACGGGATAGCCGAACCGGTGCTGCGTGAGCCGAGCGGTGATGGCGTCGGTGTACGGGCACGAGGCCCATACCTGGTCCTCCCCGCCGCAGACCAGGAAGACCGGTCCGCGGGTCTGCTCGACCGGGATGATCGCGTCCTGCGCGTCGGCGGGATCCGGGTTGTTCCAGTCGGCGGACGACGCGTAGGGCACCGGCTTGCCGTCGAGGGTCCAGGCGGCCGATCCGGTCTCGGGATAGCTTCCCCACACCACGGCGCTGGGCACGGCGGCGATCACTCCGTGGACGAGGTTCGGGAAGTGCGCGCCGAGCAGCAGCGCGGCCTCGCCGCCGCGTGAGGTTCCCCAGACCAGCAGATGATTCGCGTCGACGCCCGGCTGCTTCGCGAGCAGATTCAGGGCTTTGACGAAGTATTCGAGGGGGACGTCCTGGAGCGTCGAGGGCAGGCCGGGTTCGTCGAAGTAGGCGATCGCCAGCGCCGGATAGCCCTGCGCGGCGAGTGCCGCCGCGTGCTCGACGACCCCGCCGCTCAGGCCGCCCTCGGAGCCGCCGAACACCAACACCGCCGGCTTGCGTCCCGTTTCGTGCGCGGGCAGGAACAGTCTGCCGTAGACGCCGGTGGCCGCCGGAGTCTCCGTCCGCGGCGTGACCGTCTCCCGTTGGCGCGTCATCGTCGCCGTCGCGACCACATGACCGTCGATGCTGGCACCCAGTTCGATGTCGAACTTGCCCGCGCCCGCCGTTTCCAGGAACTGCGGCACCCCGCCCGGCAACTCCGGCGGCGCGAGCGTCTCCACGAGGCCCATCTCGTCCGACCCCTGATAGCTGCCGCTGACCGGGGGCTGCGACAGCGGGAGGACACCGCTGCTGCCCACCATGAACACCGCACTTGACGTCCACATCTGACCACTGGCGTCGTCGCGCTGGCTCGCGGTGACCGTCACGCGCGCGCCCGCCGGCAACCCGCTGATCGTCGTCGACGCGGCCACGTCGAACAGCGCGTCCGCCGGCGACACGACAATCCGCACCGTCGACGTGTCGTGGGGAGCCCCACGCCCACTGCAACCCGCTGCAGTTGCGACGACCGCGGTCGTCGCCAGCACGAGCACAGATACCCGTTTCCCGAAAGTCACAATGCCCCCCAGCATCCGTCAACGAACCACTGTAAGCCCGTACCCTCAGTATGGGGTGCCCAGGCGTCAGGTGGCGATGACGGCGGTGAAGGCTGCGGCGAGGGAGTTGGCGACGAAGGCCGGGTCGCCGATGTAGCCGTTCACCATTCCGCCGTCACGCAGCAGCATCAGTTCGCGGGCGACGGTCTCGGTGTCGCGCGCGCCGGCCTCCGCGGCGATCGTCTCGAATCGGCCGAGCATCCAGCCGCGATGTTCCTCCACCGCGGCGCGCACGGGGTCGTCCGGGTCGGCGAACTCGGCCGCCGCGTTGATGAACGCGCAGCCGCGGAAGCCCGGACGGCAGCTCGCCTCGCCGATGCCGGTGGCGAGCGTACGCAACGAGCCGACGGGGTCGCCCTTGCTGTACGTGCTCTCCATCCACGCCTGCTCCGCGGCGGACTGCTCCTTCAGGTAGGCGACCACGAGTTCGCTCTTCGTGCGGAAGTGCCGGTAGAAGGTGACCTTCGTGATCCCGACCTGCTCGATGATCCGGTCGGCGCTCGTGGCGCGGATGCCCTGGGCGTAGAACAGCTCGCTCGCGGCCGCGAGGATGCGCGCTCTCGTAGCGGGCGCGCCGGACGACGGTGGCGACGCGGTGGGCGTCGCCGATCCGGAGGCTGCGTCGGCGTGCATGTCCAGGCTCCCGTTCTCGTCCGGCTGGTTGCACCAGCGCTGCTCACAGTCTAGAGTCGGCCATGTAGACGTACTAGTAACTCTACATGGTTCGACCAAGGAGACACGCCATGAGCACCGCCGTGACCAGGACCTCTTCCGCCACCACCCCGCCGACCGCGTTCAGCGCGCTGCTGACCAGGCTCTACTTCATCCGCTTCGGCTTCGCCGTCGTCTGGGCCGCGCTGCTGTTCCCCTCCGGCAAGCACACCGGCCCCGCCCTGACCACGCTGCTGGTCGTCTACCCCCTCGTCGACGCCGCGGCCGTCCTGTGGCAGCTGCGCTCCAGAGCCAGGACGTCGGGCTCGCAGGCCGCTGAGTGGGCCAACGTCGTGGTCAGCGCCGCCGTCGCCATCGCACTCGGCTGGGCCTCGACGGTTTCCATACGCGACGCACTCGCCGTGTGGGGTGCCTGGGCCGCCCTCTCCGGCATCGCGCAACTCGTCACCGCGATCTCCCGCCGCACCTCAGGCGGCCAGGTCCCGCAGATCCTCAGCGGCGCCATCTCCACCCTCGCCGGACTCAGCTTCCTCGCCCAGTCCGCCAAGCACCCGTCCGCCATCACCAGCGTCGGCGGCTACGCCCTCCTCGGCGGGATCTTCTTCCTCGTCTCGGCGATCCGGCTTCGGCGTTCTGTCGTACCGTCGTAGTAATCTGCGGCCTTGTTCGTTGCCCTACATCCAATCGCAGAGGACTCACGTGGCGAGCAAGGAAGAAATCAAGACGGCGATACACGCGGCTTTTGACGCCGCAGTTCCGGACGGCACGAGCTATACCAAGGTGTACGCCTCTGACATGAAGCAGCGGAACTACATCGTGTACCGCAGCACCACGGTCTACAACTACGCCGTGGGATTCAAGCCCGGCAGCACCGAACTGGTCATCGTCCCGATCGACGAGAACAAGGGCGCCAT
The DNA here is from genome assembly GCA_035493475.1 of Actinospica sp. GTDB lineage: Bacteria > Actinomycetota > Actinomycetes > Streptomycetales > Catenulisporaceae > Actinospica. Next base: position 163,126 of record DATJIF010000175.1, read on the forward strand.
CACCACCGGCGCCCCGGTGCGGATCACCGACGAGAACCGCGGCGCGGTGAAGAAGCGCGACCTGCAGGGCCGTTTCCAGATCTCGACCAGTGACGGCCAGAAGTTCCGCCTGTCGGTCATCCCGACCATTCCCAAGATCGCTGCGGCCTGGTATCAGTTCCCGGTCGAGCAGAAGAGTGAGTACGAGGCCTTCCAGACGGTGAAGAACGCACTCGCGCAATAGCGAAAAGATAGTAGAACCAGCGATCGCAGCTGCACGGTCGCCATGCTTCGCGCGGTCCCGCCCGGTCCACGAGACCGAGCGGGACCGTCGCCGTCAACCGGCGTGTCCGTGTCCGTGCGCGGGGCGCGAGTCGCGGCGGAGGCGGTCGTCGAGTTCGTCCAGGAGGCCGGGGAGTTCGGGGGCCACGGCCAGGTCGTCGAGGGTCGATGCGGGGAGGAAGCCTGCGTCGGCGATGCCGCGTAGAGCGGTGAGGAGCGGTGTCCAGAAGCCGTCCGTGTCGAGGAAGCCGACGGGCTTGGCGTGGAAGCCCAACTGTCGCCAGGACCAGACCTCGAACAGTTCCTCCAGCGTGCCGATGCCGCCGGGCAGAGCTACGAACGCGTCGGCGTGCTCGGCCATCAGTGCCTTGCGTTCATGCATCGTGTCGCAGACGACCAGTTCGCTCACCGACTCGTGCGCCCACTCGCGTTCGACCATGCTCTGCGGGATCACGCCGATCACCTCGCCGCCCGCCCCGAGCGCGCCGTCCGCCAGCGCGCCCATCAGCCCTCTGCGGCCGCCGCCGTAGACGAGGCCGATCCCGCGCCGGGCCAACTCGGCTCCCGTGTCGGCGGCGAGCTTGAGGTACGCCGGGTCGTTCCCGTTGGACGAGGCGATGAAGACGGCGATGCGGCGCATGGGGCCCTCCGGATCATGAGCGACGGACGCGATCCGGTATATCACGCGCCCCGATCGTCTAGGGCTGTGCGCCGGTGAAGACGTGCTCTGCTTCGTCGCGCTTGGTGTGCAGGTCCCAGTAGACGGGGGCGATCTCATCGGCGGTAGCGGTTGGGGCGCCGGCGGGGCCGTGGGTGCCGATCCATACGCCGATGGCGACATGTGCGGCCTGGATGCCGGTGTCGGCCAGTTCGCCGTGGAGGTTGAGCACCCAGTTGCGGAGGGCGGCCGCGGCGGCGTTGATGTTGCCGAACATCGGGATCGGGCTGACCGAGCCGGCGCCGGTGGTGTACAGCAGGGTGCCCGCGCCCGCCTCGCGCATCGCGGGCAGCACGGCCTGGGTGGCCGCGAGCGCGCCGTAGAGCTGGGCGTCCATCTGCGCCTGGACGCCGGCCGGGGCGGTGGCGGACGGGATGGTCATGCCCGAGGGGTCCAGCTGTCCGGCCGGGGAGTATTCCAGCACGTCGATGCGGCCGAAGCGGGCGGCGGCGTCGGCCAGGGCCCGGGTGAGCTGGTCGTGGTCGAGCACGTCGGCGGGGAACGCGGCGGCGGTGATGTCCTGCGCGGCGAGGGCGGTGACGAGGTCGTCGAGCTTGCCGCGGTTGCGCGCGATCAGGGCGACGTCGAAGCCGCGGGTTCCGAAGGCGCGGGCGATCGCCAGGCCCATCCCGGGACCGGCGCCGACGATGGCGATGGTGGGCATGAGTGCTCCGTTCTCAGCAGGGGAGCTCAATTCCTACGAATTGTGCGTAGCGCCATGATGGGCCAGTATTGGAGGCGGTACAAAAGGCACATCGGTGTGCGCGACGGAGAGGGATGTGCGCCATGCAGGCCACGGACGACATGGGCGGGGCGGCGGCGCTCGGGCCGTGCGCCGGGATTCCGGCCGAGCAGATGGCCTTCATCCGCCAGGTGCTCGACCGCGTCGGCGACAAGTGGAGCCTGCTGGTGATCGCCGTGGTCGAGGCCGGGCCGCTGCGCTACACCGACCTGCAGCGACAGGTCCCCGGCATCTCGCAGCGCATGCTCAGCCTCACCCTGCGCCAACTCCAGCAGGACGGCCTGATCACCCGCACCGCGTACGCCGAGGTCCCGCCGCGGGTCGAGTACGCGCTGACCCCGCTCGGCCGCGGCCTGCACGAGATCGTCGCGTCGCTGATCGGTTGGGCGGCCGAGCACCACGACGAGATCCGCGCGCATCGGGCCAGCGTCAGTGAATGAATCATGCCGGGTTCCGTCCGCGTGATCGGACGGAACCCGGCACGGTTGGAGTCGGACTACTACGGAGCCCAGGCGGGGACGGGGATCCAGCTGGTGTCGTCGGTCCACGAGGTCGCGTTGTCCCAGGCGTCCGAGCCTCCGTCGCTGGCGACGTAGAGGTCACCGTTGTAGTGGCGGAGGAAGTCGGCCGGGGTCGCGTTCCACGCGAGGGATTCGCCTTGGCCGTTGTGGCCGGGCGTTGCGCAGAACGTGGCGTCCGAGGCGAACTGCTGGGTGCCGTCGTTCTGTTGCTGGTAGACGGCGCCGCTGGTCTGGCGCAGGTAGCCGTTCGGGAAGTTCTTGGACTCGAACGACAGGCACGCGCTGTTCGCCAGGCCGGGCCGTACGATCCAGGTCGCGTCCTGCTTGTCTCCGCTCGAACTGGCGACGGTGATGGGCGAGATGATCGCCCTTCCGTTCTGGTGCCTGACGAAGTCGCCGGTGCAGCACGACGTCGTC